>DIXN01000058.1 GCA_002428705.1 Desulfovibrio sp. UBA6079
AACCGTCCGGACCTTACGCGTTCGCTGCCTGCTTCTGCGCCGCCTCGAGGGAGGACAGAAGCGGCCGCGGGTCCACGCAGAGCTTGCCTAGCCCCACCTCGCGCGCCGGCAGGCCCAGGGCCAGGCCGATCAGCTGCGTGTAGTAGAAGATCGGCAGCTCGTAATGGCTGTGCGTGGCCGCGTTGACCTGCCCCTGGCGCAGATCGAGGTTCATCTGGCACAGCGGGCAGGCCGTGGCCATGGCCGCGGCGCCCACGTCCACCGCCATCTCCAGCAGTTTGCCCGAGAGGCGCATGACCACGTCGTTGCGCGCGATGCCGTAGGACGCCCCGCAGCATTCGACCTTGAGCGGATAGGGCCGCACGTCAACGCCCACCGCGGCCAGCAAGCGGTCCATGGCCACCGGGTTCTCATGGTCGTCGAACTCCATGACCTCTGGCGGCCGGTTCATGATGCAGCCGTAATAGGGCGCGATAGAAAGGCCCGTGAGCGGCTTGACCACCCGTTTGGCCAGTTCCTCCGGCCCGATGTCCTCATAGAGGGCCTGGAGCACGGATTTGACCTGCACCTTGCCCGAGAAGGGCCGGTCCAGCAGCTTGTTGACCCTGTCCTTGAAGGCCGGCTCGGCCATGCGGTGCACCGCGACCTTGAGGTTCGTCAGGCACGACGGGCAGGGCGTGATCACAGTCTCGGCTCCGGCCTCCTCGGCCAGGGCCAGGTTGCGCGCGGCCAGCGCGCAGGACAGCACGTGGTCCACGGTGTGCGCCGGGGTCGAGCCGCAGCAGCTCCAGTCCGGAATCTCGATCAGGTCGAGCGACAAGGCGGACAGGACCGCCCGGGTCGAGGACTCGTACTCCATGGACGTGCCCAGGCCCGAGCAGCCCGGATAGTAGGCGTAGCGCGGGCTCATCTGGCATTCTCCTGCTCGAAGCGCTCGAAAATCTTGGCCACCTCGGCCTTGCCCCTGATCTCGTGGGGCCGAAAGGCGAGCTTGCCCTTGGGCAGCATCTTCGGTCCCAGATCCAGGTCGGTCCAGAACCGGCCGCTTCTGGCGATGTACTCCACCAGCAGCCCCATCTCGAAGGCCCGGCCGTGCTTGCGCACCGAATTCAAAAAGCTGTCCCAGAAGGTCTTCACGTTCTTCTCGGCCGCATACCCCTCGCGCCTGGCCATGTGGCGCAAGGTGTCCATGATCCGGGCCACGTCGATCTCGTTCGGGCAGCGCGTGGTGCACGACTCGCACGTGGCGCACAGCCAGATCGACCGGCAGGACAGAAGCTTCTCCTTCTGCCCGGCCTGCAGGTAGCGCATGACCTGGCTCACCGGGATGTCGTAGACGAAGGTGTACGGACACCCCGCCGTGCAGTTCCCGCACTGGTAGCAGAGCGACACATTCTGCCCGCTCTCCTCCTCCACCGCACGGATGAACTCCAAGTCAGGTGAAATCGAAAGATTGATGACGTCCATAGGCTCTGGGGGGTTGAAAGTTGCCCGGAGGGGCTCCCGGTCTGGGGGACCGTCCGGGATTCATTCGCCGGCTCGCATTCCCGATCCGCGCAGGCACGCCGGCAGACGCGCCATGCAGGGCTCGCCCAGGGACGGTTCATCTCCGCCCGGGGTCTTGTATAATATAAATTATAGCATAAGGAAGTAAAGGGCGACAAGAGGTAAAACGGACCTGTCCGGGAAGTGACGCGGGCAACATGCCGCGGGAAGTATCCATGGCCGTGTCGTCATGCTCGTGAGGCCTGTCATACCCACGTCCGCGCAAGAACTCCAGCGCGAACTCTGCATAATATGCACTGGGGCAGCATGGAAAGGTGGAGCGCCGCCGCCCGCACTGGCACGGGCGGCGGCAGGTCGGGTGTGGAGGATATCCGGGGGGTGGTGAGAATCCCGTCGCCCGGTGGAACCGGAGCGGCCCCTGTCGTGGTGGGGCATATCCCGACCTTCGAGAGCGTCGGCACGGCGGTTTCAGACTCCAGCGGCGCTCTCTGCGCGGGCTGCCTTGGCCCCTCCCTGCCCCTGGTGCGCGGATTGCGCGGCCAGAGAGAGGAAGACGCCAAGCACGGTGCCGAGCGCCGCGGCAAAGAGGACCCGCAGATAGGGCGGCAAAAGGAAGGTGATGGTGTGGGCCGGTATCCAGAAAAGCGGGATGGTCTTCTTGAAGACAAAGCCCCACATGACGTTCCAGTCGATCTCCCGGAACGATGCGGCCATGTCCAGCCTGGTGGACAGATACCGGCGCAGGGAGCCGCCGGTGTGGGCGATGTGGTTGTCGGAGATCTTGTGCAGGACCATCAGCACCGGCGCCTGGATCAGGTTCATGGTCAGGCTGATGATGAAGGCCACCGGCACGAGGGAAAGGGAGAACGGACCGGCCAGGTCGGGGACCTGGGCCATGCCCAGGGTCCGCAGCACGGACGGCGCGCCGTTGCTGAAGATGGCAAAGGAGACGAAGATGAACATGCCGAGCAGTCCCCAGGCCAGCGCCCGGCAGGCCAGGCCGAAGCCGGGCCGGGTGTAGGCGCCGGTCTTCAGGCGCAGGGCCAGGCTTTCGCCGAAGGTGGCCAGGACGGAGAACTTGAGGAAGCTCGACAGGTATGGCCAGCGCTGCGTCCAGTTCTTGAAGGCCTCGATGTTGCCCGGCAGGAGCGCCAGGACGATCAGGACGACGAACGGGATGAGGACGAGGACGTCTTTCTTTTTCATGATGTCAGGCTCACAGATTCGAGTTGTGTATTTTGCGGAACTGGGCCTCGAGGGGGCACATCGAGCGCTTGAGCTCGACCACGTGGATGAACATGAGCTCGTAAGCCAGCTGCGAATCGTGGGAGGCGATGGCGTCTAAGATCAGGCGATGGAACTCGTCGTCATGGATGTCGTGCGACTTGTCCACGAAGGTGTCGATGAAGATCTTGGTGAAGCTCATCATCCCGCGGATGGTCAGGGCGAAATAGATGTTCTTGCTGCAGAGTGCGATGTAATTGTGGAATTCAACGGTATGGCTGATGGCCGTTTCCCGGTCTGGCGCGCTCGCGGTCTTCTCGACGATGTCGGCGATGGTCCTGATCTCCGCGGGCGTGGCGTGCATCGCCGCGCACCTCGCGCCTTCGGGCTCGATCAGCAGGCGGGCGTTGCACAGGTCGGCGACCGACATCTGGCCCATGATGATGAGATCCGAGATCAGCTCGTCCATCTTGCCGCTCTGCAGGATGTCCTGGACGAATGTCCCGCCGCCGGCGCCGCGCCTGGCCTCCAGGTAGCCCTGGGCCTTCAGCACGCCGAGCGCTTCGCGGATGAGCGGCCGGCTGACGTTCAGCTGCTGGGCCAATTCCTCTTCCCGGGGCAGGACGTCGCCGACCTTGTAGTTTTTGAGCAGGATGTCGCGCTTGAGCAGCGCGACGATGTCCTCGAACCGGTTGGCCCCGGGCTTCCTGGTGCTCTGCATCTCTGATTTCTTGCTCATCTCTTCCTCAAGCGAGGCGCCCGGCCGGCCGGGCGCCTCTGGGGTCAACGGTCACGGTATTGTGCCTGTCGTTACCGGCAGACTACATCATTTCAGGAATTGTGGCAGCCACAGGGACAGCCAGGGTATATAGGTGACCAGGAGCAGACAGACGCCGCACATGATGAGGAAGGGCACGACCGCCGAGGCGATGTAGGTCAGCGGCTTCTTGGTCATGCCCATGGAGACGAACAGGTTCAGGCCGAAGGGGAAGGTCAGGAAACCCATCTCCACGTTGACGATCATGACGATGCCGAACATGACCGGGTCGATGGCGTACAGGTCGAGCATGGGCTTGAAGATGGGCGTGAGCACCAGGATGGCCGCGACGATGTCCATGACGCAGCCGATGAACAGGAGCAGGATGTTGACCAGGAACAGGAACATGTACTTGTTGGAGACGATGCTTCCGATGTACTGGGCCGCCTGGACCGGCAGCTGCTCGCGGGTCAGCAGCCAGATGAAGGGCATGGCGCAGGCGATGATGAACAGCAGCGCCGAGGAGAGCACCGCCGACTGGACGAGGATCTTCTTGAATTTCTCCATGCTCATGGATTTGTAGATGAAGATTTCGACCAGCAGGGCGTAGACCACCGAAACGCCGGCGGCCTCGGTGGGAGTGAAGATGCCGCTGTAGATGCCGCCGAGCACCAGCACCGGCATGAACAGGCCCCAGGAGGCCCGGCCGAAGACGCGCATGGTCTCGGCCAGGGTATAGTCCGTCTTGAAGGTCCAGTTGCAGCGCTTGGCGATGATGTAGGTGTAGGTGCCGAAGAAGAGGACCCTGACCATGCCGGGCACGATGCCGGCCATGAACATGTCGCCCACCGAGGTGTCGCCGACCATGGAATAGAGCACCATGGGAATGGACGGCGGGATGAGGATGCCCAGCGTCCCGGCGCTGGTCAACAGGCCGATGCTGAACTTCTCGTCGTACCCGGTCTTGATGAGCGCCGGGATCATGATGCTGCCCACGGCGATGACCGTGGCCGGGCTCGAGCCCGAGATGGCCGCGAAGAACATGCAGGTGAGCAGGCCGGCCAGGGCCAGGCCGCCGGGCACGCGGCCGATGATGGCCTTCATGGCCTCCACCAGGTAGGTGGCGATCTTGCCCTCGGCCATGATGTTGCCGGCCAGGATGAAGAAGGGGATGGCCAGGAGCAGGAAGTTGTCCAGGCCGTTGAACAGCTGCTGGACGAGGGTGGTCAGGGGCATGCCGAGGAAGAAGTAGACCGCGCCCATGGTGGTCGCCAGGACCACGATGGCGATGGGCACGGACAGGGCGAGGAGAATGACGAAGGAGAGGACGAGAAAGATCACCATGGTCGTTCTCCTAGTTCTCTGCCGCCGGCTTCAAGGCGGCGCGCAGGGCCTTGCCGGCCTCGATGAGGAAGCGCAGGGAGATGACCAGGCCGAAAACGAGGATCGGCGTGTAGGCGACCCACATGGGCAGGCCCAGGGAGGCGGTGGTCATACCGTATTTGGCCAATTTGCTGATCTGGATGTAGGCTTGGTAGCTGACCACGGCCATGACGAAGGTGCTGATGAGGTAGGCGAGCGTTTTCACGGCATGAGTGGGACGCTCGGGCAGGAAATGGATCACGGCCTCCATGCTGAAGTGGGCGCCATGCTTGACCGCCAGACCGGCCCCGGCAAAGGCGGCCAGCATGGTCAGGTAGCGCGAGGCCTCGGCCAGCCAGTCGTAGGTTGTGTCGAAGAAATAGCGGGTGATGACCTGGAAGGTCGTGGCCGAGGCCAGGAGGAGCAGCAACCCGCCGATGGACAATTCCTCAAAGGATGCAAACGCCTTGCGAAAAGTGCTCACGTCGTCCTCCAAGAAGCCGTGATGCCGGCGCACGGCCGGCATCACGGCGCTTTCGCCGATGGCTAGTTGCTGTACTGCTTGATCTTGTCCTGGAGCATGTCGAAATAGCTCATTCCCGCGTACTTGCCGTACTTGGCGTCCTTGGGAATTTGGCCGTACTGCTTGGCGAACTTGGCCCAGACGTCCTTCTGGGTCGCGGCGAAGGCGGCCTTCTGCTCGGGCGTCAGGTCGGCGATGGTGCAGCCTTCCTTCTCCACGGCCTGCTTCTCCAACGCCTCGCGGATGACGTCGTTGGCCTTCCAGTTGGTCTCCTGGCCGAGTTTCGCGGCGTCCTTGAAGATCTGCTGCTCCGCCGGGGTGAAGCTCTCCCAGACGTCGCGGCTGACCAGCCGGAAGCAGCTGGTGTAGGAATGCCCGCTGCGGGTGAAGAACTTGGCCACTTCGGAGAACTTCATGGCCACGGAGGTCGGGATGGGGTTGTCCTGCATGTCGATGACGCCCTGCTGCAGGGCGGTGTAAAGCTCGCCGAAGGGCATGCCCACGGGATTGGCGCCCATGGCCCGGAAGCTTTCGAGGAAGACCGGGGACTCGATGACCCGAACGCGCATGCCCTTCATGTCCTCGGGCGTGACCACGGCCTTCTTGGTGCACTGGAAGTCGCGCATCTCGTTTTCGGCGTAGCTGCCGAGGAACACGAGCCCCTTCTCCAGGAGGAGATCGGAGTAGATGTTCACGACGTCGGGATCGGTGATGACCTTGTGGGCGACGGCCTTGCTCGGCCACATGAAGAAGAGGTCGAAGAGGCCGGCCTGGGGCACCAGGTTGGTCAGCGTGCCGGTGGTGGTGTCCATCATGTCCAGGGAGCCGAACTGCGCCTGCTCGAGCATGCTGCGCTCCGAGCCCAGCTGGCTGAGCGGAAAGACGCTGATCTCGATGGCGCCGCCCGTCTTTTCCTTGATGTAGGCGGCCATGGCCAGGTCGCCCTGCTGCTGCCCCTGAACGAATTGCCCGATCTGGATCGGGGCGATGTGCCCGTATTTGAGCTCGCGCTTGGCGTGCGCCGTGCCGGCAAAGGACAGCACCAGTCCGAGACCCAGAATCAACCACGCTTGTCTGCTCATGACAACCTCACCTGCCGGTAAAAGTTTAACGTATTTCCAACACGTACCACCTAACTCGCTGTTTTTGCTAAATTTAGTATTGATTGCCGTGCTCAGCCAAGTCTTACTTTGCCTTATAAGCAACCTTTTGGCAAGCACATGCCGGAATCACATTCTGTCAAGTTCGCATGACTTAAAAGACAACTATGCTAAATATATGATCTTATTTTTTGAATAAAAAACAGTGTATTCCCGACTAGCCAATTTTCTTGACAAAACGGAGGTGCTTAAGCAAATAAGTCATACCTTTTGACGCAGAACACCCCCGCGCCCCGCGCGCACTCGACTGAAGGAGATCGGAACATGGGTCTCGATATAAACTACACCGCCATCACCGAGCTTTTCGACCTGGCCGCCGCCGAAGGCCGCTCATTTCTGTTCGAGCACGAAACATATGCCTTGCTGAACAATTCGGGGGCAGAAACACCGCCCGCCGTCCTGCCCATCCTCAAGGGCATGAAGCCCTCGGACAACGAGATTCTGTCCTTCCCCGGCCAGAAGGTCGTGCTGAAAATCCTCTCCCCGTCCATCATTCATAAGTCAGATGTCGGCGGCGTGCGCATCGTGGACAAGACCCCGGCCAAGGTCCGGGCGACCTGGCGGCGCATGATGTGCGAATGTGCCGAGAACTTCGCGGCCTACCTGGCGGCCAACCCCCAGGCCAGGCCCGAGGCCTTCCGCGAGCTCGACGGTCAGGCCCTGCTGGCCGCGGTGGCCAAGGACATCAAGGGCGTGCTCATGTGCCAGTTCATGCCCCCGGACTCCTCGGCCTTCGGCAACGAGCTCATCGTGGGCCTGCGGCGCACCCGGGAGTTCGGCACGGTGTTGAGCGCGGGCCTGGGCGGCATCGACACCGAGCTCTACGCCAAGCGCTTCCGCAAGGGCCAGGCCATCGTGGCCGCGGCCACGGCGCTCACCGACGGCGACGAGTTCTTCGAGCTGTTCAAGGCGACCATCTCCTACAGGAAGCTGACCGGCCTGACCCGCGGCCAGCGCCGGGTGGTCACCGACGAGCAGCTGATCGAGTGCTTCAGCTCCTTCATCGAGATGGGCAACCACTACTCGCCCGAGAACTCCGAGGCGCCCTACTACATCGACGAGCTGGAGATCAATCCCTTCGCCTTCACCGACTTCTGCATGGTCCCACTCGACGGCCTGGCCAAGTTCTCCAGACCCGAAGAGCGCGCGGTGGCGCGCCCGATCCACAAGATCGGCAACCTGCTGCACCCCGAAACCATCGGGGTCATCGGCGTCTCCGCCAAAGGCCGCAACTTCGGCCGCATCATCCTCGGGAATCTCCTCGAGAGCGGCGTGCCCCCGGAGCGGCTGCGGGTCATCCGGCCCGGCGAGACCGAGATCGACGGCGTCACCTGCGTGGCCTCCATCGCCGCGCTCGAAAACCCCCTCGATCTGCTGGTGGTGGCCATCAAGGCCGAGCAGGTGCCCGAGCTTATCGAGACCGTGGTCGAGACCGGCAAGGCCCACGCGGTCATGCTCATCCCCGGGGGCCTGGGCGAGACCCAGGAGAGCAAGGGACGGGCGATAGAGATCAAGAAGAAGATCGCCGCCTCCCGCGAACGCGAGGACGGCGGCCCGGTATTTGTCGGCGGCAACTGCCTGGGCGTGGTCTCCAACCCCGGCGGGTACGACGCCGTGTTCATCCCCAAGACCAAGCTGCCGCGCTCGCCCGAGCGCTCCCTGCCCGGCGTGGCCTTCATCAGCCAGAGCGGGGCCTTCATGGTCACGCGCCTCAGCAAGTTCGAGCGCCTGCAGCCGGCCTACACCATCTCCATCGGCAACCAGACCGACCTCACGGCCTCGGATTTCGTCAACTACCTGAACGGCCGGGACGACATCAAGCTGATCGCCGTGTACATGGAGGGCTTCAACGACAACGACGGCCTGGCCTTCTGCCAGGCGGTGCGCCGCGCGGCGCTGGCCGGCAAGGAAATCCTCTTCTACAAGGCCGGGCGCACGCCGGCCGGGCAGCTGGCCACGGCCGGCCACACCGCCTCCCTGGCCGGCGACTACATGGTCTGCGAGTCCTGCGTGGCCGAGGCCGGGGCCATGGTCGCCGCGACCTTCAGCGATTTCGAGGACCTCTACCTGCTCTCCGCGCTGCTTAACGCCAAGAAGGTCGGCGGCACGCGCCTGGCCGCGGTCAGCGGCGCCGGCTTCGAGGCCGTGGGCATGGCCGACAGCATCCTCGGCGACGACTACCACCTGGACATGGCCGAACTCGCCCCCGCCACCCGCGAGGGCGTCGCCGCCCTGGTCGCGGCCAAGGGCCTGTCCTCCCTGGTCGAGATCAAGAACCCGCTGGACATCAACCCCGCGGCCGACGACGAGCTGCACCTGGCCATCGTCGAGCGCCTGCTGGCCGACGAGGGCGTGGACGCCGTGTCCGTGGGCTTGGATCCCTTGTCCCCGAACATGTCCACCCTGGCCCTGGATGGCAGCGAGCTGCCCGAATCGAGCGTCATCAGGCGGCTGCCCCTGATACTGGCCCAGGCGGCCAAGCCCATCGTCGGCGTGGTCGACGGCGGCTCGCTCTACGACCCCATGGCCGAGAGCCTGATCCGGGGCGGCGTCCCGACCTTCCGCAGCAACGACCGGGCGGTCAGGACCCTGGCCAGCTACATGGCTTACCGTCTCCACCTCGAGACTCTGCGCGCGAAATAGGTCCAATCCCACACACCCGGAGGTATCCATGAGCAGCAAGACTGTCGTTTTCGTCCAAGCGCCCCCCTACTGCCTGAGCAGCGACGACGGACTGAACAAGCTTCGCCAGGCCGGCCTCGAGATCATCGACCGGCGCAAGACGCCTCCCGGCGCGCCCGGGTTCATGGACGACCTGCGCCGGGCCGACGTCGTCCTCTCGGGCAACGACCTCAAGGTGACCAAGGAACTTCTGGCCGAGCTCCCCAGGCTGAAGATGATCGGCAAGTACGGCGTGGGCCTGGACATGATCGACGTGCCCGCGGCCACCGCGCGCAAGGTGCTGGTCTGCAACTCGCCGGGCTGCAACTCCCAGGCCGTGGCCGACCAGACCTTCGGCATGCTGCTCGGGCTGTTGCGCAGGATTCCCTTCGGCGACGCGCAGATGCGCGCCGGCGGCTACGACCACACCAGCATCAAAGGCAACGAGATCTGGCAGAAGACCATCGGCCTGGTCGGGCTCGGCGCCATCGGCCGGGCCGTGGCCATCCGGGCCACCGGCTTCAGGATGAAGATCCTGGCCTTCGATCCGTACTGGCCCGAGGAGTTCGCCACCATGCTCGGCGTCGAGCGGGTGCTGCGCGTGGACGACATGCTGCCCCGGGTGGACGTGCTCTCCCTGCACTGCAACCTGACCGCCGAGAACGCGCACATGCTGGGCGCCGCGCAGTTCAAGCAGATGAAGAAGACCGCCGTGGTGGTCAACGCCGCCCGCGGCGAGCTGATCGACGAGGACGCGCTCTATGAGGCCCTGAAAAGCGGCGAGATCGCCGGCGCGGCCATCGACGCCTGGACAAAGGAGCCGCCCACGGACTCGCCGCTGCTCACCCTGCCCAACGTGCTGGCCATGCCCCACACCGCGGCCTTCACCGTGGAGTCCTTCTACAACATGGACATGCGCGTGACCGAACAGATCATCGATTACTCGCGCGGCGTCCAGCCGAAGCCCACGGTGAACAACGTGCCCATCGGCGCATAGCTATCCGCCTTTTTTGCTCCTTCTCACCCGGGCCTCCCGTCAGCGGGGTCCGCGGCACGCTCGGCTTCGAGGCCCCTCGCGTTGTCGCCGCGGACCCCACCAGCAACTCCTCCCCGCCGCCGGCCATGCGGCCGCCGGGGGATGACCCAAGCCCACATCACAACCCTTCACAGGAGTGATCGCGCATGAATCCCATCAAAGATCTGTGCCTGGCCCCGAGCGGCCAACCCGAAGTGCTTCAGGGCAACATCGCCTTCGCGGTCGGCTGCGTGCGCGCCGGCATCCACAGCGCCGACGGCTACCCCGGCACGCCCAGCTCCGAGGTCATCGACCGCGGCCTGTCCCAGGTCCAGGACCTGATCGACGTGGGCTGGTCGGTCAGCGAGGCCGTGGCCGCCGGCGTGGGCCACGGCCACAGCCTGGCCGGCCGCGACTGCGTCGTGACCATGAAGATCCCGGGCCTGATGCAGGCCGGCGACGTGATCACCAGCGCCGCCTTCTTCACCCAGGTCCGCGGGGCGCTCATCTACTACATTGCCACGGACTTCACCCCCAGCTCCACCCAGCACGTCCTCGACCCCCGCTACCTGTTCAAGAGCTGCTTCCTGCCGGTCTTCGAGCCGCGCAACCACCAGGAGATGCACGAGGCCGCGGCCATAGCGGTCCGAATCGGCCGCGAGCACAACACCGGCGTGGTCATCCTGCCGAGCGGCGTGCTCTGCCACAGCGAAGGCCTGGTCAAGCTCATGCCGCCCGAAACCCGCGAGCCCGCGGCCATGCCCGCCGACCTGCACGACTACAACTGCCTGCCGCCGCTCACCCGCCGCAACTACAACACCATGATGGCCAAACGCATGCCCGCCCTGGCCAGGATGGTCGAGGACAGCCCGCTGAACGAGTGGACCAGGGGCGCCGGCAAGCGCGGCGTGATCGTCTACGGCCCGAACGCCATGTTCATGAAGGAGGTCCAGGCCCTCTTCGAGCCCGACATCGACGTCCTCTCCCTGGCCTTCACCAACCCCCTGCCCCTGGAGCTGATCAAGAAATTCTGCGCCTCCATCTCCGGGAAGGTCTTCATCTTCGACGACGGCTACCGCTACATCCAGGAGGAGATCGAACGCGCGGGCCTGAAGCTCACGGGCAAGCCCGAATACAGCCAGGTGACCGAATGGACGCCGGCCTCCATGGCCGAATTCCTGGGCCACCGCATCGAGAAGCGCGTGAGCAGGTTGCAGTCTCCGGCGCGCCCGCCCCTGATCTGTGCCGGCTGCCCCTACCGCTTGTTCGGCGAGATCGCCAGCGACATGAAGAAGAAGGGCAAGCTCGAGGTCATCTTCGGCGACATCGGCTGCAACGCGCTCCTCTACTTCATGAACGCCATGGACACCGGCGTGGCCATGGGCGCGAGCGAAAACAAGCGCTGCGGCTTCGTGCTCTCCCAGCCCGACAAGGCCGGCAAGTGCATCAGCGTCATCGGCGACAGCACCGAATGCCACAGCGGCCTGGACGGCACCCGCAACACGGTCTTCAGGCACGTGCCCGGGGTCAAGGTCATCCTGGACAACGAATGGACGGCCATGACCGGCGGCCAGCCCACGGCCACCTCGCCGGTGAACCTGGCCGGCCAGCCGAACGCCTTCAAGTTGAGCGACGCCCTGCGCGCCCACGGCACCGAGGTAGTGGAGGTCAACGCCTACGACTACAAGGGCCTGCGCAAGGCCATGAAGAAAAGCCTCGAGGCGGCCGAGACCGGCACCTTCACCACCATCGTGGTCCAGGGCACCTGCATCCGCAAGGTTCCCAAGAACAAGTACGGACAGAAGCTGGCCGTGGACGCCGAGAAGTGCGTCAAATGCGGGCTGTGCAACATCTGCCCCGGCATCGAGCTGACCGAGGACAAGACCCCCGCCTTCACCAACCTGTGCACCGGCTGCGTCTCCAACACCCCGGCCTGCATGCAGCGCTGCGCCACCGGCGCCATCCACATCGTGGACAAGCCCGAGGCCAAGGCTGCCACCGCCACGGTCAAGCTGCCCGAGGCCCCCGAGAACATCCCCGAGCCGAGCTACGACCGGGCAAGCCTGCCCGAGCGCCTGTCCGTGGCCATCCGCGGCGTGGGCGGCCAGGGCAACCTGTTCTTCGGCCGCGTCCTGACCAAGCTCGCCTTCTTGAGCGGCTACGGCGAAACCAACGTGGTCAAGGGCGAGACCCACGGCATGGCCCAGATGGGCGGACCCGTGATCAGCACCTTCGCCTGCGGCACGTCCATGAGCCCGGTGCTCGTGCCCGGCAGCGTGGACTGCCTGGTGACCATGGAGATGAGCGAGGTCTTCCGGCCCGGATTCATCGAGCTCCTGAAGCTCGGCGGCACCGTGGTCCTGGCCAAGACGGCCATGCTGCCCCAGGGCATGCCCAAGGAGGCCTACCCCAGCCTCGAGGCCATCACCGCCGAGCTCGAGGACTACCACGTCGTGGTCGTGGACGTGCTGCAAAAGGCCCTGGAGCTCGGCGACGACGCCGGCCGCAGCGCCAACGTGGTGATGATGGGCGCCATGAGCCGCATCCCGCCCTTCAACGCCTTCCCCGAGGAGTACTGGCTCATGGCCATCCGCAGCGTAAGCCCCAAGCCGGCCATCTGGGCGGCCAACTTCGCCGCCTTCCAGGCCGGCGCCACGCTGCTCTAACCGCGAGGAGCACCCCATATGCTTGAACGACTCCTCAATCCCGCCTGCGTCGCCGTGATCGGCGGCAGCGACGACACCTCCAAACCCGGCGGCCGCATCCTGGCCAACATCCTGGCCCGGGGCTACGCCGGTCGGCTCTTCGCCGTGAACCCCAAGAGCGACATGGTCCAGGGCGTGCCGGCGGTAAAGAGCGTCCCCGAGCTGCCCGAGGTCCCGGATCTGGCCTACATCGCCATCCCCTCCAAGTTCGTGCGCCAGAGCCTCACGGAGCTGGCGGAAAAGGGCGTCAAGGCCGTGGTCGTGCTGTCGGCCGGCTTCGGCGAGCAGAGCGCCGAGGGCAAGGCCGAGGAGGAACGCCTCAAGGCCATCGCCGACGAAAGCGGCATGATCGTCCTCGGACCCAACTGCCTGGGAGTCATGTCCTGTAGGCTGGCCGGCAAGTTCGCCGGCATCCTGCCGCTCATGGCCGCCGGCGGGGCCGACTTCCTGAGCGGCTCGGGCGCCACCGTGGACTACCTGGCCGAACAGGCCACCAAGCGAGGACTGGCCTTCAACTCCTTCCTGACCGTGGGCAACTCCGCCCAGACCGGCGTGACCGACCTCCTGGGCCTCTTCGACCAGGCCCAGGGGCCAGGTTCCTCCCCGGTCAAGCTCCTGTACATGGAAACCGTGAACGATCCCAAGCGCCTGTTGGCCCACGCCCGCAGCCTGGCGGCCAAGGGCTGCACCCTGGCCGGGATAAAGGCCGGCACCACCGAGGCCGGCAACCGGGCCGCGGCCAGCCACACCGGCGCCCTTGTCTCCAGCGACACCGCGGTCCAGGCCCTGTTCGACAAGGCCGGCATCATCCGCGTGGCCTCGCGCATCGAGCTCGTGGACCTGGCCTGCGCCCTGACCCTGGCCAAGGGCCGGCTCGACGGCCGGCGGGTGGCCATCGTCACCGACGCCGGCGGCCCCGGGGTCATGCTCGCCGACGAGCTCAACCGCCAGGGCCTCGAGGTCCCGGCGCTCAAGCCCCTCACCCGCGCCCTCCTGGCCGAAGCCCTGCCCCCCAGCGCCGGCACCGCCAACCCCGTGGACTGCCTGCCCTCGCGCACCGCCGCGCAGTTCGCCCGCGTCTTCGAGATCCTCGCCGCCGAGGAAGCCGACAACCTCGACTACATCATGGTCGTGGTCGGCGACTCCGGCCTCTCCGACAACTGGGCCATCTACCAGGAGGTCATCAAGGCCATGGACCGGCTGCCCCTGCCGGTCTTCCCCTCGTTCTGCACCGCCGTCTCCTCGGCCAAGCCCCTGGCGGACTTCACCGCGGCCGGCAAGTGCTACTTCGAGGACGAGGTGGCCATGGCCAAGGCCATCGGCCGGATCGTCAACCGCCCGGCCAGCGCCGAGCCGGTCCCCGGCCTGCCCGGCTACGACCGCCCACGGCTGGCCGAGATCCTGGCCGGCAAGACCGGCATCCTCGACCCCGACACGGTTGCCTCCGTGCTCGACGCCGCCGGCATCCGCACCCCCGGCCAGCGCGTCCTCGACGCCAAGGCCGACCTGCCCGAACTCACCTCCACCCTCCCCTTCCCCTGGGTGATGAAGGTCGTCGGGCCGCTGCACAAAACCGACGTCGGCGGCGTCAAGGTCGGCATTGCCGACCTCGCCGCCGCCGCCGAAACATACGACGCCATGATGGCCATCCCCGGCGCCAGCGGCGTCCTCGTCCAGCAGATGGTCCGGGGCACCGAGGTCATCATCGGCGCCAAGCGCGAGGAGCCCTTCGGACACCTCGTGGCCTTCGGCCTCGGCGGCATCTACGCCGAGGCCCTGAAGGACATCCAGTTCCGCCTGGCTCCCCTGGCCGTGGCCGAGGCCCTGGACATGATCGATGCAATCGCCGCCGCACCCATCGTCAAGGGCGTGCGCGGCGAGCCCGGCATGGACCTGAAGCTCCTGGCCGACCAGCTCGTCCGCGTGGGCCTCCTGGCCACCGACTTCCCGCAGATCGCCGAAATGGACCTGAACCCCGTCAAGGGCACGGGCACCGCCCTCTACGCCGTGGACGCCCGCATCATCCTCGGTTCGTAGGTAGGTAGGATAGCCTCCGGCGGGCAGGGGCGCTGCCNNCCCCTGCACCCCGCAAGGGGGCTGACCCCCCTTGACCCCGCAGTCTGAAAATCGAAGCCTCCCCGCGCGAAGAACGCGGGGAGGCTTCGATTTTCAGCTTGGGTGACGAGGGGATGGGCCGTGGAGCCGAGTTACGAAAAGATGTGGCCGAAAACAACCAAGCCGGCGCCGATCCAGGCCTTCTCCATCCTCACCGGCTGTCTTTTCCTCTTCCCGCCGATCGCCCCGAGTCCGCCCGCCTCGCCGCCCCTCGCCCGTCCGCCGCGTCCCTGCGCGAAGCGAGTCAACGGTTTTTGGGGGAAGGTGAGGGTGTGGGGGAGGAAACCCCCTTTTTGCCGAAAAAGGGGGTTTCCTCCCCCACGTCATCCGCTTCCGCCGGCAGCTCCCAGTTGACCGCGCGGCCGGTCCTGATTAGGTGTCAACCGCATCGATTACGATTGCTCCGTGTGTTTCCGTTCCCGATGTTTCGTCCGGAGCGTTGCGACGGAAGAAAATTCAAGCCCGGCGAGACGATAACCATGTCCGATACAGCTTTCATGGCCCAGTTGCGGCGCGAGGTCGAGCGCCGCCGCACGTTCGGCATCATCAGCCATCCCGACGCCGGCAAGACCACGCTGACCGAGAAGCTCCTGCTCTTCGGCGGCGCGATCCACATGGCCGGCGAGGTGAAGGCCCGCAAGACCGCCCGCCACGCCACCTCCGACTGGATGGCCATCGAGAAGGAGCGTGGCATCTCCGTGACCTCCTCGGTCATGCAGTTCGGCTACGGCGGCTACGCGGTCAACCTCCTGGACACGCCCGGCCACCAGGACTTCTCCGAGGACACCTACCGCGTGCTCACGGCCGTGGACTCGGCCCTGATGATCATCGACAGCGTCAAGGGCGTGGAGACCCAGACGAAAAAGCTCATGGAGGTCTGCCGCATGCGCGACACGCCGATCATGACCTTCGTCAACAAGCTCGACCGCGACGGCCGCTCGCCCCTGGAGCTGCTGGACGACATCGAGCGGAACCTGGGCATCGAGTGCGCGCCGCTGACCTGGCCCATCGGCATGGGCAAGCTCTTCCAGGGCGTCTACGACCTCCGCCAGGGGTTCATCCGCTTCTTCGAGCCCGGCAACAAGGGCGTCCGGCCCCGCGAGGCCGTGGTCCTGCGCGGCCTGGACGACCCGGAGCTGGACCGCCAGGTGGGCGCCGGCGCGGCCGCGGAGCTGCGCCACGACATCGAGCTGCTTGAGGGCGCGGGCTACCCCTTCGACCACGGGCGCTACCTCGCCGGCCGGCAGACCCCGGTCTTCTTCGGCAGCGCGGTCAACACCTTCGGCGTGCGCGAGCTTCTGGACGCGTTCCTGGAGTACGCCCCGGCCCCCAGGCCGCGCCGGGCCGAGAGCCGCGAGGTCTCGCCCCTGGAGGAGCAGTTCTCCGGCGTGGTCTTCAAGATCCAGGCGAACATGGACACCTTGCACCGCGACCGCGTGGCCTTCCTGCGGGTCAACTCCGGCCGCTTCACCCGGGGCATGCGGGTGCGCCACCAGCGCACGGACAAGGAGATGCTCCTGCACAACGCCGTGATCATGATGGCCCAGGACCGCTCCGGCGTGGAGGAGGCCTGGCCCGGCGACATCATCGGCATCCCCAACCACGGCAAGCTGCGCATCGGCGACACGCTCTGCGGCAAGGAGCCCCTGAACTACCTGGGCATCCCGCATTTTGCCCCCGAGCACTTCCGCCGGGTGGTCCTCAGGAACCCCTTCAAGGCCAAGCAGCTCGACAAGGGCCTCTCGCAGCTCACCGAGGAGGGCGCCATCCAGCTCTTCCGGCCGCTCACCGGCCGTGACCTGATGCTCGGCGCGGTGGGCGCGCTGCAGTTCGAGGTCATCGCCGCCCGCCTGGCCAGGGAATACGACGTCCAGATCAGCACCGAGCCCATGAACATCGAGGCCGTGCGCTGGCTGGCGGGCGAGGCCCCGGCCCTGGACGAGCTGAAGAGCATGAACGAGAACGCCATGGTCACCGACGCCGACGGCCAGTTGGCCATGACCTTTCCCAGCCAATGGTGGCTGGAGCGGGCCATGGAGAAATGGCCCCGCGTGCGCTTCCTGGCCACGCGCGAGTGCGTCTGACGCGCACAGCCGGAGGGGACGGGACGGGCAAAGGCAGCCACGGGGTGAAGAGCCTTGTCCGGCAAGGTCCGGGGTGCCGGGCTCTTTTTCCCAGCATTTCTTCCACACGGTATCTCCGGCCCCACGCCAGCCCTGTCCGATCCATCCCCGCCGCCGCTGCCCGAACGTGTGAGGGCTTGCGAGCGCGCACCCGAGCATAGCGAGGGACTGCGCGCGGAGGCCTCTTTGCAGTTTTCGGTTGATGAAAAAGGCAAGGGCCTCGGGATTATCTCCCAAGGCCCTCGTTTCGTTGTTTTTATTAAGATTCGTCGGGCTAAGTCCTCTTGCCCCAATAGATGCATCCGAAGGTCTCCGCGCCGTTCATTTCAGGCGACGACCAGAGGTCGGCCAGGACCTTGTTGCTTATTTCCGAAAAGTACGTGTAGGCGTTTGGCAGGACGGTATCAATCCCACCTCCGGCCAGCAGCCAGCATGCCAACAGGTACTGCTCGTTGTAGTATCTTTTTTCGCCTATCCAGTGTTCGGGGTAGTCGTAGGGCAGAAAAATATCATGGACGCCGAAAACAGTATCTCTCGGCAGGGATGGAAGGATTTCAGTGAAATAAACGGTCGTATCCGAGTTCTGGAATGCCCGGTGACTACTGTCTATGAATAAGACGGTTTTTTGTGGCAGGCGTTCGAAAATGCCGGTGTCGATGTCCTCAAGGGCCGTCCTGTGTATTTCGTCGCAGAGCGCGTTTATTTCCGCTCGCGGCTCTGGGTCGATCGATATGATCCTGGTGCCGAGATTGAAGTGTTCAATGGCGTATCTCGCAAACTTCGTGGAGTTCCCCGAGCCTATTTCCAGGTAGACATCGGGTCTGTTGTTGCAAATCATGCCGCACAACGAGATGGCGTCAAGCGCGGGAAACCAGCCGTTGAGCCAATGCGGCGTCGCCGGGTCGATCGCGTGAACGGGTATTGTTTTGTAAAAATCGGAATAGGCGGTGAATGACTTCAGCGTCCGTGTATACTGCTCATCATTTATTTGAAATTTATCATGTATGTATTTGTGTGGCTTTCGCTCATACCCGTAGCGTACTCGAATCTTATATGAATAATCATCTATCAATATCGCATCAGCAGGGCAAGAAGTGTGAGCTGGCTCTTCGATGGCACTCTCAATGTCGCTGCGGATGCGGGTGTCTTCATTGGCATTTGATAAGAATTTACTTATAATTTTATGTAGCATGCAGTCACCGTTTATATGTGTTATGGACAGTTAGTAACAACGGGCACAACCGAGCGATCAATCTGCTTTGGATGGTCCTTTGAGGCCGGAATGTGTTCGCCATGAGCTGGTCATGCCACTTTTCGGACCAAAATGAAAAGGGCCTTGGGATCGTCTCCCAAGGCCCTCGCTTCATTGACCTTGGGTCATGACTGGATCGCCAGGATACGCCATCCCTTCCGGTCCATCCCCCTCCGCCGCAGCCCGAACGAGTGAGGGCTCATAGCGCGCACCCGAGCGGAAGCGAGGGACTGCGCGCGAAGGCTGCCTATGGCAGTTATCTATACGTTAGGCGGCTCCTCTGGGCTCAACCGGCCTGCAAAATCCGCGCACCCTGAACCGCAGTCGACTATATATAGATTAATTGTTGATGTACTTAACACCATATACATTACCATTTTTTGCCCAAAAATCTAAATCAGCGCCACGAACTGTCGAATAAACTTCTGCGAATATGATTGTCGCATCATCCCAGGTGTAGCCGTCAGGTAGAGGATGAATGTAAGAGCATTCGGCCATTAAATGCTTATAGTTAATTGCGTAGTAGGTGTACTCATCTGTAGTTAGGTAAGGGTAGGCTAATTTTTCGCCGTGGAGCAATACCTGGTGAGGCGAATATGGGTCAGAGCTTTTCCAGTAGATGTCGTCCTCTGTGTTTTCATTTAGATCATATCCGTTGACGTTGCCAATTGTAATTCCGTTGTTGTATATTAATACGCCAAGAATGTAGTAGTAGCCATTTGGGAATTGGACTCCGAAATCGGCTGTAATGCATGAAGTTGGAAAAGTTGCACAGGCAGGTTCAATGGGCGTGCCATTCAGCTTTGCTTGGAAAGTAAACCATACCTCATCGAAATCAGAAAATTTATAGCTATCAAAAAAAGATGCATGCTCCTCGCCGTAGTTATGGAAGTGTAGGGCTGTAATTTCGTGCAACGTACAAATGTCTTCGTTCATATATCTTGCATGATTCATTGATAAAAATGCGATATTTCCATCGTCGTCAACATCTACTCCCAAATCCCATCCAGGGTACTGCTTGAATGAATCTTGAGTATAATTAAGAGTAATAATTTGGAATGTTGGATATTCATATCCGCTTTCACACTCTAGTGTGTTTTGTAAATACGGTGGCGTTGTCCATATTGTGGTGCCATGATCATCTATTAGAATGTGTTCGTAATGCCACCAGCAATATTTTGTAGGGCCTGGATCTTTCAGCATGTTTACTATCTCGTAGTTCTGGTCCAGAAGCAGGAAGTACATCGGTGGTCCTGACTTCCAATTGGCGGCAGGAGCCACAGTTGAACTGAAGATGATCAAAATAGTAAGGCAAGCAGTATAACTAACAGTCGGATGTTCATAATTTTACTTGAGCCCGATGGCCTGCTTGATGTGCTGGATGTCCACGTTGTGGGCCACCAAACTCGCTCCCTGGCGGATCTTGATCATGTCGCGCAGCTTGTGGCGCTCGAGGATGGCCTCCATCTTCTTGGCCACGGTGAAGGTGTCCTCGCGCACGATGATGATCGGTATCTCCAGCACTTCCGAGCGGGTGATGATGATGTCGTTGGGGTAGAGGTTGCCGGTGAGGACCAGGCAGGGGCAGCCGCCCTCCAGGGCCACCAGCTGCACGTCCGAGCGGTCGCCGCCGACAATGACCGCGGCGTTCTTGTTGCGCCGGAAATGGGTCAGGAAGTTCTCGACCTGCATGGTGCCGATGAGGAAGTTCTCCACCACCCGGTCGGTCTTGCCCGTGGCGCTGATCACCTTGCCGCCCAGCCGGCTGGCCAGCGAGCCGACCTTGATCGCGCCCATCAGCGGGTCCTTGGGGATGATGCCCAGGACCTTGATGCCGGTGCGTTCGAGGAAGGGCACGATCAGGTTCTGGACCTCGTCCATGGCGCTGGCCGGGATGTCGTTCAGCACCACGCCCACCAGCGAGTCGCCCAGGGCCTCCTTCTGGACCAGCAGGTAGTCGTATTTGAGCTCCTTGGCGAAGCGGTCGATGATCACGCATTTTATCCCTAAGGACTTGACTACCGAGACGCCGTCCAGGTGGCAGTAGCGCCCGGAGTTCATGGAGCCCGAGCCGGCCACCAGGACCACGTCCTTGCCTTGGGCCAGCTTGTCGTAGGCGGACCGGATCTGGGGCATGAGGTCGCTGCACTCGCCGCGGAAGGCCTGGGCCATGAACTCGGAGGTGACCACCACCGGCGTCACCAGACAGGGGTCCTCGGACAGGCCCAGGACCTCCTGGACGAAGATGGCGTCCTCGTCGGCCAGGCAGCGGCCGGTGGTCACCGGCACGGCGCCCACGGGCTTCATGTAGCCGATGGTGAAGCCCTGCTTCTGGAGCTCAAGGCCGAGGCCCATCACCACCATGTTCTTTCCCGAGTAGCCGGATGTCGATCCGATGTAGATCCCAGGCATCCCTGTCCTCCTCACGTGGCTGTGGTGACGCTCGGGGATGATTACCGTGGATGCGACCTTTTCGCAACGTGCCTCGTGCCGGGAAACGCATGGATAACGCGCCTTGGCGCTTGACCGTCCGGCCGGGTTTCGGATACCCGATCTATCGTCGGCCGACATGGCCGACACAGGATCACGACCATGCCCCATGATTTGACACCCCTCGAAGACCGGCTGGGTTATCGCTTCGCCGACCCGCACCTGCTCGTCCTGGCGCTGACCCACAGCTCCTTTGTCAACGAGCGCGACAATGCCCAGGAATCCAACGAACGCCTGGAGTTCCTGGGCGACGCCGTGCTCGAGCTGGCCGTGTCCGCCGAGCTCTACGCCTGTTTCGCCGCGGAGCGCGAGGGCCAGCTGACCCGCCTGCGCTCGCGCCTGGTGAAGGAGGCGAGCCTGGCCGCCATGGCCCGGGAGATCGGCCTGTCCGAGTACATCCGGCTGGGCCGCGGCGAGGAGACCCAGGGCGGCCGGGAACGGGACGCACTCCTGTCCGACGCCTTCGAGGCCGTGCTCGGCGCGGTCTTTCTCGACGGCGGCTTCGGCGCCGCCCGGGACCTGGTCACCCGCCTGTTCGCCGGCCACTGGCCGCAGTGCCCGAGCCTGCCCAAGGCCAAGGACTTCAAGACCCGGCTCCAGGAACATACCCAGCAGACGCAGCGCCAGCGCCCGATCTACTCCCAGGAGAGCATGGACGGTCCGGACCACGCCAAGGTCTACGAGGTGGTCGTGTCCCTGCCCGACGGCTGCGCATACCGCGGGCTAGGCGGCAGCAAGAAGAAGGCCGAGCAGGAAGCCGCCCGCCAGGCCCTCATGGCCATGGGCCTCGAGCCGGCCACGCGGGACTAGCCGAGCCCCCTCCCCCGCCCATCCGCGCGCAGCCGCGACTTCGACGCCTCCCCCCTGCGCGGCAAAAACACTTGCCACCGATCCGAAACCGGCCGATAAAATGGCCGGCGTGGTGTTTCCCTCTTACGACATTTCATCGGCAGCGAGGATCGCATGCGACTCAACGTGACCGCCAAGATCTCCATCGGCTTCGGCCTGGTCGCTCTGGCCATGGGCGTCACCACCGTGCTGCTCTCCGGGCTGGCCCGGGACGTCTCGAGCCAGAGCGCGGAAATCGCCGACAGGCGCGTTCCGGCCCTGGCCGCCCTGGCCGACATGAAGTTCGCCACGGTGGAAATGCAGCAGTGGCTGACCGACGTCGGAGCCACCGGCGACCCCGCCGGCTTCGAGGACGCCACGGCCGCCGCCTCGCAGTTCGCCGAGGCCCTGGAGCGCTACCGCCGGACCGAGGGCACGGCCGCCGCCGCGGCCAGGGCCGCGGCGCTCAAGAAGGATTTCGAGAACCTGTACTCCAGCGGCCGGCGCATGGCCGATGCCTACCTGGCCCAGGGCCGCGAGGCGGGCAACGTGATCATGGAGGAGTTCGACCAGGGCAGCGACACCCTGGCCGCGGCCATGGATCCGATCATGACCGAGGCCACTGCGGCCGTGGCCGAGCACGCCGAGGCCATCCAGGCCGGCAGCCGGACGACCATGCGCTGGCTCTACGTCACCCTGGCCGTGTCCGTGCTGCTGGCCGTGGCCGCGGCCGTGTTCCTGTCACGCAACCTGGCCGCGAGCCTGGGCGCCGAGCCCGAGGCCCTGGCCGACATGGCCGCCCGCCTGGCCGGCGGCGAGTTCGCTGCGGCCAAGGGGCTGCACCCCGACCGCGAGCACGGCGTCTTCGCGGCCGTGGTGCGCATGGCCCACGCCCTGGAGCACTCCCTGGCCGGAGCCGCGGAGCGCGAAGCCCAGGCCCGGGAGGCCGGCCGCCGGGCCGAGGCCAGCGCCGCCGCGGCCGAGGCCGCCCGCCGCGAGGCCGAGGAGGCCAGATCCCAGGGCCTGCGCGAGGCCGCCGGCCTGATCGAAGACCTGGTCGCGCGCCTGGGCGGGGCGGTCGAGCTGCTGTCCGGCCTGGTCGCGCGGGTGGCCGGGGGCGCCGAAACCCAGCGCCTGCGTAGCGCCGAGGCGGCCACGGCCATGGAGGAAATGGCCGCGAGCGTGCTCGAGGTCGCCGGCAATGCCTCGCGCGCCTCGCAGAGCGCGGCCCAGGCCCGGAACAAGGCCGGCGACGGGGCGGCGGTGGTCAAGGATGTGGTCGCGGCCATCGGCCGGGTGGACAGCGAGTCGCGCGGCATGCAGCGCGAGCTGGACGACCTCGGCGACAAGGCCCAGGGCATCGGCCGGATCATGGGGGTCATCTCCGACATCGCCGACCAGACCAACCTGCTAGCCTTGAACGCGGCCATCGAGGCCGCCCGCGCCGGCGACGCCGGCCGGGGCTTCGCCGTGGTCGCCGACGAGGTGCGCAAGCTGGCCGAGAAGACCATGACCGCGACCCGCGAGGTCGGCGAGGCGGTCACCGCCATCCAGGCCGCGGCCCACGACAGCCAGGCGCGCATGGCCGGCACCGGCGACTCGGTGGCCGAAAGCACACGCCTGGCCGACGCCGCCGGGGCTGCGCTCGCGGCCATCGTGGCCCTGGCCGAGGCCTCGGCCGACGAGGTGCGAAACATCGCCACAGCCAGCGAGGAACAATCCGCGGCCGGCGAGGAAATCAACCGCGCGGTCCTCGACGTGAGCCGCATCTCGGACGAAACCAGCCAGGGCATGGCCGACTGCCGCCAGGCCATCGCCGGCATCCAGGACGTCTCCGGCGCACTCCAGACCCTCATGTCCCGCCTGCGCCAGGGCTAGCCTGCACAGGGGTCCGGTGCCCGGATGGCCTCCGGCGGGCAGGGGACGCTGTCCCCTGCCCCCCTGCCAGGGGGAAATGATTTCCCCCTGGACCCCCTCGGTTCCCGGTTTCCGGCGGGGCCGGGGAAAGACCCCGGCCCCGCCGGAAACCGGAATTCGCGCAGGTACACGAGGACATTATTGCCGCCGGTGTCAGGCCGTCGAGGAAAAAACAAATCCGCCACGAGGTAAAGAACGGTCAGCCCAAGCCGGTTGTACGCATCCGCGCCGACCCGAGCCTTCTTCACCCTCACTGCTGCCTTTCCGACTTCCGATTCGGGTCCACGGTCCCGCGGGGGGCATGACCCTCCTTCGTCACCCAAGCTGAAAATCGAAGCCTCCGGTGTTCTTCGCGCCGGAGGCTTCGATTTTCAGACTGCGGGGTCAAGGGGGATCATCCCCCTTGTGGGGTGCAGGGGCAACGCCCCTGCCCGCCGGAGGCCGCCCCTTGTCCGCCGCCGGTTCGAGCACGGTCTCGACCACGTCGGCCACCTCGTCGGCGAGGACGATGTGCAGGCCTTCGAGGGCGTCGGGGGTCAGCTCGGCCACGTCGCGCTCGTTGCGGCGCGGCAGGACGACCTGGGTGAGGCCGGCGCGGGCCGCGGCCAGGACTTTTTCGCGGATGCCGCTGACCGGCAGGATGCGGCCCGAAAGGCTCATTTCGCCGGACATGGCGGTGTCGGCCCGGGCCGGGCGGCCGGTGAGGAGCGAAACGAGGGCCAGCGCGATGGTCGCGCCGGCCGAGGGGCCGTCCTTGGGCACGGCGCCGGCCGGGATGTGGACGTGGATGTCGGCGGCGGCGAAGAAGTTTTCGGGCAGGCCCAGGGCGGCGGCATGGCTGCGCACGTAGCTGAGCGCGGTCTGGGCCGATTCGCGCAGGACCTCGCCCAGCGACCCGGTGAGGATGAGCCGGCCGGTGCCGGGCATGCGCGTGGTTTCCACCAGCACGATCTCGCCGCCGGCCTCGCTCCAGACCAGGCCGGTGGTCACGCCGACGCGGCTCTTGTCCTGCAGGCCCTCGCGGCTGACGCGCGGCGGGCCGAGGAGCGCGGCCACGGTCTCGGGGGTGAGGTGTGCCGGCACGGCCCCGGCCTGGCCGGACAGGGTCAGGCGGGCGAGCCGCCGGGCCAGGCGGGCGATCTCGCGCTCGAGGTTCCGCAGGCCCGCCTCGCGGGTGTAGTCGCGGATGATGGTTTCCAGGGCCTGGTCGGTGACTTTGAGGCCTTCGGGGGGCAGGCCGCAGGCGGCGAACTGGCGGGGCAGGAAGAAGCGCCGGGTGATCTCGCGCTTTTCGCGCTCGGTGTAGCTCTGGAAGGGCAGCACCTCCAGGCGGTCGAGGAGCGGGCCGGGCAGACGGTCCACCAGGTTGGCGGTGGCGACGAACATGCAGCCCGAGAGGTCGAAGGGCACCTCAAGGTAGTTGTCGACGAAGGCGGCGTTCTGCTCCGGGTCGAGGACTTCCAGGAGGACCGAGGCCGGGTCGCCGCGGAAGTCCTGGCCGATCTTGTCCACCTCGTCGAGCATGAAGACCGGATTCCTATAGCCGGCCCGGGCCAGCTCCTTGAGTATCCGGCCGGGCATGGCCCCGACGTAGGTCCGGCGGTGACCGCGCAACTCGGCCTCGTCGCGCATGCCGGCCAAGGAGAGGCGGACGAAGACCCGGCCCAGGGCGTCGGCCACGGCCTGGCCGATGGAGGTCTTGCCCGTGCCGGGCGGGCCGGCGAAACAGAGCACGGAGCCGCGCGCCGGGGCCAGCGTGCGGCGCTTGTCCAGGACCTCGGCCACGGCCCGGCGCATCTCGTCCAAGTCCACGGGCTTGGACAGGTAGTGGTCGGCGCCGCTTTTGAGCGCCTTCACCGCCGAGTCCACGGTGGCGTAGCCGGTGACCAGGATGACCCCGGTCTGGGGATGGCGGGCACGGATGGCGGTCAAGAGTTCCTGGCCGTCCATGCGGCTCATCTTCAGGTCGCTGACGACCACGTCGGCCGGGGCCTCGGCCAGGCGATCGAGAGCTTCGAGTCCGTCCTCGGCCGCGGTCACGGCGTAGCCGTCCTTCTTGAAGACGTGGGCCAGGTTCTCGCGGGCGATGGCTTCGTCGTCGACCACCAGCACCCGGGCGCTGCGGCGCTCGCGCAGGGTCTTGGCCGCCAGGTGCTCGAGGATACGCTCCTTGACCTGGGCCAGGCCGTGGTGGCGGGCGTCGAGGATGGCCTCGGCCCGGGCCAGGTCCAGGTCGTCCACCGTGGATTTGGACCAGGGCAGGCCGGCCATGAACTCGAGCCAACCCATGCCGATGGCGTACTCGGGCAGGGATGCGTCCATCTTGGCCAGGCGTTCGAGCTCAACCGCGGCGGCCTTGCGCGCCGCCTCGGACATGCCCGCGGCCTTCAGGCGCCGGCGCAAGGAGGCCAGGACGCCCTCGTCCTCGAGCTTGTGGGGCTCGGCCAGGGCGGCCTCGGCCGGCTGCGTGGTCTTGCGGAAGAACATGGCACCTCCCGGCCGGCGATGGGCTGAAGCGGCCGCGGCCCCAGCCTACGCCCTTTCCGTTTCAGATTGCAACGGGCACGGCGCGGCCAGACCCGCGCGCAGGGCGCGCAGGGCCAGTATCTCGCGCACCGCCCGGCGGACCTCATCCAGGTCCAGGGGCTTGGCCAGGTAGTGCACGGCGCCGTCCTTCATGGCCGCGAGCGCGGAATCCACTGTGGCGTAGCCGGTGACCAGGATGAACGCGGTCCCGGGATGGCGCTCGCGCACCGCCGCGAGCAGGGCCTGGCCGTCCACGCGCTCCATGCGCAGGTCGCTGACCACGACCTCGGCCGGCTCCTCGGCCAGCAGGTCGAGAGCCTGGCGGCCGTCCCTGGCCAGGCGCACGATGTGGCCCTCCTTGCCGAGCGCGTGGCCGAGGTTCTGCCGGGCCACGGCCTCGTCGTCCACGACCACTATGCGTGCCGGCGCGGGCCGGCAGCCGTTCTTTGCTGGGCTATCCATGGCGTCTCCTTGTCGCGGCCTGAAACCCGGGACTCCCCGGAAAACCGCGCGGCAAGCCCCAGCAAATCCCGCGCCAGCGGTCAACGCAACAGCTGCCGCCCCTGCTTGTTACATTTTGCAACAAGCTCCAAAAGCCCCGCCTGCCGCGCCCTCACCTCGCCAGCCGAAGACCGTCGGGGAAAGCTCAGCCGGATGCTTGTTGTCTTCTGCAACAATCTCCGTGCCCGCGGCCCGGTCGTGGCACAGAAAACAAAACTATTCCACGATGTTGCAAAGATGGCACGAGGCTTGATGTGTATCAGGGCACGCCCGGTCCGGCAGCAAACGGACAGTATGCCATGCCACAAAACGACGCCACCTCACCCACTCCCCCGCAGCCTCCCCGGAGCCCCGCGCCCGGCGGCGGACTGCACGGCGAGAAACCGACCATCCTCGCGGTCAGCCGGCGCCCGGGCTTCGACCAGGGCTTCATGCGCGCCGTGCTCGGCGTGGCCGAGCGCACCCGGGGCGAGATCCTGGTCCTGTCCGTGGACACCATGCCCCGGGCCCATGACGAAGACCCCGACGGCCCCGCCGCCCCCCGGCCGCTCTTTTCCCGCGAAGCCGTCTCCGGCGCGGCGGCCTTCGCCCGGCTGGCCGCCGAGCGCGGCCTCGCCTTCCGCCACGAGCTGGCCTGCGGCCGCGTGGACCAGGCCGTGCTGGGCCTCTGCCGCCGCGACCTCGCCGTCGACTTCATCCTGCTCGACGCGGATATCGCGCCCGCGCGCATCCGCGCCGTCTCCACGGTCCCCGTCTTCAGCCTGACTTCCCCCAACCCCGGGAACACAGAGGGCGCGCCGCCGGATGCGGCCGCCTTCAGCATCTGGAATGGCCCCGAGAACGTCGACCCCCAAGGAGATTCCCACATGTCCGAACGCACACGCCGCCCCGTGGGCAAGACCATCGCCTTCGGCCTGGCCGCCGCGGGCCTCTATGCCCTGGTCTTCGCCTTCTCCGAACAGATCGCCGAGATCTGCGGCCGGGGCGGGCTCTACGCCGTCGTGCCCGTGGCCACGGTCTTTCTCTTCTCCTACGTCCACGGCACCTTCACCGGCAACTTCTGGAGCATGCTCGGCATCGAAGCCTCCAGGAAGCAGCGCACCACCGTCAAGCCCAGCCAGCCCCGCCAGGATCGCCGGCCCCGCGCCACGCTCCAGGCCTAGCCGCGAGACAGGGAGGTTTCAGCCATGCACGACGTCGTCTTCGAAGGTCTGCGCTTCATCGACCTGAACATGACCAACATCCTCTTCCTCTTCGCCGTGGGCTTCATCGGCGGGCTCGTCAGCGGCTTCATCGGCTCCGGCGGCGCCTTCGTCCTGACCCCGGGCATGATGAGCCTGGGCGTGCCCGGCACCGTGGCCGTGGCCAGCAACATGTGCCACAAGTTCCCCAAGGCCCTGGTCGGCGCCATCAAGCGCTTCCGCTACGGCCAGGTGGACGTGAAGCTCGGGCTCATCCTGGGCGTCTCGGCCGAGGTCGGCGTGCAGGTCGGCATCTCCGTCCAGAAATGGATCCTCGACACCTGGGGACAGGCCGGCTCCGACCTCTACGTCAGCCTAAGCTTCCTGGTCATCCTCGTCCTGGTCGGCGGCTACGTCCTGAAGGACGCCCTGAAGACCAAACGCTCGGACGGCGCCGAACAGATGACCTCGCTGGCCAAGCGCATCCAGGCCATCGAGATCTGGCCCATGATCACCTTCAAGCGCAGCGGCATCCGCGTCTCGCTCTGGGTCACCGTGCCCATCGGCTTCCTCACCGGCATGCTCGCCGCGACCATCGCCGTCGGCGGCTTTGTCGGCGTGCCCGGCATGATCTACATCCTCGGCCTGTCCAGCATCATGGCCTCGGCCAGCGAGCTGGTCATCGCCTTCGTCATGGGCCTGGGCGGAACCCTCATCTGGGCCTTCTACGGCATGGTCGACATCCGCCTGACCCTCATCATCCTCGCCGGCTCCCTCTTCGGCGTCCAGCTCGGCGCCATCGGCACCACCTATGTCAAGGAATACATGATCAAGCTGGTCATGGCCACGATCATGCTCATCGTCGCCGTCAGCCGCGGCCTGGCCATGCCCAAATACCTGACCACCCTGGGCCTCATGGACATGTCCCAGGACACGGTCAACATGCTCAGCACCGCAAGCTTCCTCTCCATGTGCCTAGGCCTGCTCATCGGCGCGGTCATCATCCTCGCCGCCATGATCAAGGCCCGCATCGCCGAAGCCCGTGAAGCCCAGGCAACAGCCGGCACGGCCGAAGCCCCGGCCGAGTTGTAGATATGGCCTCCGGCGGCCAGGGGCTCTGCCCCTGGACCCCGCAAGGGGGATGATCCCCCTTGACCCCGCAGTCTAAAAATCGAAGCCCCCGGCGCATCGAGCGCCGGGGGCTTCGATTTTCAGCTTGGGTGACGAGGGAGGATCACGCCCTTACGGGAGCCGTGGACCCGACAAACGGCTGGGAAAAATCACAAAGACAGCCAATGAGGGTAAAGATAGGGGAGCGTGGGCCCAAGGCCGCGCGTCCTGATCAAACCCCGCGGGTCGGTGCCTTGGGGGTGTAAAGGCACGGGCACGAGGACCGGGCGCGGCACACCGCCCTCCCTCAGCCTCATGGTTTTTTCGTAATGTTCTTCCCGACCCTTTCCGATCCCCACCCCGCTTCAAACGGGCCAGTCCGGCCGGGATCGGGGGGTCCTGGGGGCCCTCGGCCCCCAGGCCGCCGGAGGCATCCCCTCCTCTCTCCTCTCCTTCAGCCCTTGGCCTCGCCCCGCCCTTTCCAGCGGCGCCGCCATACGTTATGCTGAGAGGCAGGAGGTGGACATGGCGGCTTATCTTATCTGGTTTCTGGTCGGCCTGGCTTTCATTCTGCTCGAGCTGGCCTCGCCGCTCTTCATTTCGGTCTTTTTCGGGCTGGGGTGCTGGATCACGGCCCTGGTCGAGGGGCTGATCGGAGTGAGCCTCACGGTCCAGTTCGGCGTCTTTGCCGTGTCCACGGTGCTCTGCCTGGTCTTTTTGCGGCGCTATGCCAAGCGGCTCCTGCCGTCCAGGGACGAGCGCGAGGGCGAGGACGAGTTGGTCGGTGTGGGCGAGGTGGTGGCCGTGACCCGGGACATCCCCTGCGGCGGCGAGGGCGAGATCAAGTTCCGCGGCAGCTACTGGCGGGCGACCTCGGAGCGTGCGGCGCCGGCCGGGGCCATGGTGCGCATCACGGGCTCGAAACCCGGACAGAAGATGACCCTGGTGGTCGAACCCCTGAAGGAGGGCGGAACATGCCGATAAGCGGCGGTCTCATCATTTTCGCGGCCCTGGCCGTGCTCGTGGTCATCATCCTGGTCAAGACCGCGGTGGTCGTGCCCCAGCGCGAGCAGTTCATCGTCGAGCGCCTGGGCAAGTACAGCCGCACGCTCGACGCCGGATTCCACATTCTTTTTCCGTTCATCGACCGCGTGGCCTACCGCTACTCCATGAAGGAGCAGGTCCTGGACATGGCATCGCAGACCTGCATCACCAAGGACAACGTGACCGTGCACGTGGACGGCATCATCTACCTCCAGGTGGTCGATCCCAAGCTCGCGGCCTACGGCATCGAGGACTATCGCTTCGCGGCCACGCAGCTGGCCCAGACCACGCTTCGGTCCTCCATCGGCAAGATCGAGCTCGACCGCACCTTCGAGGAGCGCGAGGTCATCAACCAGGAGGTGGTCCGGGCGGTGGACGAGGCCGCGGTCAACTGGGGGGCCAAAGTCCTGCGTTACGAGGTCAAGGACATCACCCCGCCCGACACCGTGCGCGAGGCCATGGAGGCGCAGATGACCGCCGAGCGCCAGAAGCGCGCGCTCATCGCCTCCTCCGAGGGCGATCGCCAGGCCCAGATCAACCGCGCCGAGGGCCAGCGCCAGAACGACATCCTGCAGTCCGAGGGCGAGATGCAGCGGACCGTCAACCTGGCCACCGGCCGGGCCAAGGAGATCGAGCTGGTGGCCCAGGCCACGGCCGAGGGCGTGCGGGTCATCGCCACCGCCATGGCCGCCCCGGGCGGGGTGACCGCGGCCAACCTGCGCGTGGCCGAGAAGTACATCGCCGAGTTCGGCAACCTGGCCAAGTCGAGCACCACGCTCATCGTGCCCCAGACGCTGTCCGACGTGGCCGGCACCGTGGCCGCGCTGATGAAAACCCTTGGCGCCACCAGGCACGAGCAGGGCGAGGATTTCAAGATCGGCTGAGGCCGGGGGTGCGGGCAGCTCAGCGCCGGCGCCTGAGTCGCCCGAGGGAGAGCAGCACGCCCAGGGCGGAGAACACGGCGAAGACCGCGAGCCCGGCCCGCATGCTGGCCAGAAACGACGGCAGGGTCCCGGGCGTGATGGCCGCCTCGCCCATGATCAGGGAGAAGATGAAGGCCACGGAGGTCAGGCTGACGGCCATGCCCAGGGTGCGCATGGCCCCGATCATGCCCGAGGCCACGCCGAACTGGCGGCGCTCCACGCTGCCCATGATGGCCGTGGAGTTGGGCGTGATGAAGACACCGAAGCCCAGGCCGATGAGCCCCAGCTCCGCGCCCAGCAGCCAGAGCGAAGTCTCCGGGCCGATGGTCAGGGCAGCCAGCAGCAGGCCCGCGGAGCTGGTCAGCATGCCGGCCGTGGCCAGCCGGGCCGGCTCGATGCGGTCGGCCAGCCGCCCGGCCAGGGGCGAGGACACGACCTGCACCACCGGCTGGATGAGCAGGACGAATCCGGCTTGCCGCGGCGAAAGCCCCTTGGCGAACTGCAGGTAGAGGCTCATGAGAAAGGTGATGCCGAAGGTGGCGGCGTAGTTGCCCATGGCCGCCAGACAGCTCAAGGTGAAGTAGCGGTTGCCGGTGAGCAGGCCGACGTCCAGCAGCGGGCTCTCGGTTCGGGCCTGCAGGCGAAAGAAAATCACCAGCCCGGCGAGCCCGGCTGCTATCATGAGCGGCCCCCAGGGCGCCTCCCGGGCATGCACCGCGCCGAGCATGACCAGCCCCACGCTCAGGCCGTAGGCCAGGCTCCCCCTCCAGTCCATGCGCTCGCCCGAGGCGTTGCGCTCCTCGTCGCGCATGCCGTACAGCCCCATGGCCAAGGCCGCGAGCCCCAGGGGCACGACCGTCAGAAAGACGCTGCGCCAGCCGAAATGGCCGGTGATGTAGCCGCCGATGACCGGGCCCGCGGACAGCCCGGCATAGGTGAAGGCCGAGACGATGCCGATAACCCGGCCGCGGACCTGCGGCGGATAGACCGCGGCCACCAGGGCCAGGCTCCCGGACAGCAGCATGGCCGCCCCGACGCCCTGGAAGAAGCGCTGGATCATGACCATCTCCACGCCGCGGGTGAAGCCGAGCGAGAAGGTCAAAGAGGTGAACACGGCGAGCCCGGCCAGGAAGACCCGGCGTTGGCCCACGATGTCGCCCAGCCGGCCGAAGGTCAGCATGGTCATGGCCAGGGACAGGGCGTAGAGCTGCTCGACCAGGCCGAGCTGCACGGCCGTGGCGCCGATGTCGCGGCCGAGGGTGGGCAGGGCCACGCCCACCGCGGTGAGCATGAGCGGAACCATGAACTGGGCGATGCACACGGTGGCCAGCACCATGACAGGTGAACCGGCCTTGCTATTGGACATTGATGCAATCTCTCCTTTCTGGCCTCCGGCGGCCAGGGGCGCTGCCCCTGGACCCCGGCAGGGGGATGATCCCCCTGCACCCCACGGTTTTCACTGGGGGAGTTCGCCGGACATCATTTCACGCCGACACGATATCCATAAACGCCTGCGGCTGCGACTGAAATCTGCATCCGGTACGACCGGTCTGGAAATCGGAGCCGGCCGGTGCTCTTCGCACCGGCCGGCTCCGATTTCCAGTCTGCGGGGTCAAGGGGGGTCACCCCCATTGCGGGGTGCAGGGGCAAAGCCCCTGGCCGCCGGAGGCCATCCCAACCCCTGCTACTCCTCCAGGCCGTAGCGCTTGAGCTTGCGCCACAGGGAGACCCTGTCGATGCCCAGGATTTCGGCGGCGCGGGTCTTGTTGCCGCCGGCCTCCTCCATGACGTCGAGAATGTAGCGCCGTTCCTTTTCGGCCAGGCTCGGCCAGTCGCCGGGCTCTTCGCGGGCCGCGGACAGGCTGGCCTCGCGCAGGTCCGCGGGCAGGTCGTCGGGCCGGAGGCTGGCCGTGGGATTCAAGGCCATGGCCCGTTCCACGATGTTTTCCAGCTCGCGCACGTTGCCCGGGTATTCGTAGCGCGAGAGAAGCTCCATGGCCCGAGGCTCCACGGTTTTGATGCGGCAACCGGGCAGGGCGTGCTTGGCCAGGAAGTGGTTGGCCAGGAGCGGTATGTCGTCCTTGCGCTCGCGCAGGGGTGGGACGAAGAGGGCGATGACGTTCAGGCGGTAATAGAGGTCCTGGCGAAAAAAGCCCTGTTCGGATTCCTTTTTGAGATTCTTGTTGGTGGCGGCCAGGATGCGGATGTCGGCCGGAATCTCGGTGGTGCCGCCAACGCGCATGAAGGCCTTCTCCTGCAGGACGCGCAGGAGCTTGACCTGCATGCTCTGGGGCAGTTCGCCGATCTCGTCGAAGAGCACCGTGCCGCCGCCGGCGGCCTCGATCAGCCCGGCCTTGGCCTTGGCCGCGCCGGTGAAGGCGCCGCGCTCGTAGCCGAAGAGCTCGCTGGTCATCAGCTCCTCGGTGAAGGCGCCGCAGTTGACGGCCATGAAGCGTTTTCCCGCACGCGGCGAGAGTTCGTGGATGATGCGCGCCACCAGCTCCTTGCCCGTGCCGGTCTCGCCCAGGATGAGCACGTTGCAATCGAGCTGGGCGACCTGGACGATGGTGTCCTTCAGGGCCAGGATCTTGGGGTTCTGGCCGATGAAGCGTGAGACGCCCGAGGTCTGGACGACCTTGCGCCTGAGTTCCCGGACCTCGCCGGAGAGCATGCGCTTCTCCAGGGCCTTGGCCACCAGCACCCGCAGCTCCTCGATCTTGTAGGGCTTGGCCAGGTAGGAGTAGGCGCCCTGCTGCATGGCCTGAACAGCCGTGGCCACGGTGGCGAAGCCGGTCAGCACGATGACCTCGGCCTCGGGCCGCAGGCGCTTGGCCTCGGCGAGCACCTGCAGGCCGTCGAGATCCGGCATGCGCAAGTCGGTCAGGACCAGGTCGAAGTCCTCGCGGGCCAGGAGCTTGACCGCCTCGGAGCCGCTGGCCGCGGCGCTCACGGCGTAGCCTTCCTTCTTCAGAATGTAGCTCACGTTGTCGCGGGTGATGGCTTCGTCGTCGGCGACGAGGATGCGGACTTCGGCCATGCGTGCTCCTAGGCGTCCCGACTCTCGGGCATGGGCAGGCGGATGACGAAGCGCGTGCCCTGACCCGGCTCGCTCTCGACCTCGATCCGCCCCCGGTGCTTCTGGACGATGCCGTAGACGATGGCCAGGCCGAGGCCCGTGCCGGATGGGCCGGCGCCGGTTTTGGTGCTGAAGAAGGGATCGAAGACCTGGCCCTGGATGTCCCTCGGGATGCCCGGCCCGTCGTCGGCCACGCTGATCACCGCCTCGCCGGCTTCGGCGTCCTCCCCGGCGGCCAGGGTGATGGTCCCGGGGCGCCCGCCGATGGCCTCCACGGCGTTCAGGATGAGGTTCAGGAGGACCTCCTGCATGCGCTGGGCGTCGAACTCCAGGCTCAAGTCCTCGGGCACCTCGCGGACGATGCGCACCGACGGCGGCACCTGGCTCGAGGCCAGGGCCACCACCCGCTCGACCACCGGGGAGAGGCGCGTGAGCTTGAGCGCGAACTCCCGCGAGCGCGAGAACTCGAGCAGGCCCTTGACGATGTCCCGGGCGCGCATGGCCTCCAGCTCCACGTTGTGGAGCATCCGGGCGAGCAGCTCACGGTCCCCGGAGCCGAGCTCCTCCTGGGCGATCTGGCAGGAGGTCGAGATGTTGTTCAGGGGGTTGTTCAGCTGATGGGCGATGCCCGCAGCCAGGGTGCCGATGGAGGCCAGCTTGCGCGATTGCAACAATTGCTCCTGCCTCAGCTCAAGCTCCCCGGTCATGCGGTTGAAGGCCTCGATGACCTCGGCGATCTCGGACCCGCCGGCCGGCACGTCCATGTGCTCGAAGCGGCCCTGGGAGACCCGGTCCGTGGCCTGGCAGACCAGGCCCAGGATACCCAGATAATTGCGGAACATGACGAAGACCGCCAGCGGCCAGAGGATCAGCGCCGCGCCCACCGAGGCCACCAGCTGCAGACGCAGGGTGCCGAGCAGCTCCTCGACCCGGGCCTGCTCGAAGACCACGATCTCCAGGGTGGAGTCGAGCATGGCCTTGCCCTGCTCGCGGAGGTCCACCAGCAGCCCCTCGGGCAGGGGCTGACCGAGCGCGCTCAAGCTCCCGACCTCGTGCAGCCGGTCGGCGTAGGCCTTGGCGGCCGCGGACAGCTCGGACAGACTGGAGGCGACCTTGAGCCCGCCCGTCTCGCGCTCCAGCGCGGCCAGCTTGGCCCGGGCCTCGGACAGAAAAGCGTCGGCCTCGGACAGGTCCGCGCGCAGATGGTAGAGCAGAAAATTCTTCTCGTAGCGCCGGGCCTCGAGGATGCGCTCGTTCAGCTCGTTCACGCCCTGGAGCACGCGCAGCTTGCCGCGCATGGTTTCCAGGTCGGAATAGGAGACGCCGGCCACGATGAGCATGGCCACCACGAACAGGACCACGCTGGCGATCAGCTTGGCCCTCAAGCTGACCGGCAACAGGCACGACGACATCTGGCCTCCTCCGGCGCCCGCCGCCTCGGACGGCAGGCTTCATTCTGCAACATGGAACGGGTACCGTTGCCTTTTGCAACATCCCCATAGCCTGGCCTGCCCCGGCCATCGGCTGACGGCACCCGGCGCATAGTGGCCCGCTTTGTTGAATTATGCAACAGCCCCGATCGTCCCCGGCTCCGGCAATTTTTCGGCCGTACGGCCAAAAACCAACTGCCCTGGTCGATTTTTTCAGCTTTGGCATCACCTTTGTAAAGACCTTGCCGACGGCCGGCATCCCGCCGACCCCAAGCATTGGGCAGGAGATGGCCATGACTCTCAGCATCGTCGTACTTTCACTGCTCGGCATCATCGCCGTGGCCGAGCTGGTCGCCCGCCTGGGCAGCCATATCCCCCGCCGTTCCCAGCCCGCCGTCCCCGGCAAGCACGCCGGGTGGTACTGCTTCTTCCGCATCGAAGACCTCACCGGCCGGGCCCCGCGCCCGGCCGTGCCCGCTCCGGCCGTCACCACCGCCCGGCGCCGGCCCCGCCCGGTGCTCCAGGCCTAGCCTGGAGGGCCTCCGGCGGGCAGGGGCGCTGCCCCTGCACCCCGCGAGGGGGCTAAGCCCCCTCGACCCCGTGGTCTGAAAGTCGAAGCCCCCTGGCGCGAAGAACGCCAGGGGGCTTCGACTTTCAGCTCGGGTGACCGGAGGCGGATCATGCCGGCACGCGGGCGTTGCCAATGGCAGAATAAGAAAATGCAGCCGGTGAGGGTGAGAAGGGGCGGATCGGCTCGAACATGGGTCGAGGGGCCGGAGTGAGTCCCGATCCCGGCCACTTCTTGCCTTTGCTGGCGGCTTTCCCGATTCCATCCGGCGCGGATCCGAGGAACGGGCGCAGCGCACGCCGCCCTCCCCCACCTCCTTTCATGATTTCCTTCCACCGGACCAACCCGGCCGCCGACCTTCTCCAAACGGACCAGCCGGCCGGGAATTTCGAAGCGGCGGAGCTTTGGCCGCCGATTCGAAAGTCCCGGCCGAGATCGGGGGTCTGGGGGCCCACGGCCCCCAGGCCGCCGGCAGGCATCTTCCTCCCCCCTCCCCGCACGGCCCTTGACTTCCCTGGGCCAGGGCCTACCTCTCGGCCGGATATCCGCCCGGTGAGGGGGGATAGGGGCGGTGGTCGCCGTCTGCTGGTGGTACCGGGGCAAATGAGCTATGAGGCAGGCATGAAATGGACCGATCCTTCGGTCTGCGCGGCGTGCGCGGGCCAGGGGCCGACGTGTTGCGAGCTGGCCCCGGGGCAGGAGGAGTCGTGTTTCCCCTTGTCCCGGGTGGAGATGGACCGCATCCGCGAGTTTGTGAACGGCCAGGGCTGGTTCGCCCTGGAAGCCAACAGCGCGGCCTTCGTGGCCAACGTCTGCCGGCTTTTTCCTGCGGACAAGCGCCGGGCCAGGCAGCTTTTCGCGCGCGGCGGCGAGCACTACCGGCTGGCCGTGGACGCCTCCGGGGCCTGCAAGCTGCTCGGGGAGACCGGCTGCGTGCTGCCGGCCGAGGCCCGGCCCTATTACTGCCGTCTGTTTCCGTTGTGGATGGACGGCGACAAGCTGCGCGTGCTCGAGGCCCATTGCCTGGCCAGGCGCCGGGCCAGAGGCCCGGAGGAGCTGCTGCGCCAGGTCGGCTTGACAGCGAAGACGGTCCATGATCTTCATTGCCGCTTGCGTCTGGCCTGGGGGTTTTCCCCGTGCGCCGGCGAGGACCTGACCGATCCCATCCTCTCGCGGAATCCGAAATGAAAAAATTCCTGCTGATTTGCGGTTCTCTGGCCGCTTTCCTGTTGCTGGCCGGCGCCCTCGGCCTGTTCGCCGTCTACCAGTGGGCCGCGCACGACCTGCCCGACTTCAAGGTCCTGTCCGACTACAAGCCGCCGCTGGTGACCACGGTTTATGACCGCAGCGGCGGGGTGCTCGGCTATTTCTACCGCGAGATGCGCTTCCTGGTGAAGCTGGACCAGATCCCGCCGCACGTGGGCCGGGCCTTCCTGGCCGCCGAGGACGCCGGCTTCTACCACCACGAGGGCGTGGACCTACCGGCCATCTTCCGCGCGGCGCTGGCCAACCTGCGCGCCGGGCACATCAAGCAGGGCGGCTCGACCATCACCCAGCAGGTCATAAAGCGCATGCTGCTGACCTCGGAGAAGTCCATCGAGCGCAAGCTGAAGGAAGCCATCCTGGCCTACCGCCTGGAGAAGTTTTTGTCCAAGGACGAGATCCTGACCATCTACCTGAACGATATCTACCTGGGCGACGGGGCGTATGGGGTGGAGGCCGCGGCGCGGGGCTACTTCGGCTGCCACGTGTCCGACCTGACGCTGGCCCAGGCGGCCATCCTGGCCGGTCTGCCCCAGGCGCCCAGCCGCTACAACCCCTACCGCCACATGGACGCGGCCAAGGCCCGGCAGCGCTACGTGCTGGACCGCATGCTGGAGCTTGCCTGGATCACGCCCGAGGAGCACGAGAAGGCGCTCTCCGAGCCGATCGTGCTCAAAAGCATGGTCGATCCCTCCTGGGGCCAGGGCGCCTGGTACCTGGAGGAGGTCCGGCGCTGGGCCGTGCAGCGTTACGGCGAGGAGGCCGTGCTGGCCGGCGGCCTGCACATCCGCACGGCCTGCGACATGACCCACCAGATCGCGGCCGAGTCCTCGCTGCGCAAGGGCCTCATCGACTCGGCCAAGCGCCGCGGCTGGACCGGGCCGTTGCAAAAGCTCAAACCCGAGGAGTTCGACGCCTTCCTGGCCGAGGAAGCGGTCAGCCCGGACATCCTGGCCCCGGGCGAGTGGCTCAAAGTCCTGGTGACCAAGGTCACGCCGGCCGGGGCCGAGGTCCGCTTCGGCGAGTACAAGGGGTTCATCGACGTGGCCAGCGTGCACTGGGCGCGCGCTCCGGACCCCCGGAAGGCCACGGAACAGGTGGCCTCGGTCAAGGACGCGACCCTGGTGCTGGCCCGCGGCGACGTGGTCTACGCCTCGGTGATCGCGGTCCCGCAGGCGGGCGCCAAGGGCGTCTGGCAGCTCGATCTGGAGATCGAGCCCGAGGTCGAGGGCGCGCTCGTGTCCCTGGAGACGGCCACGGGCGACGTCCGCGCGCTGGTCGGCGGCTACGATTTCAACCGCTCGCAGTTCAACCGCGCCACCCAGGCCCGGCGCCAGCCCGGCTCTGCCTTCAAGCCCATCGTCTACTGCGCGGCCCTGGACGCCGGCTTCACCCCGGCCTCGGTGGTCCTGGACGCGCCCATCGTCTACACCGACACGGCCCGTGACGACCTCTGGAAGCCCGAGAACTACGAGGGCGTGTTCTACGGCCCGACCATCCTGAGAACGGCGCTGGCCAAGTCGAGAAACTTGTGCACCATCCGCGTGGCCCAGAAGATCGGCATCCGCGCGGTGGTGGAGCGGGCCAAGGCCTTGGGCCTCGACGGCGAGTTCAACGAGAACCTGTCCGTGGCCCTGGGCTCGGTCGAGGTCAGCCTTTTGAACCTCTGCCGGGCCTACAGCGCCTTTGCCCGTGGCGGCTCCTACATCGAGCCCCGGCTGGTGACCGAGGTCGTGGACGCCTGGGGCCAGCAGCTCTACCTCGCCGAGCCAGCGTCCGTGGAGGCCGTGAGCCCGCAGACGGCCTACGTCATCACGGCCATGATGGAGGAGGTCGTGCGCGACGGCACCGGCCAGCGCGCCAAGGAGCTCGGCCGGCCCGTGGCCGGCAAGACCGGCACAACCAACGACGAGCGCGACGCCTGGTTCATGGGCTTCACCCCGCAGCTGGTCAGCGGCGTCTACGTCGGCTTCGACGACCACCGGGCCATGGGCAGGAACGAAACCGGCTCGCGGGCGGCCGCCATCATCTGGGTGGACTACCGCAAGCAGGTCGAGGCCCAGTACCCCTACCAGGACTTCCCCAAGCCCCCGGGCATCACCTTTGCCCGCATCGACGGCGACAACGGCCTCTTGGCCGGACCGAGCACCGAGGTCAGTTACTTCCTGCCCTTCAAGAACGGCACCGAGCCGAGCGAGATATCCGCGGGCCAGACCGAGCTCGGCGGGGTGAAGGCCACGGGCGAGGACCTGTTCAAGCAGGTGTTCTAGAGGCGAAAAAGGCGGAAGTCGGCCGGCGAAGGTTCGGATCGGCGTCAGGGATACGCGGCCGAGCGGCGGATCAGGGGCACAAACGCCTTTGACGCATTGAAAGTTACCTCCTGCGCTCTTGGCGTTTGGCCGAGGTAGTGTTCATACCTTGATGGAGATGGAGGCAAGGGCCTCCGCCGCCTGGGCTACACCGTCGAGATCGACGCTGACATCTTGAGCCGCGGTTGCGCCGGTCGCGGCGTTTCCCGTGGAAGTGGATGCTGCGGCCTGTTCAACGGGAGCGCCGCTGGCAGCGGATGTCGCGGACTGCTCGATGGGTTCGCCGTTTTCATCCTTGGGCGCCATCGCTTCGGCGGCTTGCTCTTCGATATTGTCCGTCATCTCGGCCATGACGTCTTGATGCGCTTCCGTCGTGTCCTTCATCAGCTTGGCATTGCGCATCCGCTCGTCGCCATACCAGAATGCCGCCTGGCCGATGACCGACTCCAGGGTGGACCCCAGAGCGTCGTTCATGGAATTCTGCAAGGACTGCTGCGTGGACAGCACGGTCATCTGGGCATCGATGTACGTCGAGTCGCCGGTATTTGCGCCGACGAAATTCCTGGCCAGCATGTTCTGGCTTCTGGCATAGGCCTCACTGGAAATGCTCACGGAATCGCTCTGCACTGTGGATGCGAGCGTCGAGGCCACATCGGTATTGACGGCAAGCTGTTCCTTCTGGTTTTCCTGAAGCTGCGTCAAATAATCCGACAATTGGGCGGTCAGTCCGGATACTCCGCTGAGATCCATGCCGAAACCCTCCTGTGAGCTGCTGCTGGCATCGTTATCGGCTCTTATACGAAGAAACTTTAGGTATCTTTCTATTGTAACCGCGAGGGACCAGGTGGCGATCCGGATGCAGTGGCGGTAGGATTTAGAGGAGCGACGGGCACCGTACCGCTGATTTCCCCTCTCGCGGCTTCCCTCCCGGTGCTTTTCAGGCTATCCGGAACTCGCCGGTCCGCGCGCGGACCGAGCTTTCCGGAGGCGACCATGCACACTCGCCACGCCGACATCCCGGCCTACGTGACCAAGGACGGCTCGGTCATCCGCGAGCTGATGCACCCGGACCACCATCCGGTGCGCAGCCAGAGCCTGGCCGAGGCCACCGTGCCCCCGGGCACCGAGACGTATCCCCACGTCCACAGAATCACCGAGGAGCTCTACCACGTCACCGCCGGCAGTGGGCGCATGACCCTGGGCGCCGAGACCTTCCCCGTGGCCGCGGGCGACACCGTGCTCATTCCCCCCGGCACCCCGCACCGCATCGCCAACACCGGCACTGTCCCCCTGACCATCCTCTGCTGCTGCTCCCCGGCCTACGCGCATGAGGACACGGAGCTGGTGTAAGGTCCGGGAATGGCACCGGTTTCCGCCGCCGAATGAGCCCGGCTGCCGCCCGAAAACCTCGGCCGGGCGCCGGATTTCTTGACAGTGCGCACCCGCTCGGGTAGGCCGTATATCACTGTCACCTTTTGCCATCGAAAAACGTGATGGCGGTGCAGACGTCCGAGTTGCGGCCTCGTTGTGGGACGTTAGCGACGCCATCACCGAACCTTCCGCTCAACCCCAAGGAGGTTTTCATGTCTGCCAAGCGTCTCGTCCTCGCCCTCGCCCTGACCCTGGCCATGGCCTGTCCGGCCCTGGCCGCCGACACCCTGATGATGGCCACGACCACCAGCACCCAGGATTCGGGCCTGCTCGACTACATGGCCCCGATCTTCCTGAAGGCCACCGGCATCGAGCTCAAATGGGTCGCCGTGGGCACCGGCAAGGCGCTCGAGCACGGCAAGAACTGCGACGTGGACGTGCTCATGGTCCACGCCCCCAAGGCCGAGAAGGAGCTGATCGACTCCGGCGCCCTCGTCGACCGCCGGCAGTTCATGTACAACGACTTCGTCCTCGTCGGCCCGGCCGGCGACCCCGCCGGGGTGAAGGGCAAGACCGCCGCCGAGGCCCTGAAGCTCATCAGCGAGAAGAAGGCGCCCTTCGTCAGCCGCGGCGACGACTCCGGCACCCACAAGGCCGAGCAGGGCCTGTGGAAGGCCGTCGATCTGCCGCTGCCCGACAAGGAGTCCTGGTACATCTCCGCCGGCCAGGGCATGATGGCCACCCTGGCCATGGCCGGCGAGCGCGGCGGCTACTGCCTGGTGGACCGTGGCACCTACATCTCCTACGAGGCCAAGGCCAAGGGCAAGCCCGCCCTGGTCATCCTGGTCGAAGGCGACAAGAAGCTGGCCAACCAGTACTCGGTCATGATGGCCAACCCCGAAAAGTGCCCCAAGGTCAAGAAGGACCTGGCCAAGAAGTTCCTCGACTACTGGGTCTCCCCCGAAGCCCAGAAGGCCATCGCCGACTACAAGCTCGAGGGCAAGCAGCTCTTCTTCCCCAACGCCGGCAAGTAACCGGCAGAGTTTTTTGTCACCTCCGGCGGGCAGGGGGCGTTGCCCCCTGCACCCCCACCAGGAGGGAAGGCTTCCCTCCTGGACCTCCCCAAATTGAAACCATAGGCCCCCGTGCGCAGTGCGCCGGGGGCCTTCTTGCAAACTGAACCGCCCCGGTCCGAGGTCTCGGACCGGGGCGGTCGTGGTTCTGGTATGACGCTCCCTAGGAGCGGGTGATATCGTAGAAGTCGGCCGGCGAGCAGGCGTTCTTGAAGGTCACGGTGATCGTCTCGCCGGGCCTGGTCAGGACGATTGTGCCGCCGGTGGGGTTCTTGGCGCACGCGGCCGTGTTGTAGACCACGTTGTTCACGCTCACGTTGTAGGAGCCGAGCGTGCCGCTGCCGGAGAAGGTGGAGACGTCGCCGGCCACGGCCATGGTCAGGGTCAGGTCTACGGTGCCGACCTCGTTGGTGACCATGTTCACGTCCAGGCTCAGGTTCGACATCGAGCCGGTCAGGCTGGCCGTGCCGTCCAGGTAGGCGGCGTCGAGCCAGACGTCGTTCAGGGTGACCAGCACGCTGCCGAAGGTTCCGGCCGAGAGGTTGATATTCGAGGCCGTCAGGCTCATCTCCCCGAGGATGGGCTTGCCCATGGCCAGGAAGCCGTCGCTGGAAAAGCTGGCCGAGGCACTGGTGATCACCGAGCCGTCGATGGCCAGGCTGAACTGGCCGCTCGCCTCGCCGTCCAGGACCTGCGTGCCGTTGCGCCGGATGTCGTTACAGTTCATGGAGAACTTCGAGCCCAGGCTCGAGGCGCGCTTGATGGCCTCCTCCATGGTGATGTTGGCCATGGTCTGGCCGGGGCTCTGGACGACGGAGAAGTCGGTCAGGGTGATGACCGCGCTGCCGGCCATGGTGTCGCCGCTCGTGGTCGAGCAGCCTGCGCCGTAGCTGACGTTGAAGGTCATGAGCGCCGGCGGATTGTTCCAGTCGATGGTCGCCGGCACGGTGGTCACCGTCGGGCAGGTGCCCGAGCCGCCGCTGATGGCGGTGATGACTAGGCTGAGGATCTCGCTCAGCATCTCCGCGTTGTCGGGGTCCTCGAGCACGCCGAGCAGCTGGTCGATGACCATCTCCACCGGGTCATCGGCCACCAGGGCCGGGATGCATTCGAGCATGCGGTTTTCCCCGCTGAGCAGGAACTGGAAACCGGACAGCGGCACGTCGGACTGGACCACGATGTAGCTGGCCCCTGAAACCGGCGACGGGGAAAAGAGGTCGGCGGGCGTCTGGCTGAGCTTGGCGTGTGCTGCGATGGTGCCTATCTTCTGGGCCACCAGGGCGCCGGCATCGGAATAGGCCCAGTAGGTCACGTTGGCCGTGGTCGAACCGGGATTGACGATGTTGACGCCGGTCCAGCCGTCGATCTTGGGCAGGATGCCGTTCCTGGCCGACACGCCCGCGGCGTTGTACCCGCCCAGGTTGTAGCCGTCCCAGCTGCCGAAGAGCATGAAGCCGGTGATGGGCGTCGTGGCGCTCAGCTCGAGCCATCTGGTGTCGCTCGGCAGGTTCAGGCTGCCGACAGCGGTCACATACTTGGACTTGGGCTGGATGGTCACGACCTTGGCCGCCTGGCGCTCTCCGCGCTCCTGTCCGTCGAGAGCCACGCCGGCGCCGGAATAGGGCTGGATGGTCAGGGTCGCTGCCGCATCCGTCGGGTTGTAGGCGTCGATGCCGGTCCACCAGTCGTCGTTGGTGATGGTGTGGGGAAAGAACACCTCCCCGGCCACCGTTGATTTCAGCTCGATGCCCTCGAGGTAGAAGTTCTTCATGCCCGGGGTCACCGGCGGGGCGTCGGGCCACTGGCCGAAGAGGGCCAGGCCGACGACGCCGGCGGCCTTGGTGATGGTGGCGTGGCCCTGCTTGACCGCCTCGGGCACCGGGTTCGGCTTGAAAAGGTCTTCGAGGGACTTCGAGACGTGGCCGTTGGCCGGGATGCTCAGCGACTTCTTGGCGCCGTTGTTGAAGGTGATGTCCACGGTCTTGGCCGTGCCGGTCGTGTTGGCCAGGGCCAGGCCGGTCCACCAGATGGAGGAATTGTCGATGTGGAAGAGATAGAGGTCGCCCTGGTTGACCCGGTTGACCGCCGGAATGGCCGCCCGCTGCTGGCCCTGGTAGGCGAACTCGGTGTAGCCGGCCAGCGTCTGGGCGGAAGTCTCGAAGACGAAATAGCCCTTGGTGAATGCCGGCCAGGTGCTGCCGACGGCGTAGACCTTGCGCTCGTGCGGGTTCAAGGTCACGGCTGCGGGCGTGATCATGGACTGCCCGGCGTCGCTGTAGGCTTTCATCGTGCCGGAGACGGCCTGGGTGCCGTTGTTGATCAGGCAGATGTTGGTTTGCCAGCCCTCGGTGATGTCGGCGTGCGGAAAATAGAGCGTGGCCCGGGCCGGGCCGGCCGCGAGGCAGAACAGGGAAACAAAGACCGCCAGCAGGAGCTTGGTCCTCATGGCTCACCCCTCCTCTTCCTGGACGCCCCGCGTGCGGCTCGCGACCACCCGCGCCGGCAGTCGCCCTCCGTCCGTCCGGCGGGGCACCCTGTTACATCCGCCACATCCCTTTCCGCGGATAATATTACACCCGGAAAAATGACATATTTCGGGCGGCATTACAAGTAGGGTTTCTACGTACCCTCTTCCGGGCGATATTATCAAAACATCCTGCCATGTTGTGCATTATATTGAGCAGGATTCGGAGGGCATGGTCCATGGCGGTGCATTACGCACGTATATTTTGCATTAATACATAACGCTGCAATGCCCGGGCGAACGCGTGACGCACCGCACCATCCCCGGACCGGGGAGATCGGGGCCTGAAAAAGGCGCGCTACGCCGGTTGCGGCGGAGCGCGCCCCGATGCGCACGAATCGGCCCGCGCTACTTGCCGCCGAAGCGCACTCCGACCTCGCCGGCCTCGTCCCGCAGGCCGATCCGCCCGGCCAGCGGCGCATCGAAGCCCGCGGCCGGGTCGAAAGCGAGGCCCGCGAGCGTCACCTCCCGGCCGTCCAGCAGTCCGGGCACTAGGCTGTCCACCAGGACGCTCTCCCCCACCACACGCATGCGGCAGGTCAGGTCCAGTGCCCCGAGCGCATCTCCCGTGACCTGCAGCTCGGCCAGCAGGTCGCCGGGGCGGCCCGTGTACTCGATGCGGCCCGAGTAGGACCCGCTCCCGGCCCGGAAGTCCGTGAGGTCAATGACTTTGGGACCGTCGGCCATGGCCGCCGCCGCGCCCAGGAGCGCGGCCAGCTGCGCGGCCGCCGGCTGGCTCTGGCCGGGCAGGGGGAGGGCCGGGATGGTGTCCAGCAGGCGTCCGCTCACATGGTTGTACTCGAAAGCCAGCAGGGGCTGGTCCGAGGCGAAAGTCACGTAGGTCGCCCGGCTCACGTCCATGCCCACGAACAGGCTCCCCGGCGTGCAGTTACGCTTGCCCAGGGGCTCGAGCGTCTCCACGTCCTCGGCGCGCAGCAGCCCGTCGTCGTCGTAGGCCCGGTAGGTGATGGTCGCCGTGGCGGCATTGGCGTTGACCAGGTGGAAGACGGTGTCCTCGTTCGGCTCGATCTTGGGCAGCACGCCGGCCAGGGTCCTGTCGCCCACGGCCAGCAGGCCGGCCAGGTTGCGGCCGCTGAACTCGCCGAGCAGGAAAAAGCCGGTCACCGGCCGGGAGGCCCTGACCCGGATCCAGCTGGTGGAGGCGTTGGGGGCGTGGTCCAGGGAGGAGCAGACGTATTTCCCGCCGGCCGGGGCCGTGCCGCTGTAGTGGCCGTCCAGGCTCGCGCCGGCGCTGGAGTAGGGGATGAACAGCAGGTCGGCCGCGCCCGTTCCAGGATTGTAGATGCCGATGCCCGTCCACCAGGTGGCGTTGTCCTGGTAGTCGAGGACGTAGAGTTCGGACTGGGTGGCCGAGGTCAGGGGGATGCCGTCCATGGCCGTGCGTTCGGGGTGGGCGGCGTCCGGGTGCTGGCCGAAGAGCTCGATGCCCACCAGCCCGGGCTCGCTCTCGATCACAGCGTAGCCCTTGGCCACGGAGGCCGGTGGCGTGCCGCCGTAGATCTGGCTGACGGTCCGGGCGTAATGGCTGTGGGCCGCGAGCAGGATGGTTCGCGTCACGCCGTTGGCGAAGCGGAAGGCCACGCTTTTCACCGCGTCCGTGGTGTTGACCAGGGCCACCCCCGTCCACCAGATGGCGCTCTCGTCGATGTGGTCCAGGTAGAGGTTGCCCAGGCTCGGGCTGGCCGTGGCCGGGACGGCCGCGCGCTGCTCGTCCTGGTAGGAGAACTCGCCGTAGCCGACCACGGCCTCGGAGCCGCTGTTGAAGCTCAGGTAGCCTCGGCCGAAGCCGGGAAAGGCCGTGGCCACGTCGATGACCCTGCGCTCCCGCGCGCCGAGGTCCACCTGCAACGGCGCGCCCACGGCCTGCCCGTTGTCGGCCAGAGCCGCGAGGCTGCCGACGACCGCGGCCGTGCCGGTGTTCACCAGGCAGATCTCCGTCTGCCAGCCCGCGGTGACGTCTGCGTGGGGGAAGTAGAGTGTGTCGGCCGCGGCACGCCCGGGGGGAAAGGCCGCGATCAGGAAGGCGAAAGACAGGAGAAGGCCGAAGCGTCGCATGGTCTGCCTCCTGCGGCCGGTCCGCCCCCTTCGGCCGAAACCGCCGTTGCCGCGCCGCCCGCCCCGCCCCCGCGGGAAGGACGCCGCGAATGTTTCAAAGCCGGAACTATTCCCGTCTTCTCATAGCAGATTGCCCTGGCGAGGCAAGCATCATCGCGATGGGGCCGCATGCCCTCCGGGAGGAATCGACGCTAGGAGAGGTCGCGCAGGATGATCCCGGCCGCGCGGCTGGCCGCGCCGGGCGCGCCCATGCGCGCGCGCAGCCCGTCCAGCTCCTCGCGTACCGCAGACAGGAGCGGCTTGTCGAACAGCAGCCGCGAGGCCACCCGGGCCATGGTCGCGGGCTCGGTCTGGCCCTGGAGCAGCTCGGGGAAGACGCGCTTGCCGAGAATCAGGTTCGGCAGGCTGAAGAACTCGGCGTGGATGAGGAACAGGCCGACCAGAAAGCTCAAAGGCGCCACGCGATAGGCCACCAGCGTGGGCGTGCCCAGAAGCGCCGTCTCCAGCGTCACCGTGCCCGAGGCCGCCAGCAGGAGCTCCGCGGCGCGCATGCCGGCGTAGCGCTCCTCGGGCTCCACTGTGGCCACCGGCAGGTCCGCCGGCCAGAACGAGCGCAAGAACTCCGGATCGACGCCCGGGGCGCGGAAAAGGCTGAAGGTCAGGCCCGGGTCGCGCTCGCGCAGCATCCCCGCCACGGCCGCGAAGCGCGGCAGGAGCCCGGCGATCTCCCGGCGCCGGCTGCCGGGCAGGATGCCGACACGGCCCTGCACGGGCGGAAGCGCGAGCAGCTCATTAAGCGGCATGGAGTCGAGCAGCGGATGGCCGATGAAGTCAGCGGCCACGCCGTGGCGGGCGTAGAAATCGACCTCGAAGGGCAGGATGCACAGGATGCGCCGGGCGTATTTGGCCAGGAAGCGCACGCGCCCTGTGCGCCAGGCCCAGACCTGGGGGCTGATGAAGAAGTAGACCGGGATGCCGAGTTTCGCGGCCATCCTGGCCACCCGGAAGTTGTACTCCGGGGCGTCCACCACGACCACCGCCCTGGGCCGCAGGGCTTTGAGCCGGGTCTTGGTGGCCCGCAGCAGCGAGAAGATGCGCGGCAGGTGGCCGAAGACCTCGGAGACGCCGACCAGGGAGAGCTCGGCGCTGTCGAACTCGGCCGTGAACCCGGCCTCGGCCATGGCCGGGCCGCCCATGCCGGTGAAGCGGTAGGGGGCTCCGAGCTCGGCGAAGGCGCGCATGAGGCTGGCCGCGTGCATGTCGCCGGAAACCTCGCCGGCGTTGATCCAGATGGTCGGGGCGGTATCTTGGGCGGATTGGGGCATGCGTCCGGGCCGGGCGAAAAGGTGTTGCAATCAGGGCCTTCCCATACTATCCTCCGCCCTCGTTGGCAAGACGCGGCAAGCCTTCATGGCGCATCGACAGCATGCGCCCGGCGGACGATGCAGGGCGCATGCCGTGCAACAATCGACACCGGAATGCATCCTGAACGGTTGCGTCAATCTGCAGGAAACGCAACACAGCCCCGCCGACGCTGCGTCTCATTTCCATTCATCTCAAGCCTGCTACACGAGCATAAATCCATGAAAGTCGGAATCATCGGACTCGGTTGGATGGGCAAGCTGCACTTGCGCGTCTACTCCGAGATGCGCGGCGTCGAAGTCGTCGGCGTGGTCGACCCCAACCGCGAGATCCTGGACAAGGCCGCCGCCGACTACGGCGTGCCGGTCTTCACCACCCTCGAGGACTTCCTGGCCAAGACCACGCCCGAGGCGGTCAGCGTCTGCGTGCCCACGGTCCTTCACCACGACACGGCCATGGCTGTGATCAAGCGCGGCATCCCCCTGCTCATCGAAAAACCCCTGGCCGCCAGCGCCGACGAGGGCACGGCCCTGGTCGAGGCCGCCCTCAAGGCCAGGGTGCCGCTCATGGTCGGGCACATCGAGCGCTTCAATCCGGCCGTGCAGCGCATCCGCGACATCCTGCGCGAGGACAAGCACGTCATCTCCATCCAGATCGAGCGCGTCGGACCCTACCCGCCCCGCATCCAAGACGTGGGCGTCATCCGCGACCTGGCCTCGCACGACATCGACCTCGTGGCCTACCTCTCCGGCTCGCGCTACAAAAACATCTTCGCCGTGACCTCGGTCAACCTGGGACCCCACGAGGACACCGTGCTCATCAGCGCCGAGCTCGAGAACGGCGTGCTCGGCCAGATCACCTGCAACTGGATCACGCCCTACAAGTCGCGCCACATCCGCGTGGCCACCAAGACCCGCTACATCGAGGCCGACCTCATCACCCAGAAGGTCAAGGAATACTCCCGCTTCGAGACCTACGACACCAGCTACAACGTGCGCGAATGGCCGGTGGTCTACCGCGAGCCCGTGCGCGAGGAGCTGAAAGCCTTTGTCGGCGCCGTGCGCGAAGGCACGCCCATGCCCATCAGCGGCGAGGACGGACTCTACGTGCTCGAGACCATCGAGCGCCTGGGCGCCTGCGCCTGCTGACACGCCGCGAAACGGTTGCCAAGGCCGCTCGAAACATCTAAGAGTCGGGTAATTTCCCGAAAAAACCCGGCTCAACGAGAGGAGACGACCATGCCCAGCAAGGAAAACGTCCAGAAATCCCTCGGCGTCTTCGCAGCGGTCTTCGCCCACACCGGCCACATCACCAAGGAAGAGGCCCTGAAGATGTCGGGGCTCTCCCCTTCCGAGTTCGACAAGGTCTACGAGAAGGCCGCCCGCGTCGCAGCCAAGGTCCAGGCCGCCGAAACCAACAAGGTCGAACGCTTCCTGAACGAGCTCGGGGAGGAAATCGACGACTACATGGGCAAGTTCTTTCTATAGTGATTTATTTGACTATTTTCAGTCCGGTGGTACGGACGGTGGTACTTTCGACCAAAGTTTCCAGCCGTCCGACCGCCGCCGACGTGTCCATATCCAGACCCTTCACGTACTTTTCGGTGTGGGCCAAGGTCTTGTGCCTGAGGATGAGCTGGATCATCCGCATGGACTCCCCGTGCTTGGCCAGTATGCTGCCCACGTAGCGCCGCATGGGGTGGAAGGTGAACGGCCTCACCCCTGCCCGCTCGCAAAGACGCTGAAGCATCCTGCGACGATTCTTGCCGGCCTCGCCGGTCTTGGGTGAGATGAACACGGTGTCCCGCTCAGCCGTACCGCCGACCTCCTTCCAGGCCTTCAGGGATTCGGCCAGCTTGGCGGCCATGGGGATCCACTGCGTCTCCATCTTGGACCCCCTGACCTTGCGTGAGGTCAGCCCAATCTTGCCCCGCTCAAAGTCCACATGCTCCCAGCGGAGGCGATTTATCTCCTGCTCCCGGGCTCCGGTCAGGAGGTAGCAGCGGAGCCATACCAGCTCCTCGCCCCGGGCCACGGCCAAGACGGCGTGCACATCTTCCTCCGGCGGCGTGTAGAGGCTGCGATATGTCTGCTTGAATGGCGTTGTTTTAGCGACCGGATTATGGTCAAGGTCCATGGTTTTTCCGGCGAAATTGAACATGGCCAGGAGGTGGATGCGGTCTTCGTTGCAGGCCGTGGCCGATCTCTTGGCCCGTTGCCCCTGCAGGTAGTCCATGACCATGCCGGGCGTGACGTCCTTGGCCGGCACATCGCGGCCGAGGGCTGCCAGGAACGCCTTGACTACCCGGCGCTTGGCGCGGAACCCGGCGGGTTGGCATTCCAGTCCGGCGTATTCAAGGTATTTGACCGAAACCTCATAGAGCCCCAAGCCTGCGGAGGGTTTTTGCAGCGTCTTGCGAGCGTCGGCTTCCCAGGACCTGGCCTCGGCCTTTGTCGGGAACGCTTTGCTGATCCGCTTCCCGCCAGCCTTGACCACGCCCCGCCACAGCCCCCTGTCTTTGTAGGGCATCCTCCAGTACCTCCAACTTAAAACGCCACTGCCGGCCTACCCGCCATCCGCCCCACTCCGGCGCGTTGGCGTAGACCACGTCTGCGTCAACCCGGAGATAGGCCGCGACCTCGGCGACGGTCAAGATGGCGCTAGCCCCTGGATGGGCGGCGACTTGGGAGCTGGCGAGGAGGGACATGCTATCCCTGCACCTTCTGAATCATGAGCCAGGGGCGATAAACCATCATCACCAACTCCGCCGCCCGCCATCGTAGGACTTGGCAAGGCCGGCAGCAATCAACCCCTGGGCGAGGTCCTGGCCGTCTACCCTGACCGTGGCCAGGAAGCGGCCGTATTTGTCACGCTGCACGTCTTCCAGGGTCAGGGTGTCGCCGACGTGGACCAGGCCGGCGATCCAGATTCGGGCCGCCTCGGCCTTGGTTCGCAACTCCGGCCGTTGGTCGTGGAGCTCGGGGGCGTCGCAGCCGCGCAGGCGGACCAGGTTGACGCGCAGGATTTCGGGGGCGGGCTCGAGCAAGCACACGCGGATGGTGTCGCCGTCTACCACGCGCAGGACCTGGACGTTCAGGTCGGCGGCGAAGGACGGGGAGACGAGGGCCAGGACCAGGATGAGGGAAAGCAGGATGGTGCGCTTCATGGTTTTCGCTTGGAGGCCTTCAACTCACGCCTCCGCCTCCTGTTCCTGGTCTTCCGGCTCCTGCTCGCCGGCGCAGTACAGGCAGCGCTTGCCGTGGTACTTCTGGTGGCAGCCCGGGCATTGGTTGATCCTCGGGAGGACGTTGCGGGGCTCGCCGGGCTTGTGGGGCGTCTTGCCCTTGGGCGGGTAGAGGTTGCGGCGGGTGGCTGGCATCAGATCAGGCCTTCCTTCGAGGCGAACCATTCCTCGACCTCGACTTCGACGGGCTCCCCGCGCTCGTGGGCGTCCTCGTCCCAGTCGGCGATCAGGGCCTTCGGAATCCAGGCGTCGGCGCCGCCCACGTCCAGGCAGACGGCCAGGTCGCTTTCGGTCTGGAAGTCGCCCTCCACGGTCACGTAGTCGTCCATGGCTACTGCCTCGCCTGGCGGTCGGCGTCGTCGTCGCCGTCGTCGAGGGGCAGGCGGCATTGGCGGTTGCGCTCCTCGGCGGTCATGGGCCGGCGCATGACGCACCGGCCGTCGCCGTTCACGAAGCACGTCTCCCGGGCCTTGTCGTCGTAGACGACCTCGCAGCTCTCGGTCCGCAGTTCGTACTTGTCCCGGTATTTGCGGCCGAAGGTGCGGACCTCGAGGGCCTTGGCGTCGATGCGCTCCTTGAAGGACTTCGTGACGCAGGCCTTCTCGCCCTCGAGCTCGGCGACCTCCTTGACCGCCTCGGCCATGTCGGAGGCGATGCCGGTCAGTTCCTCGATGCTGAAATCGTGACGATAGGTGACGGTTTCGGTCTGTTCCTGGAACATGGTTTTCTCCTTCGTGGTCAGTTCTTGAGCGCCCGATAGAGCGCCCGGGCGAGGCGCACGTCGTCCTTGCAGTAGGCGGCGATGGTTTCGTACTTGCCGGCTTGCCAGAAGTCGCAGACCTTGCTGCCGTCCAGGCCCTCGGTCTTTCCGCCGAGGCCGAAAAAGCGGCAGGCATCGTCCAGGCTAAACTTGTCCCGGTAGCCGCCCATGAGCTGCATGGTGTCCTCGAAATTGCCCTTGTAGCGGTCCAGGTTGATGCAGCCGGCGAGCCACGTGCTGCGGTACTTCAAGGCCCGCAGCTTCAGCCACACGAGATCGAACTCGCTCACGTTGTGGCCGATCCAGCGGACCGAGGAGAGGGGATACGTGCGCTCGTTCACCGGCATGGCGCCGTACAACGCGGTAGCGAAGGCGCGCACCAGGCCGGACTCGTCCCGGTCGCCGGGGCCGATGACCCTGGGTTCCTCGTCCTCGATGGCCCAGGCGATGCACAGGATGCGGCCCTTGAGCGGGTGCAGGGCCTGCCGGCGCCATTCGTCCTCGACGCCGGCCGCCTGGTAGGCGGCGATCTTCTCCGGGTCTTTGTAGTTCGCGGGGGCCTTTATGTCGGACGGGGCGGGGCGCGTCGGGCTGGGAATGGTTTCCAAATCAATCGTGATGTTCATGGCCGTCCTCAAAAGGGCACATTGTCCATTTGTTCGGAGGTTTCCGGGAACTTCTGGCCGCCCTTGGCCTCGATCAGCTCGGAGGCCTCCAGCCTGGTCAGGGTCTTGAACGAAGTGACCTCGTGACCAAAGAAGGACGAGGCATCGGCAAGCCGGGCCTCGCGGGGCGTCTTGCCGTAGAGGGTTTGCAGCCTCTTGACCTGCGCCTCGCTGGCCAGGGGCGCGGTGTCGGCCTCGCGTTTCTGGTCCTGCTTGGCCATTGCGCCGGCCTGCTGGGTCAGCACGTCGATGCGGGCCTGATAGACGCCGGTGATCTGCCGGTACTCGGGCAGCGCCCGGTAGCGCGCGGCGCTCTCCTCCCACTTGGCGCGCACGGCGGACATGGCGAGCCCGTCGAGCTCGGTGGCCAAGGCCGCGAGGTCGAACGGCGGAGGCGGCGCGGGCTCGGGCGCGCCCTGGTCGAGCCAGTCGGCCAAGGCCCGGCCGGTCTGCGCGTCCGGGATGACGACCTTGCCGTCGAACAGGCCGGTGCGGTCCTTCGAGGCGCTGGCCACGTGCCGGTCCACGTCCAGGTCCAGGACGGCCGTGAACTCGTACTCCATGCCGTCGCGCTGCACCGGGGCGAGGCCCACCTTTACCGGCTTGACCTTGCCCGTCTTCTCGTCCTTGACCATGTCGTAGGCCGTTTTCGAGCGCATGGTGGCGATGATGTGGCTCGTGGACTGGAGCATGGCGTCGACCAGGGCGTTGTGCATGGGCGTCACGTCGCGCCAGGCGGCGAAGTCGTTGCCGCGCCCCTTGCGCTTGTCCACCTCCTCGAGCAGGCCGCCGGAGCCGGCCCAGGCGTGGGACAAGCTGTCGATGATGATGGTGTCGTAGCCGAGGCTTTCGGCCTCGTGGATGGCCTTCACGTATTTCTCGGGCAGGAAGGGCGGCTCGATGCGGCAGACGTCGTACTCGCCCAGGTGCGAATAGAGCTCGCCGGAGCCGCGCTCGGTGTCGATCATGGCCACCTTGCCGCCGAGGCCGAAGGCGATGAGCAGGGCCGAGTAGGTTTTGCCGCTGCCGCTGGTGCCGCACAGGGCCAGGCGCAGGCGGGCTTTTTTCCGTTGGGCGCGCTGGAACATGGCTAGATCCTCCTTCCGTGGAACTCCACGGCATCACCGGGCCGTGGCCGGGCCGCGAACGGGTCGTGCGGGTAACGGACGGGCTCGTCGTCGGCCTGCAGGAGCTCCCAGGCCTCGGCCTCGCTCGACTGCTCGAAATCGCTGCACGCCGGGGAATCCGCCCGCACGGGCACGGCGCCGCAGGTCCGGACGCCGGTCTCGGAGAGGATGCGCTCGGCCAGGGTGAGGCAGGAGCCGGAACAGCCCATCTTGCCGGCGTCGTAGTATTCGCAGTCGCCGCAGGTGCTCATGCCGCCGCCCTCCTTGCCGTCTCGCTTCGGGCGAACACGGCTACTAGGCCCTTGCCCACGGCCGCGGCGTTCTTCTCGCTGATGTCCAGGGTCCGGACCTCGCCGCAGATGGGGCAGTGGCGGTCCTCGTCGTCGCGGGGGAAGAGCCCGCAGCCCGCGCACATCTTGATCCGGCCGTCGATGTGGATCTTCATGTCCATGGTCGCCTCCTTGAAGTTGGGGGCCGGGCCGTCATCCCCGGGATGCTTCCCGGCCCCCATGTGCCCGGCTGCGCGGACCATCCGCGCGGTTGCCATCCGGGCTATTCCCGCCGCCCCCCGCTACTCGGATTGGTGGTGACGGCGAAATTCGTTGCCAATGAGCCTTTCCGCGCCGCATCGCCCCTCGTTCTCGGCCATCTACTTGCCTGGTGCCGGAGCACGCTGCGGCTTTCGTGGCCTCCCTGCCGGGCTGTCGGCCTTGCCATCGCCACCGCTCCCCGTCCGATCCGCCGATGCGTTTGGCTCTCGCGCGGTTCAGGCGGTGTCACGATGTCGATGGGCTTACCTTGCCACTGTGCAAACAAGAAGGCAACAAAAAACTTGCATGTCGGCAAGGCACAAGACCAAAGAAAGCCGCCCGGCGGCGGCCATGGGAACCCTACTTCCGTTCTTTCAGGGCGATCAACAGCTTCAGCTGCTGCTTGGCCATTTCCCAGGCCGGGCCGCCTTCTCTGGCAAGGTTGGCGTAATCCAAGAGTGCCCTTTTTTCGCTGTCCGGGATGTCGAGGATCACTTCAGCTTGCTCGGGTGTGAGCTCTTGTAAAACTTCGCTCATCGGGATTCCCAGCTTTTGTATGATCTGAAGTGCTTGCTTCAGGGTTACGGTTTTCCCCCTGTAGCCATCAATCCATCGCGTCACCGTGCTGACTGCAACGTCAAGCCGCCGGGCCACTGCGGAAGCCGAAGAGCCCTCCGTCTCTACGGCACGCCTCAAATGGCGGAGCAAGATAGCCCACACGCGATCATACGTCTTGTCGTCAACCATGACAACCTCCTTCACTGGTTCCCAGCTGCCACCGGGAATTTACCCGTGATTTCGTTGCATGTGTAAAAAATTATTGCCATTAAGCTCGGCATCAAGGCTTGCAAATATCATTGCACAGTGGCAAACTAGCCGACATGAACACACTCAAAGCAGAACTCAATCGTATCGGAAAGAACCCGTACCGGGCGTCAATCGCCTGTGGATGGGCTCCCTCGACGGTCACCCGCCACCTCGCCGCAAAACGCGTCCCGGCCGATGCCTGCGTCGTTTACGAGCGATGCCTGGGCATTCCCCGGGAAGTCCTGCGCCCTGACTTGTGGCCGCCTGAAATCTGGCAGGCTCGCACGGCCGAGCCCAAGGAAGCGGCGTGACGCTACGCCCTCCCGACCGGCCTCCTTGCTCCTCCAGCCTGTGCCGAGCCAATCACTGCGGCCCTGGGCACGAGTGCATACCCGAGCAGCCCGGCCATGAGCTCCAGGGGCAGGTGGTCCCCGGTCTGCTCCATGATCCGGATGATTTCCCGGACGTGCGCCCCGGTCACGTCGATGTCGCCCGGCTCGATCACACCCCCTTGAGCCCGCAACTCCACCAACCACGCGTCGACAGTCTCCCCGATCGTCGGCGTACACATACAGCCACCCCGCTTTGTTTCCCCCTGCATATCGCCGAATCGGAATGGCTGCAACGCCACAAATATTATCACCTAAAATAATCATGAGAACTACGCAATTACCCTACCAAGCTTGGGACGCCGACTCACCAGACCTTACGCCAGCAGACCGTACCGCCCTCATGTGGCTGGCCCTGGCGCAGCTGGGGAAGGTGGCCTGCCCGCCGGGAATCGTCTGCCCCTGCATCCCCTGCGCCTGCTGCTGGCGCTGTTACTTCGAGGAGAAGGCCCGGCGGCGCCGCGTGGAGAGTCCGACGAAGGCGGTCGGGGGCAGTGGTCAAGGTTTGCATGGTGTGCATGGTTCCTGAGTAACCGCAAGAAATCAATTACAAATCAAGAGCATGATTGTCATGACCCTCCTTGAAGTCCTGTACGAGATGGTCCACGGCAAGCAACAAGCCAAGAGCATCGACCAGATCGTCGAAGATGCATACGGCGTTGATCCGGAGACGGAGAAGCCGCGCAAATCGAAGTGGTCGCTCTACAAGGAGCTTGATCCGAGCTACCCCGGAGCGAAGTTTGCCGCAGCCGACCTTCTGCCGCTGATGCGGGCCTGCGGAGACATCGCGCCCCTGCGCTACATCGCCGCACAGATGGGCTACGTCCTCGTGCCCATGACCTGCGCCCCGGACGGCCGCAACCTGGACCACGAATGCCTGCAAGCCCTTCAGGCCATGGCTCGCTTCGTGGAATCCATCCAGCTTGAGCGCACGCCGTACGAGGACGACATCCGCCTTCTCGAGCTGGCCAACAAGGAGGGCCAGGATTGCATCGTGCGCAAGCGCGACCGGCAGGAGGCCGAGAAAGCAGGGAGGGCGGGGCAATGAACAGCCCTGGCTTCCTCAGGAGGGCGGCGTAATGGCCCGCTATCGCAAGGTTGACCCGCGCATCTGGAATGACGCCAAGTTCATGGCCCTCTCAGAGCGCGCCAAACTGGTCTTTTTCTTCCTCCTCACGCATCCGCATTTAACCATGCTCGGGGCCATGCGCGCATCATTGGCCGGCTTGGCCGAGGAGCTTGGATGGCCAGCGGAAGCCTTTCGGGAAGCCTTCGGGGAAGCCTTCCAAAAGGGCATGGTAAAGCACGACCCGAAGGCCTGCCTCATCTGGCTCCCGAACTTCCTCAAATACAATCGGCCGGAAAGCCCGAACGTGGTCAAGACCTGGCCGGAGGCCTTTGAACTCCTGCCCGAGTGCTCTTTGTATCGTGAGCTATTTCAGTCAGTTAAAGCCTATGCGGAAGGCTTGGGGCAAGCCTTTGGCAAAGCCTTTGCCGAAGCGTGGGCGAAGGCTTGCCCGAATCAGGAGCAGGAGCAGGAACAGGAACAGGAAGAAGAAAGACACCCCTCTGACGAGGGGTGTTCGTCCCCGGCGCAGGGAACGCCGGAGGACGGCACACCCTCGGAAAAGCCCCCGGAAGCCTCCGAGCCGCAGACGCCCGACCGTGACGGCAAGGAGGCAGGAGAGGAGGCATCGGAAGCCGGGAACGGCACCGGCAACAAGGGCGGCAAAAAGCGGCCACCCCCCGATTGCCCCCATGAAGCCATCGTGGCGCTCTATCACGAGTTGCTTCCCGGCAACCCCCGCGTAGTCCTGTGGGACGATGACCGCCGCGCTTCACTGCGCGCCCGCTGGCGGGAGGACCCGGCCAGACGGTCCCTGGCGTGGTGGCGCGACTACTTCGCCCGGGTGGCTCGCTCGGACTTTCTGACGGGCCGAAAACCGGGCAAGGGCGGACCGTTCTACCCGGACCTGGAATGGCTCATCGGCCCGAGGAACATGGGCAAGGTGCTCAACGGCCGGTTCGACAACCGAGGACCGAACACCGGCTCGGCGCAGACCGACCGGAACATGCAGACGGCCATGGAATGGGCCATGGAGACGAGACAATGACGGAAACCGACAAGGTGAGATTCGCGGAGATCATGACGGCTTTGGCCGAGAACTTCGGCGCCACGGTGAGCAAGCCCGGGCTCTCCCTGCGCTTCGAGGCCTTGAAGGCCTACACCATCGACGACGTGCAGTCCGCGGCCACCGCCGTTCTGCTCAGCCGCAAGTTCGCCAAGATGCCGACCGTGGCCGAGTTCCTGGAATACCTGGGCGGCGGCAGCGTCGAAGACAAGGCCATGCTCGAGGCCAGCAAGGCCCTGCGGGCGATCAAGAGCCACGGGCCATATGCCAGCGTGGTCTTCGACGACGCCACGACCCAGGCCGTGATCGAGTACGGGTTCGGCGGCTGGATCAAGCTCGGAAACGAGCTCACGACGGACGGCGAAAAGTGGTTCCTGCGGGACTTCGCCCGCATCTACGCCAGCTATCTCCGGCAGGGCGTGACCAGGCCCGGCGTGTTGCCCGGCATCATCGAAACGCAGAATCAGGCTCACGGCTTTCTTAACGCCATGCCTGCGCCGGTGGCGATCGGAGACAAACGCAAGGCGCTCGAAATCGCCAGCGCTCCAGCGCCGGATCAGATCAGGTCAGGCGGTCCGGTGTCGGCAGCCGAGGCCATGGGCCGGCTCTTTGCCGGGCGCTTGGCCATCGAGGACTGCCCGTCGTGACAACCGAGACGTGGACCGCCGAGCAGTACCGGGAGTTCGTGCGCACCGGGCAGGCGCCGGGCGGAGCAGTGCCGGCGAAGGCGGAAGCCGTGGCCATCGCCCAGGCTGACGCCGTCGCCCCGGCGCCGGCGCCTACGCCCGACTTCCTGAAGCCAACCGCGCCCGCGTCGCGCATGAACAAGACCGAGGCGGCCTTCGCTACGTACCTGACCGCCCGCGGTCTGACCTGGCAATACGAGGCCCTGAAGCTGAACCTCGGCCACCGCTGCTGGTACACCCCGGACTTCGTCGTCTTCTCCGCTGGCCCGCTCCTGTTCGTCGAGGTCAAAGGCTTCTGGCGCGACGACGCCCGGGCCAAGATCAAGACGGCCGCCCGCAGGTATCCGGCCTTCCGTTTCATCGCGGTTCAGAACAAGCGCGGCGCCTGGGTGCCGGAGGAAATCAAGCCATGACCGTTTTGCTGGCATGTCCCCTGGAGGCCCACCGTGCCGTGCTGAGCGCGTCCCGTGCTCTCGCCGGCATCATTGTCCGCGAGACGCTGGAAAGTGTTTTACAGGGCAAGGCAAACGCGAATGAAAGCCGTATAACTACGTTGGACCTCCTGCCGAGGAAGGCATGACCAAGACCACGACCGACACCGTAACCCGAATCCTGGACTGGATCATCGACATCGAGGATGGGCTCGTGGACGACCCGCGGGACCCCGGCGGGCTGACGAAGTACGGCATCAGCCAGCGGGCCTACCCGGACCTGGACATCGCCAACCTGAGCGAAGCTGATGCCCGGGCCATCTACGTCCGGGATTTCCTGCCGCCATACCTGGCGCTCCCGTGGCCGCTATCGCTGCTCTGCACGGACGCCGCGATTCAACACGGCCCGCACGTCCCGGTGTCGCACCTCCAGCAGGCGGTAAACCGGGTGTACGGGCGCCGGGTACTGACCGTGGATGGTGACCTGGGGCCCCTGACCCTGACTGCCGTGCGAGGCCTCCCGGTCTGGCCCCTGGCCATGCAGGTCGTGAGCCTGCGGATTGGGCACTACATCGGGCTGAGGACCTGGCCAGTGCACGGCAAGGGCTGGGCGAGACGGGTGGCGAGGCTGATGGAAGTGGCGGGGAGGGAGGTGGAAAAATGAGGGATGTCATCGTGTTGAAGGGCGCCATCGCGATTTGCCGGGCAGTGGGCAAGGACCGCCGGAACATCGTCCGGTTGGTCCGCGATGAAAACCTCCCGGCTTGGCAGGAGCAGGGAAAGGGGGCCTGGTTTGCGCTGCCCGAAGATCTGAAGGCCTGGGTGGAGAAGCGGGCGCGGTTGTATCTCGAGGAAAGGCCGGAACAGCTCGAAGGATGAGTTTCAAGAAAACACATTGAAAACACATGAATACGAAAACTTTTTTCAAAGATACCGCGTGGGTACGCGCGGACTACAAACGCCCTTTGGCGCACCTATCTCAAAGTCTAACTCAGGCGACCTATATTTTAAGCTTGACATTGTTGCGCCGTGGAAATACCCGAGATTAATAATCGTTATACAATACTTTGAATGCTGAAATATTTAAACTGTGCGGCGTGCCAAGTTAAGTCACAGCGATTCATCTAGGAGCATTGACATGTTGAAAGCCATTGCCGGCTTTGTTGTGGTATTTACATTGTTCTTTTCGAATACCGCGATGGCGGTCCATTGGTTGGTTGAGCAAGAAATCGTCCGTGTTACACAATCTGAAACTGGTCAAGTTGTCGTTAATACGGGTGGAGATGATTATTGGACAGCAGCCGGTGATTCAAATACAAAATCAATTTTGGTTACGCTTCTCGCTGCTCAAGCTATGAAAGCAAAAGTTTCTTTAAAGTTTAACGGCGCTGACCTTATTGCAGTAACTGTATTGTCAAATTAATATTGGTACATAAAATGTCTACGCTATCTATCTTATAATAATTTCAAATATATCATTGTCACCTCATAAAGCGAGTCGCCGCTCATGATACGATTTCATCGCGCCAAGTGCATGAATATTTTCAAATCATGTTGCGTAGTTGCCGGTGTTCTACTCCTGCATTGTTTCTGCCTCGCCGCCGCGGCCTCCGCCGCTAGGTACGACTTTTCGTATAGCGGCAAGTCGCGTTTGGGGGCCGTGGCGGAATACAACGGCTCGACCGCGACCGGGCTCCGCCAGGACCTCTCCCATGATGCCGCCGGAAACGTCACGGTCCTCGCCAAAACCGGTGGCATCGCGGACAACGACGGCGATGGCATGCCCGACGACTGGGAGACGCAATACGGTCTGAACACGGCCCTGAATGATGCCGGCTTGGATACAGATGGGGATGGCCTGACCAATTTGCAGGAATATCAGTACGGCACCGATCCTACCAAACAAGACACGGACAACGATGGCTTGAGCGACGCTGTCGAGGTCAATGACAACAACATCTGGACTTCTCCGCTCGCCAAGGACACCGACCAGGACGGCATGGCCGACGGTTGGGAAGATACCTACGGCTTCGACCTGAGCATTGACGACGGCCAGGGCGACGCCGACGGCGACGGCTACACCAATGCCCAGGAATACACCGGCCATTCCGACCCGAACGACCCGGCCTCTCTGCCGTCGTGGCGAATCATCCCCTATCTCCTGCTCATCTTCGACGAAGAAGAATAGCCGAGGCCGAGGACACCATGCACACCGAAATGACCGCACCGGGCAAGACCCTCGCAATCATCCTCGCCCTGGCCCTCTGGCTTCTGGCCGCGTTGCCGGCGTCAAGTCGGGCCGACGAAGAAGCCCCCGCCGACCAAGCCGTTGTCCAGACGCAGGAAGACGACGGCTCTTCCGACACCCCGGACGATGACACGCCCCCGGCCGAGGAAATTGAGCCCACGCCTGAAGAATTGGCGGCAGCCGAGGCGCCGCGCGTCGACTTGATCCAGGACGAAAGCAAGCAGGCCGCATCCGTGGTGCAGGGGATCGAATCCTCCTCCAACGGTGCGGCCAAGACCAGCCTGAAGCTCTTCGTGCCGCCCGGACGGGGCGGGCTCGCTCCCGAGCTTACCGTCACTTACGACAGCCAGCGCGGCAACGGCTGGCTCGGTGTCGGCTGGGACCTCGATGTCGGAGCAATCCAGCGCTCGACCAAGCACGGTGTGAGCTACACCGGGACCCAATTCGAGTTGCAGCAACCGGACGGATCGGGCGAGCTGGTCGAAGTTCAAGTGGGGACGGGACACTACCGCAAAAAGATCGAGGATGAATTCGCCGACTATCGTTATTACAGCACCGGGAATTACTGGCAGGTCATACGGAAGAATGGCCATGTATATACATATGGCACCGAGGATGCATCGCGGCAAATATTCGCCGGCCCCGTCACCTTCAAATGGCACTTGGACAAGATAGCTGACAACAATAACAACGAGATAATCTACAGCTACGCCAATAGTGGCGTTGCGGGTGATGATCATACATATCTGTTTACGATTAGCTACAATCATAACAACATCATCAGATTCTATCTTGAAGATCGTGACGACAAGCCATACGACTACCGCCCGCTGGCAAAGGACATCATCAACAAGCGCCTGCGGTCGATCACCATCTCCAGCAACGGCAACAAGGTGAAGGCATATGCCTGCACCTACCACCAAAGCGGGAGCACGGGCAAAACGCTGCTGGCGAACATTGTCGAATACGGCAATACCTTCTCCGTAGCCTCGGACGGCACCATCAGCGGCACGCCAAACCTGCCGTTGATCAGTGCTACCTATAACGAGGCCGGACAGACTTGGACCGACAAAGCGGATGAGGGCTTTGGTGGAGTGACTTGGCAGTCCGCCACGGGGAATCTCCATGCGGCTGTCGGGGATTTCGACGGCAACGGTTATGACGACGTCATGACCGTAGAGTACGAAAGCTTCGCATCCAACGTTGTGCCCGAGGAAGAGGCGACAAACGCTGCAGGGCAAGTCGTCATCTATTCCGGTTCCGCAAGCGGCTTCACTTCCTCCCGTGGAAACGTGCCCGCACTTACCGTGAGCGCGACCAGCACGTCGAGGCACTACGATACTGGAGATTACGACTTCGACGGCAGGTCCGACGTTGCGGAATATGGTTTCGACTGCGCCAATGTATTTTTACATCAGAATGGCACATCCTGGCCAAAAAGAGGTTTAACCTCTGACATCGTCAGAGACAGGTTCGGTTACGGCGCAGACTTCGATGGGAATTTCATCTCGGATTTCTTAGTGCATGACGTATTAGACAGCGGTGGAGGCGCCGAGTATGAATATGCGGCATCTTGGAATGGTGCCGAAATAGGAGCAAGCACGTCAGACAACCCGCCATCGCCTTATGTTGCGTTGACAGCCGACTTCACCGGTGATGGTGTGGCGGACATCGTTCATCCTGAAAAAAATCACATGTGGACATGGAACGGCACCAAGCTCAAGAATATCATAATAAACCCCAGTGCCGGGTCTAACACCGATGCTTTCGGCGGCGGTGGTGGCGACTGGGTCAAATACCAAGCCGGCGACTTCAACGGCGATGGCATTGCCGATTTCTTCCGGCTCCAAGCCATTTCCGGATACTTGCGTATCAGCGTAGCCATCAGCATGGGCGGCGGGAACTGGGACATTGACACAGACACCCTTTCAGTAGCTGCTGGAGATCTCCAGAAAACTGGAGCCCAGGTGGCAGATTGGAACGGCGACGGCATCAGCGACATTGCCTATTACATCTCCACCGCCAGCACGAAACGCCATATCCTCTATGGCAAGGGTGACGGCACGTGGCTTGATGTAGGTCTGACTGTAAATCCTCCGGTGCTGGACAACCTCCCCAACGGCAAGTACCTGGCCGGCGACTTCAACGGAGACGGAAAGGCCGACATCATTTCGACTGACGGGACGCGCGCGTCCATTTCCGACGGCAGCAAGCCGGACCAGCTGGTTACGCTGACCAACCGCTTTGGCGGAACGACGACCATCGCCTACAGTCCGTCCTCGGCCTACGAGAAAGATTCCTTGCATTATCTGCCCTACATCGTCTGGGTCGTGTCGTCAGTGAAGTATGAAGACACGAGCAGTCCAGTCGCCACGACGCACTACTCATACTACAACGGTCATCACGACAAGGAGGACCGTGAGTTCCGAGGATTTGCCACCGTTACCCGGACGAATGCCGATGGCACGCTGACAGCCAGTACGTACAACCAGGATGACTACAAGAAAGGGAAGCTGGCCAGTGTGACGGAACAATGGCCGAACGCCTCGCCTTTCAAGGAGACAACCTACACCTGGGGAAAGACAACAGCAAATCCGGGCAGTGGTTTATGGTATTTTGTTTCTCTCGACGAGAAGTACACAAAATACGAGAACAATACTGCAAAGTTTCACGACGAAAAGTACACGTACGATACATTTTGTAATCGTCTTGTCACTTTTATAGAAGGTACTGACGCTCTGAAAATCCGTAAAGGGCTCACATACTGGACGCCATCCAGTGGGAATAAGACCAACATCATGTTCCAGGTGGCGACTGACGCCATAGCGGAATACGACATCAACGGGGCTATAAAACCGAATTCCCGCCGGGTTGAATATGATTACGATAATGCCACGGGAAATCTCACCCGAAAACGCGTCTATTTCGATAGCTCGAACTACGCAGCAACGGTCTACGGCTACGACCAGTACGGCAACATCGTCACCGAGACCGATCCCAACGGCAAGGTCACGACCACGGCCTGGGACAGCACCGGCACCTTCCCCCAGAACGTCACCCGGCCGCAGACCAGCGGCGTCAACCACGTCAGCAGTCAGGTCTACAATTCCGGCTTCGGCAAGCTGATCTCCGAAACCGACGAGAACGGCTTGACCAGGGAGTACGACTATGACGTGTTCGGTCGCTTGATTGATGCCAGCTACCCTGATGGCGGCCATATCCACCTCTCATATACGGAATTCTCCTCAAATCCCTTATCGCTTTTCTCGGTGCAGATGCAGACCAAGACCGTCAATACCCCGATAGATACCTATCTCTGGTTCGATGGTCAGGGCCGCATGGTGCAGAAGGCGGAGCTCGGAACCGGCGGCAAGGTCGTCACCCGCACGGACTATGACGTCATGGGGCGGCCGAGCAGTGTCCGCGGGCCGTTCTACTACTCCGGCGGCTACGCCTGGCCCATGAACCCCACGGGCTCGTTCCCCAAAACGGATTACGCTTACGATGGCCTTGGCCGCGTGGTAAAGGAGACGATCGACGATCCAACTCCGGAGGACATAGTTACAAACTACGCCTATTCCGGTTTTCAAGTCACCATCACCGACCCGGATACAAACAGCGTGACCACGGTCAAGGACCATCTCGACCGGATCATCCAGGTGGTGGAGCCCGGCAGCCTGACCACCTCCTACACTTACAACGCCGCCGGGGACCTGACCTCGATCACCGATGCGACCCGCAATATTAATAACATGGTGACCATGACCTACGACCTGGCCGGCCGGAAGACTTCCGAGACCGACCCGGACATCGGCTACCGGAAATACATCTACGATTCCGCCGGCAACCTGATCATCGAGCAATGGGCCGCGCAGTTGGGCTCGGCTTGGACCCGGCAGATCGTGACCACGTACGATGCCCTGAACCGCCCCCTGACAAAGACCTTCAGCAAGACCAGCGCGTCCATCGCCGCGACCAGCAACGTCACCTATCATTACGACAGCGCCACCAACGGCGTCGGTCTGCCCGCCGAAGTCATCAACGACTTCGCCGTCCGCGCCGTGGGCGCCTACGACGCCATGGGCCGCAAGACCTCCGAAACCCTGACCATCGACGGCAAGGAGCTGACCACCGCCTACGCCTACGACCTCGCCGGCCGGCCGACCTCGGTCACCCATCCGGACGGCACCACGGTCACGACCAGCTACTACGCGGGCACGAGCCTGGTGCAGTCGGTCAGCGGCGGAGCCTCAGCCACGGCCACGGGCTACAACCCCGCGGGCAAGATCACGGGGTTGAGCTACGGCGGCGGCTTGGCGAACGTCACGTACGCCTACGACCCACAGTCCATGCGCCTGACCGCAATCACCGGCACCGACAAGGACGGCGCGACGGTTTTCTCCCGCCAGTACGTCTACACCAAGGCCGGCGACGTGAGCCGGATGTACCTGATCGGCAGCGCCAACGTGTACGACTGCATCTACGACGGCCTGCACCGCCTGACGGAGCTCAAGCATTCGGAAACCACGGCCATCAGGTGGACCTACGACAACGTGGGCAACATGGCCTCGGCCCAGACCCTGAACGGCGCGACCGCCTGGGGCTACAGCGCCATCGGCGAGCGGCGGCAGATGGTCTACGACGTGCGCAACATGCCGGTGGCCGTGCAGTCGCAGACCGGGGACACGCTATTCGTCTACGACGGCGACGGCCGGCGGGTGAAGAAGCTGGCGCCCGGCCGGCTGAAGACGTATTATGTCACCGACACCTTCGAGCTCGTCAACGGCCAGCCGACGATCTCGCTGTTCTTTGGCAACGTGCGTTTCGCCCAGTGGAACGGGGCGGCCAGCTACTTCATCCGCGACCACCTGAACTCGGCCTCGGTGGCCCTGGACGGCACGGGCGCTGTGGTGGAGTCGGCGGAATACCTGCCCTTCGGCGCGGCCAGGCAGGCCGGCGTGGAGATCACCAGCACGGACTACGCCTTCACCGATCAGGAGAAGGACCGCAGCACCGGCTTCTACAACTACGACGCCCGCCACTACGACCCCAATGCCAGCCGGTTCATCTCGCCGGACAGCCTGCTGCCCAACCCCTACGACCCGCAGCAGCTGAACCGGTATGCGTATGCCCGGAACAACCCGCTGAAATATGTTGATCCGAGTGGGCATTGGGCCCAAGCAGCATTTGCTGAGCTGCAGATGGCTTATTTCGAAGTGTCCATCTATGCAGCGGAGAATTGGCCCTCCCTTGTTAACGCTATCCGTACAGTCATTTCAGTTGTTTCTCTTGACCCCGACGAGCCCAAAGGGATGGCCATGTCTAACGGGGCTGGGTTCGAAAATGAACCAGGTTCGGTAACGCCCCCAAGTGATAACGCGACACCTAGTGATGGCAATAATGATAATCAAAAAAACAATGGTGAAAAGAAAACTGAAACTCAGATAACAAGTGGAGAACAAAGAGCCCCCAAAAGTGGACCGCCAAATTCAATATATGAACAAGTACAAAATGGAGAAGTAAAATCTAGAACATTTTATGATGGGAATGGTCGTCCTTTTAATAGACAGGATTTCTCGCATCCACATAATGGTACAATTCCTCATGATCACGATTTTTCATTTAATGCAGATGGACAGCCGATTGCGAGTGAAAGAGTTCAAGATTTACGCCCCGGGTATGACAATACACCAACAATTGAACTGAACGAGATAGACCCATGAGTTATTTTTCATTTGGATCAATTAAATGTTCTGCTGATAGTAATTTCGATATCATTGCTTGGCATGTTTTAAAAAATGGCATGATGCATAAAATAAATTTATTATTTCAACATAATATACATCAAAGAGATGTGGTCGAAATGCTTGATGAGCAAATTGGCAAGTCCGATGTTGACTTATTTTTTATGCTTACATCATCACCAATACACGACACGTCTGAAGAACTTATCTCGCCTCCGTATTTTGGTGAACAAAATCTAGAGTCAGTCAAAAGAAATCTTATAAGAATTGCTGAACTCATTAACGATATTATGCACAATAATGCAGTGCTGAGTGTTGTCCTTTGCTTTACTTTAGGGTATGATATTGCATTTCAAACCAGAGATATTCGAGTCGATCAGCTTGTTGATGTAATGCGGAATGATATTATCAAAGAATACGACATTCCATCGATCAAGTTTAACATATCAAGGTGATTCGCTTTTCTAGTTTCGCAGGATTACTAACAATAGTTAGTGTTGACGCGGGTAGCATTAGCTCTGAACTGAGCTCAGAGCCCTTTATTCTTTTTTATTGTCAATATGTTTTATTTGTCTTTTTAAATGCCATTTTCGTCTTCTGACGTCCTAGCCTGATTTCCCCCCTTACACTCCGCACCATCTGCGCCATGGGTTTGCCCGGCGTGGGTGGGCGCGGCTTTTGTTCCTCGGCTGTCTCCTGCCTGCCCGGGCCTCCATGGCCCGGGTTTTTGTTTCCAAACGGCAACAGGAGGCAGTTTCATGCTTTCGACCATCGGCGCGTGGATCATTGCGAACAAGGTGGCGGTGGGGACCATCGGGTTGTGGGCGGCGGAGCAGCTGGTGCGGATGCTGCCCGTCTCGTGGAACGGCATCGTCTACGACTCGATCAAGTTCATCCTGCAGCGGGCCGGGGTGATCAAGAGCGGCGCCCTCGGGCTGGTCCTGGTCTGCGGGCTGACCCTCGGGCTGGCCGTGGCCACGGCCGGGTGCGGGATCGTGTCCACGGCCTCGACCGTGACCTACCCCACGGCCTGCACCGATTCCACCACCTCGGCGGATTCGATCCTGATGCAGCTCGACGACCCCTACACCCTGGGCGCGGCGATCAAGCTGGCCAACGCCGCGGCCATCACCGCCGGGGCCTACGCGGCCCAGGACGGCTACGACGTGTGCGTGAAGATCGAGGCCTTCCTCGAGACCGATTCGCCGACCTGGTCCGACTTCGCCACGCTGGTGCAGGCCGAGGTTTCCGACGCCAACGCCAAGGCCGGGCAGATCGTGCTGCTCGCGTCCGCGGTGCTGGGCACGTCCGGGGTGCTCGACCAGGCCATCACCATGAACGCCTGCGACGTGGCCTTGTCCGTGGAGCTGCTGGACGAGCTGGAGGCGACCTTCGTTGCCCTGGGCGCCACGGCGACCGAGACAAGCACCACGGCGGCCTCGGAGTAGGGGCGATGGGCCTGGTGCTGCAAGCCGGGGACATCCTGGACTTCCACGGCTCGGGCGAGCTGGAGGTGGCGATCCGCTGGGCGGACAAGCGGCCGGGCGACCGCGAGGTCTACGCGAACCACGTGGCCATCGCGGTCGGCCCGGCCTCCATCGTCGAGGCATTGTGGACCGTCCAGGAGCACGCTTACGGCGACGTGGCCGGTGCGGTGCACGAGGTCTGGCGGCATGAAGGCCTGTCCGAGGTGCAGCGTGAGGCCCTGGCCGGCGCGGCCCGGGCCTATGTCGGGCGCAGGTACGGCCTGGTCAAGCTCGCGGCGCATTTCGGGGACTGCATGCTGGGCAAGGTGGCCGGCCGCGAGGTCTACCTCTTCCGGCGGCTGGCCCGGTTCGACAGCTATCCCATTTGCAGCTGGGTAGTGGCCTGGGCCTACTGGAAGGCGCTCGGCGTCACCTTTGGCTGCGAGCCCAACGCTGCCGCTCCCCACGACATCCGCGCCCATATGCTCTGTACCCCCAGCTGGCTGTGCCTGGCCAAGGTGGAGGCCGAGGCATGAGCGAGCAGGGCAAGGACGCCGTCGGCGAGCTGTGGAAGGCCGTAAACGACCTGCGCAAGGGCCAGAGCACTCTTGAAGCCGAGGTCAAGGCCGGATTCGCGCGGATCGAAACCTTGCTGAAGGAACGCTGCGAGGCACGCATGAGCCGGATCGAGCGCTTGGAGAAGACCGACGCGGACCACGAGACGCGGCTTTCCGCGGCGGAGAAGACGCTCGAGCGGATCAGCGTCAAGTTGGCCATCATCGCCGGTCTGGGGGCTTTGGTGGGCAGCGCGCTCGTCACCTGGCTCTTCAAGGTGCTGGGGGGCTGAAGAATGGCCAAGGCCGCAGCCACGACGAGCACGCAGAAGGCCAGGATGGGCCGGCCGGTGACCTACTCCGAGGCCCTGACCTGGAAAATCTGTGACCGGATCGCTCAAGGTAAATCGCTCGTTTCGGTCTGCAAGACCCTGGGGCTGGTCTACAGCACCGTCGTAAGATGGCTCCAGCAGCCGGAATACGAAGACTTTTGCAACAGATACGCGCGCGCACGCGAGGACCAGGCGGATTACCTGGCCGATGAGATCGTGGACATCGCGGACAAGACCAAGGACCCGCAGAAGGCCAAGGTGCAGATCGACGCGCGGAAGTGGAAGACCGCCAAGCTCAAGCCCAAGAAGTACGGGGACCACGTGGACGTGGAGCTGAGCGGGAGCACGAGCCACGACGTGTGGGTCCGGCTGCTGACGGAACAGGTTGCGGCGGGGAAGGACGGCGATGCAGGCGATGAGCGCTGACACCGAGCGCGCGCTGCGCCTGCGCCTGATGCGCGATTTTCCCTACTACGCGCAGGCCGCGCTGCGCATCCGCTCCAAGTCCGGGGCCATCGTGCCGCTCGTGCTCAACGCGGCCCAGCGCTACCTGCACGGCCGGCTCGAGGCCCAGAAGACGCAGACGGGCATGGTGCGGGCCTTGATTCTCAAAGGCCGGCAGCAGGGGTGCAGCACCTACGTGGGCGGGCGGTTCTACCACCGGACCACGCACGGCCGGGGCATCCGGACCTTCATCCTGACCCACGGCAACGACGCGACGCAGAACCTGTTCGAGATGGTCCAGCGCTTCCACGAGCACAACTTGCCCGAGCTGAAACCGAGCGTCGGCACCTCGAACCGCAAGGAGCTGATCTTCAGCGCCCTGGACAGCGGCTACCGCGTGGGCACGGCCGGGTCCCAGGACGTGGGGCGGTCCAGCACCGTGCAGCTGTTCCACGGCTCGGAGGTCGCCTTCTGGCCCAACGCGGAGAAGCACGCCGCGGGGGTGATGCAGGCCATCCCGAGCGAGCCCGGCACGGAGATCATCCTCGAGTCCACGGCCAATGGCATGGGCAATTTCTACCACCGCAAGTGGCAGCAGGCCGAGCGCGGCGAGGACGCCTTCCAGGCCATTTTCGTGCCCTGGTACTGGCAGGACGAGTACGCCGCGCCGGTGCGGGAAGACTTCAGCCTGAGCGAGGAAGAGGCCGAGTACCAGGCCGCCTACGGGCTCACCTTGGAGCAAATGGCCTGGCGCCGGGAGAAGGTGCGCGAGCTCGGCGACTTGCTCTTCAAGCAGGAGTACCCGGCCAACCCGGCCGAGGCCTTCCAGGTCACCGGGACCAACAGCTTCATCAAGCCCGAGCTGGTCCTTCGCGCCCGCAAGACCACGCCGGGGCGCAGCTACGGGGCCGTGGTCGCGGGCTTCGACCCGGCGCAGATCGAGGACGCCGGGGACCGGGACGCGTTCGTCTTTCGCCAGGGCCTCACCCTGTTCGGGCTCGAGTACCACCGCATGGGCTTCGCCGAGAAACTGGGGTTCCTGACGCGCAAGCTGGAAGCCGGCGTGCCGCGCATCGACATGCTGTTCATTGACTTCGGCGGAGGCGGGCACGAGCTGGCCTCCATGCTCATCGAGCGCGGTTTCGGCGGCCGGGTGCGGGTGGTGAACTTCGGCGCGGCGGCGAGCGAGCCGCAGAAGTACGCGAACCGCCGGGCCGAGATGTGGGACCGCTGCCGGGCCTGGCTGGCGGACGACGACGCGCCGGCCTGCATCCCGGACGACGACGCCCTGCACGCCGATCTGGTGGCGCCGGGCTTCAAGTACGACAGCCGCACGCGGTTGCAGCTGGAGAGCAAGGACGACATCCGCGCTCGGGGGCTGGCCAGTCCGGACGGCGGCGACGCAATGGTCCTGACCTTCGCCGAGCCCGTGTACCGGGAGCACGTGGTGGGCTCGGCCAGGAACAGGGCGAAGACCGACTACAAGGTGCTGTGAGGAGAAAAAGCCATGGGATTCGGCGGGGTTAGTTCCGGCTCGATCCAGTATCCGGACATCGAGGAGCCCGACACCGAGGCCAAGAAGGCCGCGGACAAGGAGCGCAAGCAGGCCGCGCTGGCCAGCACGCGCAACAAGACCGTCCTGACCAGCGGCAAGGGCGACACGAGCACGGCCGCGACCAGCAAGCACACGCTGTTGGGGCAGGCCTGAGGACGAAATGGACGCCCAAGTGAACGCGGTACAGTCGGATGCGGTCCGCAAATGCGCCCGGCGGTTGCAAAGCCTGCGGCGCGAGCGCCAGTCCTGGGAGGACCATTGGCAGGACCTGGCCGACTACCTGCAGCCCAGGCGCAGCCGGTTCCTGGACAAGGGCGACCGGACCAACTGGGGCAGCAAGAAGAACGACAAGATCATCAACTCCACGGCCCCGGACGCGCTGGACACCCTGGCCTCGGGCATGCAGGGGGGGCTGACCTCGCCCTCGCGGCCCTGGTTCAAGCTGGGGCTGTCCGACCAGGCCGCGGCTGAATACGGACCGGTGAAGGCCTGGCTGCATCTCGCCCAGCGCGGGCTGTTGACCGTGCTCGGCCGCTCCAACTTTTACGACGCGATTCACACCCTGTACCTGGAGCTGGGGGCCTTCGGCACGGGCGTTCTCTTCGTGGAGGAGGACGACGAGACGCTGGTCCGGTTCCGGACGCTCACCATCGGGGAATATTTTCTCGCCAACGGCATGAACGGGCGCGTGAACGCCATCTTCCGCCAGTTCCGCATGACCGCCTTGCAGCTCGTGGAGCGCTTCGGGAAGGACGCGGTGTCCCAGGCCACGCGGTCCAAGGTGGAGGCCCAGGCCGGCGACGAATGGGTGGACGTGGTCCACTGCGTCTATCCGCGCGAGGGCTACGACCCGGAGTCCATGAACCCCAAGCGTCGCCGCTTCGCCTCGGTCTACTACGAGGGCGGCCCCGGGGGCGAAGGCGGGCACCTCCTGGAGGAGAGCGGCTTCTACGAGTTTCCGGCCATGTGCCCGCGCTGGAGCGTGACCGGGTCCGACGTCTACGGCTACTCGCCGGGCATGCATGTGCTCGGGGACGCGAAGATGCTCCAGGCCATGGAAACAAAGGCGCTCAAAGCCCTCGACAAGCAGATCGACCCGCCGCTGGCCGCGCCGTCGTCCATGGCCGCGGCCGGCATTTCCCTCATCCCGGGCGACGTGAACTACGTGGACGCGGCCCAGGGCGAGGCCTTGAAGCCGATCATCAACGTGAACCTGAACGTGCAGCAGGTCGAATACAAGATCGAGAAGATCCAGCAGCGCATCGAGCGGGGCCTCAAAAACGACCTGTTCCGGATGCTGGACGCGCTCGGAGCCCAGGGCCGGCAGATCACGGCTACCGAAATCACGGAGCGCCAGCAGGAGAAGCTGCAACAGCTCGGGCCGGTGCTGGAGCGCTTGCAGAACGAGCTGCTCGACCCGCTCATCGACCGCGTCTTTGCCATCCTGGACCGGCGCGGATTCTTCCCCCGGCCGCCGGACGAGCTCTTCGACCAGGACCTGAAGGTCGAATACGTCTCCATGCTGGCCCAGGCCCAGAAGATGACCGGCGTGACCGCCTTGCAGCAGGTGTCCTCCTTCATCGGCCAGGTGGCCCAGACGCAGGCTGCGCTGGCCCAGCAGCCGGACGCCCTGGACAACCTGGATACCGACGCTTTGTGCACCGAATACGCGGACATGGTCGGCACGCCGCCGGCCGTGCTGCGCAACAAGGAGCGCGTCCGGACGTTGCGCCAGGCCCGGGCCGAGCAGCAACGCCAAGCGGCCCAGGCGGAACAGCTGGAGCGGGCCGTGGGCATGGGCAAGACGCTCTCGGAAACCACGATCGGCCAGAACAGTGCCATGGATGAGCTTCTGAAGGGGATCACGCAATGACGGACGAACTCTACGCGGACGAACGCGAGCGGCGCAAAATCCAAACCGAGAAAACCAAGGCGGCCAGGGACCAGGCCCTGGACGACGTGGCCCGGATCGCGGCCACGCCCGAGGGGCAGCGCTTCTTCCGGCGCTTCCTGGCCCTGGGGAGGTTCAACGAGCCGACCTTCCGGGGCAACAATTTCGGCGAGGCCTCATACCTTGAGGGCCGGCAGTCCATGGCCAATCAGATCTTCACGGACATCCTGGCCGCCTGTCCGGAGCGGCTGCAACAACTTCTCACGGAGGAAGAACCATGAGCGAAACCCTTGTGACGCCCGGCGCGGACGCGGCCGGCGCTCCGAAACCCGAACCCATTGCGCAGGAGCCCACGCCCGAGACGGCCAAGCCCGAGGAGCCCAAGGCCGAGGAATCCGAGAAGGCGAAGGGCGAGAAGCAGGAGCCCGAGAAGCCCCCGGAAAAGCCCGAGGATTACACCCTCGAGGTTCCCGAGGTCTTCACGGCCGAGTCCCTGCCCAAGGAGCTGCGCGAGGCCAATGCCGCGACCCTGGGCGAGGTCAAGGCTTGGGCCGCGAAGCACGGGGTGCCCAACGCCGCGCTCCAGGAGCTGGTGAGCGCCTACGGCAAGAGCGCCGAGGGGCTGAACGCCACGGCGGCCGGGCTGCGCGAGGCGACCTACGCCAGGAACCAAGAAACATGGATCGCGGCGCTCAAGGACGACCAGGAGTTCGGCGGCGGCAACTTCGAGGCCAACGTCAAGGTGGCCCTGAAGGCCGTGCAGAAGTTCAGCGCGCCGGGGCTGACCGAGCTTTTGAACCAGACCGGCCTCGGCTCGCATCCCGAGGTGGTCAAGTATTTCTGGCGCGTGGGCAAGGCCATGGCCGAGCCCGGCATGGAAGGCGCGCAGGCCGGCGACACCGGCGCCCGCGATCCGGCGAAAACCCTCTATCCCGACCTGAAATAGGAGTGAACGAAGATGGCCACGATCGGCGAAACCAACCCGACCCTGCTGGACCTGGCCCGGCGCCTGGACCCGAACGACCGCATCGCGGTCATCGTGGAGCTCCTGGCCGAGACCAACGAAATCCTGTCCGACATGACCTTCGTGGAGGGCAACCTCCCCACCGGCCACAAGACCACGGTGCGCACCGGCCTGCCCTCGGCCACCTGGCGCAAGCTGAACTACGGCGTGCAGGGCGGCAAGTCCAAGACCAAACAGGTCACCGACTCCTGCGGCATGCTGGAGGCCTACGCCGAGGTGGACAAGGCGCTCGCCGACCTGAACGGCAACACCGCGGCCTTCCGCCTGAGCGAGGACCGGGCCTTTCTGGAGGCCATGAACCAGGAGATGGCCGCGACGCTCTTCTACGGCGACACGGACGCGGACCCGGAGAAGTTCAACGGTCTCTCGCCCCGCTACAACGCCATCGGCACGGACAAGGACGTGTCCACCTACAACGTCATCGGCGCCGGCGGCGCGGGCGCGGACAACACCTCGGTCTGGCTCGTCAACTGGGGCCTGAACACGGTGCACGGCATCTACCCCAAGGGCTCCAAGGCCGGGCTGCAGCACGAGGACCTGGGCGAGGTGACCCTGTTCGACGAGGACGGCGGCAAATACCAGGGCTACCGCACCCATTACAAGTGGGACTGCGGCCTGACCGTGCGCGACTGGCGCTACGTCGCGCGCATCTGCAACATCGACGTCTCCGACCTGGCCACGGCCGGCGCGGACGAAGACAGCTCCGCGGCGCTCGAGCTGTTCATGATCGACGCCGTGAACCGCATCCCGAATCTGGGCCTGGGCCGGTCGGCCTTCTACTGCAACCGCCAGGTGGCCACCGCGCTCACCAAGCGGGCCATGAACAAGAAGAACGTCAACCTGACCATCGGCGAGTGGGCGGGCAGGCCCATCACCATGTTCTGGAACATCCCCATCCGCCGCTGCGACGCCATCCTGAACACCGAGGCGGCCGTGGCCTAAGGCCGGCGAAAAGCCCTGCGAAAGGAGAAACCGAGATGATCATCGACAACGAGCTGATGTTTTCCGACGGCCAGGCCGAGACCACCGTGGCAGAGCACGCCTCGACCAACGTGGTTGACCTGGGCGCGGCCGGCGACGCCCACATCGCGCCGTTCCTGTGCATCCTGGTGGCCGTGGCCGCGGCCTCGGCCGGCGCGGCCACGGTGCAGTTCAAGCTGGAAACCGACAGTGATGCGGCGTTCGGCTCGGCGGAAACCCTCTACGACTCCGGAGCGCTCGACGTGGCCGACCTGGCCGCCGGCACCTGGGTCTGCCGCACCCGGCTGCCGCGCGGGCTCAAGCGCTACCTGCGGGTGACCTACACCATCGCCACCGCCGCGCTCACGGCCGGGGCCTTCGACGCCTTCATCACCCCGGAAGTGGATACCAACGAGTAAGGGAGCGCGCCCCGGCCACGGCTTTGACCCTGCCGGGGCGCGTCTCCAGGAGCGATGCACGTGGCCACGAGTGAAACCGAAATCTGCAACCTGGCCCTGGTCCGGCTGGGCGACTACATGATCACCGCCCTCGACGAGGAGAGCACCGCGGCCCGCTACTGCGCCCTGTTCTACGCCGGGGTGCGCGACGCGGTCCTGCGCGATTATCCCTGGAACTTCGCCGTGCGCAAGAAGGCACTCGCCCTGGCCGACGAGACGCCGGTCTTCGGTCACGCCTTCATGTACGGTCTGCCCTCGGACTGCATCCGGGCGCTCGACCTGCGCGCATCCTTCCGGAGCGGGCCGGCCGTGGAGTTCGCAATTGAGCTGAACGCCGCCGGCACGACCCTGATGCTCTGCACCGACGAGCCGGCCGCTTACCTGCGCTACGTCGCCCGGGTGGAGGACCCGAGCCTGTTCGACGCCGAGTTCGTGGAGGCCGTGAGCTGGAAGCTGGCCGCCGACCTGGCCCAGCCCATCACCGGCGACAGCTCCAAGCAGCAGGCCATGCTGAGCATGTACCAGAACACGCTGGTGCAGGCCCGGCAGAGAAACGCCGTCGAGGGCAGGAAGAGGACCGTGGCCCCGGGCGACTTCCTGGCCGCGAGGCGCTAGCCGTGGCTTTCCGCAACATCCAGTTCTCCTTTGCCGGCGGCGAGCTCTCCCCCTCCCTCTACGGCCGGGTGGATCTGGAGAAGTACGCGGCCGGCGCCCGGACGCTCTCCAACATGATCGTGCATGCCCACGGCGGGGCCTCGAACCGGCCCGGGACGCAGTTCATCGGCGAGATCAAGAGCGCCGAGGGGACCGTGATCCTGGTGCCCTTCCAATTCTCGGTCGAGCAGGCCTACGTCCTGGAGTTCGGCGGCGGGTACATGCGCGTGTTCAAGGACGGCGGCCAGGTGGTCTACCCGGACGGTTACGCCGACGTGGGCGAGCCGGTGGAGATCGAGACGCCCTACGCCGAGGATGATCTCTCGCTGCTGAAATTCGTGCAGAGCGCGGACATCATGTACGTCACGCACCCCGGCTATGCCCTGCGCAAGCTGGGCCGGTCCTCGCATTACGACTGGACGCTTACCGTGGTGCTGTTCGCCGCCTCCATCGAGCCGCCGGACGCGGTGACCTGCAAGAACAACACGACAGGCAACTCCGTGTCGCGCATCTACGCCGTCACGGCCATTTCCGAGGAGACGGGCGAGGAGTCCCTGCCCCGGGAATCCGAGGCCGTGTTGACCAAGAGCCTCGAATATTTCACCGATTCGCTTTCGGTGGCGGTCAGCTGGGACGCGGTGTCGGGCGCGGACTACTACTACATCTACCGCTCGGACGAGTCGGGTTCGTTCGGCTACATCGGCCGCTCGGACTCGGCCTCGTTCGTGGACAACGGCATCGACAACGACACTTCGGACGGCCCGCCCCGGGGCCGCAATCCCTTCGCCACCAACCTCGTGGACGCGGACGATTACCAGTGGACGGCCTCCGGCTCGGGCACGGGCGAATACTACCTCGAGGCGGCCGGCGGCGGGGACCCGGAGCTCGGCGAGCCCGACGACATGTTCGAGGTCGGCGTGGGGCTCATGACCGCTGGCACGCTGGGCGCGCTTACCGCGAGCCAGTGGGCATACGGCGACAACGATTCGCTCGGCTTCGACACGATCTACGTCCGCACCGCCGGAAGCGAGGACCCGAGCGCCAAGGCCTCGCGCTACCTCCAGGCCGGCTACGTCGCGGACTATCCGGGCTGCGCCACGTTCTTCGAGCAGCGGCTGATCCTGTCCAGGACCGACGACCATCCCCAGACCATCTACGGCTCCCAGACCGGGGCCTACGAGAACATGAACGTGTCCTCGCCCTTGAAGGACGACGACGCCATCAGCTTCACCATCGCGGCCCGGCAGGTGAACGAAATCAGGTGGATGGTGCCCATCGGGCAGCTGCTCATCGGCACCATGGGCGGCGAGTGGAAGATGACCGGCGCCGACGACTCGGCCCTGACCCCCTCGAGCGTGCTGGTCAAACAGCAGGGCTACACCGGCTCGTCGCACATCCAGCCGATCATCATCGGCAGCTCTGTCTTGCACCTGACCAGGACGAACAACGAGGTCCGGGACCTGACCTACAGCCTGGAAATCGACGGCTACGCCGGCAACAACCTGTCCATCCTGGCGAATCACCTCTTTCGCGGCCACACCATCGTCGCCTGGGCCTACCAGCAGAGCCCGGATTCCATCGTCTGGTGCGTGCGCGACGACGGCCTGCTGCTCGGCCTGACCTACCTGCGCGAGCACCAGGTCTTCGCCTGGCACTCGCACGACGTGGGCGGGGTGGTCGAGGCCATCGCCTCGATTCCCGGCGACGGCTATGACGAGGTCTGGATGGTGGTGCGGCGCGAAATAAACGGCGCCACGGTCAAGTACGTGGAGCGCCTGACCGACCGCTTCACCTCGGACGACGTGGCCGACGCCTTTTTCGTGGACTGCGGCCTGACCTACAGCGGCGAGGCCGCGGCCACGATTTCGGGCCTTACCCACCTCGAGGGCGAGGCGGTCACCGGCCTGGCCGACGGCCGGGTGTTCACGGCCACTGTCGCGGACGGGGCGATCACGCTGCCCTTTGCCGCGAGCACGGTGCACGTGGGCCTCGGCTACGAGTCCGTGCTCGAAACCCTGTCCCTGGAGCTCCAGACCCGCGAGGGCACGGCCCAGGGCCGCCGGAAGAAGATTTCCCGCGTGACCGTGCGCCTGGACCGCAGCTCGACGTTTCAGATCGGGTCCGGCGAAAGCCGGCTGGATCAGATCCCCCTGGGCTCTGTTTCGGTCTACGACGCCGCCGTTGACCTGTTCTCCGGCGACAAGGACCGGGCCTTCCCCGGCGGCTACGACACCGAAGGCCGGATTTGCATCAAGCAGACGGCGCCCCTGCCGCTCACCGTGCTCGCGGTCATCCCGGAGGTGACCCTTGGCGGCTAGGGTGATTGAGGCCCGGCCCGGTCACGTGGACGCCCTGGCGCCCCGTCTGCGGCCTGAGGTCCTGGCGGAAATGCGCGTCTCGGCTCTCCCGCCGCGCGAGCTGCTGCGCCAGTCGCTCGTGAACTCCAAGTCCGCCTGGACGGTGTTGAGCGGGGGCGCCGTGGCGGCCATGTTCGGGGTGGCCTACCGCTCCCTGGTTTCGGACGTGGGCGTGCCGTGGCTGCTCTCATCGCAGCTTGTCGATGGCATCTGGCTTTCCTTCGCCAGGCACTCCCGGGTCTTCGTCCACTACATGCTTTCCCTGTTCCCCTGCGGCCTCGAGAACTACGTGGACGCCGAGTATTCGCGCTGCATCGCCTGGCTCCGGTGGTGCGGCTTCACCCTGGACGCCGCGCCGGTCCCCATGGGCCGCACGGGCGCGCCGTTCTACCGCTTCTGGATGAGGAGGAACTGAGATGGGAATGACCGCTCTGGCCGTGGGCTCCATCGCGGCCATGGCCGCAGCCACGGCCACAAGCACCGTGGGCAGCGCCGTGCAGGCCTCGCAGACCGCGGCCGTGGCCAAGGCCAACCAGAATGCCGCCAACGCCTCGGCGGCGCTCACCGAGCAGCAGGGCCGCACCGAGATGCAGCGCCAGCGCAACCGGGTGGCCCAGATCAAGGGTCAGCAGCGGGCGGGCCTGGCCGCCTCGGGCGTCATCGTGGACCAGGATTCGGCCGCGGACGTGCTCGCGGACACAGCCGAGCAGGGCGAGCTCGACGCCCGGATCATCAAACAGAACTACAAGACCAACGCCTGGGCGCAGCGCACGCAGGGCTCGATCTACGGCATGCAGGCCAGAAGCGCGATTTCGAGCGGCTACTGGAACACGGCCTCGACCCTGCTCAGCGGCGCATCGAAGACCATGGGAGCGTACAGCAGCTATTTCAAGTGAACCAGCAACGGTGATGCGAGTCGAACATGCCCAAAGTCCAACGCTACGTTTCAAACGCCCCGCAACGGGAGGTTCCCGAGGTCCGCATCCCCGCGGCCCAGGCCATGCCCGTGGGCGCCGGCATGCGGGATTTCGGCGCCGCCCTCGGCCAGCTCTCCGACGTGCTCTTGGACCAGGCCCGGCGGGAGCGCGACATCGAGGACGAGGCCCAAGTCCGCCAGGTCATGAACCAGGAGCGCGAGGCCGCGCTTTCCTACAAGATGGGCGTCGAGCAAGGCAAGCTCGGCCAGGCGGGCCTTTCGGTCTTCGACGAGACGGGCACCTATTTCCAGGACCGGCGGGGCCAGGCCTCGGGCCAGCTGACGAGTGAGCGGCAACGCGCGCTCTTCGACCAGTCCTTTTCCCAGCTGCAGAACGCCTATGGCTCCTGGGCCGCGGACTGGCAGACGCAGCAGCTGAAGACCTTCCAGAAATCTACCCTCCTGGCCGAGTCCCAGCAGATCACCGACGCGGCCCAGCGCGACCAGGCCCCGGCGGCCGTGGAGCTGTTCGCGCACGGCGACGCAACGCCCTGGGCCGGGCTCGACGCCATGGCCGGCAAGCTCTCGCAGAACGTGCGCACGATGTACGCGGACGACGGCCATTCCCCCGAGGTCCTGGACAGCCTGGTCAAGGACGAGACGACCAAGTTCCATCAGCGCATCCTGGCCGACATGCTCATGACCAGCCCCAAGGCCGCCCGGGCCTACCTCGCGGCCCACGGCGGGGAGATTTCAGGCGAGGTGCAGACCAGGATCAAGGACGCCCTGCAGAGCGCCACCGCGGACCAGGAGGCCTACGACGCGGCGAGCCGGATCATGCGGGAGCACGGCCGGGGCGCGGACTTCGCCACTTACGCCAGTGCGGTCAAGAAGGCCGCCGGGGGCGACGCCGGGGCCGAGCGCAAGATCATGGGCTGGGTCGAGAGCTTCTATTCCGCGCACAAGAAGGAGCGCGAGGAGGCCCGGCACAACGCGGTCCTGCTGGTCGACGAGAACGTGCAGAAGCTCACCGCCGCCCGGGACCTGGAGGGCCTGAAGAAATACCGGGCCAGGGTGGAGCAGATCGGCGACCTCGAGACGCGCACCACGGCCCGGCGCATCGTGGAGCAGGCCTTGAGCGGCCGGGACATCGTCACCGATCCGGAGGCCCTGGCGGAGGCCATGAACGAGATCGGGACCGCGAAGGCGTTCAACGCCAAGGCTTTTCAGAGCAAGTACCTGCTCCGGATCGGCCGGGAGGATCTGAAGGACCTGGCCAAGATGGGCGAGGACGCGGCCGGCGCCCGGGTGGCACGAAAGCTGGCCGAGGTCGATGCCTCGCTCAAGGACCTGGGCATCGACAAGGCCGAAGACCGGACCTTGTTCAACCGCACGCTGAAGAGCTTCGTGGGCGAATACCGCGCCAAGCACGGCCAGAACCCCGGCGACGAGGAGATCCAGGACGAGGCCGACCGCCAGGCGGTGAAGCGGGTGTACGACGCGGACTTCCTCTTCGACGACACCGTGCGCCAGTTCAAGATGCACAGCGTGGAAATCGGCGACATCCCCAAGAAGGACGCCGCCTTCCTGCGCGGGGAGGCAGAGCGCCGGGGCATCAGCCTGACCGACGAGCAGCTGAAGAGCATCTACGCCGACGGCCGCTACCTGCGGACCGACGAATACAAAGCCTACCAGGGGGCGAAGTGATGCCCACCATGGACGACGTTTTCCGGGAGGCGCTGGGCACGAGGCAAGACCAGCCTGCGCCGAAGCCGGGAAGCATGGACGCAGTCTTTGCCGCGAACGGCCAGAGCCTGGCGCCGGGGCGCCCCGGCCCCTCGCTGCCGGCCGTGGCCAAGGCGGCCAAGCTCTCGCCGGACCAAGCCAGGCGCAACGAGGACCTGACGGCCGCGACCGGCCTGCCGCCCAGGGTCGTCCAGGCCGACCCGGACCGGGCCGAGAAGTATGCCGAGGCGCAACGCCTGCGGGTGATCGAGCGCGAGGCCCCGGCCACCGCGCGATTCTTGAGTTCGCCCGGGAACATGGAGCTGGCCCGGGACGCGGCCGCCGCCCTGGCGGACATGGAACGGCAGCAACAGGCTGCGCCGCGCAAGCCCGAGTTGACCTTCGACCGCTTCCTACGGGCTTCGGGCCAGTCCTTTTTACAGGCGCTCTCCGACCGGGCGACCGGCGCCGCGATCCAGGAGAAGGCGGAGTTCCAAAGCTACGCCGACGTCCAGGCCTACCAGCGGCGCCTGGCCTCCGGACCCATGCCGGCCCTCGAGGGCGAGACCCGGGACGCGGGCGAACTCTATTGGGACCTGGTGAAGGCCAACGAGGCCCAGGGCATGCCCCAGGAGGAGGCCGAAACCAAGGCGGCCCGGGAGCACAACGCCCGCTATGTGAAACGGCTCAAAGACATCGCGGCGGCCCCCGGGCTCCAGATGGACCCGGACCTCGCGGCCGCGTCCTCGGGCCTCGTCGAGGACATCGCCCGCGGCTTCTCCGGCTCGCTGCCCATGATGCTGTCCTCGGCCTTCGGCGGCCCGGTCATCGGCACGGCGGACGCCTTCACCCAGATGTCCGGCGCCAAGTACAAGGAGCTGCGGGCCGGCGGCGCTGACGAGGCCACGGCGCGCAAGGGAGCTTTCCTCTCGGCCCTGGGCCAGGCCCCGCTCGAATACGCCGGCAACGTGCTGCAGTTCGGCGCCGTGGCCAAGCTGCTCAAGCGCTCCGGCGTGGCCATGCCGCTCGTCGAGGCCTTCGCCAGCAACTTCGTGGAGGAATACCTCCAGGCCTTTCCGGACGCTTTCGCGGACATCCTGGCGGCCAACCCCAAGCTGACCGCCCGGCAGCTGGCGAAGGAATTCCTGGCGGCCACCCCGGACATCGCAGCAAACCCGGACACGCTCTACCAGGGTCTGGTCGGCGGCATCGTGGGCACGCTGGTGCCCGGCGCCGTGGCCACGGTCCAGGTTCCTTTCCGCCTCGCGGACAACGCCCGCAACCGGGGCGTCGCCGACATCAAGCGCGCGGTCCAGGAGGCCGGGAACGCCGCGGCGGCAGAGGACGAGGCCGGCTATCTGGACGGTCTGCGGCAGATGGCGGCCGGCAACCCCTTGCGCGAGCGCAGCCCGGCGAAGTTCGAGCAGGCGCTGGCCATGCAGCTCGAGGAGCACCCGGACGCGCCCCGGGACATCCACATCGACGGCGCGCTCTTCCAGCAGGCGGTCACCGCGGAATCCGGGGCCTACGAGGACGTGTTGGGGCAGTTCGGCATCACCCCGGACCAGGTGACCGAGGCCGTGGCCACCGGCGGCGACGTGACCATTCCCCTGGCCAAATACCTGGCCGTGGCCGTCGATACCCCGCTCGACGCCGCCCTGAAGGACGATATCCGCTTGCGGCCCGAGTCCATGACCCTGCGCGAGCGAGGGGAATGGTTGAAAACCCAGGCCGAGGAAACCCGGCGCATCGTGGACGCGGCCGCCGCCGACCGCCAGGCCGAAGACCGGATCGAGGCCGAGACGCGGCAGATTTACGAGACGGTCAGGACGCAACGCGAGGCCCTGGGCCGGGCCACCCGGACGGCCGGGAGCGACGCGGCGGTCTGGTCGGCCTTCCTCGGCACCATGGCCCGGCGGGGATACCTGGACCAGCAATTCGAGGGCTCCCCGCTCGCGGCCTTTGAGGCGGCATGGCCCGAGCTGGCCGGGCCGCAGGGGCCGGTGGAAGCCGCCCCGAGGATGGCGGGAAATGAGCCGGCCGCGATGGCGGAGACGGGCACGGCGCCCATGCCAGCTACGCCCGCCCTGGTGGAGCAAAAACGGACGCCTTCCGCTCCCGGCCCAAACGAGATAAAAACTACCCCCGAGGAGCCCGACAGCCATGGCCAACAAATTGAATCCGCTCGTGCCCCCGCTGGGGAGCCCGGAACGGACACGTCAAGCCGCGAAGAGAGTGCAGGACGTGTTGCGAATCTTATACGGGAAAGGCTCAAAGAAGCCGGCGAAGACGACATCTTCGTCCGAGACGACACCGTCCTCGGAGTCGCCGAACAGCTGATTGCCGAGGGCGAGGACCGGGACTCGGTCAACCTCGCCCTGGGAGACTGGCACCTCTCTCTGCCTGACGCGGAAAGCGAGGAGCAGGCCGAAGCCCTCGCCGACTATTACGCCTCACAGCTCAAGTCCCCCCGCGAATTTCATCCCGTCCTTGAAGCCGTCTGGGGCCGCATCAGCGGCAAGAGCCTGCGCGCCGACTACCCGGGCGAGTACAAGGAACTCACCCGCGCCTTCGGGCCATCGCTGTTCAAGGCCAACGGCCTGCCCATCGATGAGGCCAACGCCGAGCTGGTCGGCCTGGGCCTCATGCCCGAGGGCTCGACCGACTCCGACCTGGTCGAGAAGCTGAAGAGCCTGGGCACCGCCTGGCGCCGGCTGAAGGGCGGCAGCCGGCTCTATCAGGCCGCCGGCCCTCTCAACGAAGAGGCGGCGCACGTAGCCGAGGATACGGAGGCCTGGTCCCGGCAGCTCGACGCGTACCAGGCCGGGGAACTGCACCCGCGCACCATCCTCCGGGTCGGCAGAACCCCGGACGTGCTCCGGCGCCTGGGAGCCAAAGACTTGCCGATGACGATGGCCAAGCGCGTCGTGGACAAGGTGCAGGGTAAGCACGACATCCCGCCCGAGGTGTTGCGCGACCTCCCCATGCAGCTGGCCGACCCGATCATGGTCTTTCAATCCGCCAGCATGGCCAACAGCTTCGCCGTGCTGACCGGGTTGGAGCATGGGGGCGAGAACCTAGTGGCCATGATCCACCTCGACGTGCGCGAGGGGCGTGTCATGGTCAACGACATCGCCAGCATTCACGACAGGGGCAGCAGGGACACCGGGCGGCCGGGATGGAAGTGGGTTGTCGGCGAGATACGAAACGGCAGGCTGCGCTACTACGACAAAAAAAGAAGCTCTCGATGGTTGAAGGACATGTCCGGGCTGCAATTGCCCGGGGTGCTCAACCCCGAGAGCTATCGTGGCGTCAAGATACTTACGGACAAGGACATCGTCAAGCCGCTGTTCCAGCGGGACCCGGCCGACCTCGGCCCCCGCGGGGCTTTCGACCGCGCCGGGAACATCCTGGCCCTGTTCGAGACGGCCAACGAGAGCACCTTCCTGCACGAGTCCGGGCACGTCTTCCTGGAATTCACCCGCGCCCTGGCCACGGCCGAGGAGGCCGACCCACGGCTTCGGGAAGAGTGGACGGCGGTCAAGGCGGAGCTGGGCATCCAGGACGACGGCGAAATAGGCGAGGCGGCCCATGAGAAATGGGCCAGGTCCCTCGAGGCCTACTTCCTGGAGGGCAAGGCCCCTTCGCGCCGGCTGCAAGGCGTCTTTCAGCGTTTCGCGGCCTGGCTGCGGCAAATTTACGGCAACCTGGCGCGGCTCGGTTCCAAGCCCTCTGCCAAGCTCGCCGGCCTGTTCGACCGCCTCTTCGCCACCGACCAGGAGATAGCCGAGGTCGAGGCCATGCACGAGGCGGCCAAGCCGTTCTTCACCACGGCCGAGCAGATGGCGCGGGAGGAGCGCGAGGCCTACGAGCGGCAGGTCCAGGTCGCGCAGGAATCGGCCCGGGACAAGCGCCTTCGCCGCTACGTCGGAGCCTACGTCCAGGCCCTGGGCGGCCGGCAGGCCTTCCAGGCCGAGGCGCGGCGGGAAACGGAAGCCTTGCCGGCGCACAAGGCCATGGACGCGGCCGTGGCGGCCGGCGGCATGAGCGCGGTGGACCTGGACGCCTACGTGGGCGAGGACGCCCGCAAGGAGCTGGCCAGGAAGCGCGTGGGCATGGTCCGGACCAACGGCGGCGAGCCCCCGGACCAGGTCGCCAGGGACGCCGGCTTCGCCTCCGTGCCGGACATGGTCGCGGCCGTCCTCGGCGCCGAGGGCAAGACCGGGCGCATCCGGCGCCGGGCCGAGGAGCTGCAGCAGGCGAAGGAGGCGGAAATCCGCGCCGGCCTGGACGAGGCGACCCTGCCCTCGGCCGAGGAGGACTACCACACCGACGAGCGCCTGGCCGTGCTGGCCGCGGAGTTCGAGATGCTTCGCGCGGCCCGGCGGCGCCAGGCCGGGCTTACCCAGGCCCGGGCGCGGCGCATGGAGGGCGACGCGGTGCGCGAGGTCGCCCGGCAGGTGCTGGCCGGCAAGACCGTAGCCGATGCCCGCCGGGCGGACCGGTTCTCGCAAGCCGAGATTCGGGCCGGCAAGCTCGCGCGCCAGGCCCGGGACGCAGGCGACCTGCAGAAAGCCATGGAGTTCAAGCGCCGGGAAATGCTGAACCACGCGCTCGTGCTCGAGTCCATGCGCGTGCGCGAGGAGATCGACGCGGGGGTGCGCAAGGTCCGGCAGGCCCTGGCCTCCAAGGTCATGTACCAGGAGGCGCGCGACCTCATCCGCGACATCGGGGTCAGGTTCGGTTTCCAGCCCCGGCCGCCCGGCATGTCGCACGAGCAGTTCGTCCGGGCCTACAACGTCACCAACACCCAGGCCGACGCCCAGGGCACCCCGCGCCGGGCCATCGACTTCACGGCCTGGGAACGGCTCTCGGGGGAGAAGGGCTACAGCGTGGCCCTCCCGGACCTGGTCACGGACCGCTCGAACTCCCAGGAATACGGCCGGCTATCCGTCCAGAACTTCCGGGACGTGCTCACGGCCATCGACCAGATTGCCGCCGTGGACCGCCAGGAGCGCTTCGTCAAATCCGAGGGCGAGTACCGGCGCCGCGAGGATGTGGTGCGGGAGCTGACCGCCCAGCTGGCCGCGACCTACGCCCCGGTGGTCCAGGGCGGCCGGCACGAGCGGGCATCGAGCAAGATCCACAAGGTCCTCTCGGCGCTGAAGGGCGCGGACGCCAGTATGATCAAGATGGAGGTGCTTTTCCGGGCCATCGACGGCGACGACCTCGGGCCGTGGCACAAGCATCTGTTTTCCCCTACGGCGCAGTCCGAGGAAGCCGAGGCCGAGCGCTGCACTGAGGCCAGCGCGGCCCTGGCCGGGCTCATGGCGCGGCACTACTCGCCGGCCGAGCGCGCGGCGATGTTTCGCAAGCGAATCTTCATCCGGGAATGCGGCGAGTCCTTCACCCGGGCGCAGCTTCTGCGGCTCGCTCTCGACATGGGCAACCAGGGCAACTACTCGCGCCGGCGCGACGGTACGGCTCTGCCCGACGGCGCGCCCTGGACGGACGCCCAGATGGAGGCGGTGAAGGCCCGGCTCGACAAGCGCGACTGGGACTTCGTGCAAGCCGTCTGGAACTACATCGACACTTTCCGCAAGGAGGCCTTCGCCCTGGAGCGAGAAATGACCGGCCGCGAGCCCGAGCGGGTCATGCCCGAGCCGGTGGAGACGCCGCATGGCACCTATGCCGGCGGCTACTTCCCGGTGGTCATCGACCCGTCCGAGTCCGACATCCAGGCCGAGCGCAGCGAAGTCGAGCAGGCGCTGCTCTACGGCACGAAAAAGTACTCCCAGGTCATGACCAAGCACGGCTACCTGAAGGAGCGAAAACAGACGGCCGGCGGGCAGCCGCTGTCCGTGGAGCTCTCCGACGTCACCCGCCACGTCTTCGGCGTCATCCACGACCTCAGCCACCGCGAGCGCCTGGTCAACGTGGGCAAAATCCTGCGCGACAGGGAGTTCAAGGCCGCGGCCGGCCGGCACCTCGGCAAGGAGCTGGCGGACCAGCTTCTGCCCTGGGCCAAGGACATCGCCAACCTGCCATACGAGCCCCACGCCTGGCCCGAGCGGGTCTTCCGCTCGCTGCGCATCGGCACCACCGTCGTGTCCCTGGGCAAGATCGGCGTCGGGCTCCAGCAGGCCGCGGGGCTCACGCAGTCGATCGCCGTGCTCAAGGGCGACTCATGGCGGCTACTCAAGCGCCTGCCGGGCTATTTCACGGTCAAGCCGTTTCTTACCGACCTGCGCCGGGCCAACGAAAGCTCGGCCTTCATGCGCACCCGGATCACGCACGCGACCCGGGAGGCCAATGAGACGTTCCAGGGCGTGAGCATGGGCGGCCGTCTCCTGCGCAAGCCGGGCGAATGGATGTTCAGGTTCATCGGTGCGACGCAGAAGATGACCGTGGACGTGCTGACCTGGAGCGCGGCCTACGACGCCGGGCTCGCGCGCGACCGGGACCACGCCCGGGCCGTGCAGTACGCCGACCACGTGGTGCGCGTGAGCCAGGGCGGCGGCGGGCTCAAAGACCTGTCCGCCCTGCAGCGCAGCAAGAGCGAGTTCGTCAAGGCCACGACCATGTTCTATTCCTTCCTGTCCACGGCCTACAACCTGACCACCAAGCCGCTCCGGGGCCGGCGGATCGACTTCGCCGAGTTCGCGCTGACCACGACCATGCTGGCGCTCCTCGGCCCGAGCCTGGCCGAGCTCCTGTCCGGCCGGCCGCCCGAGGATGACGAGGAGTGGGAGAAGTGGACGGCCATGAACTCGCTCCGCTTCGGCCTCGGTATGCTGCCCTTCATCCGCGATGTCGCCTCCCCGGTCGTTTCCGAGTTCGGCGGCTACAAGCTGACTCCGGTCGAGGGCACCATCGCCTCGGCCACGCGCCTGCTCTCCCTGGCCTCGAAAGGCGAGCTGTTGACCGACAAGGCCGTCAGCCCGGCCCTGACCCTCACCGGCGCCTGGCTCAAGCTCCCGACGAAGCAGCTCGAGATCAGCGCCCGCGGCGCCTACGACCTGCTCACCGGCGACCCGGACTTCGAGCCCCAGGACCTCATTTTCAAGCGTAGCGAGAACTAGGAGGCGGCATGTCCATTTCCACCACGATCAACAAGGTTCAATACGCGGGAAACGGCGTGGCCACAGAATTCACGGTCAGCTTCCCCTTCAACGACGAGGAGGACCTGGAGGTCACCCTGACCGGCACGGACGGCGCCGAAACCACCCTGACCCTGGGGACCGATTACACGGTGTCCGGGGCGGGGAAGAGCGCCGGTACCGTCGCCTACCCCGTGTCCGGCGATCCGCTGGCCAGCGGCGAGACGCTGACCATCCGGCGGGTCATGCCGTTGGTCCAGGCCCTGGAGCTGGTCCAGGGCGGCGGCTACAGCAGCGCGGTTATCGAGGCGCAGTTCGACAAGCTGATCATGATCGCCCAGCAGCATCAGGAGGAAATTGACCGCAAGGTCGGGGTGGCCGTCACCGGGGAGGTCCCGGCGGACTACCTGAGCGACTGCCAGGAGGCGGAAGAGGCCGCGGCGCGGTATGCCGACACGTGCTCGACCGCGGCCTCGAGCGCGGCGATAAGCGCAAGCCAGGCCACGATCCAGAAGAGTGCGGCAGCGGCCTCGGCCGAAGCCGCGGCGACCTCGGAGACGAGCGCGGCCTCGTATGCGGAGACAGCGGAAAGATACGCCGATACCTGTTCGACCGCGGCCTCGAGCGCTTCGATAAGCGCGAGCCAGGCGACAATCCAGAAGACCGCGGCCGCAACCTCGGCCGAAGCGGCTGCCGCTTCGGAGACGAACGCTGCCGCGAGCGCCACTGCAGCCGCGGCCTCGGCGACGGCCGCCGCAGCCTCGGAAACCAATTCGGTGGCGTCTGATGAGTCAGCGGGGAGATACGCCGATTCCTGTTCGACGGCCTCGTCGAGCGCGGCGCAGAGTGCGACGCAGGCGGCGGTCCTCAAGGATCTGGCCTCGACCTCCGCCACGAACGCGGCCACCTCCGAAACCAATGCGGCAGCGAGCGCAACGGCGGCAGCGGCCAGCGAAACCAACGCCGCGACCTCGGAAACCAACGCCTCGGCCAGCGCCACGGCCGCCGCGACCAGTGAGACGAACGCGGCCGAGAGTGCCAGCGCAGCCGCGGCCTCAGCGACCGCTGCCGCAGCCTCGGAGACGAACGCCGCAGCCGCTGAGGAGGCGGCGGGAAAATATGCCGATACCTGCTCGACGGCCTCGTCGAGCGCTTCTCAGAGCGCGAGCCAGGCGACGATCCTCAAGAACCTGGCCTCGACTTACGCGACCAACGCCGCCACGTCCGAGACCAACGCCGCCACCTCGGAGACCAATGCCGCGGCCAGCGCGACCGCAGCGGCGAGTTCGGCCACCACGGCCACGACCCAGGCCACGGCCGCCGCGAGCAGCGCAAGCACGGCCACTACAAAGGCCACGGCTGCGGCGAGCTCGGCGACGGCGGCCGCCACGAGCGCCACCAATGCCGCGGCCTCAGAGACGAATGCGGCGACCAGCGCCACGGCAGCCGCGGCCTCGGCCACAGCCGCGGCAACTTCCGTAGAAGAGGCCAACCTGCCGCAGATGATCGCCTTCCGGGCAATCCGGGCCTACAACGCCGAAAGCGGCGACGTGACCTATACCGGCGTCGGCTTCCAACCCGACATCGTCATGTGCGTCGCCGGCAACACGACGAGCGCCAGCACCGGCATCTGGGAGAACGGAGGATACGAAGACTGCGTCTACGATGATTCATCCCGTGCGACGGCCCACAGCGTCCTCTTTCTCGTGCTCAGCGGCCTGAACGCCTACAACCAATCCGCGGCCATCGTCAGCGTCACATCCGACGGCTTCACCATAACCTGGACGCGGGCCACAGGCAGCGGCACCGGCACGGGCCAGCTTTACCTGCATTTCCTGTGCATCAAAAAGTGAGGATGAAGCGATGTACGCCTGCATCAACACCACCACCGGCCGCCTGGTCTGTTCCCAAAGCCTGAAGCCCGCCGACGGCGCCCTCATCGCCCAGGCCCTTATCGGGTTCCCGGACACGACCGAAGCCGACTACGAGGTCAAGGAGATCACGGATGAGGAGTTCGAAACCTACCTCACCCCGACCACCGACCAGACCGCGGCCACCGTGCGTGCCCAGCGCAACGCACTCCTGACCGCCTGCGACTGGACCCAGGTTGCGGACTCCCCGCTAGATGAAGAAGCGAAGGCTCTTTGGGCGACCTACAGGCAGGAGCTGCGTGACGTGCCGGAGCAGGAGGGGTTTCCGGAGACGTTGACGTGGCCGGAGGAGCCGGGGGAAGAGAGCGACACGAGCACAGACGATGAGACCAGTATGGACGAAACCAATATAGAATAACTAGCAAGACGGCTTGGACGTTGATTTATTGCCAGGGTCAAAATGCTTTTAACAGGGGCTCAGATATTACTGGGGTCAAAAAGTACCTAACACGCTTAAAGCGTTGAGCTCGTGAGATTACAGCGATCAATGCCATTCCTGCCACGCGACTGTTAAAAACATTGTGCCCCTGTAATAATTCCATCACTACTGTCTATTTTAATTTTAGTGTGCCACCCTCATTGGCCATGAATAAAACATTTTCTGATAATGGAATGACAAGTGTATTTGTTATAATATTAGCGTCATTAACTTTAACGGCAAGAACTTTTTCGCTATAAATTCTAATAGCATAAGTATTCTCTTCGTTCGCAATTTGTATATATTTTGTTTGGAATTTTGCATCAGTATGTCCAGACAGATAGGCCAGAAATAACGATGACACTGCTGTAGCTATTATAAACATCCACCGATCATTAGCTTTGTGAAACAGGTGCCATATTAAAGGACGCCAAGTTTGATCATTGTTTGAAATCTGAAGTGAAAAGTCGTTGGTATATTTTTCCGACACCATATCAGTTGTGAATGAAAAATGCCAAGGCAGTAAATTGCACATTCGCGATAATAAATCTTTTATTTGTTTCGAAATAATATATAAATATTTTAGAGATTTAGGAACAACAATGAAATATAAGGAAGGAATAAGCATTATTAAAATAAGTGATATTAGCCACGGACTAATTATAGTTGTGTCACTCAAAATTGTTAACATTAATATTGGGAACGCAAGCATCAAAAAAGCAACGAAAGCCTTACTAGCGCCTATATATATGTGTGCAAGCTGTTGCGTATCATAGCAAATAATAGAAAGCGCAAGCACGATTAATAAAAAATCAATTCTATTGAATATCATGGTCGCACTTATTTCAACCATTGTTGAAGGAAATCCATAATAATTTAAAAATGATTTTTCATATAGGAATAAACATGCGTAAAGATATGCAGATATTAAGGCGATAACTAAGCCGTCTGCCATGGGTGGATAAGCTTTTTTCTTGATATTGTGCTTACGAGGGAGCCTCTTATTAAGTTCTTCCATTATATCACCTGCCATGCTCAATCATAAACCTAGACTGCATGCACCGAGAAACTTCTCACCTTCACCACCGCATAGTTCGCATCCAGAGTTGGTTCCAGGAGCCGAATGGCGGCCAGGCGGCGGGCGGTTTGTTGGACGTGGCGGACTTCTTCCGTGGTCAGGCCGCGGCCGAGGAGGGACTTTTCGCGGTAGGAGAGCCACTTCTTGATGACCTGGTAGCCGCCGATGAAGAAGTCCCAGACCGCGGTCGGGACGTTACGCCAGTGGGCACGGTCGTTCAGGTAGACGTCGCAGGTCTTGTCCCCGAGACGGGCCAGGGCGTCTTCCAATGAAAGGCCCATGGCTTCGGCGGTGGCCACGATGGCCGCGCGTTCTTCGGCGGTGTAATCCCGTTCGATCAGCCGTCCGCGGCCGGGCATGGTCACGCTACCCTTGCCGGCATGGCCCCAGCCCACGGTCAGGTCGAAGTCGCCGGCTTCCTTATCAAGCTGCCCGCCGTCGGCGGCGGCAATACCGGCAATGGACTTGAAGGCCTGATCCAGCGTTCCCGCGGTGACGCCGGGCACCGGCGTGTCCGGGTCGAGCAGCGCGGCCAGGCTGCGCCCAAGGGCGGCCGAAGCCAGCAGCCGGTCGCGGTCGCCCGGCAGGGGGATGCGCGGCCAGTCGGAGCGGATGCCGTCGGCGTTTTCGGTCAGGTAGGCCGGCGAATAGCCGATGGCCAGGGCGTGCATCCAGACCAGTTCCGGGACATCGCCAACATCGGGATCGGTGAACCCCAGGGCGGCTAGATAGGCCTGGGCCGACGGGGAAAGATTGGCTACACGGCGTTCTTCGACTTCGCCGGCCAGGAGGGCGTGTTGATCGCCGTTGGTGGCGGCCGGTACGCACAGGCGCATGGGAAACCCTGAGGCATCCGGAGAAAGATAGTGGTCGTCGAAGAGCACCCGCGAAAAGGAGATCGGCGCGCCTTCAGGTTTCTTCGATGTGGCCACGCGGCTGAGCAGAAAGGTGTTGCCCTGCCAGCATTGCTTCCAAAGGGTAGGACGGGGTTCATTCCAAAGGGGGCGCGTTCCAGAATAGTAGGCCCACTGTGAATCAAAGGGCCTTGCTGCGTATGGAACAAGATTCGTCGGGTCCCATGTTTCGGACGCCAGGACTTTCTGACGGGCCGCCTTGGCGTCGAACCTGGCAGCATCGTCGGTAAGCCCAGGCACAAGCCGTTTCAGGTGATCCCAAGACACGGACCGGTCATAGTAGCTGCGCATCCTGGCTCCCAGGGCCGCGCGGTCGATGTCGATGAGCGCGCCCCCGCGCTTTTCCATCAGGCCGTTGCTGGGCGGAGTGGCGCAGAGGTCGGTCAGCTTGGGCCATTCAAGGTAGTGCGCGGCCACGTCCATTGGTCGGAAAGAATAGCGGTTGTCCGGCGTCGGGACGGCGGGCTGGTAGGTGGCATCGAGATCGGGCGCGGCCAGGCTGGTCAGCAGGTCCTGATTCTTGGCGGTGCCCCAGAAATGGCGGAAGCGAACCCCACCTGCGCCGCCCGGCCGGTTGGCCTTGACCATGAGGCCGATGGCCGTGCCGACACGGATGCCTTCGGGGTTGTGCGGGGTGGAGAAGACCGACGGGTCCGGCTTGCCGTCCGGGGTCAGCTTGCCCGTGGCCCGGCTGTCGCCGTTCATGCAGTCGAACCAGAAGGCGTCGAAGCGTTCCAGCAGCCGCTTGCGCATGACCACGAAGGACGGGTCGCCGAGGTAGGAATAGTTCGAGATGAAGCAGACCACGCCCCGGCCGGTCATTTCGGCGATGCGCCGTTCGGCCAGGCGGAAGAAGCGGACGTAGAGGTCGTCCAGGTTGAACTTCTTGATGCCCCAGGTGGTGTTCAGCCCGTCCTTGTACACGTCCACCAGCCCGCCTTCCTCCCGCGGGCTGATGCCGGCGAAGGCGTTGTATGGCGGGTTGCCCAGGATGACCAGGATGGGCGTATCGCGCTTCACCCTTTCGGCCGCGTCCCGTTCGGCCTGAAGTTCGGGCATGGGCAGGACGAGCTGTTCCTTTGCCGGATCGGGCGGTTCCCAGCCGGTCAGAGCGTTGGTCAGGTAGACGGCGGCCCGTTCCGGCGGTTCGATGCGCATGGTCGCGCCGAAGCGGTTCAAGACGAGGCCGAGTTGCAAGTGGGAGATGACGTAGGGCGCGGGCAGGATTTCGAAGCCGAAGACGCGGCTGACGGCCGCCTGCTTCAGGTCCTGGGCCAGCAGGGCGTCGTCGCCCTTGTCGGCCAGGGTGCGGGCGATGCGGTCCAGCACTTCCACCAGGTAGGCCCCTGTGCCACAGCAGGGGTCGAGCACGTACACCTGCGGATCGGCCAGGCCGTCGGCCACGCCGAGTTCCGTGCGCAACACCCGGTCCACCCGTTCCACCATGTAGCGCACGATTTCCGGCGGGGTGTACCAGACGCCCAAAGCCTTGCGCAGGTCGGGGTCGAAGGCTTCCAGGAAGGGTTCGTAGAAATACTGGACGGCGTGGTCCTCGGCGAAGCGGGCGAAGAATTCGGCACGGTTCACGCGGTTCAGGACCGCGGTGGTCCAATCCAGGATTTTCACCAGGCCGAGCGGCCGGAGCTTGGTCGGATCGGCCACCTGGTGGAACAGGCTGGAGATCATGGGCACGTGGATGTTCCAGCCCGCGCCTTTCCAGTCGAACTTGGCGTAGCGGTCTTCGGGCGGCACGCCCTTGGCCCAGACGACCCAGGCCGAGAAGAGCCCGTAGAACAGGGTCTGAACCAGGGTGGAGCGGAAGAAGTGTTCGCCCTTCTGGCCTTCGAAGGTGATGCCCAGGGCTTCTTCCATGGCCAGGCGCAGGGCGTTCAGGGCCGGCAGGTCGGTGGCTTCGATCTTGGCCAGAGCCTGCTTGGCGTAGGCGGCCAGAATCCAGGCCAGGGCTTCGGGGGCGGCCACTTCGGCGGTGTGGATCAGCACCCGGCGCAGGTAGTCGATCAGGGCGTCACCCTTTTCGGCTGCGGGTTTCCGCGGATGCGCGGCCATGGACCAGAAGGCGGCTTCATCTGCGGCCAGGGTGAACTGTTCCAGGTTGGTCTTGTTGCCGGCGGTATCCTTGCCCACCAGCAGGAAGTCCCGGAAGTTCGTGACCAGGACCAGTCGATAGCGGGTGAAGTACTTGTCCACCTGGGCGAAAGCGGCCACGGCTTCGACGTCGTCGGCCGGCGCCTTGGCTTCGATGACCCCGCGGGACGGGTCCTGCCCGGCCGGCCAGTCGGCGGGATCGCCCCGGCCGAGCTGATCCGCGGAGAAGAGCCCACCGTCCGGGATGCCGGCCCCGCGGTTGGCGGGGTTGATGATGCAGTAGACCTTCGGCCGCAGGTCCGCGCCTATGGCATCGAGCAGCTTGTCCAGGGCCGGGTAGTAGGACGTTTCCGGCACGGCAGCCCCGGAACGCCGGATGTCGGCCATGTCGCGCAGGTAGGTTTCGACAAGGTGCATGCGTCGGCCCGGGCCTGTATAGGTTGGCGTTCAGGCCGTGGTGACACATGGGGGAGGGGTTGGCAAGGAGGCAGACGGTGACGCCGAGGTCTGGCCGGCCTCTCACGTCGGCAACAAACCGGTGGTACTTTCGGTGGTATTTATACCTCGGAAAGGCCCCTGGTGGTACCGAAAAGGCCGGCAAGGGGACCACTCAGAATCAATGTTTTTCAACGATTTCAGGGCGCTTACTTTCTTCAATGACTACATGGGCAAGTTCTTCATCTAGGCGCGCCCCAGCGCGCCGTAGGTGGGGGAAGGGGGACCCCCTTTTGGGGCCTAATTTATCATATCATTGACAGCCAGCTGTCTATCTGCCACCATGGTCGCCAAGGGAGGGATCGACCATGGTGGCGACGGCCTATTCCTATATTCGGATGTCGACCGAAGTCCAACTTCGGGGGGACAGTCTGCGGCGGCAGTTGGAGAAATCCCAGAAGTATGCCGAGGCGCATGGGCTCGCGCTTGACGATTCGCTCAGGGACATCGGCGTCTCGGCTTTCCGGGGCAGGAACAAGAAGAAAGGCGCCCTGCGAGGATTTCTGGATCTGGTCGAAAGCGGCAAGATCCCGCCTGGCACCACCCTCCTCGTCGAGCATTTCGATCGCTTGAGCCGGGAGCATGTGCTCGAGGCGCATTCGCTTTTCCTCCGACTCATCACCTCCGGCATTGTTGTCGTCACCCTTGTCGACGGAAAAGAATATTCGATGAAGAAATGCGAGGCGTCAGATCTCATCTGCAGCCTTTCGTACATGGCCCGGGCGCATGAGGAGTCGCAGATCAAAGGGGAGCGCATCGCCGAATCCTGGGAAGCCAGACGTAAAAGGATCAAGGACCAACCGATCACCACCCGTTGCCCCGCCTGGCTCACGTTCAACAGGAAGACACGCAAATTCGAGGTCGTAGAGGAGCGGGCCGCGGTGGTCAGGCGCATTTTCGAGGAGTCGGCCAACGGCCTTGGCCGCTATGCCATCGCCAAGCGCCTGAATACCGACGCCGTGCCTACTTTCGGGCGATCCAAATTCTGGCTCGGGGGCGCGATCCAGAAGTTTCTCGAATCGGAAACAGCCATCGGCATTTTCCAGCCCTGCCGCATGCAGGACGGAAAACGCGTCCCGGTCGGCGAACCTGTCGAGGACTACTACCCTGCCGTCGTGACCAAGGAACTGTTCTATCGCTCGCGCCGTTCGATCGGGGAAAGATTCCACAAGTCCGGCCCCAAGGGGAAACGCTACTCGAATCTGTTTCAACACCTGTGTATTTGCCGGGAATGTGGTTCGCGCATGACCTTTGTAGACAAGCGCAGATCCCGGAGCACAGGCGACTTGTCCCGGTTCTATCAATGCCAGTTCAGCCTGAATGGCGGGGCCTGCGCCAACAACGCGAAGGTTCCCTGCAATGTGCTTGAGAACGCTGTTCTTACAGGATTCATCAAGGAAATTGACTTAGGGGCGCTTATCCAGTCTGACGATGACAAGGAAACACGCCTCAGAACCAGGTTGTCTGAAATCGAGATCACGCTCAAAAAGAAGCGGAAGCTGGCTGATAACCTTCTGGAAGCCTTTGCTGACAGCGCCGACCTTGATCTCCCCAAGCGCAAAATCGCAAAAATGGAACTGGAGATCAAAAGCCTTGAAAAAGAACATGCCGAATTAGAAGACGATCTGCAGCAAGCGGTACATAATCATGAAAGCATCGTCGAACGCCAAACGAAAATTCAACAGCTAACAGATGCATTGGCAGAGGCGGATGAAACCGAGGCCTACCATCTCCGCGCAACCATCGCGCAGGCGTTGAAACGGGTCATCAAACGGATCACCTGCGATAAGGAAGGAAGGATCACAATCCACATCGACGACACCCATTCCTACATCTACACCGAATTCCGGGGAAAAAGGGTCTGGCTGGATGTCCATGGCGCGTCGCCCTCGCAGCAGGGGCCGGGGAAGTTCGTTCCGCTCATCGATTCTTGAGCCGAGCCATGGCCGTCCTGAAGCCGGCATCAATCATCGGAATACACGTCTGCGGGTCGTTTCCGCCCGAAGATGGGAAAAATCATTCCCCAGCAGGCCCCCGACGTCGACTTCGGCCTTATCCTCCGGTCACCAGCCATTGGGTGTTGCAGCTCCATCATCGTCAGGGTCATCCCAGCCGGAGGCTTTGTTTGATTGGCTTGCGCCCAGGTCTGACTAATGTTTCGCTTTGTTCAACGGGTGCTTTGGTGGAGAGAGCGAGCCTATGGCCTTGCCAATGATGATATCCAGCATGGACGCCTGCTGGAAATCAAGATGGATGTCGACCATCAATACTTCGCCATTCATCCTCTGCACGCGAAGGAACTTCCCCCCGCCTTTCTGCGACAAGGAAAATACGAGATAGCCCTGGCCTGCATCATCATACAATTTCTTCTCGGATGCCAGGGAACCCATCTTTCCGCGCAAGTAGCTTTGGAGGCAGGATTTGACGAATGCCAGCATATAGAGCTGATAACAATCAATCCCATGAAAGCGGCAGGCGCGCCTGAGTTGCTTCAAGTCCCCGTCCAAGTCCTGCCACCAATAGCCATACAGCAGCCCACAGTCCTCGAACAGGGTGATGAAATTTTCCGGCAAGTCTTCATTCATCGCAGGTAGTGCTCCGTGATGTCCGGTCGTTCATGGCCCAGTTCCCTGGAGACGTTGACCAGCGCCAGTTCGTAGCCCATGTCGGCGGCCTGGCAGGCGGCGAAGCGTTCCTGGGCGAAATTCCAGCGCAGGCCGTGGCTGCCCCGGTAGTCCTGGCCGGTGTCCTCGGCCGCCGACTTCAGGGAATCCCGGTAGGCGGCCTTGTCCACGCTGAATGCGCCGCGGCGTTCGACTTCGGCCGCCAGTTGCCGGTAGGTTTCCAGGGAGAACTTGTGCTCCAGGTTCTTGCCGCCCTTGCCCTTGTCCGCGATCCAGCCGCACGTTTTTCCGCTGACCGGATCGGGGCGTTCGCCGAGAAGCTGCGGCGGCGTGATCAGGCTGATTTCATGAACCCGGGGGCCGCCTTCGTACTGCATCCGGGCGGCCAGCCGATGGTCCGAGCGCTTGATGGCCGTGACCAGTCTTTGCGGTTCAGCATAGGCCCGGGTCTGCGGCCCGTCGCGCAAGGAAGCGGCCAGCGGCCGGGCGTCCTTGATGGCCTGGCGGAAATCATAGCTTCGCCCGGTCTCGAAACGCACGGCGTAGCCGTTCAGGGCGGCTTCCAGCTTGCCCAGGGCCGCGGCGTATTGCCGGAAGGTCGCCTTGGAGACGGATCCCCCGCCTTCGGCCTTGGCCTTCAGGAAGCTGCCGACGTGGCCGGCGCCGAGTTTCTCGATGTCCTTGACCCCGTGCTCGGCCTTGGCGTGGGCCAGGCACTGGCCCCAGACGTCGCGGTAGGCGTCGGCCGTGGCGTAGGAATATATCTTCAGCTCCCGGCCCAGGTCGGCCCAGGTCCTGGCCCCGGCTTCCCGGGCCTGTTCCTTGTCCTTGTGCTTGGACTGCCCGAAGGCGGCCAGGCCGGACTTGTGGAAGACCTCGTTCACCTGATGAAAAATCGATCCCCGCATTCTTCCCGCCCTTGCCGGAATTCCTGGCATCCGGCCCGCCGACCCGTCTTGAAACCACCGCGTTTTGATCGCCAGGGAACGCTACCCTGGTCCGTGCTTGTTCCAGGCCACGGTGCCCGCGTGCGCTTTTACCCCAGTGCCGGGGGGCTGGTGCGCGTCCGTGTATCCGGGTCCACGCTTCTGTTCAGGGCGGTGGACCTGCCCGCGTGCGCCTTTTTGCCAGTCCCCGTTGAGGCCGGGCCTGAGTCGCGCGTCTCACGTGCCTTCCGTCCCCCTGACGCGCAGGGGGCCCGCCGGATGAGGGTGTCTTTACCGGGCCCGTACCGGCCGGATCGCGGGAAGTCAAGTCGACAAACCTCGCTTTAGGCGAACGCGCCTAAAGCGAGCAAATCCATGTGCCCTGCCATGTTCAACGATTTGGTTGACATGTTTACATGACATCAGTACCTGACGATACTATTGACGGATGCGGAGGGAATCGGGTGACGGAAATCGACGAGCTGAGCGGCACCGGAGCTTCGGAGCGGAACGAGCTGCTGCGCTGGTTTGCCCGGATGACGGACGCCGAGCGGCTGGACGTGCTTGAGCTCCAGCGCGACCTCCTGCGCCGCTGGCGCAACGAGGGGCAGAAGGCGGCGCCGCCGACGGTGCTGGGGGCCCTGGTTCTGGCCCTGGCCAAGCGCCGGGCCACGACTGAAATACTGGAGCGCAAGCCGGACGAGGGGGGTGAAACGGAGAACAACGCCTCGCGGCTCTTCCGGATGCGCGTGGACTCCCTGGCCAAGGGCCGCGCCGAGGGCCAGAAGTCGAAAATCTACCGGCTGCGCTACCACCGCCTGGTCTGCGACCTGCGCAAGGAGGGGCTGGGCTGGCGGGCCTGCAGCGCCTACCTGGCCAAATACCATCGCTTCGAGATCAGCCACGAGCACCTGAAGACGCTGCACGCGAAATTCGCGGCGCGCGAGGAAACCCGGCCATGAGCTTCTTCAAAAAGAAGCCCCCCGCCTCGACCAGGGACGAGTTCGAGGCGCTCGCCGCGGAAAGGGCCCGGCTGGCGGCCGAAAATGTCGAGCTGCTGAACAAAATTCAGGATCTTAATTGGTCTTTGGCCACCACTGATCAGAAGGCCGTTGATAACGCCAAGGCCGGCAAAGCCGAACTGGAGGCGCTGCAATCCACCCTGGCCGACTGTCAGCGCCAGTTGCAACGCGCGACCGAGAAAAACCAGCGCCTTGTCGCCCACCTGCGCAAGAAATTCGCTCCCCGCCCGGGTCGCAACCGGAAGCGGGAGGAACGGGCGCTGGAGGCGATGCTGGAGGAACTGGACGTAACGCGGGAGCCGAAGAAACCGGACTGATCAGCCCGGCCCGTCACCTCGCCCTGGCCTGGCCGGTATCCCGGGGCGGCCGGGGTGTCACGCCCCGTTTTTTCCATCGCCGCGGGAGAGCAACGAGGGCCGTTATCCCTTTCAATCTTTCCATCCTGGCCCCCGCCGCCTGCCACGGCCAGCATGGCATAAGCGGTCCGCCGGTCAAGGCTGCCCTGCGGCGGCTGCGCTGCGCTTCGCCGGCCTTGACCGCCGGCCCTTGCTTATGCCGTGGACCGTGCCGGCGAAGGCGACGGGGGCGCGAAGATTTTTGCTCGGGCTCCGAGGGCTGGGGGGAAGACATCCGGTGGGGTCTGAGCTGAGCACCGAGACCCCGCGCGGGCGGGGTGTCGGCGTCCGGCGGACGGCCTTCAGAGCTGCACCGAGTGGCTGACGTGACTGCGCCTGATCCTGGCTTTCAGCTGCTTAAGAGTCAGGATCAGGTAGTGCCCGGTGCGGCGGTTATACAGCGCGAAACGGTAGTTGCGGCCGAGCTGCTCGGCCGCGTCGAGCTCGTTTTCCGAGATGCTGAAGTAGTAGTTCCGGAAATCCTTGCCCACGTTCGGCCGGGAGGTCGTCTTCACTTCGATGAAGATGATCTGGCGAAGATGGCGGCGGATCGAACGCGTGTCGCTGAAATCGACCTTCGCGCCCGGCGGCAGCAGGAGGCCGTCGAAGGCCTTCTTCTTGATCCTGCCCTCGCCGGCCAGCGCCAGCAGGTTGTCCAGCTCCTGGGCCTTGGGCTTGGGAAGACAGGACATGGCCGCCAGGGCCTCCTGCTCCGCCCGCCGGATGCGCCCCGGTCCCTGGCCGTTCGGGCGCGGCGGGCGGATGCGGGAGATCGTCTTTTTCAGGCTGCGATGTTTCATTTTCCCCCCGGCTACTGCCAGTTGATCCCGTCGTCCTTCTGGACCAGCGGCACGAACTTGATCACCGGTCCGACGAGCCGCCTGGGGCTGCCGTCGTCCTCCGTTTCGACCACCACGAGGCGGTTCTTGAGCTGTTCGAACGTCTCGACCCGCATGAACTCGAAGAACATGGGCAGGTCCACGCTGGGCAGCATGTAGTGGAGCACGGGCTGGACCGCATCCCTGGCCGGCAGCTCGATGCACACGACCACGAAGGCCTCGCCCCCCTGCACCTGGATGTCCGCACCGATAATGCGCGCCTGGGTTCGCATCGCCATCTTCCACCCCCTTCGGATCAGGCCGTCAGGGCGGCATCCGCGCCCCCAGCGTTACACGTTTCGAGCAGCCACTGGCCATCCCCGGGGCCGGCCAGGTCCAGGATCTCGTCGTCCACGTCCAGCCGGACCCGGACCACGGCTTCGCGCAAATCCTCGAAATCCCTGGCGCCGAGCTGGGCCATGAGCGGATCAAGGCATCCGGACGGCAGGACCGCGCTTTCGAAGACCTTCGTGTCCCGCGCCTTGCCCACTTCCACCCCCAACACAATCTGGACCACGTCCCCGTCCCGCCGAATCCGGGCGGTCACGATCTGAGCGAAAAAGACGTTCTGCATGGGTTCCTCCTGGCTTCGATTGAATACTTACATTATTAATGTATATTGTCAAGAAAAAAAACGTTACCGGCGCGAAGCCAGGAAAGTCAGCATAACTGACGAAAATAACAGATCTTATCTGCTTTCGGCGGGTTGCCAGCCGAGCTGGGCGGCCTGGTCGCGGATGTGCCGGGCGAAGAGCTGGGACAGGGGCAGGCGTTTGATCTTCGGCTTGCCGTCCCGGACGCGCTGCTCGTCCGCGGCATGCCGGTCATAGTGGTCCATCAGCCTGGCCAACTTTTCCTGATCGGCTTCGGAAAGGGGGATGAATACGGCCTTGCCCCGGCCTTCGCCCCGCCGCGTCCAGCCGGAGAGCCGGAAGGCGTCTTCCGGATGGGCCAGCAGCCGGGCCAGGAAATCGCTGAAGAACAGGGGGACGGAGAAGCGCAGGCCTGGCTCGGGCCGCCGGGACTTGAGATAGGCAAGCGCCTCCAGGGTCCCGGCGTCGAGGTAGAGGGTCTTGGCGACCTGTTTTTTCGGTGCTTGCTTCGTCATGGGCCGTCGGCCCGTTGTAAGCCAACGGCCCATGATTTCAAGAGTGATCCCGGCACGCCTCCCTACCCAGCCTCCAACCCAGTCCGGACTGGATGTCCTATCGGACAGATCGACACGGACGTGCTCTGTACCATCTACGGGTCACAACCCAATCCGGACTGGATGTCCTCTCGGACGTATGCCGATTACTGCTGCCCTGAGCACCACAAGTCACAACCCAATCCGGACTGGATGTCCTCTCGGACACTGTATCCTTGCAAGGAGGACACATGCACAAGTCACAACCCAATCCGGACTGGATGTCCTCTCGGACATTTTTATTGACCCGGATATTGTCACGCTTCTGTCACAACCCAATCCGGACTGGATGTCCTCTCGGACTAAACGACGCCCACTTCATGTACGGCAAGGGCAAGTCACAACCCAATCCGGACTGGATGTCCTCTCGGACCGTTCGGCGGCGTCGGCTTCTATCCCTACTGGTCACAACCCAGTCCGGACTGGATGTCCTATTGGACTCACCCTGGAACAGGCCCACACCAGCGGCCATCCGTCACAACCCAGTCCGGACTGGATGTCCTCTCGGACCGACCGCCTACTACGACAAGATTCTCATTTCTCAGTCACAACCCAATCCGGACTGGATGTCCTTTCGGACGGGTCCATCGAGGCCGGCGGATCCATCAAGGCGTCACAACCCAATCCGGACTGGATGTCCTATCGGACCCATCGGTATTCCTGTATACATAAATACAGTCAAGTCACAACCCAGTCCGGACTGGATGTCCTCTCGGACACAATATAGCCGCAAGAGATAACACGACCGCGTCACAACCCAATCCGGACTGGATGTCCCTTCGGACTGAGGCGATGATCCGCAACCTTCAGGCCTACAAGTCACAACCCAATCCGGACTGGATGTCCTTTCGGACTTTACAAATACTGCCGACATCCCTAACGCAAGTCACAACCCAATCCGGACTGGATGTCCTTTCGGACCTTCATCAATGAGAAGAATAAAGCGACACTAAAGTCACAACCCAATCCGGACTGGATGTCCTTTCGGACTTTTGTATCGGGTCGGGGCTCCAAGACGTAGGTCACAACCCAATCCGGACTGGATGTCCTTTCGGACTTCTGGCTTTACAATCACTAACGACGGGACAATGTCACAACCCAATCCGGACTGGATGTCCTTTCGGACACTTCTTGATTAATTGTAAGGACATAGCGGCAGAGTCACAACCCAATCCGGACTGGATGTCCTTTCGGACTTTGACATCGGCGCGTTCGAGTATCAGGACCCGTCACAACCCAATCCGGACTGGATGTCCTTTCGGACAATCATCTGGCATTTTAGTTGACAGGCTTATCTGGTCACAACCCAATCCGGACTGGATGTCCTCTCGGACAACTATGGATATGTTTTTGCCTACGCCTGTGGGTCACAACCCAGTCCGGACTGGATGTCCTCTCGGACTTTAGTTGATCGCCTCATTTGCGACGGGAACAAGTCACAACCCAGTCCGGACTGGATGTCCTCTCGGACCTGAGCAATACAGATACAGTAGTGAGAAATAAGTCACAACCCAGTCCGGACTGGATGTCCTCTCGGACTGAGTAACACAAACACGACGGTGCGTAATAAGTCACAACCCAGTCCGGACTGGATGTCCTCTCGGACTCTGGCACTTTTTTTACCAGCACCGGCGCGGGTTTTCAAGGCGAAAAATCACAACCTCCCCGAAGATGTTCGAAACCACCCTGTCCCGGCGGGAGGTTTGGGGAACCTTCAATTTTGCGGTTTTCATATGCAACCACCTGATTTCATTCACCCGGATTGTTACGGTCTGCATGGAAGATTCGCTAAGAAACTCTTCGATATGCCATTTGGTGGCGATTCTTGCGGAAAAGGGCATCCGGTGGTATTTGCTCAACGAAAGAACCATAGGAGGGCCATATGGCCGGACCGTCGCGCTACGTCATCGCCTACGACCTGTCCGACGACCGCGAACGGTTGCGCGTGGCCAAGGTGCTGGAGGGCTTCGGCGAGCGCGTGCAGGGCAGCGTCTTCGAATGCCTGCTGGACAAGACGGCCAAGCGGCGGTTGACGGAAAAGCTGCGCGACCTCGAGCTGGCCAGCGGCTTCGTCTCCCTCTACAGGCTGGCCGAGCACGCCCGGCCCGTGGACATCGGTTCGGTGCCGGAGGACGTGCTCCGGGGCGACCTGCGCGCCGGACCGGACGACGCGGCCTACGCCTTCGTCATCTGACCGGCCATGATCCACCCCAGCCTCACCGCCCTGGCCGATGCCGTCTGGACCCTGGCCGAGGTCGAGATCGTCGTCACCCGCGCCCCGGCCGACAGGTATCCGGCCGGACGACTGCCGGACGGCGCCGCCGCCGGCCCGCACCCGCTGGTGGCCGTCAACTCCTTCATCAAGTCCGCCCTCATCGAGCACGGCCTCGCGCCCGCGCCGCGCTGGTTCTTCCATCCTTCGGACGGCCCGCTGCCGGGGCGCATCCTGCGGGGCAACGTCTACCGCCTGGAGATCGTCCTGCCCGGCGACGGCCTGGCCCTGTGGCCCCGGTTCGCCGCGGCCCTGGCCGCCCACTCCGAGGACCGGCAGGCCAACCACGCCCTGCGCCAGGCCGGCCAACCCCGCCTGCGCCGCCTGGCCGGGCTGCTGGCCGAGCAGCCGGACCCGCCCCAGGGCGACGAAGCCTGCCTGGAGTTCGTCACCCCGCTGCCCTTCCGCCCGCGCGACCGCCGCCGGCGCTGGCTGCTCAGCGCCGAGGACTTCGGCGCGGACCTCTCCGCGCGGCTGGAGAAGCTCCTCGGCTGCGACCTGTCGGGCAGCGCGGGGCTGTGGCGCGGCGTGCGCGGCCTGCCCTGGTTCTGGACCTACCGCGAGCAGGACAAGAAGTCCCGCAGCAACCCGGGCACGGTGAAGGTGGCGGGCTGCCAGGGGCCGTACTACCTGCGCGGCGACCTGGCGCCGGTCTGGCCGCTCCTGCTCCTGGGCGCCGAGCTGCACGCCGGCCGCGAGACGGGCTACGGCCTGGGCGCCTACCGGCTGGGGCCGTCCTGCTCCTGCCTGGACCGGCGGCTGGCCGAGCCGGCCGCCTGGCGCGGCACGCTCGCCGAACTGCGGGACAAGGTGGACGTGGCCGAGGATTTCCCCTCCGCCCTGCTGGAGGGCGGCGAAGGATTGGAGGACCTGCGCGCCGAGGTCCTGGCCGGCCGGTTCTCCCCCGCGCCGGCGCGCGGCTTCCGCCTGGCCAAGGACGACGGCGGGGAGCGGATGGTGGCCGAGCTGCCGGGCCGGGAGCGCATCGTGCACCAGCTTCTCAACCGGCTGCTGACCCCGGTGCTGGAGCGCATGTTCGAGGACTCGTCCATCGGCTTCCGGCCCGGCCGCTCCCGCGAAATCGCCAAGAGCGTGTTGTCCGAGGCGTTTTGCCAGGGCTTCGGCTGGATTCTGGAAACCGATGTGGAGAGCTTCTTCGACCAGATCGACTGGCCGCGGCTGGACGGACTGCTGGCCGACTGCCTGCCGCGGGCCGACCGGCAAACCTTGCGCCTGCTGGCCGCCGCCATCCGCCAGCCGGTCGAGGTGGACGGCGCTCCCGCGCCCCGCGAGCGCGGCCTGGTCCAGGGCAGCCCGCTCTCGCCGTTGCTGGCCAACCTTTTTCTCGACCCCTTCGACGAGGGCATGCACGCCCGGGGCCACCGCCTGGTCCGGTTCGGCGACGACCTGGTGGTCCCGGTGCGTTCGCGGGCCGAGGCCGAGGCGGCCCTGGCCGACGCGACGGCCCTGCTGGCCGGCCTGGGGCTCGCCCTCAAGGCGGCCAAGACCGCCGTGCGCCGGGTGGAGGAAGGCTTCACCTTCCTGGGCTACCGCTTCGGCTGCGAGCTGGAGGAGACGGACGTTGCGCGCATCGCTGGCCGCCGGCCGGTCTACGTCACCACGCCGTACGCCTTCGTCGGCCTGGACGGCGACAGCCTGGTGGTGCGCCGGGGCGGGGAGACCCTGGAGCGCCTGGGCCTGGCGCGGGTGGGCGAGGTTGTGGTGCTGGGCGGCGGGGCGGTCTCGGCCCGGCTGCTGGAGCGGCTGTCGCGGGAGCGCATCCCGGTCTCCTTCTGCTCCCAGTCCGGCCGCTATGCGGGCACCTTCCGGCCGGACTCGCGCCGGCACTTCGAGGTCTCCCACCGCCACGGCGCGCGCTGGGAGGAGGCCGGGGAGGCCGGGCGCCTGGCCGTGGCCAAGGCCATTGTCGCGGCCAGGATCGAGAGCGAGGCGGACTGGCTGCGCCGCCGCAGGCCCGGGGAGGCCGCGGACGCCGTGGCCCGGCTGGAGGACGCGGCCGTGGCGGCCATGAAGGCCGACAACGTGGAGGCCCTGCGCGGCCACGAGGGCGAGGCCGCCAAGCTGGCCTGGCGCTGGCTCGCCGCCGGCATTTCCAACCCGGAGTTCGCCAGCCGGGGCCGGGAGCCGCGCCGCAAGCTCGACCGCTTCAACGCCCTGTACGACTTCTGCTCCTTCCTGCTCTTCACCCGGCTGAACGTGCTGGTGCGGGCCCACGGCCTGAACCCCTACCTGGGCTTCCTGCACAGCCACGCCGACAACTACGAGTCCCTGGTCTGCGACCTCCAGGAGCCCTTCCGCAACCGCCTGGGCCGGCTGGCGGTGAAGGTGGTGAACCTGGGGCAGGTGAGCGCGGACCAGGTGGCGCCCGGCGCGGACGGCCGCTACCTGCTCGGCCGGCCGGCCATGGGCAAGGTGGTGCAGGCCTTCGAGCGGGAGATGTCCGTGCGCCTGGCCGGCGACCCCGGCACCTGGGGCGACCTGCTGCACGCCCAGGTCCAGGCCGTGGTGGAATGGGCCGTGGACAACCGCCGCCTGGCCCTCTACCAGCCGCCGGGAACGCGCAGGCTGCGCCCGGACGAACCGGACGCCCGCTGGGACGACCCGAGGGCCGAGCCGGGGGAAGATGAAGCCGGGAAGAACCATGAGGACATGGAAGATTCGTGAAGAATATCTTCCATATCGACCGTAACAATCTGGGTGAATGAATTCAGATGGTTAGGATCAAAAACCGAAAAAACGGAAGTTCCCAAACCTCCCGTCCGGAGGCGGTGATTTCGAACATCTTCGGCGAGGTTGTAATTTTCCGGCTTGAAAACCCGCGCCAGTGCTGGTAAAAAAAGTGCCAGAGTCCGAAAGGACATCCAGTCCGGACTGGGTTGTGACTGAGATGCGTTAAACGTCTGAATGAGGCCGATGGTCCGAAAGGACATCCAGTCCGGACTGGGTTGTGACAGTCCGCGAATGCGAACGAGTGTCTGGACTGGGTCCGAAAGGACATCCAGTCCGGACTGGGTTGTGACATGATTATCTTTGCCGTATCCGAGAGCCTTTTGGGTCCGAAAGGACATCCAGTCCGGACTGGGTTGTGACGAGTCATCGCCCTCCTTCCCGTTGAAGAAGTTCAGGTCCGATAGGACATCCAGTCCGGACTGGGTTGTGACAAAATGGCGGCCGGGGTCAGCCACTTCATTTCCGTCCGAGAGGACATCCAGTCCGGACTGGGTTGTGACATAGATATGCAATCCATTGAAATTATGCTGAAAGTCCGAAAGGACATCCAGTCCGGACTGGGTTGTGACTCATCGATGATGCCCGGGTTGTAGAGGTAGGGTCCGATAGGACATCCAGTCCGGATTGGGTTGTGACTTTCTGCCACCCAGCACCGCGACGGCATGCCAGTCCGAAAGGACATCCAGTCCGGATTGGGTTGTGACCTGGCCTTCAGCAGCGTGCGCAGGATGCACCCGGTCCGAAAGGACATCCAGTCCGGACTGGGTTGTGACCTGATCGTTTTCAGGACGAGGGTTTCAAAGAATCCGATAGGATACCCGGTCCGGACTGGGTTGTGACAGGATGCCGACAATCATGCCGATCACCAAAATGTCAGAAGCGACATCCAGTCCAAACCAGCACGACTGCAATCAAAAAGGCCTTGCCCGATCGGGCAAGGCCTTTTGTGGCGTTGTAACCGCAAGAGATACGATCAGGCGGGGAGTGGACTTTGCAAACTCTGTCTATTTCGACAGCCAACGGGCATAAGCCTGAACGTCGATCATCGGCACGGTTGCCTTTGACTGTAATCGTGAAATAAGTTCCAGCAGAAAAGCTGTTGCCGGTTTTCCTCCGGTGGAGATTTCGTAGGTGGAGGTGTTCTGGTTGAAACTGAATAGGCCTTTCGCCGCAATACAGCCGAGTTCGAGATGGCAGTCGGAATAACACCGGCCGAGCGCCTCAACGAGTGATGTACCGAGCGGAGGGGTCCATTTGCTATTGAATGCTAACAGGCCGCCCAGGATTGGGATGGGGCTTTTGGGTGGATAGACTCCTCCGGCATGGGGGATGGGAAGACTGGTCCGATGAAGGCGGCGGACGCTGGCGATTTTTTCTTGAGCGTACTTGACCACGTCGGAATCAACGTCCTGCTTGGCTTCGAAGACCGCGTAGACGCTCTCGGCCGGAATGATCTTCTGACCTTCGAAGTTGAATATGAAGGGAGAATACTGTCGATCAAAAACAACGACGTCAATCTGGGCACTGAACACGCCGTTACTGTCAACGACATGGGCTTTTTCAGCGGAATATCGCTTTGGTAGATACGTCTGAAGCAATTGGAGCCAGACATTTTCGCTGGCATCGCCTTTTGTTGTGGGATGACCAAAGCACTCGCGCGCGTTCTCAAGACGCCGTTCGATGTCATCGTTCAAGCTGGCAAGAAGTTGCTGAAGCGACCAATTCCCCATTGTCCATTCCCCCAGGTGTAATATTTTCGCATTTCGAGGTACGGCCTGCGACTTATGTTTCTTCCCCTTTCGCTGGTCGGTTCAACTCGTGAGATAAGCCTTCAATCTTATCGTAAGGTGTTTCTTGAGCTTACCGAAGACCAAACGTTTGAGCTTCTCCTTTTTCTCGGGCGGAGCGCAGAGGTCGTTTATCTGCTGGATGATTTCCGGTTGACGACCCCTGTTCTTGCCGGCTGCGAAGCCCACTTCGCCTAGCCAAGTCAGAAACGCGTTTTCCTTTTCCTCATATGCCGCCGCCTTTTCGGCTGCCTTGCTTTTTTGGACTTGACTACGGGCTGAGGTTGGGACGCGCGCGGCCGGTGAGCTAGCTCCCGCTGAAGTCGAGGCGTATGGAATTTCGACGATTTCGGCCAATGCCGGGTCTACCTCGAAACGGCCGCAGCCTATAGCCGTCTTGGCGCCGGCCCCCAGCCAGCGCAGGGCCGAGGCCAGCCAGTGGCGCACCTGTCTTAAAGTGTCGGCATCTACCCCGGCCGTGCGTGGCAGAAAGGCGAACTGGAACGTTTGGCCCGGTGCCACAACCAGATAGATAATTGGATTGGGCGCATGCCAGTCGCCAGGGATATCCCCGTATTGATAATAAGGCTGATAGTGCGGATTCATGATGTCCGCCTGGACTCGAACCGGAGCCAGAGGCAGGACGTCGAGGAATATGATTCTGCCGGCGCGGTGGTTTGTGTTTGTTTCAGGTCCGAAAAGCTCGTCGAGGATGACGGGGGCGATCATTTCCCAGGTCTGAGCCCAGGATCTCACCAGGCCCTTTAGGCCCGAACCAGGCAGGTATGGCGCACCCAGGGTGTGATGCCAGGCAAAACCGTTCTCCATAGGGTGATCGCGGCCCATGCCAGTGACGAAGACGGCGGTGCTGGTCGCGGTCAGGAGTTCGCCTCGTCCTTCCACCAGCTGTCGTTGACGCCGGGCGTACTCCGGGATGAGCTTCATGTCCCCACGCGGGCCTGCCACGGAATCCAGCCAGGCTTTCTTGCCCTCGGGGGGGATTTTACTGAAACCGGCCCCCCACTGGTTGCAGAACTTGTCGTACCAGAGGCCGGCGTGGCCATCGGTCGGGCATTGCCCATTCGGCGCAAGTTCGGCCAGGGCCCGCCCGCCCGCGCAGTAAAGGGGAACCTCAGTCATCGCCGTCCCTTCCTTGGCCCGTCTGGCCGCTATCACCGGGGGCATAGGCCGAAGCGAACTTCTTGAGCCAGACCAACAGGTTCAAAGCCTCAGCCTGGGCTAGGACGTAATCCTGTTGGCTTCCTCCGACGATGGCGTCGATGAGTCTTGTTTGCCGGAAATAGGGCGATGTCGCATTCTTTCGGCAGAGCCATTCATCGAGGTGCTCAAGAAGCTTCCCTCGATGTCGCTCCTTGCCTGCCTTGGCCATGAGTGTGGCCACGGCTTGGCCCAGGCCGTCGGTAAGGATGGTGGCCGGAAAGCCTTGTACGAGCTTGTTGTACTTGTCGGCGTGCTCGCCGAGATCTTGGGCCTTGGCCAGGGCAAATCCCGCCCGTTCCTGCTCTAGGGTCGGCATATCCCCTCCTTAGTTCCTAGGCGGTGCAAGGCGAACCAGCCCATCCCCACGGTTTCGTTACCACCGGCTTGTAGATAGCCGGTCCCGTCTCCGAAAAGGCCCTGCACGGGGTCGTCCTTGCTCTGCCCACGTTCGATGATGCAACTCCAAAGCAGGGTGTCCGGTGGCAGACTCTCCTCGTACCAGAGATTTCTCGATGTCTTGGTCTCATCGGCAAGAATGTTGCGGGCCGAAACTGGTAGTGCATAGCGAGCGAACCAGGCGAAATCCTCGTCGTTGACCACTGCCAGCATACGGCGGCAGCGCTTACGAGCCGTCTTCAGGGGAATGCACTCCTCCACGGCAGCGACAACCGTATCTGTCACTGGTCCTGCACCGGTAAACAGTCGCTCCTCCAAGAACACTTTAACAGTCTCGTCGGCTCCTAGGAGCCGCCCAAGCGATACCTCTGGGATATCGAAGCCTGCAGATTGTCCTAACCGACGACGGTCACGTTGGTAACGTTCCAAGATGAGGGGACAAGTAAGCCAGCGGTAGGCGGCGCTGTTTAGGCAGCGCACCGGCAAAGCTAGAAGTTTGGCATCGCCCACAAGCAGTTTGCCGGCATTATCCTGCCTGCCAAACCACCTATTCACCTCATCCGACTCCAAGCCCCATTTACTTTCCGCAGCTTCACGCAGGGCACCCTTGAAACTCGAGCCGGGAATGAAAGGGTAATCCAAGGGCTTCTCGCGCGACACAGGCAAGTCGATGGCGCCCATGGTTCGGCCAATGCCAGCATGAATGTGTGTTTCAGCAAGCAGACCCAGGATGGTGTTGTTCATTTTGTTTCGACTCCTTGATCGTTCCAGGGCGCAATTACCGCAAGACCGAACCCCGAGGCCCGGCGGTGGCCGATACGGACAAGGCCGTCCGCAATGTGCGGGCGTAGGGCGCTGGCATCCTCGATGCGGCACCAAAGGGCACTGCCGGCCGGAACCAGCGGCCTAAGGGAAAGTGGAGAAGGGCCGTCTTCTATGCCGTCCTTGGCTTTTCCCCTTGCAAAGGTGCACCACCCTCCGAGGCGGATGGCTTTTTCGACGCAGGCGCTCACGATGCGTACCCCTGGTAGATGCGGCACTTTTCCCTCGGGCCGCGGCCAGGGCTGGTCGCAGTCCGCCACGGCTTTATGCCCGGGCAAGCCCCAATCCGCCGGGGTGAGCAGAACCAGAAGGCAGCCGCCGATGTCTCCCATATCCGGTCCATGCGGCAGCTCCGGGGCCTGGGCTATATCGATCTCCGCCAGACGGCCCTCTCCACCGAAGGGTATAAGCCCCGAGGGCAGTCGCCACCCTTCCGGCAGCCCTTCCAGAATGAAGAGCAGTTCCGTCAAATGCGATGGCCGGATGTGCCGGGTGCCGTATAGGGCGTCATCGCCAGTGGTTCTGGTATCATCATCACGTCGGATGCCAAGACGGAACTCCAGTGAGCCCATAGCCTCACGGGAAAAGCAGCGGCCGTTAGCGGGTAACCTGCCGGCCAGCACGTCGATATAGCTTTGGGCATCGAGGTAGAAACCGAAACCATTGGACAAATCAGCTGTGTCACCCTCTGCCGTAGGTAGATGGACCCGGCCCAGATCGCAGACAACCTCGGGGCCAGGTTTCAGAAAACACTGGGGTTCGAATTCCGGTATGCCGTCGTCCCCTAACCGGGTGCTGCCGAGCAGATGCAAGGGCATGGGGAAGTAGCTGTGCGCATGGTCTGCCCTCCCGTGGCGCAGGATCGGCCCGGTGACTCGAATACCATTCTCGGGCAGATCCTCATGGCTGCCGAGTACCGTACGTAGCTCACTACTCCAGCGTCCTCGGCCATTCCAGCCGTTGGCTTTTGCCAGAGCCGCCCTTACTGCACCAGTCAGGGTCGAAGGGTAAGGGGGAAAGAAGGTCTCGAGCGGCGCTAGGGCACTCTCGCCCTCGCGCATGGGCTTGCCATCCCGAAAAAACCATGTGTCCAGAGCCGTGACACTCAGAATGTGACGCGACATCATGTCAGTTCCTCACGCATCTGGTTGTCGAGGAGGAAGCGCGCCAAGAGCATGCCGTCCGGCACGAACAGCGACTGACCGTCGGACTCTTCGAGTGCACCGCAGACCGCGAAAAGAGATTCGATATTTTCCTCGGCGAGCTTGCGCTTTTGCGGCCATGTCATTTTCTGACCACTACTATCCTCAGGCCAAGCCTCTCGTGAGCGCATATACTCGGCCATGAGCATCTCCTTGAGGTCAAGACCGGAACGCAGGATCGTCCCAGGCGCCTCGCGTGGGCGGTCGTGAAGGCGCAGGAGCATATCATGTACCCGCTGGAGGAATGAAGATGAGAACTGTCGCTCCGGGTCGCCCATGCCCCCCAACTTGTCGATGAAAATTAGTAGGCTTCCCACATCGGACCATTTTTGAGTCCAAAGAACATGTGGGACCCCACCCTTGAGCACTCCGACACAGGCCGCATTCTTGCCGGGAAGCCCTTTTGCCCGCTCATCAAGCAACTTCCCGGAGAGTTCGATCACCTCCAGAAGAGGATCGTTGAAATGCGCCATGACCAAGGCTGCGGATATAGACGGATTGGCCGGCCCATCCTTGAGCCGTAGCGTCTTCCCGGACAGCGCCTTCCCGAAGGCTTGACGATAGGAATCTTCAAGATATCCGGCCGCAGCCATGACGCGGTCGATGGGCAGAAGTGCCAGGACATCGTCGCCACCTGCGTAGATAGTCACCCCATCATAGTCGTAGACAGTGGCCGCCACTCCCATGGAGAATATCGCCAGTGCCGTGGAGATTCGCTCCTGATATTCGGGGTTGTTAGCCAGCAAGGCGCCCATGTTGTCGCCGTCCATGCGCAGCAGGGCATAGAAAGGGGACGGGGTGAGTTTTACGGCATCAGTCAGCTTTTTTAAGCCCTCGACGAATTTGCCTCGGAGGTCAGGCGCCCCTTCCAGTGGTTTTTTGGGACCAAGTTCCGAGGTGGAAGACGAGCTTTCACGGATGGCAAAGTCGTAAAGAAGATCGCCGTCGATGCCCTTTAATTTCCCAGCATACTCATGCAGCGCCTTGATGTCAGTTTTGGTCTCGCCAAAGCCACCTGTTGAAAGAGCGCTCTTCTTGATGGGATAGAGTTCCGCCACCAACTGGGCGTAAGTTTTCGCTGCATCCGGGGCATCCCTCATGCAGCGTTCTAGGAACGGCACCGCGGCCATGTAGGGTGTGGACGGCCAACCCTCCATGGACACTTCCCACCCCAGAGCGTCCTCGCTGACCAAGGGAAATAGGCGTTTGACCAAGGCAACGGCGCACAGGCGTTCCCCCTTGCGAAGGTTGAAGTCGCCGACTACCTCCTGCAGTGTGGCCCAAAAGGACTGCTGCCGTTCCCTATCAATGGTGTGAATCCCAACCCGCCCGGACAGCTCCTGCCAGCCGCTCATGATGACGCATTGTTCTCCGGCTTCCACCGTTGGCAGGTGGCTGCGCCAGTTTTTTCGGCGATCCAGGATGCCGGAGTCCTGATCGGCCCCCGCTACGACCCAGGCGATATCCCAGAAGCCGCGAGTCTGGCGTTCCCAGATAATCCATACCTCGTCCAGATCGGCCTTGGAAGCAATGCAAGCTGGTTGGATGTATTCTCTCCAGACCGCCTTGGCGATAGTCTTCCACGCAGCACGAACTGCCTGCCTGGCTTTCCTGGCGATCTGACCGATGTCTTTTTCATCAAGTTTTTCGAAGGTAGCCATAAATCGGTTGGGCAGGGTGGCGATGCGCGGTGCGTTGGCAGATGTAACCGCCTTTGGTTCCTTGATGGCCTTGAGCAAAGGGTCTGTAGGTATAAGTGTGGAGTCGTGGACCTGGGGGAAGACGATCCTTCCCCCTGTGTCAAGGATTGCCAGCATGGCTTGGCCGGATAAGTAGGATAAAAGGAACGAGCCTGCCCAAAAGTCGCGGGTCCGCCGAGCTTGGGCTACAAATTCCTGGACAGGGCCGATGGTAAAGTGGAGGATCATGGGAACACAGGCCTCCTATAGGGGAAATACCGTGTGCTTTTTTTGGCACCTGCCTTGCCCTCGAAGCCGTCGACAAATTCATCAAGGACGGAGTAATCAATAGCCGGCGGCACATCTCTTCCGTTGGCCTTGATTTTGAGACTTTGTGGCAGGAACATGGTTGGTAAGATTGTGACCACGGCCGCATATCGGTCATTGTCATATGCATGGATATGCAAGATAAGCGGGCTTGCTCTACGGTCGGACTTCTTGCGGTCTGATGTTGTCACCATGACTTTTCTTATGTCTTTGTCAGCAATTCTCTTTTGATAATTATGCGGTAAGCCAAAAACTGCCCGCCTTGGATGGAAATCCGCTGGTGGTGGCTTATCCATCGCTTCGACGCCAATGATATGCCTAAACCAGCCGTGATCATATTTGAAATTTTCTTCCGTTGGTAGATCGTTGACATGTCCTTGAAACCCCCAACATCGGTATTTTTGCAACTGCATTCCGATGCCATTGAGAAGTTTTAACCCGGCAAGATAGTCCGTCCCAGAACTTTCCGTAAGAATTACGATACGGCTATCTCTGTTGAAAGCAGTATAATGTGGAAGTCCATTTTGAAATGCAGGGAATTCTTTAAGGGGCACCAATATGTCTCGAACATATTTAATAAAAGTCTCGGCTGCTTGTGGTCTGTTCCATGGCTCCACCCTGTCGCCTGTAAGTGAAACGAGGGTAAGGCTTCCGTAGCCTTTTCGCATTTTGCTGCCTATCCCGCCCAAGAGGCCCATGATTTTAAGTGCATAGACAAACATTGGATCAAATGGCTCCCGGGAGATGAATTCGATGCAGAAAGAAAACGGGGGGGCAATGCACGGTCGCTGCAGAGAGCCCATGTCTCGGCCATAAGCTTTGACAACACCGAAGCCGAGGTAACGGGCACCAGCCATATAGGGCTTGTCGAAATCAAATGGCAGATCATGTTGTGCTTTAATCTGAGGCTTGTCTGGCTCACATGAGGCCAAACGCATCAGAAAGCTTCCTTGGCCAACTTCCTGATCGGAACAGCCGAAAATTTTATTCTCCTTTGCCCGTATTGCTTGCATATCATTACCGTTGCTGGCGTAGGCCAAGGCCCGCCACCAAAACCGGAGCATTCCCTTAATAGAGGAAAGGCGAAGTTCAGCTGAATTTTGGTTGTCGGCGCCCCCTAGGAATAGGGGCGTTGTGACCCGAAATGTCGTGGCAAGTAGGTTCATAGATCCTCACAGTCAGCTGAGATGAGGAACATGGTGGATCGATGGACTTCCAAAATGTATCAACTATAATCTTATGCAATGATGCTACGCAATAATCCACAAAATGTCCAGCTTGCGGGATTGTTGATGGCATGACCTATTTATTGTCTGCGCCATGGTGAAGACTGAGAAGACAAATTGTAGATAGCTGATTTATTCTAATTAGTTAGCTTGGCTCTGGTATCCCTCTATTTTTTGCTGGAGATGCCAAGCTACCCGGCTAGTGGCTTTGTTTTCCAAGTCCCGGTCATCCAGCCATGTGTAAAATTGTGTGGAAATTTGCGCGGTAGTCATCCGGGGCACAAGCGGTCGGGGCTGAGGCCATTTTTAATCCATCCTTCTCTCCTCTGGTGGTACTCTTCGCTTCTGTTGCTGGGCGGGGTGTCGGCGTCTGGCGGACGAGCCTTCAGAGTTGCACCGAGTGGCTGACGTGACTGCGCCTGATCCTGGCTTTCAGCTGCTTGAGGGTCAGGATCAGGTAGTGCCCGGTGCGGCGGTTATACAGCGCGAACCGGTAGTTCCGGCCGAGCTGCAGCGCCGAGCGGCAAGGATGGCGAATAACCTACCAAACCTGTTGCGCTGCACGCCAACACCTTCCCGGTTCTGAGAAGTGGCGGTCGCAATTCCCGCAAACGCCAAGAAATCCCACCGGCCCTACCTCACCCCTCTCCCTCGGCCAGAAGCTTCCGAATCTCTTCGATCAGCGCCTCCACCCTTGCGGCATCCTGCTCCCGGCCGAGCTGCCGGAAGCCATCCGCACTGCGCCTCAGCACGGCAAAACCCTCGTCGCGAAGGCCGGCACCGATGAGGAGCTGCCCGTAGGTCACGCCGATGGCCGCGATGCCATCCAGGCGGCCGAGTTTATCGAATATGGCATAGGCCTCGGGAATCTTGTCGGCGGCGTCCTGGATTTTACCTTGTTGCAGTTCGATTTGGGCCATGGCCCACAGGGTGGCGGCAATGCCTTTGGGGTCCTGGAGCTGCTTGTGGGTTTCAAGCCGTTGTCCCTGGAGTGCCAGCGCCTCGTCGAGCTGGTCGCGGGCTTGGAGGATGTCGGCGATCTGGCCCTGGGTTATGGCCGCGGAGCGCACGTCGCCCAAGCGCTCGTAGACCGGCAGCTCCACCTCCTGCCGCACCTTCAGCGCCTCGGTGAACTGGCCGCGGGCTTGGAGGATGTCGGCGATCTGGCCCTGGGTTATAGCCGCAGAGCGCACGTCGCCCAGGCGCTCGTAGACCGGCAGCTCCACCTCCTGCCGCACCTTCAGCGCC
>DIXN01000017.1 GCA_002428705.1 Desulfovibrio sp. UBA6079
GTCAAGGGGGATCATCCCCCTTGTGGGGTCCAGGGGCGAAGCCCCTGGCCGCCGGAGGCGCGCGCCCCCCTGGCCGTCAGCCGACCTTTTCGACCGGCACCGGGGCCGGGGCGGCGAAGCGGTCCTGGGCGGCGATGAGCTGGAGTTCGCGGGTGCCGGCCTGCCAGGTGGTTTCGATGATGGCGTAGATGCCGGCGGTGGTCTTGGCCAAGGCCTCGGGCACGGGATCGCCCCGCAGCAGGTGGCCGAGGAACAGGGCGCTGACCGCGTCGCCGGCGCCGTTGGGCGGTGGGGTGAGGGGCAAAAGCTGCGTTCCGGCGACCCAGGCGCCGTCGCGGGTCACGGCCAGCATCTCGATGCGGTCTTCGGGCGAGTGCTCGTGGCGCAGGCTGGTGACCAGGACGATGGAGGGGCCGAGGTCGAGGGCCTTCCTGGCGCCGGCGACGGCGTCGGCCAGGCTGTGCACGGCCACGCCGGTCAGGAGCTCGAGCTCGAACTGGTTGGGGGTGATGACGTCGGCCGCAGGCACGGCGCGGGCCTTCATGAAGGGGGGAATCTCGGGGCGGACGAAGATGCCCCGGCCGACGTCGCCCATGACCGGGTCGCAGAGGTAGAGGGCCTGGGGGTTGTGCGCCTTGACCTTGTCCCGGGCGGAGAGGATGACCTCGCCCAGGGTGGCGTCGCCCATGTAGCCGGAGAGGACGGCGGCGCAGGAGGTGAACGCGCCGCGCTCGTCCATGCCGGCCATGAGCCGGCCGATGTGGTCCGGGCCGAAGACGTCGCCGGTCCAGGCGCCGTAGCCGGTGTGGTTGGAGAACTGCACGGTCATCACCGGCCAGACCTCGAAGCCGAGGCGCTGCAGGGAGAAGACGGCCGAGGCGTTGCCCACGTGGCCGTAGGCGACATGGGACTGGATGGAGACGATTGCTTGCGGGGGCATGGGGGTATCTCGGGGCTTGGGGGGTGGTCAGAACTGCCCGGTGTCGGGCCGGGGCCAGGTGCCGTTGTAGCCGTAGCAGGCGAAGAGGGTGAATTTGCGGGCCGGGGCGCCGTTGAAGTAGGTCTGGACGTGGATGGGCGGGCCGATGCGCGCGAACATTTCGGGGACGCCGCGGGTCGGCTTGTCCTTGAACTCCTTGCGCACGTAGACGGCGTCGAAGCCTGCCTTGTCCTGCGGCCCGGGCCAGAGGTCGTACTGGTTCATGCGCCGGTCGAGCCAGGCGCAGTAGGTCCGGGGCTGGCCGGGGGTGTAGAAGGCGAGCGCGGCGCTCAAGTCGTAGAGGTCGGAGAAGACGAAGACCCGGCCGGGGTCGGGCAAGGCGCGGGTCAGCTCGGCGACGCTCGTGCCCAGGTCTTCCCAGCCCTTGACCCTGAGCGTCGGGTTGATCCTGTCCGGCAGGGGCAGGAAGGTGATGGCGTGCATGAGGACGAAGGTGGCCAGGCCCAGGGCGCCGAGGCTCCGGGCCAGGCGCGGGCGGGCGTCGCCCAGGCGCAGGAGGGCCGCGCCGGCCAGGACGATGCCGCCGACGTAGCTGACCGAGGGCCAGTTGGCCAGGATCTTGGTGTGGAAGCTCCAGAGCAGGATGAAGAGCCAGACGGGCCAGAAGAGGAGGGAGAGGAGCAGGTTCTGGTCCCGGCTCAGGAGGTCGCCGCTGATGCGGCCCAGCGCTGAGCGAATTGCCCGCCAGCCGCCGAGAAGCATGAGGCCGAGCCACCAGGGGGTGACCAGGGCCAGCTGGCCGCCGATGTATTCCGGGAAGCGGTCGAAGCGGATGAGGCGCGCGGCCTTGTCTCCGGCCACGCCGACGAGCATGCCCACGTGCTTGAAGCCGACGAAGTCGTTCTGCAGGTTCCAGAGCAGGATGGGGAGGAAGCCGAGGGCCACCCCTGCGGCCATGGCCGAGAAGAAGCCCGGGACGAAGCCCGGGGGCAGCCGGCCGCGGCGGTGCTGGACGTGGCCGTAGACGAGCGCCAGGGGCAGGAAGGCCAGCATGAGGTACTTGGCCAGGGTGCCGAAGGCCAGGGCCAGGGCCAGGGCGACGAGGGCCGCGCGACGCTGCCCCGGGCCGCGCTCGGGGTCGGCCGCGGCGTAGAGGGCGAAGCTGGCCGCGAACCAGCAGAAGAGCAGCGGGTTGTCGGTGGTCATGAACACGCCGGAGGCGATGAAGGCCGGCATGGTGTTGGCGACGAGCAGCGCGGCCAGGGCCAGGCGGGGGCGCGCCCAGAGCCGGGCCAGCCCGAGGTAGAGCACGGCCTGCGAGGCCGCCGAGATGGCGATGGCGCCGAAGCGCACGCCGAGCTCGGTCGGGCCGAAGAGCTTGGTGCCGAGGAGGATGATCCAGGCGATGAGCGGTCCCTTGGAATAGTAGGACCACTGCAGGTGCCGGCTCCAGTCCCAGTACTGGCACTCGTCCTGGACCAGGTTCAGCTGGCCGGTGGCCACCAGGAGAAGGCGCAGGAGGGTGCCGGCGAGGATCAGGCCCAGGGCCCAGAAGCCGGGCGGCCGGCCGAGAATGCGGCTATCGGCGGACGTCATGGCGCCGCTTCTACTGGACGGGGCTGGCTTTGTCCAGGCGCCGGGGTCAGGCCCGGGCGCTGAGCAACGACCGGATGGCCTTCTTCACCCCGGCGTGAAGCCCGAGCTTCTTGAGCACGGTCGAGGCGGTGGCGGTCATCATGCGCAGGCCGGCCTTCAGGCCGAAGATGGCCAGCAGCCTGACCGTGGGGCGAAAGAAATAGACCGTGGCGCAGAGCACCGAGCCGGTGGCGAAGAAGTCCTTGTGCCCGCCCTCGCCGATGTGCAGGTCGTAGGCCCGGATGGCCGGGTCGGCAAAGGCGTGCTCGATGACCTTCAGCTGGAGCACGGTGCCCGGGGAGTACTTCTGGAACTTCTGGTCGTAGCCCGAGTAGTCGTAGACCATGACGCCGTCGTCGCCCAGCGGGCAGTAGTTGAAGGCCGCCGGCTGATCCTCGATGTAGAGCAGGAAGCCGACCAGGCGGCCGGCACTGGCCAGCTCGACCATCTGCGCGACATAGGCCTCGTCGGCGGGCAGGGAGTCGTTGAAGACCCGCTCCTGCACGCTGTTGACCGAGATGGCCCGGGCCAGGCGGTGGAACTCGGCCATCTCCCCGGGCCGGGTGAAGACGCGCAGGCAGGGGCCGGCCGTGCAGGACGCGGCGATCTTGCGCTCCTTGCGCTTGAACGTGGACAGGGTCTTCGGGCTGAAGCCGGCCAGATAGTCCTCGAGGGAGCCGCTGGTGTCCACGAAGGAGCGGCGATAGACGGCATCGACCAGGATGATGTGCCGATCGGTGTACCCGCAACGCGGCGGATCGACGCCGACCGGGCAGGAGGCCAGCCGGGCCAGGGGCAGGCCGCTCGCGTCCATGGCCGCCGCCGGCGGAACGAGCCGGTCCTGGGGCGGGGTGGACAAAAACGGCGGCTCGAAGTGCAGGCCCTCGACCTCGGCCCGGAAAAGCACGACCTCGCCCAGCCGGATGGGAATGCTGATGCGGGTCTTGCGCCAGGGCCAACCATCCGCCGGCAGGGAAACGCCCTCCTCGTCCCCGGGGCCGGAGGGCGTGCGCGCCGTGGTCATGGGCAAGGAATCCTCATTGCCCTCTAATACCCGATAATCTCGGAACCGGTCAAGAAGAGTCAAGAAATTGCCCGCACGGCGCAACGGCCTGCCGTGATCCCACCTGGAAGAGCCGAGACAGGCGGCCAGCCCTGGGCTCGCCGCAACCTCCGGCCGAAGCCGGCGCGGCGTTTAGCGCTCGGTCGGGCGGGCCAGGCGACCCGGGCGACCCGGGCGATTGGTCAAAAAGACCCCGGCCAGGACCATGGCCCCGCCCAGGAGCATGGACAACCCCACCTCCTCGCCCAGGATGGCCAGGCCCATGGCCACCGCGGCCACGGGCACGAGGTTGATGAAGATGCCGGCCCGGGCCGCGCCGATGGCCCGGATGCCCTGGTAGTACCAGATGAAGGCCAGGCCCGTGGCCATGACCCCGAGAAAGAGCAGATTGGCCCAGATGAGCAGCGAGGCCCCGGCGGCCTGGGCCAGCACGCCGTCGGCCACGGCCGGCGGCAGGAGCATGGCGTCGCCGAGGAGGCAGGACCAGGTCACCGCGCTGACCGGCGACATCCGGGCCATGGCCTGCTTGCCGGCCAGGGTGTAGGCCGACCAGGCGGCCACGCAGCCGAAGATGGCCAGGTCGCCGGGGCTCACCCCGCCGGACAGCAGGCTCGAAATGTCCCCGCGCGAGAGAAGCACGGCCACCCCGGCCAGCGAGACCGGAATGCCCACGGCCCGCGACCAGGCCAGAGGCTCGCGCAGCAGCACCCGGGAGAGAAGCGCGACCACGGCCGGCGTGGCGGCGATGATCAGCGAGGCCCGGCCGGCCTGGACCGTCTTCAGGCCGGTGAAAAAAAGGATGTTGTAGGCGAAAACCCCGGTCGCGCCGAGGACCGCGGCCCAGCCCGCGTCCCGCAGGGCCAGCCGCGGCCAGCGCCGCTCCACGCGCATGGCCATGACCAGCAGGAAGGCCGAGGCCACGGCGAAGCGCAGGAAGGCCGCGGACACGGGATGGATCTCCGCGGCCACCACCCGGCCCGAGACCCAGGTCCCGCCCCAGATGATCATGGATATGACGAGCTTGACGTAGAGCATCATGGCTGCACCGGGGGCTCGTTTACGTCCTTTCCTCCCGCACGGCAATGGCTTTTGCCGCCAGGCTGGCAGGCGCGGCGAATGCCTCCGGCGGCCAGGGGCTTCGCCCCTGGACCCCAGCAGGGGCGCTGCCCCTGCACCCCGCGAGGGGGATGATCCCCCCTCGACCCCCGCAGTCTGAAAATCGAAGCCTCCTGGCGCGAAGAACGCCAGGAGGCTTCGATTTTCAGCTTGGGTGGCGAAGGGCGGGTCATGTCCCTCACGGGGCCGCGGCCCCCGAAGTCAAAAGCCGGAAAGACGCCGGTGAGGGTGAAGAAGGCTCGGGTCGGCGCTGATGCTCGGTCGATGGACCGCGCATCCGGTCCAGGCCGGCCCATTTCTTCACCCTCGTGGGGTTTTGATTTCTCCTCGAAGGCCTGGCTCCGGCGGCAAGGATGTCCTCATGTACCCGCGCGAATCCCGGTTTCGGGCCGGGGTCTTTCCCCGGCCCGAAACCGGGAACCGAGGAGGTCCAAGGGGGAAATCATTTCCCCCTGGCAGGGGGTGCAGGGGGACAGCGTCCCCCTGCCCGCCGGAGGCCCCTAGAAATCGAGGCCGTAGCTGTCGACGAAGGTTTCGATGCGTTTGCGCGACTCGGCCAGGCGCGGGCTCAGGGAGGCCCGGTAGGCGGCGATGTCGATGGTCTTGCGGGCCACGCCGGTTTGCATGGCGGCCTGGGCCACGGCAGCGGACTCCCATTCGATGAGCCGCAGATCGAGCGGCTTGGGGATGATGTAGTCCATGCCGAAGGTCATATCCTTGGCGCCGTAGGCGGCGAGCACGTAGTCCGGGACCTTCTCCTTGGCCAGGGAGGCCAGGGCCTTGGAGGCGGCGATCTTCATCTCCTCGTTGATGGCCTTGGCCTGGACGTCCAGCGCCCCGCGGAAGATGAAGGGGAAGCCGAGCACGTTGTTGATCTGGTTGGGGTAGTCGGAGCGGCCGGTGGCCATGATGGCGTCGGGCCGGGCGGCCTTGGCGTCGTCGTAGGTGATCTCGGGGTCGGGGTTGGCGCAGGCGAAGATGAGCGGGTTCTTGTTCATGGCCTTGACCATGTCCTTGGACACGATGCCGCCCTTGGACAGGCCGAGGAAGAGGTCGGCGCCAGAGAAGGCCTCGCCGAGGCTTTTCAACTCCTTTTCCTGGGCGAACTCCATCTTCTGGGGATTTAGGTCCTTGCGGCCCTTGTGCAGGTGGCCGCGTGAGTCGAACATGCGGATGTTGGCCCGGGTCACGCCCATGGACACGTAGTAGCGCGAGCAGGCGATGGCCGCGGCGCCGGCGCCGGAGACCACGACCACCAGGTCCTCGATCTTCTTGCCCGAGATTTCCAGGGTGTTCAGCAGGCCGGCGCCGGAGATGATGGCTGTGCCGTGCTGGTCGTCGTGGAACACGGGGATGTCCATCTCGGCCTTCAGCGTGTCTTCGATGTAGAAGCACTCGGGGGCCTTGATGTCCTCCAGGTTGATGCCGCCGAAGGTCGGCTCCAGGGCCTTGACGATTGTAATGATCTTGTCCGGGTCGCGCTCGGCGAGGTTCAGGTCGTAGACGTCGACGTCGGCGAAGATCTTGAAGAGGACGCCCTTGCCTTCCATGACCGGCTTGCCGGCGGCCGGGCCGATGTTGCCCAGGCCGAGCACCGCGGTGCCGTTGGAGACCACGGCCACGAGGTTGCCGCGGGCGGTGTATTCGTAGGACAGGGCCTCGTCCTTGGCGATGGCCAGGCAGGCCAGGGCCACGCCCGGGGTGTAGGCCATGGACAGGTGTTTCTGGGTCTTGCAGGGCTTGACCGGGATGACCTCGATTTTGCCTTTCTTGCCCTTGCCGTGGTAGTCGAGGGCTTCCTGGGGGGTGAACAGTGCCATGCGGGCGTCCTCCGAAGGGTTTGGATATGAATTGCCGCACCGGGGTCGAATCGAACATCCGGCTTGTAAGCGCGTTCAAGACACCGCAGGTATAGAGCACCCGGCAGGGCTTGGCAAGCGCACCACACCTGGGGAAAGACTTGTGCTCCGGCCTTTTGGGCCGTAGGTTCTGGGCCATGCGCCGGAGGCACGCGTGGGCACGCTGATCGTCAACCTGACCCGCTTCGGGGATGTGCTGCAGAGCCAGCCGCTGGTCGCCGGGCTCATCGCCCAGGGCGAGGACGTCTCCTACCTCTGCCTGGACAACTTCCGGGGCGCGGCCGAGCTGCTGGACGGACCGCAGGGGCTTCATCCCCTGCCCGGGGGGAGGCTCCTGGCCGGGCTCGACGCCGGCTGGCCCAAGGCCCTGTCCGAGGTGCTGGGCTTCAGCCGCGGGGTGGCCGCGGCCGCCGCGCCGGACACGGTGCTGAACATCACCCCGGCCCTGTCCGCCCGGCTCCTCACCCGGCTCCTCGGGCCGCAGTCCGGAGCCGGCCTCGGCCTCGAGGCCCACGGCTTTGCCCGCGACGAGACGCCCTGGGCCGCCTATCTGCAGACCGCCAGCCGGTTTCGCGGCGCGAGCCCCTTCAACCTGGTGGACGTCTTCTGCCGGGTGGGCGGCATCGCGCCCGGGGCGAGAGACTACCGGCTGAAGAAGCCGGCGGCGGACGTGGACGGGCTCTTGGCCCTGCCCGCCGGCGCCCGGCGCCTGGTCGGCTTCCAGCTCGGCGCGAGCGAGGAGCGCCGGCGCTGGCCGCTGGCACATTTTGCCAGCGTGGCCCGGGGCCTGTGGGAAAATTGCGCCGCCCTGCCGGTGATCCTGGGCGCGCGCGCCGAGCGGCCCCTGGCCGAGCGGCTGGTGGCCGCCGCCGGAGTGCCGGTGCTCGACCTGGCCGGCAGGACGAATCTGTCCGAGCTGGCCGCGGTGACCGCCCGCCTTGACCTCCTCTTGACCAACGACACCGGCACCATGCACCTGGCCGCGGGGCTCGGCACGCCCATCCTGGCCGTGTTTTTGTGCACGGCCCAGCCCTGGGACACCGGGCCCTACCTCCCCGGCGCGCTCTGCCTGGAGCCCGACCTGCCCTGCCACCCCTGCGCCTTCGGCACGGCCTGCGCGCACGGCCTCGCCTGCCGCGCGGCCGTCGTCCCGGAGGTCGTCCTGGCCCTGGCGCAGGGCTTTCTCCAGCGCGGCGCCTGGCCCGAGGTGAACCGCAACGGCGCGCGCCTCTGGCTGACCGGCCGCGAGGAAAGCGGGCTGATGGGCCTGACCCCCTTTGCCGGCACCCCGGCCGACGACCGCTACCAGTGGCTCAGCCTGCTGCGGCGCATGCTGGGACAATTTCTTGACGGTTCCCTGCCCCGGGAGGCAAGCGAACCCGGCTCGCACCCGGCCGCCGCGCCGCGGCTGCGGGCGGTCATCGACGAGGCCGTCGGGCTCTGCACCCTGCTCGCGGCCCAGGGCGAGCTGCTTTCCCGCCTGCCGCTTCCGGCCCACAAGACGCGCTTCCTGGCCACCTGGCAGCGCCTGGGCGCGCTCCTTGCCGCAGAGCCGCGGCTGGCCGTCATCGGCGCGCTTCTGGTCCACGAGGCCGAGGAGCGCGGCGCCGAGCTTGCCGCCATGCTGGCCGTGGTCGCCCGCTATGCGCGGCTGCTCGCCGGCCTCGGCGCGGCCCTTTGCTGAACCCGGCCATTTTTTCCGGCACGCTTCTTGTATTGCCCAGGACGAACGTCATGGAGCGACACTATTTTTCAGGAGGAATGTGGTCATGATCGTTGTCGATGGACGTCAAACCGGGCTCTCCATCCAGAATTTCGACAACCTGGAGCAGCTCCTGGTCAAGGTCATGGAGCATGACATGCTGGAGAACCGCGTCGTCACCGACGTCTACGTCAATGACGAGGTCTTCAGCGAGATCTACCCGCACCAGGCCGAGGACATCGGCGCCGGCGAGATCAGCAGCGTCGAGATCCGGACCATGCACGTGACCGAGATGGGCGTGAACATCGCCCAGGAACTGGCCAAGGTGGTCATGCTCATGGACAAGGGCGCGGCCTCTGTGGCCGACATGTTCCGTCAGGCCGATGACGGCGAGGCCCTGGAAATGTTCCAGGACCTCCTCGACGTCACCCGCGACTTCTTCGGCATGATCTCCGTGCTGCGCGAGGAGTTCGGCCTGAAGGACAACGCCGAGTTGAACGACGCCCTGGAGGAGCTCTCCGGTCTCTTCTCCGAAATGATCGAGGTCACCGAGAACGAGGACTGGATCCTGCTCTCCGACCTCCTGCAGTACGAGTACATCCCCTCGGTCAAGCGCTGGCAAGGCCTTGTCGCCAACATCCAGAAAACAATCGGCAGCGGGAGCTGAACATGTCCGCCAAGCTCGAGCTCATCGATCGCGCCCTGGCCCTGGGCCAGGCCGAGCTGGATTTTCTGGCCGCAGGCGACTTCCTGCGCGCCGAGGAGTCGGCCACCCAGCGCGGCCAGCTCCTGGACGACGCCCTGGGCATGGCCGAAGAAACCTCGGTCGAGGCCCTGTTGGCCAAGCTGGTGAAGCTGAAGAACCTGCAGGGCCGGCTGACCAGCGAAGCCCGCACCATCCACGCCCGCATGCAGGAAGACCTGACCCGCGTACGCCAGGAAACCCGCCGCTACGCCGGCTACCACGAGGCCGTGAGCGTCAAGCCCCTGGCCAGCCGCTACCTCAGCAAACGCGGCTAGCCGCCGGCCGCGGCCCGGGGCCTGGAGCCTGGAGCCTGCGGCGCTGCAGAGTGGGGGCGGGAGAAACCTTTTTTCCCAAAAAGGTTTCTCCCGCCCCCACACCCCCACCCTCTTCCCAAAACTTCCGGCCCGCTTCGCGGAAAGACGGATCACGCGACCGGACATCCGGCCCGCGTGCACCGGCACTGAAAACCCGCAAGACAACGATGAGGGTGAAGGCGGCCCCGTCGCCCCCGCATGCCGGCCCACTGACCACACACGGCCCTCTTCGTGATTTCTTCAGCCACGCCCTCGGATTCCCGACCTTCTTCAAACGGGCCATCCGGCCGGGACTTTCGAGACGGCGGGGCCTTGGCCGCCGTCTCGAAAGTCCCGGCCGAGATCGGGGGGTCCGGGGGGCCCACGGCCCCCCGGCCGCCGGAGGCCTGCCTTTTCCCCTCTCCGCCTGCTCCCCCCCTCCTCCCCTACCGGTCCAGGCCGAGGGCGGCGTGGAGCGTGGGCTTGGCGGGGTCTTCCAGGGTGGGGGCGGGGGCGGAGGCGCAGGTTTCGGCCGAGGTGGTGCTGAGGGTGACGGTCTGGGTGCCGGCCATGACGGTCTTCTTGCGGATTGAGCTGCGGATGAGGGCCATGGTGCTCAGGTCGTAGAGCTCGGAGGCGGCGATGTGCAGGTCGTTCAGCTCCAGGCCGGTCTGCTCGTGGATGAAGGACACGGTGGCCCGGCCCTGGACGGCGAGGACCTCGCGGCCGCGCAGGACGCCCCGGCCGACCACGCGCATGGGGAAGGACTGCGGCCCGGAGTACTGCCGGGCTCGTGAGGCCGGGAGGTAGAGGGCGGTGGGCCGGAGGTAGAGGGTGTCGCCCTGGGCCACTGGGGGGTCGGGCAGGCGGAGGATGGCCAGGGAGCTTTGGATGGAGGTGGCGAAGTTGCGGACAAAGGGGCTGTCCTTGCCGAGGCCGATGCGCTCGAGGCCGGTGGTGTCGAAGATGTGGCCGCGGACCTCGCCCTTGGGGGTCAGCTCGCAGCGGAAGAGGGCCAGCGGCCCCTCGGTGCTGACGACGCGGCCGTTGGTGGAGACGGTCTCCAGGGGCTCGGCCAGGATGAGCAGGCCGTCGGCGCCGGGTTTTTCGCGGACCTCGTGGCGGAAGAAGAACTCGGCGGAGGTGGTGCGGTTGTCGCTGCGGGTCTGCTGGGTGGAGCTGACGTCCAGGCAGACCGGGCGGTAGGCCAGGTCCACGGGCTGGGTCAGGGGTTTCACGGCGGCCTGGTCGAAGAGCGAGTCGGCGGCGGGGGCGGCGGCGGTCTGGCGTTTGCCGGCGCAGGCCGAGAGGGCGAGGCAAAGGAGGAGGACGGCCAGGGACGTGGGTCGGGCGAAGGGCATGGCAAACCTCGTGGGGGGCGCGGCATTGGGCGGGCGCGGCCGCTATCGGCGGGAGAATACGCGACGGCCTGTCGGAAGGCAACACGGGCGGGATGGCGGCGTTCGGCGCGAAAAAATGCGGGGCGGGGGCTCCCATGTCGGCCGAAAGGGAGTTCCCGCTCCGCACCCCCTCTCTCCCCTGAATGGTGCTCGCCGGGAGGAGGCGGGCCGCGCGGCCGAGCGGCGAGCGGGCCGGCGCGGCCGTCTCCGGGAAGCTGGCGGCTCGTGATACCCGGAGACACAATGCGAGACGGAGCGGCCAAGCGAAAGTCACACCTTCGGCAATGAGATATCTGCTTTTTTCAGGGGGCGGACGCCTCCGGCCGGTGCACAAAAGCAGAACCGCGACCGGACTCCGAGTCCGGCCGCGGTTCGCCACCAATTGGAAGGAATCGCCGGCGTCGCACCGGCCAGGCAAGGAACTGCACGTGTCCGAGCCATGAGCTGGAGAGAGGTCTATTTGATTTGATACTGATTGTCAAGATCAATAATCAGGACACACGTCTCTCCAGGGTTCGCCCGGGGTTCGGGGGACGGGGCCCGGGCATCCCGGACGTCGATCCGGCGCCCGGAGATATCTTCAACAAGCTGACAGAAACGTAATGCAAAGCCTGTTATGACAGCATGTTGCGTTCCATAAACATTCATTTTACCTGCAAGTCGTTTTCCGGTCCATGCATGGAGTGTTGACACAGCTATGCGCTGCGTGTATTACACATTTCTATATATAGTTCAAAACTCAGTTTTTATGACCTTGTATGGCCTGAGTTATTGGTCAGTGCCATGAGATAAGGACGCATTGTATCCGAATCCCCTGAAACATTCGGAAGGACGTCATGCACAAACGCAATATTCTTTCGTTCGTCGTTTTTCTTCTGCTCCTGGCCATGTCCGCGACGGCCGGCGCCGCCGATATCGCCTCCCGTGACGAAGCCCTCGACCGGCTTGCGGCCCAGGTCATCGGCGAGCGGAGCGACGTTGGCGAGATCCTGGGCAATCCCGAGCTGCTCGCCGGCCCGGTCGAGGTGCTGGCCGGCGGCCTGACCCTGCGCCTGGGCAGCGGCCCGGGCTGGCTGTTCGCAATCCGCCTCGAGGCCGGGGAGACGGCGCAGTACCTGGTGTGCTTCGTGGGTGAGGACGCCACGGTCCAGACCCGCCGGGCCAAGGCCGCCCCGGAGGGCCTTATCCCCGTGAGCCTCGGGAAGGCTACGGCCGCGGCCGCGCCCGGAGCCGTGAGCAGCCGGGACGAGGCCTACCGCCTGCTGCTGGACGAACTCCTCGGCCACAGCGACCAGGGCCGGCGCATCCACGCGGCCGGGGCCAAGGTCGAGGCCGCCTCGGTGGCCGTGCCCACCTGGCGGGGCGAGGTGACCGTGGACGGCGGCCCGGGCTGGCTCTTCTTCGTCGACGACGTGCCGCAGGCCAACTGGACCCACCCCTGCCGCTACGTGCTGGTCGGCGAGGACGGCCGCCTCAACGTGGAGAAGGCCCACACCCCGCCCAGGGACATGGACGGCTTCGAGGAGCTGACCGACTGGCCCGAGGCCACGGCGGTCGTGCCCGCGCTGCCCGCCGCCCCGGCGAACGCGATGGACGCCCAGCGCCAGGGCACCCCGGCGGCCAACCGCTACGCGGTCATCATCTCCGGCGGCTACGATGCCGACAACAACCACGTCCGCTACTGGAACGACTGCGCCTATTTCTACACCACGCTCATGGCCAACGGCTTCCTGGACGCGAACATCTACGTGATCTACGCCGACGGCACGGACCCCGCGGTGGACCGCGCCGACGACGCGAACTCCCCCCTGGACCTGGACGGCGACGGCGACGCGGACATCGGCTACAGCGCCACCACGGCCAACATCTCCCTGGTGTTCGACGAGCTGGCCGGGAAGATGGGCACGGACGACATCCTCTACATCTTCACCACGGACCACGGCGGCGCCGAGGCCGGCTACCGCTTTCCCTACGACACGTCCCACGTGGTGTTGTGGCTGTGGGGGGGCGAGTCGATCACCGGCGACCGGCTGGTAGCCCAGGTGCTCAAGGTCACGTACAAGGCCCTGGTCGGCATCTTCGAGCAGTGCTTCTCCGGAGGGATCGTTGACAGGCTGAGAGGGCCCAACCGGGTGCTCATGTCCGCCTCCCGCTGGTGGGAGCTGTCCTATTCCATGGACACCGGCACCTACGACGAGTTCTCCTATTACCTGACCCAGGCCCTGGCCGACCGCGCCAAGGGCGACTCCAACGGCGACGGCATCGTGACCATGGAGGAGGCCTACCTCTACGCCCTGGCCCACGATTCCCTGCAATCCGAGGAGCTGGACTCCGACTACGACAGCAGCAACATGGGCGAGCATCCCGCCTACTTCAGCAGCCCCTGGGACCTGGGGCGCAAGCTGGCCTTGACCGGCAGCGAGACGGCCGCCCGGCCGCCCCGCTATGCGGGCTACGTCCAGACCCAGACCAATGATGCCTACCCGAGCCTGGGCACGGCCCAGGGCTGGCACGGCGACGACACCGTCTGGACCCTGAACCTGCCCTTCGCCTTCCCCCTGGGCGGCCGCAAATACGCCTCCGCGGGCGTCAGCGCCAACGGCATCCTCTATTTCAACTCCGCGGACCTCGGCGGCGCGAACAGCGTGGACGGGCTGAAGAGCGGCCGGGTCATCGCGCCCCTGTGGGACGACCTGTCCACCGGCGCCGGTGGCGCCGACATTTACGTCGCCTCGACCGCCGAGCACGTGACCGTCTCCTGGGTGGCCGTGACCGTTGCCGACACCCGGCAGGTCAACGTGTCCGTGCGGCTCTTCCCGGACGGGACCTTCATCTTCTACTACGGCGCCGGCAACCTGCACACCTCCCGCGTGGCCCAGCGCGACAAGACCATCGGCGTCTCCACCACGCGCGCAGCCCATTTCGCCCTGCGCAACGGCGCGAGCGACCTGGGCAACGCCTCGGCCCTGACCTTCGTCCCCTCCGGCTTCTCCCTGCCCCTGCCCCTGCCGCTCCTGCTGCTGGAATGAGGCAAGCCGGGGGCAAGCCCCGGAACCGAGAAAGGGCGAAGGGAAAACCCTTCAAGAGGCCGTGAAGTGAAGAGCCGGTGAGGGGAGGATAGCCCCTCACCGGCACAGGCGGCAGTCCGCCGGCCGGCCGCCGCCCCACCCCGTGCCTTTCATGCTCCCGTCAACCCCGCCCCAAGCCAGCCTTTCCGGCCGGGGCCGGATGTGGTATAGACGGCGCGGGATCGGAACCGGAAAACAGGAAGGGGCGGGGTATGGGGTGCTGTAAGTGCGAGGAACATGAGTGGCCTGATCCGCAGGATGTGGTTTATACCGACGAGGCGGATGGGAAAGAATACTGCGTGTTCCATGCGCCGGGGGATAAGAAAATAGTGGACGTAGAGACGTTTAATAAAAAAGTGTTCAAGAGAATTGAAGACGCTCCACACTCATCAAGCAAAGAGTTATGGTGTAATTTATCTGGAACTATATTCCCGGGAAAGATTGATTTTGGAAAATCACGCATATTTCGTTATTTTCCGAATTGTAATTTCAGCGGGACATCATTTTGTGATGACGCCAGTTTTAAATTTTGTGTATTTGAGCACAGCGCATTATTCTCAAATTCATTATTTTTCGGCGATGCCGAGTTTAATTCAACCCATATTCATGGGATTTGCTTATTTAGTGAGGCCATTTTTTTTGAAAAAGCTGACTTTTTCCGGGCTCACTTCTATAGCAATGTGTTATTTAGCAAGACAACATTTCATGGCATGACAATTTTTACTTTTGCTGTGTTCGACAAAGGTGTTCATTATACTTTTTCGTGTTTTAATTATACATCTGATTTCAATTTGGCTAAATTCATGGAGGCCTCTGATTTTGAAAAGGCTAATTTTTATGAAACAATATCGTTTAAAGGGTCAAAGTTTGCAAAAGAGATAAACTTTAAAAATACAAAATTCATCAACGGCGCAGACTTTAACAAAGCAGATTTTTTTTCAAAAGCATCTTTCTCTCAAGCAGTTTTCTCTGGCACGATTAATTTTTTGGAGATAAATGCTGGCATTGACAGCTTATTGCTCCATCAAATTGATTCTTTTTCTCTCAGTAATATAATATTCACAAGCATTGAGGTTGATTATATTTTGTTTTCTGGTTGTTATACATGGCCAGATAAGCTTTATACGGAGGCTACCAATTCTCAAGACTATTATGCATCTGAAAAAATGTATAGAAAGCTCAAACGGATAGCCGCAAGCGAGCATGACCAGCCCATGGTCTCGATGTGGCATTTTCGAGAAAAAGAAATGGCGCTGAAGCAGATAAAAGAAAAGAGGCCGAAGTGGTGGCGTTTTTCTTGGCTCTGGCTCTACCGATTCAGCAGCGGGTATGGCGAGGATTATCGTTGCGCATTTCGTATTTTGATGTGGCTACTCCTCGCGGCTTTTGCTATCTCTAGCTTGATCGCCATCATCTCAACAGGATTCTCACCCCGCATTGATTGGGACAAGGTCGGCTGGGTTTTTGAGTCCACGCTGCGCTGCATTCCCCTCACCAAATTACCAACAGAAAATGGCAACCTTGGCGTCTGGTATTACGCTTTCATCTCGGTATTCCAGCTTCTCATAGGCATCCAGGCAGCGCTCTTCGCGTTTGCCTTGCGCAACAAGTTCCGGAGGTAGGGATCATGGCCGAGACCTTCGAGTTCGACGGCGGAGCCGGGCAGGCGGTGACCATGCGTTGCGGCGTGCGGCATGGCTGGTGGAAGGCGTCGTACCCCCTGGCCCAGCTCGGCGTCTCGGACGAGATGCTGATCGTGCGCAGTCGGCTCAAAAAGCTCAACTTCACCATCCGCCGCGAGGACGTCCTCGATTTCGCGCCCCGCCCGCTCGCCGGCCTGCAGGTGGATTTCCGCCGGGACGGGCAAAACGACAGCCTCATCCTCTACGACCTCACCGGCCGCATCGCGGACGTCCTGCGCGCGCACGGCTTCGCCTTCTCCGGCGACCCCGCGCGCCTGCGGCCCGCCCGCCAGGCCTACGGCTTCCTGCGCGTGGCCTTCGTGCTCGCCGGCCTCATGGTCGTATCGCTCATCGGCCTGGCCGTGCTGCGGGCGATCCTCTTCTCCGGCGACTGACGCGCCCGCCCCCCACCCCCACCTCGCCGGCCTCTTCCCGCTTTTCCGGCGGAAGGTGGAGACGAAACGCCAGGGAAGGCGTATGGGATGGCGATATCCCCGCGCGGGCCGATCCCGGGCGGGCATTCCAAGGAGGACGACGCCATGTTCGCCATCTACGCCGAGAAGCCGAACCCCGAGAACCCCATGGCCGCCCTCGTGCTGGGGCAGCGCCCGGAGCCCGACGTCCCGCCGGGCTGGGTGCGGGTGAAGGTCAGCCACGCGAGCCTGAACCGGCACGACATATTCACCCTGCGCGGGATCACCGGGCACGACTGGCCGACCCCATTCCCCATGATCCTCGGCACCGACGGCGCGGGCACGCTCGACGACGGCACGCCGGTCGTCATCTACCCACTCATCGGCAGCGACGACTGGCGCGCGGACGAGACCCAGGATCCGCAGTGGCACATCCTGGGCGAAAAAACGCCGGGCACCTTCGCGGACTACGTGGCCGTCCCGCGGCGAAACGCCGTCGCCCTGCCGCGGGGCCTCGAGGCGCTCAGCGCCTCGGTGCTCGGCACGGCCTGGCTCACGGCCTACAGGATGATCTTCACCAAGGCCCGCCTGCGGCCCGGCCAGACCATGCTGGTGCAGGGCGCGACCGGGGGCATGGCCACGGCCCTCATCCAGCTCGGGCGCGCGGCGGGCATAGAGGTCTGGGCCACCAGCCGCAGCCGCGAGGGGCTGGCCCTGGCCGAGCGCCTGGGCGCGACGAGGGTCCTGGCCGCCAACGAGCCGGCGCCGCGCAAGGTGGACGCCGTGTTCGACAACGTCGGCGCCTCGACCTGGGCGCACTCCATAGAGTCAGTCGCCCGCGGCGGGGTGGTCGTGACCGCGGGATTGACCACGGGGCGCGTGGCCCCCCTCGACCTGCTGCCCGTGATGGTCAACCAGGTGACCATCGCCGGCAGCTTCATGGGCACGCTGGCCGAGATGCAAAACCTCATCGACTTCGTGCACCAGAGCGGCATCCGGCCCGAGATCGGCGAGGTGGTGCCCATGGAGGAGGCCCTGGAGCCCATCCGGCGCATGGTCGAGGGCCGCGTGCGGGGCAAGATCGTCTTCACCCGCTGACGAGGGCGGAGCGGGAAGAGGTGTCGGCTCGAAGGCCGGACAACTGACGCGAGCCGGCCGGGGATCAGCGGCGTCCGGATCGTGCGCCCGGGCTGTGACCCGCGCCCGGCCCTTCTCCACCTCGCGGCGTCTTCCTGATTCTCCCCACCCCGGCGTCACTTCCCGCCTTCGGCCAGCTCCTTTATTTTCTGCAAGGCCGTGTCCCAGGACGCCAGGAACGTCTCGCGGAACTCTTCGGGCATTTCGTTCTCGATGGCCAGGGTGGTGACGCCGTTCTTCTCCGACAGCCGGTAGGTTTCCCGGCAGCCCTTCCACTGCCTGGCCTCGGCGCTCTCGAAATCCTCCGTGCCGTTCATGATGACGCCCTGATGCTCGACCGAGATGAGCTCGAAGCGCTCGTTGGCCATGACCTTGCTGACCAGGCCGCTCCCGCTGTCGTCCCTGAACACGGCCTTGCCGCCGACCTTCCAGTCCGTCTCGGCATAGGTGCCCGGGCTGAACGCCGCGTACCAGACGCGCGTGAACTCGTCCTCGAGCAGCACGTCCCAGACCTTCTCCCTGGGCGCATGCACCTCGACGGACTTTTTTATCACCGCTCTGTTCATGATGATGTACTCCGTCAACTCTTCGGCATCCTGCTCATGTCCATGTACACGATTTCCCACTGGTGGCCGTCCAGATCGGCAAAACAGTGCCAGTACATCCAGCCGTGGTCCATGGGCTCGGCATAGGGCGAGCCCCCGGCGTCCACGGCCGCCTTCACCAGCTCGTCGACCTTCTCCCTGCTGTCCACGCTCAGGGCGATGAGGACTTCCGTGCTCTTTTTTGCATCGCAGAGGTCCTTCTTGGTGAAGGTCCGGAAGAACGGCTCGGCGAGAAGCATGGCGTTGATGTTTTCGCCGAGAACCAGGCAGGCCCCGTTCTCGTCGGTGAACTGGGGATTGATGCTGAAGCCGAGCCTGGTGAAGAACGCCTTGGACTTGTCCAGGTCCTTCACCGCCAGGTTGACGTAAATCTGGGTTACCATGGTCGTTTCCTCCGATGTTGGCATGCATCATGCGTTTCAGGTGCAACCGCGCAAGAAATACAGCAGCAGCAGAACGGGTATCGGGACTCCAATGAGCCAGAGCAGAATCCAGCCGATCTTTCCGCTTTGCTTGTTGCCCATTTCATCCTCCATGGCAGGTTGTGCGTGCTTTCCCCGTTCCGGAACGGCCTCCCCCGGGCGCGGACCGGGCCTCTACGCCGTATAGCCGCCGTCGATGGCCAGGCTGGCGCCGGTCACGTAGCCGGACTCGGGGCTGGCCAGGTAGGCCACCAGCGCGGCGATCTCGTCCCCGGAGGCGTAGCGCGGCACGGCCAGCACGTGCTCCCTGGTCGTCCGGGCGAAATCGCTGCCCGCGGGGTTCATGTCGGTGTCCACGGGTCCGGGGGCCACGTTGTTCACGGTGATGCCGCGCGGGCCGAGGTCGCGGGCCAGGCCCTTGACCAGCCCGACCAGCGCGGCCTTGCTCATGGCGTAGACCGCGCCGCCGACAAAGGGCACCCGCTCGGCGTTGCAGCTGCCGATGTTGATGATGCGCCCGCCGGCCCGCATGTGCCTGACCGCGGCCTGGGTGGCGACGAACACGGCGCCCACGTTCACCGCCAGGATGCGGTCCAGGTCCTCGAGGCGGAACTCGTCGATGGGCGCGATGACGGCGATGCCGGCGCTGTTGACCAGGATGTCCAGGCCGCCCAGCTCGGCCGCGGTCTGCTCCACGGCCGCGGCCAGCGCCCCGGCGTCGGCGCTGTCGGCCTTGATGGCCAGGGCCTTCACGCCCACCTCCCGGGCCGCCTCGGCCGTGCCCTCGGCCCGCTCCGGATTGCTGACGTAGGTCAGGGCCACATCCGCGCCTTCGGCGGCAAGGCGCCTGACGATGGCCGCGCCGATGCCCCGGCTGCCGCCGGTGACCAAAGCCCGTTTTCCCGCAAGTCGCTTGTCCATACAGACCTCCCGATCTTGCTACGTTATCACGCGACGAGGGACATGGCATCATTTTTTTCATCCGGGCCGGCGTCTCGATGCGCGGAAAGCGGATTTCGCGGCAACCTCCAGACTGCCCGGCTGCCTCTTGCCTTCCCGCTGGTCCTGGGCTAGCGTCATTCGGTCACGAGGTCCTTCAGGTGGCCGCCGGCCAGAATAAGGAATCCGGTGCGAAACCGGAGCGGTCCCGCCGCTGTGATCCCCGCTCGATGCCCGTTTCGAATGCGCCACTGCCCTTTGCGGGCGGGAAGGCGGAACGGCTGGGGAGAGCCAGAAGACTTGCCTGAAGCGTATCCTGCCGCTTGCGGTCCGCGGAGCCCGCAGACGGACAAGATGTGATCATCCTTCACCGTTGCCGGATCCCCGCGGTGCCGCCGCGCCGGACCATATACGGCAACCATGCGGACAGCCGGAAACGGCCCCGGAACGGGTCCTCGTCGCCTTTGCGCGACCGGCCGTCCGCCGGACAAAACGCATGCCGACCCAGATTCTGAAACGTGACGGTTGCATCGAGACCTGGTCCACCAAGCGCATCGGCGCGGCCATCTTCAAGGCCCTGAAAAGCAGCGGCATCAAGGATCCGCTGCTGGCCGACCGCCTGGCCCGGATGGTGGAGAAAAAGCTCGCGGGCGTGGACGTGCCCGAGCAGGAGCAGGTCCAGGACCTGGTCCAGCAGGTGCTCATGGAGGCCCGGCTGTACAAGGTCGCCGAGCGCTACATCATCTACCGCGAAAAGCGGCGCGAGCTGCGCACCCAGGACGCGGCCTTCCTCGACATCGTGGCCCTCACCGACAGTTATCTCGACAACACCGACTGGCGGGTGAACGAGAACTCCAACATGGTCCACTCCTTCCAGGGGCTCATCCTGCACATGGCCGGCTCGGTCCAGGCGCGCTACGTGCTGGAGAAGTACCCCGAGGAGGTCCGCCAGGCCCACAAGCACGGCTATTTCCACATCCACGACCTGTCCTTCGGCCTGGCCGGCTACTGTGCCGGCTGGAGCCTGCGCGACCTGCTGCTCGAGGGCTTCAACCTGCGCGACCGCTGCTCCTCCACCCCGGCCAAGCACTTCGACGCGGCCTGCGGCCAGATGGTCAACTTCCTGGGCACGCTCCAGAACGAATGGGCCGGCGCCCAGGCCTTCAACAACGTGGACACCTACCTGGCCCCGTTCATCCGCAGTGACGGCCTCGACTACGCGTCCGTCAAGCAGCAGGTCCAGAAGCTCCTGCACAACTTGAACGCCACCTCCCGCTGGGGCGGCCAGAGCCCGTTCACCAACTTCACCTTCGACTTCACCCCGCCGAAGCACATGGCAAGCGAGGCGGTCATCATCGGCGGCAAGCTCACGGACACGACCTACGGCGAGTACGCGGCGGAAATGGCCATGCTCAACCGGGCCTTCCTGGAGGTCATGCTCGAGGGCGACGCCGACGGGCGCATCTTCTCCTTCCCCATTCCGACCTACAACGTGACCAGGGATTTCCCCTGGGACTCAGAGGAGGGCCGGCTGCTCCTGCGCATGACCGCCAAGTACGGCGCGCCCTATTTCCAGAACTTCATCTCTTCCGACCTAAACCCCGAGGACGTGCGCTCCATGTGCTGCCGGCTGCAGATGGACCTGCGCGAGATCCGTAAAAAAACCGGCGGGCTCTTCGGCTCCGGCGACCTCACGGGCTCCGTCGGCGTGGTCACCCTGAACCTGCCCAAGCTCGCCTACCTGGCCCAGGGCGAGGAGGACTTCCTCGACCTGATCACCGAGTACGCGGAGCTGGCCCGGGACTCGCTCGAGTTCAAGCGCAAGATAGTGGAGAGGAACCTGGAGGCCGGCATGTTCCCGTTCTCCCGGCGCTACCTGAAGAACGGCTACAACGGGCACTTCTCCACTATCGGCCTGATCGGCGGCCACGAGGCCTGCCTGAACCTGCTCGGCAAGGGCATCGAGACCGAGTCGGGCACGCGGCTCATGCAGCGCGTGCTGAACCACCTGCGCGAGCTGGTGGTGGCCTTCCAGGAAGAGACCGGTCACCTCTACAACCTGGAGGCCACGCCCGGGGAGGGCACCTGCTACCGCCTGGCCAAGATCGACCGGGAACTCTACGCCGACATCCGCATCTCGGGCGGCGACGTTCCCTACTACACCAACTCCACGCTCCTGCCCGTGGACGCCACCACCGACGTGATCGCCGCCCTGGAGCACCAGGACAAGCTGCAGACGCTCTACAACGGCGGCACGGTGTTCCACGCCTTTCTCGGCGAGGCCGCGCCGGACGAGGAGAGCGTGCGAAAGTTCCTGGTCAAGGCCATGAGCCTGACCAGGATCCCCTACATCTCGGTGACGCCGACCTTCTCGGTCTGCCGTGAGCACGGCTACATCTACGGCGAGCACTTCACCTGTCCCACCTGCGGCGAGGAGGCCGAGGTCTATACCCGCGTGGTGGGCTACTACCGGCCGGTCGGCCGCTGGAACAAGGGCAAGCAGCAGGAGTACCGCGAGCGCGCCGAGTATTCCCGGGACTCCTTCTGCGCCCCGGCCTGAGGCGGGGGGGACGCGCGGCCATGATTCTCGACGCCAACCAGCTCGCCGCCGTCAGGCAGCACAACGACGAGGAGCTGCGCAGGGGCAGCCGGGCCACGCACGGCTATCCGGCCCGGACCATCCTGAACCTGCTGCACACCATCGAGGCCCTGAAGCAGGAGAAGCGCAAATGGAAGCGGCTCGCCCAGGGCCGGGGCAAGGCTCTGGCCATGATCGGCGAGATCGCCGCCGGCAGCGCCGGTGGCCACGAGCAGGGCGCGGCCGCCCTTGACACCACGGAGGGGGTCTAAGTAGAGAGACGTTGCGTTCTTTGCCATCGTACTCTTCGAGAAACGGAAGACGGTGCAAATCCGTCGCAGACGCGCTGCTGTAACCGGCAGGCAGGCCGCTCGACGTCCACTGGGGCAATCCCGGGAAGGACCAGAGCCAGCATGCCGGCGCCATGAATCCATGGCGCCCCTCCGGAAGCCAGAAGACGCCTCGAAGAAGGTTCCGCAGCCGGCCTCGCGACTGGGCCGAAGCGATCATGGCGCCGGCACGGTCTTTCTTTTCCGTGCCGCACCTCGTGTCCGCTTTGGCCCGTTCCCCCATGGGGGAACGGGCCTTTTCGTCACGCGCCCCGCTTCTCCTGTCCGCTCCGGCCCGCGGTTGTCGCCAACCACGGCCCTCGGGCCGGAAGACAAGGAGAAACGGACAATGCTGACCCACACCCTGGGATTTCCGCGCATGGGGCGCGGGCGCGAGCTGAAGAAGGCCATGGAGGGCTTCTTCGCCGGCACCATCGACGAAAACGCGCTTACGGCCGAGGCAAAACGCTTGCGCCTGGCCCACTGGGAGCTGCAGCGCGCGGCCGGCCTCGACCTCGTGGCCGTGGGCGACTTCTCCCTCTACGACCACGTGCTCGACCTCATGGTCGACCTGGACGCCTCGCCCGGGCGCTACGGCCCGGTCATGGACGCTGCCGGAAACCTCGACCTTCGGGCCTACTACCGCCTGGCCCGGGGCGGCCAAGGCCCCACGGGCGACGTGCCGGCCATGGAGATGACCAAGTGGTTCGACACCAACTACCACTACATCGTGCCCGAGTTCTCGCCGGACCAGTGCTTCGCCGCCATCGGCCGGAGGCTCGAGCGGCAGGCCGCCGAGGCCCGCGAGGCCGGATACTCCGCCAAGGTCCAGCTGCCAGGCCCGCTGACCTTCCTCTGCCTGGGCAAGAGCGGGGCTCCGGGTTTCGACCGCTTCTCGCTCCTGCCGCGCCTGGCCGAGGCCTACGGCCAGCTCCTGGCCCGCCTGGGCCGGGTCTGCGACTGGGTGCAGCTCGACGAGCCGGCCCTGGCGCTGACCCTGCCCGGGCACCTGGCCTCCCCCTTCCGCCAGGCCTACGTCACGCTCATCGCCCGGGCCGCTCCGGCGCGCCTGATGCTGGCCACCTGTTTCGGGACCGTCGCCCACAATGCGGACTTCGTGTCCGCCCTGCCCCTGGGCGGCCTGCACCTGGACCTGGTGCGCGCGCCCCAGCAGCTTCTGCCCCTGCTCGCCGAGCTCTCGCCCTGGACCACGCTCTCCCTGGGCCTGGTCGACGGCCGCAATGTCTGGCGGGTGGAGGCCGAGCGGGCCCTGGCCCTGGCCCGGCGGGCCATCGACCGCCTGGGGACCGAACGCCTCGCGCTCGCGCCCTCCTGCTCGCTCATGCACGTGCCACTCGACCTGGAGGGCGAGACGGACCTGGACCCCGAGGTGCGGAACTGGATGGCCTTCGCCCTGCAGAAGTGCGTGGAGGTCCGCCGGTTGGCCGACGCGGCGGAAGGCAAGGACGCCGCCGCCTGGCTGGCCGAGAACCGCGCCGCCTGGCAGGCCAGGCGGGCCAGCGCCAAGACCCGCAACCCCGCGGTGCGCGAGCGCGCGGCCGGAGTGACCCCGGACATGCTCGCCCGCTCCGAGCAGTACGCCGTGCGCGCCGTGCTGCAGCAGGCGAAGCTCGGACTTCCGCCGCTGCCGGCCACGACCATCGGCTCCTTCCCGCAGACCCCCGAGATCCGCGCCGCCCGCCGGCAGAGCCGCCAGGGGGCCATGAGCCCGGAGGACTACGAGAGCTTCGTCCGCGACCAGGTCCGCGACGCGATCGCCCGCCAGGAGGCGCTGGGGCTCGACGTGCTGGTCCACGGCGAGGCCGAGCGCAACGACATGGTGGAGTTCTTCGGCGAGCGGCTCTCGGGTTTCTGCTTCACCCGCAACGGCTGGGTCCAGAGCTACGGCGCGCGCTGCGTGAAGCCGCCGGTCATCTTCGGCGACGTCTCCCGGCCCCGGCCCATGACCGTCGGCCTGGCGCGCTACGCCCAGGCGCTCACCACGCGGCCGGTCAAGGGCATGCTCACCGGGCCGGTGACCATCCTCGGCTGGAGTTTCGTGCGCGACGACCAGCCCCGCGCCGCCACCTGCCGCCAGATCGCGCTCGCCCTGCGCGATGAGGTCGAGGACCTGGAGCGGGTCGGCATCGGCATCATCCAGGTGGACGAGCCGGCCCTGCGCGAGGGCCTGCCGCTCAGGCGCGAGGGGTGGGCGGCCTACCTCGACTGGGCCGTCGCGGCCTTCCGCCTGGCCGTGGGCGGCGCGCTGCCCGAGACCCAGATCCACACCCACATGTGCTACTGCGAGTTCAACGACATCCTGGCCGACATCGCGGCCATGGACGCCGACGTCATCAGCATCGAGGCCAGCCGCAGCCGCATGGAGCTGCTGGAGGCCTTCCGCGAGTTCCACTACCCGAACGGGGTCGGGCCGGGCGTCTACGACATCCACAGCCCGCGCGTGCCCTCTGTCGAGGAGATGCTTGCCCTTCTGCGCCGGGCCGCCGCGGTCATCCCGGCGGAGCGCCTGTGGGTCAACCCGGACTGCGGCCTGAAGACGCGGGCCTGGCCCGAGACCATGGCCGCGCTTGGCAACATGGTCGAGGCCGGCCGCCGCCTGCGCGCCGAGCTGGGCCTGGTCGCGGGCTGAGTTCGGCCGACGCCGGCGCCCGGCGGGGCGGCCGGGAAATCGAGGCGGCCGCGAGGCGGAGAGGGGATCGGACCGCGCCGCCGGCTTTCCGTTCGCGGCGGCCTTTCATGCAGTTCACCGCCGGGACGCGCGCGAGATGCCACGTTGTGCCAGGCCATGCACCGCGGGCAGGCACCGCCCCGGCGGCGGGATCATGCCGCGCGTCACCTCTGCCGATTCGAGCCACCTGCCAGGCATGGATATTTTTCTCATGCCGTCTTCCAAATACAAAGCAATGCATTATCCTCTCGACAGAGGAGGCGCATATGCACGGCGACCACGAGCACACGCACGTCCACGAGCACGAACACACCCACGAGCATGAGCACGAGCACGAGCACCCGGGCCTGGGCAAGCACTGCCACCCGCACACCCACGATCACGCCCACGAGCATGCCCACGAGCACAAGCATGCCCACGAGCACGAGGGCTCGGGCCACGACCACAAACACCCCGGCGAGCACGGCGAGCACCACCACGAGCACGAGGGCCACGAGCACGAGGCGCACGAGCACAAGCACTAGGCCGTTGGCGAACGGGCAGCGCCGAGCGGAATATCCTGCCGGGGAGAGGTGCCGGACCGGTCATGGCGGCCCGGCGACTGCATGCCGGCCCTCGGGTCAGGCGATCCCTTCCGTCGGGCCGAAGCGGAAAAAAACGGCTGGACGGCCAGCTTGACGCCCTTGTCCTTCAGGGCCTTCACGCCCGCGCCGAGGCCGGATGCCGTCAGCCGGCCGGCATCGTCGCGCGCATCGCCTGCACCGGCCACCACAACACGGCCATGACCGAGGGGCTTTCGTACACGCCGTCGCGGCTGCGTTCTTCCACGTGTTTGTCGATGACCGCGAGGTCCGCGGCGCCGGGCGCGCGGTACTTGCCCAGAACCATGCGCCACATGGCGACGGCCGAGGCGCGGCTGCGGCGCATGGTCCAGGGCACGTAGGCCAGGCGGGGCAGGCGGCCGCTCAGGTACAGCAGGTTGAAGAGATAGGGTGTGCGGTCCTCGGCCGCCGCCAAGGGCAGGCCGAGCGTCTGGTGCATGGCCGCGGTGGCGGCGTCGGTCCGCCCCACGGTGTCGGCCAGGCAGCAGAAGCCGCGGCTGGCGCGCTCCATGGCCGAGACGAGGCCGAGCAGGTCCGGGAACTGCCAGGCGGCGTGGCACATGAGCGCGAGGTCGCAACCGGCCGGCTCCACGGCGGTCTCGGCCGTGAACGGCTCGCGGCGGATGGCGATGTTGTGCTGCCCCGCGGCCGCGGCATTGGCGGCCAGGCGCTCGGCCATGCCCGGGGCCGGCTCGAAGGCGGTCAGCTGCGCGGCCAGGCGGGCCAGCGGCAGGGTCACCGCGCCCACGCCCGAGGCGATCTCCAGCACGCGCGCGCCCCGGGGCAGGCAGCCGGCTTCGGCCAGCAGCCCAGCCATGGCCTCGCCGTAGGCGAACTCGCTGGTGCGGATGAAGTCGTCGTAATCCTCGGCCCGACGGTCCCAGTAGGCCGTGTCGCTCACCCGGCCCATCTCCTCGGTCGCGCTTCTCCAGGCCTCGGTCCAGGCCGATATATCGTTCAGCATGCGAACCTCTCTTGCAGTTTCATGCGCAATAACTGATGAAGCAGTTAAAAGAAAGACTTGAATGGTGACACATATTAAATTACCGTGCCACAAACTTGCCCGTGAGGAGGTCGCCATGTTCGTTTTGCGTCGGGGCCGGCTGCTTGCCGCCTGCCTGCTCGTCCTCGCCCCGCTCGCCCTGGCCGCCGGGGCCGAGACCGTGCTCCGCGTCGGCTCCCCCTGGGCGCCCAAGACCCTGGATATCCAGAAGTACGGCTATCTCTTCGCCCGCCTGGGGGTGACCGAGAGCCTGGTCGGCGTGGACGAGAAGGTGAAGCTCGTGCCCTGCCTGGCCGAGAGCTGGAAGGTCTCCGACGACCGCCTGACCTGGACCTTCGCCATACGCCCGGGCGTTCGCTTCCACGACGGCAGCCTTCTGACCGCCGCGCTGGCCCTCGAGAGCCTGAAGCGCCTGCAGGATTCGGGCACGCTGCTGAAAACCGTGCCCATCGCCGCCATCGAGGCGCCCGACGCGGCCACGCTGGTCGTCAGGACCAGCCAGCCCTTCGCGCCCCTGGCGGCCTATCTCTCCAAGGGCGAGGCGGCCATCGTCTCCCCGGCCTCCTTCGACGCCACGGGGGCCATGGTCAAGCCCATCGGCACCGGCCCCTTCGTCTTCGACTCCTGGAAGGTCCAGGACGAGGTGGTGACCACGGCCAACCCGCAGTACTGGGCCGGGACCCGGGCCAAGGTCGACCGGGTGGTCTACAAGGGCGTGCCCGAGGCCATGACCCGGCTGACCATGCTGCGCGCCGGGGAGCTCGACATCGCCCAGATCCTGCCGGCCGACGCGGCCAAGGCCGTGGCCCTGGACCCGGCCTTCCGGCTGCAGACCAGGGAGATCGGGCGCACCAGGCTCATCGGCTTCAACCTGACCAGGACGCCCTTCGACGACCCGAGGCTCAGGCGCGCGGCCAGCCTGGCCATCGACCGCGCGGCCATCGTCACCCATCTGCTGGACGGGGTCGGCCGGCCGGCTTCCAGCCTCTTTCCGCCGGACTTCTCCTGGGCCGATGCCAAGTTGACCGTCCCGCCCCATGACCCCGAGGCGGCGAAGAAGCTCCTGGAGGAGGCCGGCTGGAAGGACAGCGACGGCAACGGCGTGCGCGAGAAGGACGGCAAGCCGCTGGCCGTCAAGCTCGTGACCTATCCCGAGCGGGCCGAGCTGCCGCCCATCGCCGAGGTCGTCCAGAGCGGGCTCGCGGCCGTGGGGGTGAAGGTCGAGCTGATCGTGCTCCCGGTCAGCGCGTCCGAGGAGACGCGCCGCCGCGGCGAGTTCGACATGTACCTGGTGGGACGCGGGCTCATGTTCGTGCCCGACCCCGACGAGAACCTCATGCTCGACTATTTCTCGGAGTCGAACGACAAGGCGGGCCTCGGGGCCTTCCACTGGAAGAGCGCCGCGCTGGACGACTGCCTGGCCAAGGCGCGGACCGAGTTCGACCCGGCCAAGAGAAAGGCGCTCTACGACCAGGTCCAGGAGGTCATCATGGCCGAGCTGCCGGTCCTCTACCTGAACTATTACGTCAACGTGGACCTGGTTTCGGACAAGGTCCGCGGCTACCGCATGCACCCCGTGGAGCAGAGTTTTCAACTTGAAACCGTGGAGCTTGCAAAATGAGCACCTGCCCCCGGACGACGGCGGTCCCCGAGGCCGCGGAAATCAAGACCATCATGCGCGACGAGCGCTGGAACGCCCGCCACGCCAAGGCCTACAACCGCTACCGCCTGCTCTCGAGCAAGGGCGGCTGGGCCCGGCTGCTGGCCCGGGAGCTCGCCGGCCTGCCGGCCGGCACCGAGGTCCTGGAGGTCGGCTCGGGCACGGGCTTCATCAGCGAGATCCTGGCCGGCAGCGGCTTCAACGTCTGGGGCATGGACCTCTCGCCGGACATGCTGGCCGTGGCCCGCTCGAACCTCGAGGCCGCCGGCCTGGCCGGACGCGCGCGCTTCACCGTGGGCGACGCCGAGGCCCTGGACGCGCCGGACGGCCAGGCCCGGGCGGTGGTCAGCCGCTGGGTCCTGTGGACCCTGCCCCGGCCGCGGCTGGCCCTTCAGGAAATGGTCCGCGTGCTCGCGCCGGGCGGCAAGCTGGTGCTCATCGACGGCCAGCACCTGCCCATGGGGCGCTTGGCCCGCATCCGCGCGGCCCTGGTGGACATGGTCGTGGCCGGCCGCCTGCCCGGCTGGCGCCGGCCCTGCTACACGCGCCTCACTCCGGGCCTGCCCCGGCTGGACGCGCCCGCGGTGGTCGACATCCTGCGCGAGGCCGGACTGGCCGGCGTCTCCTATCGAAGACTTACGGCCGAAGAGAGCGACGGAGCCGTGAAGAGCTGGCTCATGGGCTCCGGCTGGCAGTCCTACCTGGTCACGGGGGTGAAGCCGCAGTGACCGGCTACGTGCTCAGGCGCCTCGCGGCCCTGGCGCCGACGCTGTTCATCGTCAGCCTGGTGGCCTTCCTGGCCCTGTCCGCCTGCCCCGGCGACCCGGCCCGGATCAGCCTGATCATGTCCACGGGCAACGAGAGCCCGAGCCTCGAGGCGGTGGACGCCGAGCGTGTCCGCCTGGGGTTCGATCGCCCGCTGCCCGAGCGCTATCTCGCCTGGTTGGGGCGCACCCTGCACGGCGATCTCGGATACTCGATCCAGACCGGACGGCCGGTGGGCGAGGAGGTCGCACACGCGGCCGCGGCCTCGGGCCTGCTCGCGGCCACGGCCATGGCCGTCTCCCTGCTGCTCGTGCTCGCTTGCGGCGTGGGCGCGGCCATCCTGCGCGGCACGCTCTTCGACGCCGCGGCGCTCCTCTGGTCGCTCCTGGTCGGCTCCATGCCCGATTTCTTCATCGCCCTGCTGGCCATCCTGGCCTTTGCCGTGCACTGGCATCTGCTGCCGGTCACCGGCTACGAGCGGCCGGCGGCGCTCGTGCTGCCGGCCCTGTCGCTGGCCCTGTCCGTGTCCGCGGTCTCGGCCCGGCTCATGCGCACCAGCATGATCCAGGCCATGGCCGGCAAGTTCCTGGTGGCGGCCCGGGCCAGAGGCCTGCCCGAGCGCGTGGTGCTCGGGCGGCACGCGCTCAAAAGCGCCGTGGCCCCGGTGCTCTCCTATCTCGGCGCCCAGCTCGGCTTTCTCTTCGGCGGCGCCGCGGTCATCGAGACCCTGTTCGTCTGGCCCGGGCTCGGCCGGCTGCTGGTGGAGTCGGTGCGCTCCCGCGACGCCTTCGTGGTCCAGGGCTGCGTGCTGGCCGTGGCCGGGGCGTACGCAGGCATCAACCTGGTTGTGGACATCCTCCATGCCGCAGTCGATCCCCGTATCCGCCACGTCGCCTAGCCTCGCGCCGGCGCTCAGGGCCTGGGCGCCGCTGCGGTTCGCGGCGGGCAACCCCGGCCTGGTCCTGGGCGCGACGCTGGTCCTGGCGCTTCTCTGCGGCGGGCTCTTCGCCCCGGTGCTCGCGCCCCACGATCCCGAGGCCCAGAACCTGGCCCTGCGCCTGGCCGCGCCGAGCCCGGACTTCCTCCTGGGCACGGACAGCCTGGGGCGCTGCGTGGCCAGCCGCATCCTCTACGGCATCCGCCCGACCCTGGGGCTGGCCCTGGCCGTGAGCCTCGGCGTGGCCTTGATCGGCCTGGCCGTGGGCCTGGCCTGCACCGTCTCGCCCCTGCTGGACGGCCTGTTCATGCGCCTGACCGACGGCTTTTTCGCCTTTCCCTCCCTGGTCCTCAGCCTGGTCATCATCGCCGTGGCCGGCCAGAGCCTCTGGGGCCTCAGCCTGGCCCTCATCCTCCCGGGCTGGCCGAAGTACGCCCGGGTGGCCCGGACCGTGGCCCTGAGCGCCGCGGCCGGCGGCTTTGTCGAGGCCACCCGCGCCCTGGGCGCCGGCCGCCTGTACATCCTGCGGCGCTGCCTCATACCCCAGGTCCTGCCGCACATCGGCACCATGCTCACCGTGGGCGTGGGCGGCAAGATCGTGGCCATCGCCGGGCTTGGCGTACTCGGCCTGGGACTGCCGCCACCGGCGCCGGAATGGGGCGGCATGCTGGTCAAGGGCCTGCCGCTCCTGGCCGTGGCTCCGCACATGGCGCTTACTGCCGGGGCGGCCATCGTCCTGGCCAGCCTGGCCTTCACCCTGGCCGGCGAGGGCCTGCAGCACCTGCTCGACCCGATCACGGCCCTGGCCGGAGCGCCGGCGCCATGAGCGCGCCCTACCTGGCCATCAGCGCCCTGCGCGTACACTTTCCGGGCACATGCGGCCTGCTCCGGGCCGTGGACGGCGTGGACCTGAGCCTCGACCGGGGCGAGCGCTTCGGCCTGATCGGCGAGTCGGGCTCGGGCAAGACCATGGTCGCCTTGAGCCTCATGGGCCTGCTCCCTCCGTCGGCCCGGCGCGAGGGCTCCATCCGCCTGGCCGGCCGCGAGCTTGTCGGCCTTGCCCCGCGCGAGATGCGCCGGCTGCGCGGCCGGGAGCTGGCCATGATCTTCGAGCAGCCCGCGGCCTACCTCGACCCGCTCTTTCCCATCGGCCGGCAGATCGCCGAGGCCGCCTGCGCCCACGAGCCCTTGCCCCGCCGTGAGGTCCGGTCCCGGGTCCTGGAGCTCCTTGCGCGGGTGCGCATGCCCGAGCCCAAGCGCCGGACCCGCCAGTATCCCTTCGAGCTCTCCGGCGGCATGCAGCAGCGGGCCATGATCGCCATGGCCCTGGCCGGCCGGCCCGGCCTGCTCCTGGCCGACGAGCCGACGACGGCGCTCGATCCCACGGTCCAGGCGCACATCCTCTCGCTCCTGGACGACAGCGTCCGGGAGGACGGCACCACGCTGGTCTGCATCACCCACGACCTGACCGCGGTGCGCCGCCTCTGCCGGCGGGTGGCGGTGATGTACGCCGGCCAGATCGTCGAAACCGGCCCCATGCACGAGGTCCTGGGCGCGCCGCGCCACCCGTACACCCGGGCCCTGTGCCAGAGCCTCTCCGGCCGGCGCCTGAAGCCCATCGCCGGCAACCCGCCCAGCCTGGCCGCGCTGCCGGACGGCTGCCGCTTCCACCCGCGCTGCCCTCACGCCGCGGCGCGCTGCGCTACCGTCGAGCCGCCGCTGGCGGACGGCCTGAGGTGCCATTTCGGCCATGCTGCTTGAGCTCGACGCCGTCAGCAAGTGTTTCGTCTCGGGCTTCTTCCGGCGCCACCGGCAGCCGGCCGTGGACAACGTGAGCCTTGGCCTCGACCGGGGCGAGACGCTGGCCGTCATCGGCGAGTCCGGCTCAGGGAAATCCACCCTCGGCCGTCTGGCCCTGGGGCTTCTCGCCCCGACCTCCGGCCGGGTGCGCTTCGACGGCCTGGACCCGGCCCGCCCGGCCTGCGGCGGCAAGGCCCTGCGGCGCCGGCTGCAGGTCGTGTTCCAGGACGCCGACGGCTCGCTCAACCCCCGGCTCACGGCCCGGGAGCTCCTGCTCGAGCCGCTCGTACTGCACGGCCTCGCCCCGCGCCGGCCCGAGGCCCGCCTGGAGGAGCTCGTCTCCCTCGTCCACCTCACCCCGGACGTGCTCGACCGCCGTCCCTTCGAGCTCTCCGGCGGCCAGCGCCAGCGCCTGGGGCTGGCCAGGGCCATGTCGCTCTCGCCCGAGCTCTTGGTGGCCGACGAGCCCACGGCCTCGCTGGACCCCTCGGTCCAGGCCCGCATCCTCGACATCCTCTGCGGCTTGAAGACGCAGAGCGGCCTGGCCTGCCTCTACATCACCCACGAGCTGTCCAGCGTGCGCTTCGTCGCCGAGCGCGTGGCCGTACTCTTTGCCGGCCGGGTGGTGGAGACGGGCGCCACGGCCGAGGTGCTGGGCGCGCCGGGCCATCCCTACACCCGCCAGCTCGTGGCCGCGAGCCGGGGAGAGCTTGGCGAGAGCCTGCCCGAGGCTCCTGCGGGCTGCCTGCAGCCGGCCGCCGGCTGCCCCTTCGCCGGCGCCTGCCGGGAGGCCCAGGCCTGCTGCCGGCGAGAGCTTCCGGGGCTGTGGCCGCTCAGCTCCACGCACAGCGTGGCCTGCCACGCAATGGCCTGCAACTGAGCCGGCGGCGACCGGCCGTCCATGCCCGAGGAATGCCTCGTGGCGCAGGCCGGGGCCAGTGAAGACCACGCCCACCACCGGGCCGGGTCACGCGGCCATTTGGCGCCGGATGTTCGCCAGCCCCCGCCTGCAGCTCCACGACGGCGAACATGAACAGGCCCGCGCACTTCCCGCCTGAGCCGGGGTCGGATCGAAGGGCCGGCAGGGCGGGCGGACTCGGGAGATCAGGCGATGAAGAGAAGAAGCCGGTGAGGCTGAAGAAGGGCTAAGTTCACGGGCCGTGCGGCTGGTCCGAATCCCGGCCCGGTGCGGCGTTGCGGTGCGGATCAGGGGGCGTGCGGCCTGTCCGAACCAGCCCGAGGCGCCGTCCTGCGGGGCCGGCATGAGTCCACGGCGGGCTGGATCGCCGCCCGCGGGTCCGAGGACCGCGCGCACGGCCCGCCCCCTCCCCCACCTCATGGCTTCTTTCTCTTCAGCCTCGATATCCCCGGACCTCGCCCCTCTCCAAACGGGCCAGTCGGCCGGGACTTTCGAGACGGCGGGCTTTGGCGCCGGCTCGAAAGTCCCGGCCGAGATCGGGGGGTCCGGGGGGCCCTCGGCCCCCCGGCCGCCGGAGGCCTGCCTTTTCCCCTCCTCTCCTCTCCCCTCCTCGCCTCATCCCCCCTTACGGCGCAACAGGTCCTCGTACAGCGCCCGGGGCAGGGTGACGCCCTCGCGCTCGGCCTGGCTGCGGCGGGCGAGGCGGCGGTCGCCGGGCAGGCGGACGCCGGCTTGGCCGAGCATGTGGCCGAGGAGGATCTCCAGGCGGGGGCCGAAGTCCGGGCTGAAGGCGTCGGTGCTCAGCAGGAGGAAGAACTGGCCCATGCGCGGCGGCTCGCCGCCGGGCAGGAAGAAGGAGGAGCCTTCGAAGGCGAAGTTGGAGCCGGTGAGCGCGGCGGCGAGGATTTCGACGATCAGGGCCAGGGCCGCGCCCTTGGCGTCACCCATGGGGACCATGGTGCCCTTGAGGCCCATGCCGGGGTCGGTGGTCGGGCGGCCTTCGGGGTCAAGGACCCAGCCTTCGGGGATCGGTTCGCCGCGGCGGGCGGCGGCCATGACCCGGCCGCGGGTGACCTTGCTGAGGGACAGGTCCACGACCAGGGGCGGGGCCGAGGGCCTGGGGCAGGCGAAGGCCACGGGGTTGGTGCCGAAGGAGGAGACGCGGCCGCCCCAGGGGGCCATGGCGGCGGGGGTGTTGGCGCACATGAGCGCGGCCAGGCCGTGGTTTGCGGCGCGCTCCACGTGGTGCCCGGCCACGCCGCAGTGGTGGGAATCGGCGATGGCCAGGACGCAGCAGCCTTGGGTTCGGGCCATGGGCATGGCGGCGTCGAGTCCGGCCGCGATGGCCGGGAAGGCGAAGCCGCAGCGGGCGTCCACGAGCACGGCGGCGGGCCGGGGGCGGGAGACGGCGGGGGCTGCGTCCACGCGGACCTTGCCGCTGGCCACGTGGTCGGCGTAGTTGGGCAGGCGGGAGAAGCCGTGGGTGGGGATGCCGTCGCACTCGGCGCGCACCAGGGCCTCGGCCACGCAGGCGGCGATGTCCGCGGGCGTGCCGGCGCGGGTCAGCACGTCCCGGCCGAGCGCGCGCAGGCTGCCGATATCGAGGGTCACGTCCATGGGGGAACTCTCCTTGGCCGGCGGGGAGCCGGGAGGGAAATCATGCCCCCAAGGCCGGGGGATGTAAAACGGGGGGGCGGGGAGGTGAGGGTTCTCGTGCCGCTCGTTTTATCCAACCCGGCCCGAGGCATCGTCCCGCGTGGCTGCTCCACGGCCGGCCGAAGCCGTCGCGACGGTGCGGGTACGAGGGTCGCGCCCGGCCCCCTTCCCCAGCTCATGGCTTCTTCGTGATTTCCTTCCCCGACCGATCCCGGTACCCGCCCCTCCCCAAACGGGCCAGCCGGCCGACTCGGGGGGGTCCGGGGGGCCCTCGGCCCCCCGGCCGCCGGAGGCCTGCATTTTCCCCGCTCCGCTAGCCCTGCTTGGCCCTGAGCTCGCGGATGACCTCCTGGAGCCGTTCGGCCTGGGCGGCGAGCTCGACCACCGCCTGGGCCGACTGGGTCATGGCCGTGGCGGTTTCGGAGGAGATGCGGTTGATGTCCTCGATGGCGTGATTGATCTCTTCGCTGGCGGCGGACTGTTCTTCCGAGGCCGTGGCGATGGCCCGGACCTGGTCGGTTGCGGCCTCGACCACGCCGACGATGACGCCGAGCACGGCGCCGGACTCGTTGGACAGGCGGGTGGCGGTCTGGATGCCGGTCACGGTCTTGTCCACGGAGTCCATGTTGGCGCGGGTGCCGTGCTGGATGGCGGTGATGGCCTGGCCGACCTCCTTGGTGGCGCCCATGGTTTTTTCGGCCAGCTTGCGCACCTCGTCGGCGACCACGGCGAAGCCCCGGCCGGCGTCTCCGGCGCGGGCGGCCTCGATGGCGGCGTTCAGGGCCAGCAGGTTGGTCTGGTCGGCGATGTCCTCGATGACGGTGATGATCCGGCCGATGTCCTCGGCCTCGCTGCCGAGCTTGGCCATCTGCTGCTTCAGGCCCTGGGCCGAGGCTTCCAGGGCGGCCATGGACTTGACCACTTCCTTGACCATGTCCGCGCCCTGGGCGGCCTTGACCCGGGCATCCTCGGAGCGTTCGGCCGCGGTGGAGGCGTTCTTGGCCACTTCCATGACGGTTGCGTTCATCTCCTCCATGGAGGTCGCGGTCTCGCCCACGCGCTCGGACTGGAGCTCGGCGCCGCGGCTGGATTGCTCCACCTGGGCGGAGAGTTCCTGGGAGGAGGAGGTCAGGCGCTCGACGATCTGCTCGATGTCCCTGACCGCGACCATCACGGCCGCGCGTCCGGCCTCGGCCAGGGCCTTGGCGCTCTCGGCCTCGGCCATGGCCGTCCGGGCGCGCTCGGCCTCGGCGGCGGCCTGGCGGCTCTTGTCGTCGGCCTCGGCGATCTTGGCCTTGAGCGCGCCGACCATGTGCCGCAAGGCCTCGGCCAGTCGGCCGACCTCGTCCTTCTGGTCGATGGCCAGGGCGCTGTCGAGCCGGCCGCCGGCCACCTCCTCGGCGAAGGTCACGGCCCGGCCCAGCGGGCGGGCCATGGCCCGGCCGACCAGCACGGCCAGGCCCAGGCCGAGGAGCACGGTCACGGCGATCAGGCCGTAGATGAACAGCCGGCTTTCGGCGTAGAGCTCGTTGCCGGCCTGGCTGGCCGCCTTGCCGCCCTCCATGCTGCGCTTGGTGACGGCGATCAGTATCTCGTCCACGTGGTCATAGGCCTTTTTCGAGTCGCCCTGGAGCAGGGCGCGGGCCTCCTCGGTCCTGTTCTGGCGGGAGAGGACCAGGAGCTTGGCGCTGATGTCGCGGTAGGTCTTCCAGCCGGACTGGAAGTCGGCCAGGAGCCGCTTGTCCTCGGGGTCGGCGGAGAGCCGTCCGAGCTCCGCGGCGGCCTTCTCGATCGCCGCCTCGACGTCGGCCATGCGCTTCTCGTAGTCGGCCATCACCGTCTCGTCGGTGGACAGGACGTGCTGCAGCTCGCTGCGGCGGAAGAGGCCGCACTGGGACTCGAGCTCGCCGGCGATCTTGACCGAGGGCATCCAGCGGACTTCCATGACCGTGGAGGTCTCGTTGACCTGGGCCAGCTCGCTGACCGCGAAGAGCCCCATGACCAGGGTCAGCGCCAGGAGCACGGAAAATGCGAGCATGAGCTTCACGAACGTGCGCAGATTGTTGAACCAGGACATGCAAATCCCCCTTTGTCACGACAAGAGTCTGGAATAATAGATTTTAAACCAGAAAGCGGTGAGTTATTCGCTATTTATATCCGAGCTGAGACAGGTGGTCAATCATTCGATGCAGTAAAGAACCCATATAACTACCTGACGAAATTGAAACAATGTATCAGAAGAATATGTTTCGACTTACGCATGCGATCCATCAATTGCCTTTCACAAGGCTATATAAAGTATTTATACAGTCATTAAGCGACACACATTCCCGTCTATCGCCGACCATGGTGCCGTCCTCGGCCCCGCTCCAATACCCTTGGCGTGCCGACACTGAGAAGTGCAAGGCAGGTGACTGGATCACGTGCTCGAACGACGGGGGCTGATCTGGCGGCGGAAAATGAAGTAAGGCGGCGGTGAGGGGGAAGAAGCCCCTGATTGCACGAGAGCGCGCGTTCTGATGGTCGGAAGGCCTCGCCCGCCCTCGTCAACTCGCGACGGCTTTGACTTCAGCGGGCGGGCAGGGTCAAAACAGCAGGGCCGCTACCAGCTGAGGTTTCTCTTTTTCAGCATCTCCTGGGCGTCCTCGTTGCCCTTCCGGGCCGACTCGCGCCATAGGCGCAGGGCCTCGGCCGGGTTCTTGGGCAGGCCATGCCCGCCGTCATACATGCAGGCCAGATTGAAAAGACCGTATTCGTCGCCGTTGTCCGCCGCCTGCCGGAACCACTTCACGGCCTCGGCGTAGTCCCGCGGCAGGCCGCGGCCGTCGCGGTACATCTCGCCGAGATTGCTCATGGCCGTGTCGGAGCCCAGCTCGATGGCCCGGCGGTACCAATGGGCCGCCTCGGCGTAGTCCTGGGGCAGGCCGTTGCCCAGGGCGTACATCTCGCCGAGGTTGTTGGCTCCCATGACGTCGCCCAGGGAGGCGGCCTTGCGGTTCCAGCGCTCGGCCTCGCCGTAGTCCTGCGGCACACCCTGGCCGCGCAGGTAGGCCAAGGCGAGGCTGGCCGTGGCCTTTCCATTGCCCAGGTCCGCGGCCCGGCGGTACAGCTCGGCGGCCCGGTCGTAGTCCTGATCCACGCCGCGGCCGTTCCAGTATAGCAATCCAAGCTCGAACATGGCCTCGGCGTCGTCCAGCCGGACGGCCTTCTCGAACCAGCGCGCGGCCTCGGCGTAATCCCTGTCCACGCCGCGCCCCCGCTTGTACATGAAGCCGAGGGCATCCATAGCATCGGTGTTGTAGTCGGCCACGGCCCGCTCGTACCAGTGCCGGGCCAAGGTGTAGTCCTGGAGCACGCCGAGCCCGTTTTCATAGAGCCGGCCGAGCCGGTACATGGCCGTATCGTTGCCCAGCTCGATAGCCTCCTCGTACCAGCGCTTGGCCTCGGCATAGTCCTGCGGCACGCCAAGGCCTTTATCATACAACAAACCGAGATTGCACATCGCCAGATGATTGCCCCTCTCGCTGGCCTTTCGATACCAATTTTCTGCTTCATCATAACTTTGTTGAACGCCATGACCTTTTTCATACATCATACCAAGACAGTTCATGGCCGATGCGTTGTTCAATTCTATGGATTTTTTGTACCATTGAATGGCATCTTCGTAGTCTTTGACCATACCAAGACCGTAATCATACATCAAACCGAGGTTGTACATGGCCTTATCATTGCCCCGTTCGCTGGCCTTGCGGTACCAGCGCGCGGCTTCGGCGTAGTCCTGGGGCACGCCATGGCCTTTCTCATGCAGTATGCCGAGGTTGACCATGGCCGCGGCGTCGCCGAGCTCGCAGCTCTTGCGATACCAACGTGCTGCTTCGGCGTAATCCTGGGGCACGCCAAGGCCTTTGTCATACAGGTAACCGAGGTTGTGCGCGGCCGATCCGTTATCCCGCTCGGCGGCCTTGCGGTACCAGGCCGAGGCCGAGGCATAGTCCTGGGGCACACCCAGGCCCTTCGCATACATCCAGCCGAGGCTTTCCGCGGCCGAATCATTGCCCTGCTCGGCGGCCTTGCGGAACCAGTTCATGGCCTCGGCGTAGTCCGGCTCCACGCCCCAGCCCTTCGTGTAGCAGCGGCCGAGCATGTTCATGGACGGGGCGTAGCCCTTATCGGCGGCCGCCCGAAAGAGCGTCACCGCAGCCTGCTCGTCCTCGGGCACACCCTGGCCGTAAAGGTTGCACTGTCCGAGCTCGTAGAGCGCCTCGGGCAGGCCCTGGTCGGCGGCCTGCTGGTAGAGCGCTGCGGCCTTGGCCGGGTTCTTCGGGACGCCCCGGCCTTCCGCGTAGAGCGCGGCCAGCTCGACCTGGGCCCCGGCCTGTCCCTGCCCGGCCAGCTTCTCCAGCTCGGCCGCGTCACGCGGCGCGGTTCCCGTTTGCGCGGGCTTCGCCGCCTCCTGTTTCGTGGCGCAGCCGAAAAGCAGGAGCACCAGAAAAAATGCCAGCATCATCCGGTACATGGCGTATCCTTTCATGGCAATTGCTGTTCCGGCACGCCCGCTACCAGTCGATATCCCTGCTGTTCAGCGTTTCCTTGGCGTCCTCGTTGCCCCTTCGGGCCGCATCGAGCCGCAGGCGCAACGCCTCGTCCGGGTCCTTGGGCACGCCGAGGCCCTCCTCGTACAGCCGGGCAAGGTCATTCATGGCCGCGGCGTTGTGCAGGTCGGCGGCCTTGCGGTACCACTGCGCGGCCTCGGCATGGTCCTGGGGCAGGCCGAGGCCTTTGTCGTACAACAAGCCGAGTCTGTACATGGCCGAGCCGTTGCCAAGCCTGCCGGACTTGCGGTACCAGCGCGCGGCCTCGGCGTAGTCTCGGGGCACGCCCAGGCCGTTCTCATGCATCGCGCCGACGTGGTATGCGGCCGAGACCTCGCTCAGCTCCGCGCCCCGGCGATACCACTTCAAGGCCTCGGAATAGTCCTGGGGCAGGCCCCAGCCATGCTGGTAGCAGCGCCCGAGCATGGTCATGGCCCGCGCCTGGCCTTTTTCCGCGGCCGTGCGGTACAGCTTGGCCGCGGCCCGGTCGTTGGCGGCGACGCCCCGGCCGTCCAGATAGCAATCGGCCAGCTCGGTCATGGCCTCGGGCAGGCCCTGGCCGGCAGCCTGCTTGAAGAGATCCGCGGCCCTGGGCGTTTCCATCGGCACGCCCCGGCCTTCCTTGTAGCGCAAGCCAAGCTCGTACATGGCCCCGGCCTGGCCCTCTTCGGCCATCTTCTCCAGGGTGGCGATGTCCTTGGACTCATACCCGGTCTGCGCCTTCCGGGACGCGTCCTTGCCCGTGGCGGCGCAGCCGAAGAGAAGAACCATGAGGGAAAATGCCAGCATCATGCGGAACATGACAGACCTCGTGCGCGGGAGTTGCTATCCTGGAGCCTGGACACCGCAATGGGCGGGGAGGGGCGTGCGACCCTGGCCGGCCTACCTGATCTCTGTGGTGACCAGATCGGTCGTCTGCTCGAGGGTCCGGCCCTGGGAGGTGAGGCGGGTGCTCGAGCCCATGCGCACCAGGGCCATGGATTTCAGGTCGTAGAGCCGGAACATGAAGATGTCCATGTCGAACGTCTGAGGGCCGGACTGGGGGATGGTGAAGCTCAGGCGGCCCCGGCCGCTGGCGGCCAGCACCTCGCGGCCGTCCAGCACGCCCCGTCCGTCCACGCGCAGCTCGATGCCCTCGGGGCCGGAAATCTTGGCCGCATTGAAGGCGCCCAGGTACATCTGGGTCGGCAGGGTGGCGATGGTCTCGCCGCAGGCCACGGGGTCCGCCGGCAGGGCGATGCTGTCGAGATTGGCCTCCATGCTGCGCATGGCGATCAGAGCGACATCCTTGGCCGGGGACGGCGGGGCACTCTCCAGGCCGGGCATGGCCAGCTCGTGGCGCAGCACCTTGCCCTTGGGCGTCAGAGTCACGGCAAGGACCACGAGCGGCTCGTCGGACCTGAGCTCCTGGCCGCGCACTACCATGCGCGTGGTGGTCTCGATGCTGGCCAGGTTGCCGTCGCCGGCCGAATTCGGCCGGGTGTCCAGGATCATGTCGAAGGACGACTCGTTCGCGCCCTTGTCGCTGACAGCCCTGGTGACCATGGTCTTCTTCTGGAAGACCGGGGCGTAGACGAGGTCGATGGGTTGGTCGTAAGGCTTTATGCCGCAGTCCTTGCGGAGCTTCTCGTAGGCCTCCGGGGCGGGGGCCAGCCCCAGGCTCAGGAAGGCCAGGACCAGGGCCAAGAGGACGGCGGCGAGGCGGGCGCGGGGCATGGGAACCTCCGGGGGGGTGTACGGGGCAATATGCGTTCCGCCATTGCCATACGCCCGGGACGGCATGACATCAACCGCCCGCGCCCCCGCCTCTCGCCCTCGAAAAAGACCGCGGCCCTACCTGATCTCGCTCGTGGTCAGGCTCATGGAGCCCATGAAGGTCCGGCCCTGGGATGTTATGCGCGTGCTTGAGCCGGCGCGCAGCTGGGCCATGGTTTTCAGGTCGTAGAAGCGGTAGATGAAGATCTCCATGGAGAACGGCGCCTGCGGGGACTGGGGGGTGGTGAAGGTCAGCTTCTCCCGGGCCATGGCGGCCAACACCTCGCGGCCGTCCAGCACGCCCCGGCCCTCCACGCGCAGGGAAAACTCCTTGGGGCCGGCGGTCTGGGTCGCGCCCACGCCAAGGTAGTTGGCCGCCGGCACGGTCAAGAGCACGTCGCCCTGGCCCACGGGCTTCTCCGGCAGGATCATGGTCTCCACCAGGCTCTCCATGTTGCGCGCCACGGCCTGGCCGAAGGGCGTGCCCTTGCCCTGGCCCTGGCTCTCCAGGCCCGGCAGGGCCAGATCATGGCCCTCCACCTTGCCCTTGGGGCTCATGGTCCCGCTCATGACGATGAGCGGCTGATCGGCCTTGACCACGCGCTCGCCGGAAGCGATGGACTCGGTCTTCTCCTCGAACGCGAGCTTGCCGCCCGGCGCCTCGCGCACCTCGCGGGACATGGCGAAGGCCGTCTCCGAGTTGGCGGTGTCGGTGCGCGAGCCGGTGGTCATGGTCTGCTTCTGGAAGACCGGCTTGTAGACCAGGTCGATGGGCGTGGTGACCCGGGCCAGGCCCGCGGTCTTGCTCAGCTGCGCGAACTCGTCGGGCGCAGAGGTGAAGGCCAGGCAGGACAGGGCCAGGATCAACACGGGCAGTATGCGGACAAGATGCATGAAATTCTCGGGGGTTGAAGTGATCGGAACTGCCCCCGGTTACCCCGAGACCGGCCTGTTGGCAACGCTTTTCGACGGGGCGCGGTGGCGCGAAGACGTGGGGGAGGAAACCCCCTTTTTCGGCAAAAAGGGGGTTTCCTCC
>DIXN01000052.1 GCA_002428705.1 Desulfovibrio sp. UBA6079
AAGGTGAAGGGGGAATTTGAGCTATGGTGTCTGACCCACAACCTGCTCAAGCTCTACCGGCACGGCCTCGCTGGCGGGTAGGACACAGAACCAGGCCGAACCGAACCAGCCACCCGGCGGAAAGACGGGCAAGGAGCAGCAAACGTGCGCCCCGGGTAGACGGGAGGCGGTAGCAGGTCGGGTGAGAGCCTCGACTACGGGGCCGTCACGCAACAGCCCGACAAACTTCGCAGGACAGGCTCAGGAGTGAACAATTATTTGCAGTCAGAAAAAGCTACGCCATGACGCGCGCTAAAATGTTATAACCTTAAGCTATAGGCAATAAAAACGTCCCTGCGTGTGAATTTAAACACCATAAACACCGCTCCAGAAAGGTTCATCTACGGCTTTTTGCGCTGCAACCTTAATATTATTCTTTTCACTTTCTGTCAGCAATTCTGAAAGAATATTGCTAGAATTTGCTGGATCAGTTATCCTTGTGTCCAAAGGATTTGATGTTGGTTTTGCCAACTCTTTAAAACAAGTAAGAATGTTGCTCTCAAGAAAACTTTCATCTTTTGATTTATTATAAAGTAGATTTGTCACAACAAGATATTCCAAATAAATAGAGGGGAAATCCAACGAATTCTTTTCTCTCCAAATTTTTAAAAGTCTAATTTCTTTAAACCTTCCTGAAGCTGATATGTCTTTGATATGCCGATTTATATTCGTCTTTTGCCAGGTATCCTTTTTTGAGACATAAAGACTATGGTCAGCGGTATTGCCAGGGTGTTTTCTGCCAGGGGCAACATCAACTTCGAGGCCATCAAGATTTATTCGAAAGGAGACATTTTGCTTCCTCACATTCTTATAATTTTTAATCAAAACAGAATGCAGGCTATTATATATAGCTTGCAATCCGCCGTTGCCTTCGTTGCAGTTGCTGGTCAAGGAGACAAGATAATCAACATCAGAAGCGAGAGAAATGGCTGTTCCCTTCGCTCGCGAGCCAGAGTCAAGGATAGCCACATAGCAAGTGTTGGCCCACTCTATTATAATAATTTTTTAATGTCGTAATTTGATTGGAATAGTTGGCAAGGCTACGAGCCTGATACTTAGTCAGCACCCTGTTGAGATATTCAATGTTAATTGTGCCCATAGCTCGTAGTTAGGATTGACGTTAAGATGTCATTCAACAGCCTGCCCCTAAAGCGCACTATTGTAGAATTTGGCTCCTCATTAATTCTATCCATTGTCAACTTGTCAACATCGCCGCCCTTATGGGGGGCGTACACTATCAATGCTGTCGAATATGCCTTAATCGAGAGTATCCTCTCCATGTGCGACTTGAAGTCATTCCAGCAAACAAGATAGATGGTACATTTTTCATCGTTAGCCTTTGAGATACTATCGAGGCCAATGCAAACTATATTTCTTGGTGGAAAAAGTTTTGACTTCTCGATCAATTCAACAAGATTTTCACATTCACTGGTGGCAAATATGGCAATTTTTCTTTTTGACAATCCTATGCCAAGTCTAATCCATACAGGAACAAGACCCCTTATCACCAGCCAAACGGTGTAAATAAAGCCAATTACCATTATAAGGGTGGCACTTCCACCCACTACAACAAAGAATGGATGATTAAAAAAACTAACCACAGCAGCCCACATGCAGTAAATGGTCATATCCCGTACTTATGTATTAAATGTCGATAATTGGAGCCCTTAACCTTAAGTATGCCACCTTGTCTAGGCCCAATAGATCAATTGGAAAGCTCCAATCCGCTTGCAGAGAAATAGCCATGAAAATATGAAATAATTTCAAATTAATGCGTATATTTCGGATGTGTAAACAGTTCATCGAAAACAGTCGATGCCCCCGAGCCCCCCCTTCCTTATGGCGGACGTCGCCAAGGACGAAGCTCTTGACTAGGTACTCGCGCAACCGCTCCGTGGCCCACTGCCGGAAGCGGGTGCCGACCGCGGAATCCACCCGGAAGCCGACGGCCATGATGGCTTCGAGGTTGTAGACCGCCGTCCGGTAGCGCTTTCCTTCCTGGGCAGTTGTCAAATGATGTTTGACAACTGAAGCCTCATCCAGTTCATTTTCAGGAAAATCTTTCGCAGGTGGTAGCTGACGTTCTGCTTGGACACCCGGTAGAGGTCGGCCATCTCCCTCTGCGACATCCAGAGCGTGTTCCCGTCCATGCGCACCTGGATGACCGTGCGCCCATCCTCGGCGGGATAGAGCAGGAACTGCGAGGAGGCGACGGGCGCGGGCACGGCGGCGCCGGATTGAGACGCCTTCGCAGGCATCTTCTTGGGCTTAGGACTCATGCCGGTTGTCCACTGGGCATATCCATTGCTTCTTCAGGAACAGCGCGTCGGCCTCGCCGGACCTGCCGGTATGGATGCCCCAGAGGGTATAATTTACATTAGATGCACTGCTCATAATTCATCTCCATTCATTTTGTAGTCATTAACTTTGTGGCCTTCTTTTCCTTCAGGAGCTGAGTACCACGCAAATGAATTATGGCGACTTATCTTTGATGTGGCTGAGTCAACAATATTGCTAATAAAATATGTCTGCGAGAGTAACTGGAGCTTGTAGTGCCGCCAGAAATTCACTATTTCTGACCCAGTTGGATCTGCTGGCCAATATCGTATAAAGTCTTCTTCTCCACAACAAACAACATTAATAACGCGATTCACATTGTTGTTGGCAGCAGAGACAATTTCCCTTGCCACCCTATCTGGGGAGTAAGTTCTGTTATACAAAAACAAGCCGCAGATACAATTACTCGCAACTTCAAGGCAAAACATGCGACAGAGTTCATTTCTAATGAATTCAATATTGTCACATAATGAATTGACAGTCTGCGCAATGTCATTTGTCCTTGATTTTACCTCAACAACCCCCTTTACAGCGTCAGCAGTAACTATTCTAAACTCGCCACTTCTAAATAAAACTGGATGCTGTGTAGAAGTCAAAAGTATATCAATTTGGCGGCTGCAATTATCTCTAGACCTAACAAACCCCCTTCCGACATGAATTTCTTCGGAAAGAAAGCTACTAAGCATTTTTCGAAGCACTGTCTCCTTGATTTCTCCATCAGATGGCCCATGCCTGTTTCCTATTAGGTACTTAACTCTATCTTGCGTAGATTTAATCTCTTCAGAGATGGAAGAATGAAATTGTAAAATATTGCCAAGCGGTTCTCGCGGCGGCATTGCATCCCCCAAGCTAATTCCGTTGATTTCAGCACAAATTTTAACTTAACAAACCCCTGAACGCCCTATCCAGCACGGCCGGCAGCACGGCGTCAAGCTCAGTGGCGGTTTCGGCCTGGTGGAGTTTCAGGGCGTTGACTTCGGCCTGGAGGTCATCGAGTTCGGCGACGATGCAGCGTTGGTCATGCAGTGGGGGAACGGGAACAGGCACTTGTCTTAGATCTTTGAGGTTTAACTCGGTCAGGCGAAACCCTATCTTCTCTCTTTGCCAATCCCCACGTTCACGGCTGCGTAGCTGATGCTGTCCCTGTGCGCCTCGAAGGTAGTAATATAAATACATGGGATTGATAATTTTCCTGTCTGGTCGGGCAATAGCCACATGGGTATCTGTGCATACAGTTTTGTCGGTAGCATAATAAGGGGCAACCCTTCCTAGGCACCCGGCTGCAGAGCATGCTATTAATATATCTCCATCACGCGCCAAGGCGTCGTCGCTCACCCTTGCTGCAACATGGTGAGCTAGCTTTAGATTTGTCGGGATATATCTCCCAAGCTGGACATGCTGTGTCTTTATTAGATAGACGTCCGAATCACCTTGTTCTGATTGCCGACCACGAGAGAGAAATGAAGTAACTTCCTCGAGGGGCTTGGTTGGGAAGCTTGGCTGATCCGGCCAAATTTTTCTTTCAGCCAAGGCAAAAAGCAGCCCCCCTGCCTCCACCGCCTCCCTCCGCAGCCGCTTGGCCTCGTCGATGTGTGCGGCCAATTCTTCGATGCGGGCCACAATCCGCCACTGGTCGTCCAGGGGCGGGAGGGGGATTTCGTAGCCGAGTACGTCAGCAGGACGAATGGCTGCATAGTTGGTCGAGCCCTGAGCTTCGACCTGGTCACGAAATTCCCGGGTCCGGATGAAAAAATCCAGAAAGCGCCGGTCGAGCCGCTCTTCGATGACATCGAACAGGAAGTAGTGGCTGCTGACGATGGCGCCGTCGAGTCCTTGGGGGACAATGCCGAAACCATCGACCTTGGCGTCGATCTCGGCGACGAGAAAGTCACCGGCGGCGCATACTTGCTGCTTCTTTGTCTTGATAAGCGCCCCCGGCACCTCATCGCGGAGGACGATCCCTTGGGCGTGGAGCTGAACCCGGCAGCGCTTGTAGTTCGCCAAGTCGTCAATGACGATGAATTCTTTGTGATGTCGGAGCACCTCCCCCAACCGCACCTTCGGCCAAGCCTTGCTCATGGCTCGCTCTCCCCGATCGCACGGCCTTCAAGCTCGCGGCGGGCGCGGGCCAGTTCGGTGGCGATGCGCTCCGCGTCAGGCAGGACCGTCGTGTACTCGGCGGCCAGGACCTTGTTCGGCAGGCCCTCCAGGGCGTAGCGCGCCACGGCCGCGTCTTTCTGGGCGCACAGGATGAGACCCACCGGCGGGTTCTCGCCCTCGCGCATCCAGTGCTCGCGGGCGTAGTTGAGGTACAGGTGCATCTGGCCCGCGTCGGCGTGGCTGAACTTGCCGATCTTCAAATCGATGACCACCAGCGCCCGCAGCCGGCGGTTGAAGAAAAGCAGGTCCACCCGGTACCACTCATCGCCGATACGCAGACGCCGCTGGCGGCCCACGAAGCAGAAGTCGTCGCCCAGCTCCAGCAGGAAGTCCTCCATCCGCTGGACAAGCGCCTGCTCCAGGTCCGACTCGGCGTATTCGTCCCGGAGCCCCAGGAACTCCAGGACGAAGGGGTCCTTGATGGCCTCCTCGGCCGTGGGCGTTTCGCCAGGCAAGGGGGGCGCGGCCTTGGCCAGCATGGCCGCCTTGTTCCGGGAGAGGGCCAGGCGCTCATAGAACTGGCTGGATATCTGCCGGTCGAGCTGGCGCACCGACCAGCCCGCGCGCAAGGCTTCGGCCTCGTAGAAGGCCCGGGCCGGCGCTTCGCGCACGGACAGGAGCCGGACATAGGCCGACCAGGGGAGCGGAAAGCGGGCGGCCACGGTGGCGAGGTCTATCGCCCTGTCCTTCTTCAGGCCAGCGGGCATCCCCCCTTCCCTCAATTCTCCAGACAGTGTCTGGCATTTCTCGGCGCCCAATTGTCCAGACGGCGTCTGGACAATTTCCGGCAGCGGCCAGAAGCTGTAGAAGGCCCGCATCTGAAAAAGATTCTGACGACTGAACCCGCGTCCGAAGCGATCGGTCAGGTCCTCGGCCAGGCGCTCGACGAGCCGTTCGCCATAGGCCGCCCGGCGTTCGCCGCCCTGCTCGGCCTCGACGATGCGGCGGCCGATCTCCCAGTAGGTGGCGGTCATGAGGGCGTTGACCGTGCGGGCGGCGGCCTGGCGCGAGGCCTGCACCAGCGCGACGATGTTCGTGTGGACGGCAGCGTACTCGTCGGCGGGGAGGATATCCCCGCCGGCCGCGGCCGTCTTCCTGCGTCCGGTCACGCCTCGCCCCCGGCCAGCAGGCCCCTGATGCGGCCCATGATCTCGGCGATCTTCGCTTCCTTCTCGATGATGCTGGCCACGAGCTGTTCGGGCGGCAAGTGGGTGATGTCTTCCTTGGCCCGCGGGTTCTTGCGATCGAGGTTGCAGTTCGCGGCCAGCAGCTCCGCGGCCGGGACCTTCCAGGCCCGATCGTTCTCCTCCCGCGCCTGCCACCAGTCCAGGCAGGGGCCGAACTCCTCGAAGGCAATGGGTTTGGTCTTGGTGTAGGTCTTGCGGCCCTCGGGCAGGGGCATCTCGTAGTACCAGACGTCCCGCGTGGGGCCGGCGCGGTCAAAGAACAGGAGGTTCGTCGGGATAGACGTGTAGGGCGCGAAAACACCGTTGGGCAGCCGAACGATGGTGTGCAGGTTGAAGTCCTTCAGCAGCTCTTCCTTGATGCGGGCACAGACACCGTCGCCAAACAGGGTGCCGTTGGGCACGACTACCGCCGCCCGGGCCGGCCGGCCGGCCGGACTCGGGGCGCGTTTCAGCCGGCGCATGATGAGCTGGAGAAACAGCAGCGCCGTCTCGGCGGTCTTGCGATCCTCGGGAAAGTTGTCCTGGATGCCCTTCTCCTCGGCGCCACCGAAGGGTGGATTGGTCAGGATCACGTCCACCCGATCCTTCTCGCCGATCTCGGTCAGCTTGGAGCGCAGGGCATTGCCCGGGTCGATCCTGGGCGACTCAAGTCCATGCAGCAGAAGGTTCATCTGGCAGAGCAGATAGGGCAGCGGCTTGGCCTCGCAGCCGAGGATGGAGCGCTCCTGCAGGATCTTCCGGTCTGCGATGGTCTTCACCTGGGCGGACAGGTGGCTGAAGGCTTCGACCAGGAATCCACCCGTGCCCGCGGCCGGGTCGAGGACCAGTTCGCCGAGGCGCGGTTCTGACGCCTCGACCATGAAGCGGATCACGGCCCGCGGTGTGTAGAATTCGCCCGAATCGCCGGCGGCATCGCGCATTTCCCGCAGCATGGACTCGTACAGCGCACCCAGGGTGTGCAGCTCGTCACTGGAGGTGAAATGGATGCCGGCAACCTTGTTGATGACGTCGCGCAGCAGGTAGCCGGACTTCATACGGTTATCCACGCCGGCAAAGACCGTGGCGATGACATCGCGGCGGTTGTCGCCGTTGGCGCTGGTCAACCCCCGCAGGTAGGCGAACAGGCCGGGGCCACTGGTGCCATCCGGGCGAATGGCCTTGTCCTGATTGATGAAGGCCAGCAGTTCATCACCGGTCACGCCCTCGGAGTCGGCTGCCCAGTCGCGCCAGCGATAAGGCGGCTCCAAAGCCGCCTTGAAGGGCCGGCCGGCCAGCCCAGCCTCGGCCTCGCGCTGGATCTCAAGGTCGTCGAGGAACTTCAGGAACATGATCCAGGTCAGCATGGGCAGGCGGTCGAGGTCGCCGTTCAGGCCCTTGTCCTTGCGCATGATGTCCCGGGCGGACTTGATCAGGCTGCCCAGCATCTGGGCGGTTGTCTGGGGTTGGCTTGCAGCGGATTTTCTGGGGCGGGGCATCGCTATCCTTTAGGCGGCGTAAAGCAGGTTTTGCAGTTCGGCCACGGCTTCGCGCAGCTTGTCGGGGCCGCCGAACAACATGACGATCTCATTTGGGTTGCCGTGGGCCGAAATGGGCGGAATTTTCAACACATCGGGCAGGACGAACTGGGCATCGCCGTGGTCGGCATACTTGTCCAGCAGCTCCTCCAGAACCTTGCGGGCTTCCGGGCCATAATGGCCAAAGAAGTCTTGCCGGTTTTCGCGCAGCATCTGGGCACGTTCGCGCCGGGTACGCAAGGGAGCATTGAAGGCCAAGTGGCAGAGGAGGTCGAACGGGTCAGCCTCGGGTTGACCGGCAGCCTCGGCCAAACCTTCGAAGCTCACTCCGCGTTCGGCAAGGCGCTCAATGATCTCGGCGCGTTTGGTCGGGTCGGCCCAGCGGGCGCGCAGCTCAGGCGCGGTAGGCACCAGGGTGCGCACGCTCTCGGCTGCATAGTCGGTATAGCGCACCACGCGCAGTTGCCGGCCGTCGGGGTCCAGCTCATAGACGAGATGGGTGGCAACGGCAACCTGGCCGCCGTCGAAATAAAATTTCCGCGGTTGTGGCTCGGGCGGTTCGGTGATGCCGGGTTGCCCCTCCTCGGGCTGCGACTCCCCGGGCGCTTCGCCCTCGTCGATTTCGGTAGCCGCTGTGGTCTCACCCTCCTCGTTGACCGTCTCCTCGGTCACCCGAGCCGGCTCGCCATCGAAGTCCGGGTCGGCGAACAGGCGTGTGGCCGAACCGGTGTAATCGATGATGTTGAACCAAAGCTTGCCGTAGTCATCGCGCACGCGGGTGCCCCGACCGATGATCTGCTTGAACTCGCTCATGGTCCCGACCACTCGGGCAAGGACCACGTTCTTGCAGGTCGGCGCATCAACGCCGGTGGTCAGGAGTTGAGAGGTGGTCAGGATGGACGGGGTACGGGTTTCCACATCCTGGAAGCGGCTCAAGTGTCCGCGGCCGATGTCGCCCTCGTCCGAGGTCACGCGACAGACGTAGTCGGGGTGTTTGACCACGAGGTCGCTGTTCAGATTGGACAGGGCTTGGCGCATTTCACTGGCATGTTCCTGGTCCACACAGAAGACGATGGTTTTGGCGAACCGGTCGGTCTTTCTCAGGAACTCGTTCAGGTGCTTTGCGATCGTTTCCGTGCGGGCGCGCAGGGCCACAACCCGCTCGAAATCCCTGGTCTGGTATTCATCGTCAGGAATGGGCCGGCCGTAGCGATCGAAGTCGTCCTTGCTCGGCCGCCAGCCAGCCGCGTCCCATTCGGTGACCACCCGGTGGACCCGGTAGGGGGCAAGGAAGCCGTCGTCGATGCCCTGCCGCAGGCTGTACTGGTAGATCGGATTGCCGAAGTAGAGGTAGGTGTCGCGATTGTCCTCTCTGAGGGGTGTGGCGGTCATGCCCAACTGGCAGGCCGGGGCGAAGTAGTCGAGTACGAGGCGCCAGGAGCTGTCATCCCGGGCGCTGCCGCGGTGGCATTCGTCCACGATGACCAGATCGAAGAAACCGGGCGGAAAGGAGCGAAACAGTCCGATACGCCGCTCATCCTCGGCCAGGGCCTGGTAGATGGCGAAGTACATTTCCCGGCTTTTGACTACTTCGCCCGATTCGATTTTACACCGGGCGTCCCCGAAGCAGGCGAAGATGCCATCCTTGGGCTGGTCCACCAGGATGTTTCGATCGGCCAGGTAGAGAATCTTGGGACGTCGATATTCCCCGGCGCGGTTCCAGCGGGCGTTCCAGAGCTTCCAGCAGATTTGAAAAGCGACCAGAGTCTTGCCTGTACCCGTGGCCATGGTCACCAGCAGACGGTTTCGTCCCTTCAAAATCTCTTCGACGGCAAGATTTGTGGCCGCCTGCTGGTAATAACGGGGTTGCTTTCCCAACCCGTGATTGCCAGGGGAAATCAGCCTCTCGGCGATGCCCTGATCGGCGATACCTCGTGCCTTCTGGTATCGGCGCCATAAATCCTGGGGAGAAGGGAAGTCGGGCATGTTCGTTTCAAGGCCGGTGCCGTAATCAAACTCGATGATCTCGTACCCATTGGTGGCGTAGGCGAACATCAGGCCAAGCATCTCGGCATACTGCTTGGCCTGCTGCAGGCCGTCAGCCGCAGACTTGTAAGCCGCCTTGGCCTCGACCACGGCCAGAGGGAAATCGCGGGTGTAGCGCAGCAGGAAATCAACCCGTTTCGGCGGCTTGCGCACGAAGCCCTGCCCCACCGGGATGATACGGCCGTCGGTTATGGTCCGCTGCTCGGCAATGGAATGGGGATCGTCGTCCCAGCCCTTGGCTTGTAGCTTAGGGACGACATACTTCCGACAGGTGTCTGCCTCGGTGGGCATGCCTATCTCCGCGTTGCGTGTTCCCGACCCAAAGGGGATTGCCGATATCGTTTGAAAGGTCAAGAGTGGCTAAGGCCGGCGGCCAAAGAGGAATGATTGATTTTGGCATCAATTTCCTCCACTCTGCCGTCGCGGCGGTAACCATACATGGCTAAAGAAACACGAAAACCGATCAGGAAAACGCTCTATATCGACTCGGTCACGGGCGAGGCTCTCGACTATCTCAAGGCCCTGCCGTCGCGATCCGGGATGAGCTTTTCCATCGCCGCCCTGTTCCGGGAATTTCTGGAATTTCTGGAGAAAAGCCCAGGAGTCATGCTGGCTGAGTCAGGGTGGTCACGCCGCGGGCAATCCAAAGGCCGGTTCATATCCGTGCCCCTGACCGATGCCGAGCAGGCCGCCCTGGATCGTCTTGTCGTTTACTACGTCGAGCACGCTAGCGAAGATCAAAGGATCCGGGACGGTAGCCCAAAGATCAAACGCCTGCCCGTCTCACAGCTTTTTGCCGACTTCATCAGATCCCAGGCCATGAATCTCGGTTGGCAGCAAGCAGATAAATCATTTAATATTATGTAGTTAAGTCTTTTTTGGCGGGATGATCCGGTTTCGATTAATTATTCTTGACAATATTAATACTTTTATCTAGTATTGCCCACATAGGAGGAACCCATGCAGAACGTCTTTTTCGCTCAGATCGTGACCGCCCGCATCCGGCGGGACGGGGATGTGGTCCAGGTGGTTTTGGGGGTGGAAGTCGGCAAGGCGCGGGACATCAAGGTTTTCGAAAGCGCGGTCCTGCCGGCGGGTTACCTTGATCCGCTCATGGCCCAGCTCGGCGCCAGGGATTTCGAGGACCTGCGCAACGCCGTGGTCCGGGTCCGGCTGGACGTTGACGACGAGATCCTGGACCTGGCCGGCCCCGGGGACGGCCAGTGGCTGCTCGACACGCTCAACCCCGACCAGGGCGCGGATGCCGCCCTGACGGCCTGATCTTAAGGAGGTGGAAGATGCCGATGAGAATCCAGGCGCACATAACCGGTGCTGACATCCATGTGCTCGATGGACTGGCCTATCTGGTCCTGCGCATTGCGCTGTCGGACGAGGACATGGCGCAGCCGGAGGTGCAGTACATGATGACCTGCCCCGACCTGTCCATGTTCTTGCAGTTCATGCGGGTGGACAGCTTTCAGGCCCTCCGCAGCCGGGCCGTGGTGATGGAGAAGATCGGCGACGACGCTCCGTGGCGGCTCGTCGGACCGGTGGTCCGCTTCGTGCCCCTGGTCCAGAAGGACGACGAGATCAACTGGCAGTAGCTCGGAAGGCATGATGAAGCGCCGCAGTCTGAAAAGCATGCTCGGCCGGATCAGGCCGCCGCGCCCGACCGGCCAGGGGCCTGGCCGCATCCGGCGCGCGGAGCAGGAGGCGCTGGCCGCCCTGGGCTTCGTGCCCAAGCCCCGGGCGCAGGAACTCGACAACCTGCTCGAATTGGCGGGTGGCGGGCAGGTCGAAAAGAAGGCCTTCGACGGGTTGCTCTTGCCCCAGGGCGTGGCCATCGACTTCGGCGACAAACGCTCGATCCGCAAGCACCTGCGCCGGATCATCTTCATCGAGGTCAAGACGACCTCGCGGGCCAACGTGGACCGGAACTTCCGGAACTACTACTTCAGCGTGTCCGAAAACGAGCTGGCGGCGGCCAGATTTCTCGGCCGCAACTACCGTTTCGCCCTGTTCAACCGCCGCACCGGGGACTTCCTGCTGCTGACCCTCGACCAGCTCCTGGCCCGGATCAGGTTCTGGCACGTCAGCCACTCGGTACAGATCTGATCCCGACACCGGAGACGGCGCCCGGCGAAATAGCCACGCGGCGCTCAGGGCCGGCATTCATGCCGGCTCCTGGCATTTCCCGGGAAGCCTGGCGATGGTGGACCCAACGCCCATCTTCCAGGTTGACCGTTCCTGCCATCTTTTGTACATTAATCACGTACAAAATGCACTATATTCGTACATTGATGCGCTTTGGCCGACACGTCGTTGCCCTCACGGAGAATGCATGTCCCTTGTCCGTCTCGCCGCAACCCGGCGTCCCTGTCTGGAAATTCTCGGCCCGGCCGGGGCGCCGGGACTCGCCCGGCCGCTCCTGGCCTGCCCGGTGCCCGCGGGGTTTCCCTCGGCGGCGGACGACCACCTGGACCGCAAGCTCGACCTGAACGAATACCTCGTCGCCCACCCGGAAGCCACGTTCTACCTGCGGGTCGCGGGCGATTCCATGCGCGGGGCGGGCATCCATGCCGGCGATCTCCTGGTGGTGGACCGGGCCGTGGAGCCGGTGGACGGGCATGTGGTGGTGGCCATGGTGGACGGCGAGTTGACGGTAAAGCGCCTGGTCTTTCGCCGGGGGCGGCTGGCGCTCTCCCCGGAGAACCCCGCCTACAAGGTCATCGAGCTGGACCCCGAGGCCGGCGTCGACGTCTGGGGCGTGGTCACCCACGTCATCCACAAGGTCTAGGCCATGCCGCCCTCCCGGCTCTTCGCCCTGGCCGACTGCAACAGCTTCTACTGCTCGTGCGAACGGGTCTTCGCCCCGCACCTGCACGGCCGGCCGGTGGTCGTGCTCTCGAACAACGACGGCTGCGTCATCGCCAGGACCAGCGAGGCTAAGCAGTTGGGCATCCCCATGGGCGCTCCGGCCTACCAGTGGGAAAAGCTCTTCCTGCGCCACGGCGTGGCCGTCTTTTCGTCCAACTTCGCCCTCTACGGCGACATGTCCGCCCGGGTCATGTCCACGCTCGCCCGCTTTGCGCCGGGCATCGAGGTCTACTCCATCGACGAGGCCTTCCTGGACCTGACCGGGGTGCGCGACCCCGTGGGCTTCTGCCGGGAGCTGCGGGTGACCGTGCTGCGCTGGACCGGCATCCCGGTGTCCTTCGGCCTGGGGACGACCAAGACCCTGGCCAAGGCCGGCAACAAGCTGGCTAAGAAGGAGGCGGCTTCCGGCGGGGTCTTCGACCTGACCGGGCCGGACGCGGACGCCTGGCTCGCCCGGTTGCCGGCGGGGGACGTCTGGGGCATCGGCCCGCGCCAGGCGGCCAAGCTGGCGGCCATGGGCATCCGCGACGCCCGGGGGCTCAAACACCTGGACCGGAACCTGGCCCGCCGCAAGTTCACCGTGGCCGGACTACACACCGTGCTGGAGCTGCAGGGTGTTGCCTGCATCGACCTGGAGGCGGCCCCGCCGGCCAAGAAGTCCATCTGCTCCTCGCGCTCCTTCGGCAAGCCGGTGACGACCCTGGCGGCGATCAAGGAGGCGGTCGCGGCCTACGCCGCCCGCGCCGGGGAGAAGCTGCGGGCGCAACGCAGCGTGGCCGGCGTGGTCATGGTCTTCCTGCGCACCAACTACTTCAAACCGGACGAGCCCCGCTACGAGAACATCACCCACGTGGCCCTGCCCGTGGCCACCAGCGACACCGCCGTGCTCATCGACGCGGCGCACGCCGGACTCGACCGGATTTTCCGTTCCGGCTACCGCTACCAGAAGGCTGGCGTGCTGCTGGCCGGGCTGGAGCCCGAAGCCTGCCGCCAGCTCTCCCTGCTGGCCCCCCCGCCCGCGGACGAGGCCCGGCGGCGGGCGCTCATGAAGACCATGGATGCGGTCAACGCCAAGTGGGGCCGCGGCGCCTGCGCTCCGGCCGCGGCCGGCGCCGGCCCGACACGGTCCTGGTCCATGCGCCAGAACTTGCTCAGCCGGCGCTACACCACCTGCTGGACCGAGCTGCCCGAAGCCAGGGCCTGCGAGCCGGCGCGGCGCACGGCGACTTGACCGACAGCCCGGCCGGAACCTAGGACGGACACCATGTGCGGACGCTTCGCCCTGGGCATTCCCCGTCGCCAGCTCGAAGAATGTTTCACGGCCGAGGTGCCGGAGGTTCTGCCCCGGATCAACGTCGCCCCCTCCCAGCCCGTGCTGGCCATCCGGCTCGAGCATGGCCGCCGGGTCGGGCGACTCCTGCGCTGGGGCCTGATCCCCTACTGGGCCAAGGACGAGAAGATCGGCTGGAAGACCATCAACGCCCGGGCCGAATCGGCCGCGACCATGCCTGCCTTTCGCGACTCGTTGCGCCGCCGACGCTGTCTGATCCCGGCCGACGGCTTCTACGAATGGGACAAATCCAGGAAGCCCCGCGAGCCGCACCTCTTCAGCCTGGCCGACGGCTCGCCCATGGCCCTGGCCGGGCTCTGGGACCGCTGGCGACCTCTGGACGGAGGCGAGGCCGTCGAATCGTGCACCATCCTGACCTGCCCGGCCAATGCCCTCGTGGCCCGGTATCACGAACGCATGCCGGTCATCCTGCCGCCTTCCGCCTGGGCCGCCTGGCTCGACCCCGCGACCGCGCCGGGGGCGTTGCCAGCCTTGCTCAAGACCTGCCCGGCAGGGCAGATGGCGGAGCGCCTCGCCGACGCACGCATCAACTCGCCGGATTTTGAACCCGAAACGCCGGGGTAGCTGTCCGGCAACCCGGTCGGCTCGGAACAGGAAATGCCGAAGACCCCGCGATCAAGCGGGGTCTTCGACCTTCAGTCTCCGGGCTGCGCGCCTACCACTGGCCTGGTGGAGGTTATCGTCAGCATGGCCCGGGTGATGTCCGTGCGGCCGGCGCTTCGGGCGGCGTGGATGATGGACTGCACCAGCCGGCGCTTCTGGGCGAGGCAGCCGGCATAGGCAGGGATCAGGCGGTCTTCGGCCGCATAGGTTGCGATGACCGCATCCGCGGGCGCCCGCTTGGCCAGGTCCTGGAAATGCAGGACCTTGGCCGTGAAACAGTCCTTGGTCAGGCCGACGGTCGCCGTGCCGTCGGGCTTGGCCTTGATTTCGTAGGTGAAGTTCCGTCCGGCGGGCACCACCAGACGGGCCCGCGGCCATTTTTCAAGGTGTTCGCCTTCGAACAGGCCCACGTCGTCCCGGCCGGCGGTGGAAAGGATCCAGAAGAATCCACGCCACCAGATGAGCGCGGCATTGAGCCGGCCCCCGGCCTTGCGCCGCGAGCGCTGGTCCCTGGACAGTTCGAAGACGGGGTCGCCGCGGGGCGTGCGATACTTGTCGTTGATGCGGCCGACGATGGCCGGCCAGCGGTCGATCTTGCGCTCCGGGAGCCCGGTCCGGCAGTGCCAGACATAGCCCCGGCCGATCAGGTTGGCGGTCAGGTACTGCAGCAGATACAAGACGTTGTCATCAGCGATGCGCTTCATGCGAACCTCCCGGTTGCAGTGTAAAGCGCGGCCTTCCGGCCCCGCTTCCGTCGGCGCCGCGAACCGGTCCGGGTGCCACCCCGGACCGTTACGTTCGCGACGTCTGGAAAGCGAAAAACGTTGCATTGCACGAAGTCGAGGCTTTCGGACGGCGGATTGCCGACAGGTTGCCAACCTGTCCCGCGCTGGTCGCGCCGCTGCCCGGCGGCTTGGCCATGATCCTACTTGCCCCACGCTCCCCCGCCAGGGCCTGCTTTCCGGGCGCTACCCCGGAACCCCGCCGTATCGGCGGCAGCCATGGCGGTTCCCCGTCTGCATCGTCGATGTCGAAACACACGTCCGGTCGGTCGGCAGCATGCGGTATGCATCCCTTCCGGGACCATACTTGCCCTTTCGGCTTTCGGGGGACAGAAGATAGAAGCTTCCCCTTACCGACCCGCTTGCTGCGTCATCCCACTTGGGCCACCCCCATCGGGCTATCCGCTCGTGTGTTTCTTACCCAGTTGCGCCTTGCGCGGCGCTTGAACGGTTGAGCTATTTGCCGACGAGCATTTCTGCCCGCCGCCGGTGCAGCTGACCGGCGAAGATCCATTGCTGGACCCACAGCGTCCCCGTCCGGGTTGGGTTGCGCAGTTTCCCGCCGCCCCCCAGGCAGGATTTTCACCTGCTTCATCGACGACCGGAACGGTCGCCCATCTTCTGATTGGAAAATCCAGTAGAAGCAGGGGATTACGCCGCCAATCGGCGGGATTACCCCCTGCAGCCCTGGTCGCACCGCGCAAGCCCGTCTCCGGGCACACGGCGCTACCCGACCTGTCCTTTCACCTGCCTGGCAAGCAGGATCCCCGGACCGGCCACCCCATCACCTTTCGAACGCGAAAGGCTGAAGCCGGCAATGCAACGCTTTGGTAAAGCTGATGGACGATCCGGCTGGCTACCGGATCGCAGACGAGTTCGTGCCCCAGGCGGACGCCCGGGACGGCAGGCAGGATCGTTTCCCCTGATTCCTTGATCCCTGTTTTTTCCCCCTTGGTGTTTGTCTACCTTTCCAGTCCGTATATTCTTTCACACCCGATCCCGATCCGGGCAGCCCTGCCTGGGCCGGCCCGGTCGGCGGGCGATCTGTTTTCGTCTTTCCGTTCCGCTTTCCATCTTCCTTCTGGTAGTCGCGCACATCTGCGCAGACGACGAAAAGGCAGGAAGCACAATGACTTGATGGTAATTGAACGACTACTGGTAGTTGCGGTCAGGCCCCGGATCACCACAGGCCTGAATCGAGGTAGGGTACGACAACACGAAGGTAAACTCAGGTCCCCCATGCCCTCTCGAAAAGGGACTGTCAAGCGGGGCTAAGGGGGGCAGATAGGGTCGCTACCGGATCGGCACGATGAGTGGACGGCCGTCTCAGATGGCGCAGGTGGCTAAAATACCGGTGGCGCCCGTCTCGACGCAGCTGACTGGCGGTCAGCGTTGTCATTCTGATTCGTTAAACCGCATCACAATTTTTTCTTCAGCTATTTCAGCCAAAGAACCGCTTATCACAGATTTGTAAGACGATATGCGCTTGACCAGGAAGTTCCATCTCTATAGTTTTACAAAAAATAAGTGTTACGGGCGGCATTGAATTTTCGCTTTTCAGCATGCTCCTTCCCGCCAGGCCGCCCGGGCAACCGACTTTCCGACTTGAGCCAAGGAGTCGAATCGTGGGCAAGCGGTCTGTGTTTTACGTCCTGGCCGTCTTTTTTTTCCTGCCCACCCTCGTGCCTTCGGCCTTTTCCTGGGCCAGGTCGCTGGCCCCCGAATACCTCCTGCTGCTCCTGGACGAGTCCGTTGCCGACATCTGGCTCGAGCCTGGGAAGATCCCCATCGGCGGCGAGAGCGCCTTGCACTGGTCCGTGGCCGAGGGCGTGAGCGCGACCATCGACCAGGGCGTCGGCACGGTTTCCGGGCAGGGGCAGACCGCGGTCAGCCCGCTCGATTCCACGACCTACACCCTCACCGCCACCCGCGAAGAAGAAACCTACACCGACAGCGCCACGCTCCTGGTGGCCAACCCCTTCATCGGCGTCCAGCCGCCGACCATCTTCCGCGGCCAGAGCTCCACGCTGTCGTGGGATGCGACCAACGCCGACTCGGCCGCCATCGAGCCCGGCATCGGCGCGGTAGCGCTCACTGGCTCGTCCCAGGTCGCGCCCGAGGCGACCACCACCTACGCCATAACCGCCCAAGTGGCCGGCCAGCCGGCCACGGACGAGACCACGCTCGTCGTGGAAGAGCCCATGGCTGACATCTCGGTCTCGCCCGAAACCGTCGATTACGGCGAGTGCGCCTTCCTGTCCTGGACCGTCACCGGCACCGATGCGGCGGCCATCACGCCCGGCATCGGCGCGGTGGAACCGTCCGGAAGCCAGGAGGTCTGCCCGTCGCAGACCACCACCTATCAGCTCTCGGCCCAGACCTCGGCGGGGGCCAAGGGCGACGAGGCAACTCTCACGGTCACCTGCAACAACCCCACCGCCAGCCTATGGTCCAACGCCGAGGTCATCTGGCCGGGCCAGAGCGTCACCCTGGGCTGGTACACCCTCAAGGCCGACACCTTCGGCTTCAGCCCGGACCTGGGCACCGTCACGCCCTCGGGCTCCCTGTCCGTTACCCCGTCCGGCTCGACCACTTACGTCCTGACCGTGGCCCGCCTCTGCGGCAGCCAGGCCACGGACAGCGTTGAGGTGCGTTGGCCGAGCATCAAGGCCGAGCCCGCGGACATCGCCCGAGGCCAGAAGACCACCCTGACCTGGGAGGCCGGCAACGGCGTCAGCGTGAGCATCGAGCCGGGTCTCGGCTCGGTCGCCGCGAGCGGCTCGGTCGAGGTGCAGCCCCTGGAGGACACCACCTACTCCATGACGGTCAGCGGGGCGAACGGCACCTACCAGACGTCCTGTACGGTCGGCGTGGCCCAGCCCGAGCCGAGCGTCAGCCTGGCCGCCAGCCCGCGGGTGGTCATCGAAGGCCAGTCCACGACCCTGACCTGGACCAGCGAACGCATTGAGGAAGGCATGGCCATCAGCCCTGGCGTGGGCTCTGTGGCCGACGCCGGCTCGCTCTCCGTCACGCCCGCGGCCACCACGACCTACGAGCTGACCGGTAGCGGCCACGGCACCACCGCCGTCAGCCGGGTCACGGTCATCGTGCGGCCCGCCTCCACCGGCCAGAGCAGCAGCAACTTCACCGAACATTACGCGGACCTCGTGCCCGAAGGCCTGAGCCTGACTGATTATGATTCGCAGCGCTTCGCCGTGGCCACCGGACAGGTCGTGGGCCAGCAGGGCGCGCCTCTGGCCGGGGTGAGCGTATCCATCCTCGACCACCCGGAATGGGGCAGCGCGGTCACGGACTCAAACGGCGTCTACTCCATCCCCGTGGAGGGCGGCGAGACCCTGACCGTGGTCCTGAGCCTGGCCGGCCATCTTGAAGCCCAGCGCCAAGTTTCGCCGGCCTGGCACGACGTGGCCGTGGCCGCCACCATATCCATGGTTCCGGCCACCTCGGGCGCGGCCGGCCTGGCCATGTCGCCCAAGGTGCGCACCCTGGTGGCCTCCTCCGGCAAGGCCAAAAAGGCCTCGGTCCACCGCGGGACGATGGTCAGCGACGAATCGGGCAGCCGGCGGTGCACCGTGGTCTTCCCGCCGACATTGCGGGCCTTCTCGGCCGACGCGCGCGGTCGCGCCCTTGACGAGCTGCCGGCCATGGAGGTCTCCTCAACCGAATACGCCACGCCCGATTCCATGCCCGCGGCCTTGCCGCCGACCTCGGCCTTCACCTATTGCGTCGAGCTGACCGCCGAAGGCCAGGAGAACGTGACCTTCTCCGAGCCGGCCATCATATGGGTAAATAACTTCCTCAAATTCCCGGTTGGCTCCGTAGTGCCCATGGGCTCCTACGACCAGGCTCGCGGGGTCTGGATACCCGAGGAGAACGCACTTGTCGTGCGCCTGCTCGACCAAGATGGCAACGAAATCGTGGATGCTGTGGACTCGGATGGCGTTGCAAGTTCCCTCGACTCGGACGGCGACGGCCAGCCGAACGACCTGGACGCCGACGGCCTTTACGACGACGAGGTCCTGGGGCTGGACGACCCGGCCCAGTACCAGCCGGGCGAGGAATACTGGCGCGCGGGCGCAACGCACTTCACGGCCTACGACCTGAACGCGCCTTTCGGCCCGCCCCCGGGTGGCACCGGGCCGGACAACCCGCCGCCGGACGAGGACTCGGACGAGGACGACGACCCGTGCAAGAACTCCACGGGTTCCGAGGTCAACCACCGCAGCCGGGCCTTCCACGACGATATCCCCATCCCGGGCACGAACCTCACCCTGCACTACGCCTCGGACCGCACCCCAGGCTACAAGCGGATCATCACCGTCCCGGCCAGCGGCGCCACGGTCCCGGAGCTGGTGAAGCGCATCATCGTCAAGGCCGAGGTGGCCGGGCGGGTCTTCGAGCAGACCCTGGACCCGCAGCCCAACCAGACCGTGCGCTTCACCTGGGACGGCCTGGACTGGCTCGGCCGGCCGAGCCCCTCGACCACGGCCAAGGTCAGCGTGGGCTTCGTCTACGACGGCTACTACTATTCCTCGCGCGAGGAGACCATCCAGGCCTTCGGCCAGTGGGGTGAGGCGCCGACCATCGTCTTCGCCCGCCAGGAGGTCATCCTCTGGCAGCGCCACGACCTGCCGCTCACCTCCTGGTCCGGCGGCACGGCCCTGGCCCAGGGCTGGACCCTGTCCGCCAACCACTTCCTGGACAGCCAGGGCACACCGGTGCTGCATTTGGGAGACGGAGGCTCCCAACAGCAAGAAGCGCTCATTGCGAGGATAAAGTCCAAGGGAGATTTCTATTTCAATCCAATAGGCATATGCCGCGACAATTTGGGTAATATTTTTACAGTAAGTCCAAGCAGAGGGACATTACACAAAATAGCACCTAGCGGCACAATAACCGCAATAATTCCTTTTGGCGGATTGGATTACCCCTGGGATGTTGCTGTTGATAAGCTTGGAAATCTCTACGTCACAGAGAAAAATAAGCATTGCGTCACAATGATCGCGCATGATGGAACGAAGAGCACGTATGGAAGTATTGACATTACGTCGTCGCCATTAGGATTGGTGTTCGATGCCTGGGGAAATCTTTATGTCGCAGATGAAGGCAAAGATTGTATCTGGAAAATAGATCCTCTCCAGCGGACGACCATTATTGCTGGACATAACCCAACGGCGCCGTCTGTTGACGGAAATCCGTCATCAACCTTAAAAATTAATGATCCGTGTGGCATTTGTGTTGATATGCATGGCAATATTTACGTGACTCAACAACGATTTCCTCCAAAAATATACAAACTTAAGACAGATGGTTCATATTCAACTGTCGCTGGAGGTGGTGAAGAGTCAAACTTTGAGGGTCTCCCAGCGACCCAGGCTAGTCTCTCGCTCCCCGTGGACATTGCTGTTGATGATGAAGGCAATGTCTACTTCTCTTCATATTATGCCCAGAAAATCAATGTCGTCGATACCCAGGGCATCATACATACACTAGCTGGTTCCGGTGAGTTTGGTGACAATGGAGATGGGCTACCAGCACAAGGGATTGCATTTCGCTATCCGGCTGGAATACTTACCAATCCTGATGGCACGGTCGATGCGGCTGATTCGAATAACAACCGGGTGATAACCATCGGCCCGAGCCTCTCATTCCCCGGCCTAACCTCTGCGGGCGAAGTGGCCGTGGCCGATGGCGGCGAACTCCACGTCTTCACCCTGGAAGGCCGGCACCTGCGCACTCTGGATGCCACCACCGGCAAGCCCCTGCGCTTCTTCGACTACGATGCCGAAGGCCGGCTGACGACCATCACCGACCGCTTCGGCCGGGCCGTGACCATCGACTGGCAGAACCCCGCGGCCCCGCGAATCGTCTCGCCCGACGGCCCGGCCACGGTCCTGGCCATCGACACAAACGATCGCCTGACGAGCATCACTTGGCCCGGCGGCCAGGCCACCGGCTTCGAGTACGACGGCAACGGCCTGCTCACGGCCAAGATCGACCCGCGCGGCAAGCGCTTCGGCCACGTGTTCGACGCCGAAGGCCGCATCGTCCAGGCCACCAACGAGGCCGGCGGCAACTGGCGCTACGCCAGCGGACTCGACGAAACCGGCAAGACCCGGACCACGGTGACCACCGGCGAGAACGAGGTCACCACCTATCTCGACGGCTCCACGGCCACCACCGAAAGCTCGGTCATCACCTCGCCCTCGGGCGCGCTCACCACTTGGACGAAGAACCGCGACTCGGGCAAGGTCCACAAGGAGCTGTCCTGCGGCACAGTGCTCGACTTCGAGTACGCCACGGACCCGGTTTTACGCGAGCAGTACGTGAGCAAGCAGACAAAAACCGTGTCCCAGGGCCTGAGCCTGGTCACCACCTACGCCCGCGCGGCCACGGACACCAACGCCGACGGTCGCCCCGACCGCTTCACCCGCACGACCACCGAAGGCGGCCAAGCCTACGTCCGGGTGGAGGACGTGCTCGCCGGCACCATCACCGCCACCTCGCCCGCCGGCCGCGTGAGCCAGACCCACTACGACCCCGAGACCCTGCTCGTGGCCGACGCCGCCGCGCCGGGCCTCGAACCCGTGCGTCTGGCCTACGACGCCGCCGGCCGACTGATCCGCGAGGAGACCGGCGCCGGCGCCGACCTGCGGGACATCCTCTACGGCTACGACGCCCAGGGCAATCTGCACACGGTCACCGACCCCTTGGCCCGGTCCACGACCTTGGACCACGACGCCAACGGCCGGGTCACGACCATCACCCGCCCCGGCGGCTCAACCATCGGATTTGCCTACGATGCGAGCGGAAACACGACGCTTCTGACCACGCCCCGGCCAGTGGACCACGGTTTCGGTTACAACGCGGCCAACAACCGCACCGGCTGGACCCCGCCTGAGGGTAACCCGACGGCCTACACCTTCGACAAGGACAACCGTCTGACGCGCATCACCCGCCCCTCGGGCAGGCAGGTGGAGTACGTCTACAGCCAGGACCAGCTTGTCTCCATCCTCACCCCCGAGGGCGGCGTGAGCCTCGATTGGCTGTGCGACACCAAGCTCGGCAGCGTGAGCGCCGGCGGTGAGAGCCTGACCTATGCCTACAACGGCCCCTTGCTGACCTCCGAGGCCGCGTCCGGGACGTTGGCCGCGACCGTGGACCTGGGCTACGACGCCAATCTCAGGGTGAGCAGCCTGGGCTATGCCGGCGGCAGCGAAACCATCGCCTACGACGCCGACAACCTGGTCACCCAGGTCGGCCGCAACGTCGTCGGCCGCAACGCCATCAGCGGCTTGCCGGAGAGCGTGTCCGACCAGGCGGCCGGCGGCGCCTATGCCCAGAGCAGGACTTTCAACGGCTTCGGCGAGCTGACCGGCTGGACGGATACGTTGGGCGGCAGCGCCAGGGCCGCGGTCACCCTCCAGCGCAACAAGGCCGGCCAGATCACGGACAAGACCGTGACCGTGGAAGGGACGCCGGTCCACTACGTCTACGCCTACGACGACCTCGGCCGGCTGACCGGCGTGACCAAGAACGGCGTGAGCGTGGAGTCTTACGGCTACGGCGCCGGCGGCTGGCGCACCAGCGACCACCTTGGCCGGACGTACGACTACTCGCCCGGCGACCGCCTGCTGACCGCCGGGAACGTGACCTACACCTACGACCCCGACGGCTTCCTGGCCACGCGCACCGAAGCCGGCCATACCACGACCTACACCTATACCGCCCGTGGTGAGCTGACCCGCGTGGCGTTGCCGGACGGCCGGATCATCAAGTATGTCTATGATCCGCAAGGCCGGCGCATCGCCAAGAAAGTCGGCGGCGAGGTGGTTGAGAAATACCAGTGGCTCGGCCAGACCACGCTCCTCGCGGTTTACGACGGCTCGGACGCCCTCAAGTGGCGCTTCGAGTATGCCGACGGCCGTATGCCCGTTTCGGCGGTGAACAGCGCCGGAACGCGCCACTACCTGCTCTTTGACCAAGTCGGCACACCTTTGGCCGTGACCGACGCCGCGGGCGCCATCATCAAGCGCCTGGATCACGACACCTTCGGCCGCCGCCTCTTGGACACCAACCCGACCCTCGCCATCCCCTTCGGCTTTGCCGGTGGACTCTGCGACACAGACACCGGGCTGGTGAGGTTTGGAGCCAGGGACTACGATCCGGAGACGGGGAGATGGACGGCGTTGGATCCAATCGGGTTCAGTGGTAAGGATACCGATTTATTTGGGTATTGTGTCAATGATCCGGTCAACAGAATCGATCCAAGCGGCAACTGCGCGATGGCATTACCAATAATATGGCCAGTTATATGGCCGGCCATAGAGCCTATTATTGGTGGTATCATTGGGGCGATCATTGGATCGATCATTGGAAATGAAGTTACAAGAGGCAATATCGATGCCTGGGACCTACCAGACACCCCTGAATGCCATCAAGAATGGAAGGAAGCCAAGGAAATATGCAAGAAAGAACTCGACAAACCTTGCAGAAATAGAAATAGGCGGATCACTGGCGGACATGAGAATATAGACGATTGCGCAAGAGGACTTGTAAGCGAAGAGTGCGGTGGAAACCCTGTGCGTGAATAGATCGCATAGCAAATGAATGCTAGCTAGCCTCCCGACAGAATTCGAGATATGCACCTAACGAAGGTAGGGCACCTATTTCCCTCCCAGAGTATGTTTAGGAAACGACAAATATGAACAAAGAAATACCAATACCTGACCCAGATTTGACGGCAGAGGAAAAAGCCTTGGTAGCAAAACTGAGCCAAAAAGATCTGCAAGCTATTGATGAAGCATTGCTATCAAATGCCAGGAGTTCCTGGCGTAAGGTTGCCATGGTTGTTGGGATTACAATGTTGAACTTGTCAAACAGCATAAAGGGAATACCCGATGTTTTCTATTCGCAAAGAATTCGCAACTTGGTTGAAAATGGTCGTCTAGAGGCCCAAGGAAATCTTCAGTTCATGCGGTTTAGTGAAGTGAGGATACCTAGTGCAAAAGAAACGCATGAAGCATAACAGGGCCAATTATGCACAGATAAACGGTGTCAACTATATTCCTATTCCTACAACACCGCCGGGATGCGCTCCGGCGACCATCGCCGTGGCGCGAATTCCCACGCCTATTCGCCGGATGAACGGCTGCTGACCGCGGGCACCCTGACCCTGGCTTATGACCTGGACGGCTACCTGGCCTCGAAAACCGAGGCCGGCCAGTCAACGCAGTATGTCTACGGCGCCCGTGGCGAACTGAAGCAGGTGACGCTACCCGATGCCCGGATCATCGACTACGTCAACGATCCCTACGGCCGGCGCATCGCCAAGAAGATCAATGGCATTGTGGTCGAAAAGTACCAATGGCTCGGACAGACGAAGCTGCTTGCGGTTTTCGACGGCGCCGATGCTCTCAAATGGCGCTTCGAGTACGCCGACGGCCGCATGCCTGTCTCGGCGGTGAACGGTATCGGCACGCGCTACTACCTGGCCTACGACCAGATTGGCACTTTGCGACTGGTGCTCGACGCCGCCGGCACGACAGTCAAGCGCCTGGACTACGACACCTTCGGTCGGCTACTCTCCGACTCGAACCCCGGACTGGCTCTGCCATTCGCTTTCGCAGGCGGGCTTTTTGACAAGGACACCGGGCTCGTACGATTTGGAGCACGTGATTACGACCCTGATACCGGACGGTGGACGGCGAAGGACCCGATTGGATTTGCTGGCGGAGATACTGATTTTTATGGGTACTGCTTGAGTGACCCCATGAATTTCGTCGATGTTACAGGGCTTGATTCTTGCGGAAGTGGATGGACTGCCTATGTAATCCCAGAGATGTTCCCTGATTCATGTAAAAAACATGACGAATGTTATGGAACGCCTGGAAAATGTAAAGATGAGTGCGACAATGAGTTTCTTCAAAACATGCTAAATGAAGCAAGATCGTTTTCGACTTATGACTATGAATATATTTCTTGGGCGCGCAACGCGTATATATTCTATTGGTTTGTATCACGTTACGGCCATGGTGCGTATGATAGGGCGCAAGGAAGATAAGGAGATATTAAAATGACATTCTTGTTGGAATTAATAATACGTATAATTGCGGCTTGCCTAGCTTTATTGCATTTATTTGGCGCATTATGGTTTTTAGTTTATCTCAATCCGTTAATTATATTAACGCCGCTAATATTAATGTTTTATGCAGTTGTTCCGACAAAATTTATAAAAAATGTGTATTTTAGCTATTGTGTGATCGGAGTACTAATACTTCTATTTATATTTGTGGAAATACCATTTATGAAAGAATCAAATTATGATATATATAGATCATTATCAAATTCAACGAAATATATATTCGCACTTTTGTTTGCCTTTTACACAATTTATAAATCAAAAAAGTCGATTGGCGGCTCTTAGGCCCAAGGTCGTGCCATTGAAATGCGTCAAGAGGATTTTGGGACGCGTTTCGTGAAGAACCAATTTCGAACCAGTCGGTGTGATTACAATCCTGCACGAAAGTGGCTGCTGCTGGCGGAGGCCGTCACAAGCCACGGCCCTGTCAACGACAAACGCCATGACGAACTCGCTCGTCTTTTCAAGGACTCAACCGCCGGTCTCGTTTATGTGACTGCCTTCCCGACCCGCCAGCTCATGTCGCGTTATCCGTTGGAAATCGCGTGGGAAACAGAAGTTTGGGTTGCAGATGCTCCTTCACATCCCATACAGTTCAATAGTGAGCGCTTTTTAGGACCGTACTAGTTAAATTTCCATGCGCATTAAAGACGTTACATCGCATGTTGTTTTATAATACTATACGCTTTGCTTAGACATTGGCAAGAAGATCAATGACAAGGCAGGCGAAATGGATAATAACAATAACCAAAGCAAATGTGCGCCTGACAACACCTGCCAATAACACAGTGGGCATGACATGAGAGACAAAACTGGTGGATATATAATGGTTGCTTTTGGTGCAATTCTTCTTGTTGCATTTAACTATTACTATCGTGTAAAATTTTCAACGTCACTATTTCCACTTCTTTTATTGTTGAATGGGTTTTATGTATTGATAAAGAAAAGGAAGTGAGGCTTTTTATTGTATGTGTGCAGTGACAGTATTACTTGGGACCGGACGGCCGCCTCCAGATGGGCGCCGATCCTGGCGGGAAAGCTGCTGATTACACCAATGACGCCAACGGCGACCTCGACGCCCTGGCCTATGCCGGCAACACCTATGGCCGCTCGTACGAGGACGGCTTCCTGGCCACGCGCGCCGAAGCCGGCCGGACCACGACCTACATCTACACGGCGCGCGGCGAGCTGACCCGCGTGGCGTTGCCGGACGGCCGGATCATCGAGTATGTCTATGATCCGCAAGGCCGGCGAATCGCCGTTTTTCCTTTTTTCCTAGGCGATTAGGCTTCTTTCCTTTTCCTTACGTTCCTTTGTTTCCTTATTTCCTTGATTTCCTTGTCTTCATTTCCTTTTCTGGCTTCACCTGCCCCTGCAGCGTCAGCCTCAGCCTCTATTACCTTCTTCCCGAACTTCGACTCCTTCAGCCGTGACAGATCCAGGCCGTAGTCGAGCTTTTTGATGATCTCTTCCAGGTGCACCCTCGGCGGGAAGCGTTTGGCATAACGGCGGCCAGCTTCGGTTTGTCCGGTTCCACCGTCGCCGACGCCACTGCCGCCGACTTTGTGGCCGGTCACTTCGGTGTAGAGCTGTTCGGTGACGAATTTCTGTTTGAGGTGGTCAATGAAGGTGTGGCGGAAGGAATGAAGGTTGTGTTTTTCCGACGTCAGGCCAAGGCTTTTTCGAAAACGACCGAACCAGTTGCCGACTGCGTGACCGTAATTCCCTTTGATTTTCGTGAGTTCCGGGAACAGACGTTCTTTTTTTCGTTCGACCACGGAGCGCCGGTAGTCCAGGAAGCCAAGATCGATAAGCACCGGATGGATGGGGATGAGCCGGATCGAGTTTGCGTTCTTGACATGCTTGTCCTTCTCGCCCCGGCTGTTCGGATTGTCATTGATGTCCAGGACCCATACGCCGTCCACCTCCCGGACATCATCGATGTACAGCTGGCAGATTTCCTCGCGCCTGGCCCCGGTGTAGGCGAGCAGGAGCGGAACCCAGAACATCCAGGGATTCTTGAATGTGTCCTGCCGGTAGCCGGGGGCATTGAAAATGGCCGCGAGATCTGTCTGGCTGAACACATCCCTGAATTCGTCCTCCCGCTGCTTAATGCGCTCCTTGAAGCCCTCGGCGTAATTCTTTTCCAGATAGCCCTGCCGTACGCACCAGGCGAAGAAGGTCGAAACGTTCGACAGGATGTTGTTCCTGGTCGTCCTCTTCAGCCTCAATTTCCGGGGCACGTCCAAGGCCAGGATCTCCTGGATGTTCTTGTCCCGGAATTCCTTCTTCTTCTTTCGGTGGGCCGGCAGCTTGCTCAGGGTTTCCCTGAAGGTGCGCATGGCCGGGAAATCGATGGCCGAGATGGGCTCGTCTCCCAGGATGTCGGTCAAGTGTTCGAGGGTGGACATGATGTCTGCGATAGATTTTTCCGACCCCTCACGGTCTTTCATGTCTTCCCGGTATTTGCCCAGGACTTCGCTGAGCAGCGGGGAGGACTTGGCCGACTCCGCAGGCGCCACCGGGGCAGCAGGGGTTTCGATGACCTGGACCTGGGGGCGGGGCGGATAGACGCTTTTCTCGTAGGCGTAATCGCCCCGTCCCCGCCGGTCGACGATCTCATAGAACTGGGCCAGATGCTTGCCGATCTCATGGGCCCAGACACGGCGTTCTTCCGGGTCCGTCGGTTCGGGGGCGCCGAAGTCGTCGCAGAAGGTCGTCAGGTAGGTGTCGAGCCGATCGTAGTCGTGCCTGGCCAGGAGCGTTCGGAGGTAGGCCGCCATCCGGCCGGGTGTGTCGTCGGCTTTGCGGAGAATCTCGGGGTAGGTGTCGCTGCCGCACATGCCGACGAACTCGTTCTGGTCGAGCAGATGGCGGAAGAATTCGTCGACGGCTTCCCTGATCTTGTAGACGTCAATCATGTCCCCACTCTCGGCGCGCTTCAGGCGCGCGAACAGATCATAGGCGGCCAGGGCCAGGCTTTTGGCTTTCAGCCGTGCTGGGCCAGCATAACCCGTGCGCAGGCTGTAGCGCAATTCGCTCCGGCCCAGAAACCCGCGCAGGGCCTTGGGCACGGCCATGCGGAAATAGTAGGTGTTTCCTTTCAGGATGAGGTGGCCGGTTCCCCTGGCGGCTGACGGCATGGCCGTGTCTCCAAGGGGTCACTCCCCGTGGCGGGATCGATTGGTGCCGAAGCAGCTTTGACCCAGCCGTTGACCCAGTCTTTGACCCAGGCGCTTTTTCGACCGCTGCCGGAACCTTCCGCCCGTTCGGACCGCCCGAAAAGAAGAAAGGGTTCCAGCTAGTTAGCTGGAACCCTTTGTCCTCTTTTGGTGCCGAAGGGGAGACTCGAACTCCCACGGCCTTGCGACCACTAGACCCTGAACCTAGCGTGTCTACCAGTTCCACCACTTCGGCAGCGGAGGTCGGTATTTAGTCCAGTTCGAAGCGCTTGACAAGGGGTTTTGTACGGCTTGCCAAAAATTTTCTTTTCGCCCGTCCACGGCCGGTTGCCACTGCCCAGCTTTTGGGATAGCTACAACGCCTCGGCCCATGGGCCTTTTTTTTCTTGGAAGCCGTCAGCCATGATCGTCGTCACCAGCCCCGAAGAGCTCGCCGAAACCCTGACCGAATCCTGCGTGACCATCGGCAACTTCGATGGCGTGCACAAGGGCCACCAGAAGCTCATCGCCACCACGGTCCAGCAGGCCGCGGCCGCGCACATGCTGAGCGTGGTGGTGACCTTCGACCCCCACCCCTCGCGCGTGCTCTCGGACAAGAAGACGCCGCCCTTCATCACCCTGACCGAGCAGAAGCTCGAGCTCATCGCCGCCCTCGGCCCCGCGGTCGCCCTGGTCATCCCCTTCACCCGGGAGCTGGCCGCCCTCGAGCCCGAAGACTTCGTCCGGCGCTACCTGGTCGAGGGGCTGCACATGCGCCAGCTGGTCATCGGCTACGACTACGCCTTCGGCCGCCACCGCAAGGGCAATTACGAGATCCTGCGCCGGCTCGGCGAGCGGTACGGCTACTCCGTGGAGCGCCTGGACCCGGTGATCATCGAGGGCGCGGTGGTCAGCTCCACGCGCATCCGCGACCTGGTCCAGGCCGGCAACGTCTATGACGCGCGCCCCCTTCTCGGACGCTTCTATCAGGTCAAGGGCACGGTCATCCACGGCCACAACCGCGGCGGGCGGCTGCTCGGCTTCCCCACGGCCAACCTGGAGCTCGTCGACGAGCTTTTCCCCAAGCCCGGGGTCTATGCCATCTGGGCCGAGGTCCTGGGGCTCTCCGCCGGTCCCATGCCGGCCGTGGCCAACATCGGCTACAACCCGACCTTCGGTGACGACCGCCTGTCCGTGGAAGTCTTCATCCTCGATTTCGACGGCGACCTCTACTGCCGCCAGCTCCGGGTCCATTTCGTCCAGCGCATCCGCTCCGAGCAGAAGTTCTCGGGGGTTGCCGAGCTCGTCGCCCGCATCGGCGAGGACGTTGGCATCGGCCGCCGGATCCTGGCTTCGCCCGAGGCCGCGATCTCGGCCAAGACGGCCTGAACGAGCGAGCGGACCGACGTGACCGCCGCGGCACCGGAGAGAGAGAAGGGCAAGGCCCAGTCAGCGCCCGCCGGCAAGATCTGGCCCGCAAATCCTCTCGGCCGCCACTTCCGCCTCTGGCGCGACATCGCCCGCTCCTACCGCAAGATCACCTCCTTTCGCTGGCTGGTGCTCGGCATCCTGGTGGGCGCGGCCTCGGGCCTCATGGCCGTGGCCTTTTACGCCGGCGTGGAGCTGTCCAAGCACTACGTCCTGACCCTCTGGGCCGGACTTTCCCTGCCGGCGCCGGCCGGGGAGAAGCTCCTGCACGCCGCACCCGGCCTCTACCGGCCGTGGGTCGTGCCCCTGGCCCTCGGCCTCATCGGCCTTGCCACCGGCTTTCTGGTCAAGCGCTTCATTCCCGAGTCGATCGACTCCGGCACCGACGGCACCGACGCCATGATCAAGGCCTTCCACCGCCAGGAAGGCAGAATTCCGCCCCTGGTGCCGCTCATCCGGGGCACGCTGGCCGTGTTGACCATCGGCGCCGGCGGCAGCGCCGGCCGCGAAGGCCCCATCTCCCAGATCGGCGCCGGCATCGGCTCCTTCCTCGCCACGCGCTTAAAGCTCAGCGTGCGCGAGCGCCGGGTGCTGCTCCTCGCCGGCGCGGCCGGCGGGCTCGGAGCCATCTTCCGCGCCCCCCTGGGCGGCGCGCTCACGGCCATCGAGGTCATCTACCGCGAGGACTTCGAGGCCGAGGCCATCCTGCCCGCGGTCCTGTCCTCGGTGGTGGCCTACTCCATCTTCACCTTCTTCTTCGGCACCGAGCCCATCTTCGGCATCCCCTCCTTCAGTTTCCAGAGCGTCTACGAGCTGCCTTTCTATGCGCTGCTGGCCGTGGCCTGCTCGGCCACCGGATTTGTCTACGTGCGGACCTTCCAGTTCGTGAAGTACGGCATATTCGCCCGGCTGCGCGACAAACTCGGGCTCATGTGGTCGATCGCCCTGGGCGGCCTGGCCATGGGCACCTTCGGCGTCCTCTTCCCCCAGGTCCTGGCCGGCGGCTATGGCTGGCTCGAGCTGGCCATCCTCGGCCAGATACCGGCCATGCTCATGCTGGCCATCATCGTCGGCAAGATCGTGGCCACCTCGCTGACCATCGGCTCGGGGCTGTCCGGCGGCATGTTCGCCCCGGCGCTCTTCGTCGGCGGCATGACCGGCGGGCTGGTGGGCAAGCTGGCGGGCACGCTCTACCCGGACATCGTCCGCGAGCCCGGCGGCTACATCATGGTCGGCATGGCCGCCTTCTTCGCCGGCGTGGCCAAGGCGCCCATCGGCCCGCTGGTCATGGTCAGCGAGCTGACCCGCGGCTACGGACTCCTCGCCCCGCTCATGTTGGCCTCGGCCATCTGCCTCATCCTCTCGCGCCGGGTCTCGCTCTACGAGAACCAGGTGGACAACAAGTTCGACTCCCCGGCCCACCTCCAGGACAAGACCATCAACATCCTGGAGGACCTGAAGGTGAAGGACTTCTACAAGGCGGGGCGGGTCACCGTGCTCGAGGAGGGCATGACTTTGAAGGCCCTGCTCGACGTCATCACCGAGACCAACGAGCTTTATTTCCCGGTGCGCGGGGCCGAGGACCGGATCACCGGCATCCTGCCGCTGCAGGACGTGCGCAAGGTGCTCTTCGAGGACTGCCTGTTCGAGCTCATCGTGGTCCGCGACCTCGCGCGCAAGCCGGTCTTCCTCCAGCCCGAGGACGACCTCTACGCGGCGCTGCTCAAGTTCGTGGACACTGACTTCGGGCAGATACCGGTCCTCGACCCCGAAGACGAAACCCACGTGCTCGGCATCATCAACCGCGAGGACGTGTTCCGGGCCTACTCCCGGGCCATCGCCGAGATACGCAACAGCGACTAGGCGGCTTGAAGCGAAGAGCCATGAAGGGCTCGGGGGGGCCGGGGGCGCCCCCGGCCGCCGGAGGCATCTTCTCCCCCATCTCTTCCCCCCCCCCGCGGGCCTACAGGCCGACCTCGGCCAGGTCCTCGCCCAGGTAACTGCGTTCGTTCTCGCCCAGCATGCCCATGCTGAGGCAGATGAGGGTCCAGAGGTGCACCACCGGGAAGTGGGCGCCGGAGACCTTGGACAGGTCGTGGATCTGGGAGTGGCAGTTATGGCAGGGGGCGATGCAGTAGGTGGCTTTCGTATCCAGGATCTGCTTCAGCTTGCGCTGGCCGTAGAAGCGGCGCGCCTCGTGGTTGCCGGACTGCAGGAAGCCGCCCCCGCCGCCACAGCAGTAGTTGTTGGAGCGGTTGGGCACCATGTCGATGAAGTTTTCCTCGCCGACCACGGACTTGACCACGAAGCGCAGGTCCTCGGCCACCGGGTCGCCGAAGCTCTTGCGCACGAGCTGGCAGGGGTCCTGGACGGTGAAGGTCACGTGCAGGTCCTTGTTCCAGTCCGAGCTGACGGGAAGCCGGCCCTCCCTGATCCAGCGGGCGTAGAGGCGGATGATGCTCTCGATCTCAAACGAGGGCGTGATGCCGAACTTCTGCAGTCCGTACCGGACCGCGAACAGCTCGTGCCCTCACTCGGTGTTGAGCCAGTATTTGCAGCCCAGCGCCTCCACGGCCGCGACCTTGTTGCGCACCACATTTTCCCAGGATGCATCGTCGGCCAGGAACATGCAGTAGTTCTCGGCGGCCCAGCCCACGTCGGAGTAGGTCCAGTCCGCGCCCACGGTGTGCAGGATCTTCCACAGGGGCACCATCTCGTCGGGCTCGGTGGCCGGCTCGCGGGAGTTCTGGTTCAGGAAGTAGGTGGCGCCCTGCTTGTTGACCGGGGCGGTCAGGTCGGCGAACCCCGGCTGGGTCTCCTTGACCTCGGCCAGGACCTCCTCGACGACCTCGACGAAGTCCTCGGGCTTGACGCCCATGGCGCTATTGGTGGGCGTGCCCAGAGCCACGTCGCAGGAGCCGCGGATGCCCTTGGGCCTCTTCTCTCTGGGCCAGCTCTGCCGGGCCAGGTAGATGAGCTGGGGGATGTTGATCTGCATCGGGCAGGCATAGCTGCAGCGCTGGCACATGGTGCACTGCCAGACCCAGGGCGTGGAGCAGACCTCCTGGTCCATGCCCAGGGCGGCCATGCGCAGGAACTTGCGCGGGTCCATGTTCTCGGAGCCGGTGGCCGGGCAGCCGGCCGAGCACAGGCCGCAGGTCAGGCAGAGGTCGAGATTGCCGCCGGCGGGCAGCATGCTCTTGACCTTGTCCAGGAAGCGTGATCCGCCCGCCGGCGGCAGGAGCACGGGAGACGGGACCCGGGTTTCGACGGTTTCCATGGCATTGCCCTCCCTGGGGCGTTCAGGCCGGCGCCGGTTCCTTCTGGGCGGACTTGGTGGTCACGCCGCCCTGCTGGTCGTACATCATGCCGCAACGCAGGTCGAAGTAGCGGTTGATGCTCATGGTCGGGCTGGCGCTGTTCAGCGCCACCTGGACCACCACCGAGCCCAGGAAGGCCTTCTCGGGGTCCTTCTCCTTGGAGTGGTGGGCCATGAGCACCAGGTCCGCGTTGCGGTTGCGGGCCAGCTTCAGGATCTCCATGGCCGGATGGCCGTATTCGCAGAGGTACTCGACCTTGGGCACGCCGCGCAGCAGGTAGTCGAACTCCTCCTGCATGCGCTCCCGGTAGCTCCGGGTGCGCCGATCGTCGGGGGTGGGCAGCTGGTCGTCGCCCACGGCGTGGAAGACGAGCAGCTCGCCGCCGTAATGCCGGCAGAGCTGTCCGCCGTAAGCAACGGCGCATTCGGACTGCTTGGAGAAGTCGGTGGCCACCATGAAGGTCTTCATGCGCTGCTCGCCGTAGGGCGCCTCGCGGGTGACGATCATCACCGGGCAGCGGGCCCGCTGGCTGACCTGCTCCAGGGTCGAGCCGGCCATGCCCCAGACCTTGGAGCGCGTCTCCTCGTACTGCTTGGTGTGCTGCCCCATGATGATCAGGTCGGCGTCGACCTTGCGCGCGATGCGCAGGATCTCGTTGTGGGGCACGCCCGCGACCACGGTGACCTTGTGGTTGCCGCAGCCCTTGAGCTTCTCGCAGTAGTATTCCTCGATGTTCTTGGTGATGCGCGCGGTCTCGCCGCTGCACTCGAGGAACTCCATTTCGCCCCAGCCGCGCTCCATGCCGGTGACATGGACGATGTTCAAGTTGCTTTCGAAGCGCTGGGCAAAGGCGAAGGCCTTGTCCGCAGCGTGCTCGCAGACCTCCGAGGGCGTGATCGCCAGAACGATGTCCTTGAACATGACGGCCTCCTTTTCGTTCAGGTGGTTGCGGCCTCCGCTGCCTTGTCCGGCAGGGAGCGCAGGAAATCCGGGGTCACGGACAGGTTGTGCGCCACGCGCAGCAGCTGCTCCGGGAGCCCGAGGGCCAGGCCCATGAGCTGGGTGAGATAGAGAACGGGCATGCGTCGGCCGGCCTCCTTCTGGTAGAGCTCCAGGTTCATCTGGCACATGGGGCAGACGGTGACGATGCAGTCCGCCTCGCTCGCGGCGTCGAGCACGGCCCTGATCGCGGGCAGGGCCACCTTGTGCTTGGTGGCGGCCAGCGAGGCCCCGCAGCAGGCGTTGCCCGCCTTCCAGTCCAGGACGTCCACATACATGGCCTTGAGCACGCGGCCGAGCGCGGTCGGGTGTTCCGGGTCGTCGAAGACGCGGTAGGGCCGGAGGATCTGGCAGCCGCTGTAGGGCGCCACCTTGAGCAGCGGATAGAAGTGCTTCACCGCCGCCTCGATGCGCTCCGGTCCGATGTCGTTGACCAGCACGTCGAGCAGGTGGCGTACCGTGACGCCCCCGCCGTAGGAGAGCGACTCCGCCCCGAGCATGGCGTTGACCTCGTCCCGGACGCGGCGCTCGCGATTGGTCTCCTCCTGGGCGCGGCGCAGGTTCAGGTAGCAGGCGCTGCACGGCGCCAGGACGTCGAGGCCCGGCAGGTGGCGCTCGGCCAGAGCCAGGTTGCGCGCGGGCAGGGCCAGACTGAGGAGATCGTCCACCGCTTCCGCCGCGCTCGCGCCGCAGCAGGTCCAGTCCGGTATCTCCGTAAGCTTCGCGCCCAGGCTTTCCATGACCGCCTGGGTGGACAGGTCGTATTCGCGCGCGCTCTCTTTCAGCGAGCAGCCGGGATAGTAGGCGTAGTTCATGGCCGGCCCTCCCTGTTCATGACCGCGTCCATGAGGCGCCCGAGCGAGCCTCGGCCCGGGCGGCCCGGCCAGTGGAGCTTGCCCTTGCCGAGCAGGCGCAGGGCGGGCGCGGTGAAGGCCAGCGGCAGCTTCGGGTCGCGGCTGGCCAGGAAGTACATGGACATGAGCGCCGTCTCCTTGACCCGACCGTAGCTCCGGATGTTGTCGACGAAGCTCCGGTAGAAGGCGGCCCTCCGCCGGGTTTTGTGCGCATGCTCGAAGGCCAGGCGCTTGAGCGCGGCCATGGCGCTCGTCAAGGGGAGATTGCGCGGGCAGCGCAGGGTGCAGGTGTAGCAGGTGGAGCACATGAACAGGGTCCCACTCGCCAGCACCTCCTCTTCCTGGCCGAAGTTCACCAGGCGCCAGAGCTGCCGGGGGGTCAGGTCCATGGCCCAGGCATTGGGGCAGGAGGCGGTGCAGGTGCCGCACTGCATGCAGCCGGCGACCATCTCGCGCACGGTTTCCAGGGCCTTGGACCTGGCGATGCGCAGGAGCGGGGCGGTCTTTTCGCGTTCGGTTTCGGCGGAGGGCATGGTTCTTCTCCTTGTGCGGCCGTCAGACCTCGAGGGCCGCGTCGATGACGTCCAGGACCTGCCGGTCCGAGAAGCCCCGCAGCACGCTTGCGCCGTTGGGACAGGCCGCGGCGCAGGACCCGCAGCCCTGGCAGAGGAGCTCGTCGACCACTATGCGATCGAGTACGGGGTCCAGGCTCCGGGCGTGGTAGGGACAGACCTCGATGCAGGTGCCGCAGCGCGAGCAGAGCGTCGGCCGGACCTCGGCCACCACCCGCCCGGGCACCAGGCGCTTCTCGGAGAGCACGCAGAGCGCCCGCTGGGCCGCGGCCTTGGCCGAGGCGATCGTCTCGTCCATGGAGCCCGGGGCGCGGGCCAGGCCGCAGGCGAAGACGCCGTGTTTGAGGAAATCCACCGGCCGCCACTTTGGGTCGGCCTCCTGGAAGAAGCCGTGCTCGGTGAGCGGCACGCCGAAGAGCTCGGCCACTTCGCTTGCGTCATTGGGCTCGATGCCGCTGGCCAGGGCCAGGATGTCGGCCCGCACCTGAATGTCGCGGCCGAGGATGGGCTCGAAGGCAGTGATCACCGGCCGGCCCTCCTCGAACTCCACCCGGGGCTTGTTGTCCGGGCTGTAGCGGATGAAGAGCGCGCCCAGGCGGCGGGCCTCGGTATACATCTCCTCCTGGAAGCCGTAGGTCATGATGTCGCGGTAGAAGACGTGGACCTGCAGTTCCGGGTTGCGGCGCTTGAGCTCGGCGATGTTCTTCATGGCGTTCTGGCAGCAGATGCGGCTGCAGTAGTTGCGCGCTTGCTCGCGCGAGCGCCAGCACTGGATCATGGCCACGCCGGACAGCGACCGGGCGTCGATCTGGCCGTCGGCAAGCTTGTTCTCCAGCTCCTGCTGGGTCATGACGCTCTTGTGCACCCGGTAGCCCCATTCGTAGACCTTGGCCTCGTGTCCGCCGGTGGCCAGGATGGTCGCGCCGTGCAGGAGGTGCATGGTGCCCTGGGGGGCGGTGACGAAGGACAGGAAGTGGCCGCTCCTGCCGCTGGCCAGGCTGACCCGGGCGTCGGTGAAGGTCCGGATGTTGGGGTGCTTGCGGACCTGCTCCACCAGGCCCTCGACGTACTTGCGCGCGTCCTCGCCCCCGGCGGTCCGGCGCACGTTGAGCGCGATGCCGCCGAGCGCCTCCTGCTCCTCCACCAGGGTCACGGGGAAGCCGTGGTCGGCCACGCCCAGGGCCGCGGTCAGGCCGGCCAGGCCGCCGCCCACGACCAGGGCGTGCTGCTCCACGGGCTGGTAGCTCCCGCTCAGGCGCGGCTCGGAGCCGGCGAGCTTGCGCACGGCCATGCGCAGGCTGGTCTCCGCGTCCTCCAGGGGGTGCGCGCCCTCGCGCGCGGCCTGCATGAGCGGCGAATAGATGTCCACCACGTCCATAAGTCCGGGATCGAGCCCCAGGCGCCGGCCGAGCTGGTGCAGGCGCGGCACGTAGGCATAGGGCATGCAGGCCCCGATGATCACCCGGTTGGGCTTGGGCCGGCCGGGCCTGTCGGACGCGGCCGCCTCCACGATGCTCTCCCAGCCCGGGCCGGTGCAGACCCGCTCGACCGGGATGACCTCGGACACGCCGTGCATGGCCGCAAGGTCGCGGGCCAGGGCGCCCCCGTCCAGGGTCTGCCCGAAGACCGGGCAGGAGGTGCACAAGGCCACCAGGATGCGCGAGGGCTGCCGGGAGACGTCGGCGTACACGGGCTCGGGCGCGGGCTGCTTCTCGCGGATGGGCGCGTAGAGGTTGACCAGGCGCGAGGCGCCCAGGGCCGCGGCGCCGGACTGGATCATGCTCTCGGCGATGTCTTTGGGCCCGTTGAACGAGCCCGCGGCGAAGACGCCCAGGCGCGAGGTCCGGGCCGGCTGGAAGGGCATGATTTTGGGGAAGCCCCAGGGGTTCAGCTCGATGCCGGCGGCCTCGGCCAGGCGGGCCATGGAGGCCGGCGGGCGGGCGCCTGCGGCCAGGACCAGGAGGTCGAAACGCTCCGAGCGCAAGACCCCGTCCTCGCCCATGTACTCCACGTGCAGGCCCTTTTCCGGACCGTTGTCCGGCACCACTGAATGGATGCGGCTGCGCACGAAATTGATCCCGCTCTGCGCGGCCTGGTCGAGGTAGTGCTGGTGGTCGCGGCCGAAGGTGCGCATGTCCATGTAGAAAACGGTCGCCTCGACCGGCCCGCCGGGCTGGCCGGCGGTCGCCTTGAGGGCCAGGTTGGCCTCCTTGATCGAGATCATGCAGCAGATGGAGGAGCAGAAGTCGCCCTGCTTCAGGTTGCGCGAGCCCACGCACTGCAGCCAGGCGATGCGCCTGACCGGCGCGCCGTCGGAGCGCCGGACCAGGCGTCCGCCGGTGGGGCCGGTGCCGCTCAGCAGCCGCTCGAACTCGAGCGAGGTGACCACGTCGGGCAGTTGGCCGTAGCCGAGCACGTCGCCCGCGGGAGTCGGATCGAAGCAGGTGAAGCCAGCCGCCAGGATGACCGCGGCCACGTCGATTTCGACCATTTCGTCGGAGACCTGGCGCATGAAGAACTTGTCGAACCAGGGCCGCAAGCGCTTCTCGTCGGGCGGCAGCTCGATCATCTCCAGGGCCCCGGCGTCCAGGAGGTCCTTCGCCGCGGCCCGCTCGCCGGCCGCGGCCAGCACCGGCAGGTGCGGGCTCAGCTCGCGCAACCGGCCGAGCAGGCGCTCGCCGGCCATCTCGCCCAAATCCGGGCCGAGGATGACCAGCCGGACCGCCGACTCCGGGTCGGCCGCAACGGCGGCCACGGCCTCCACGGCCTGAGCGCCGCCGGAAACGTGCGTCACCGGGAAGCCCATGTCCGCGATCAGGGCCGAGAGCCGGTCCAGGTCTTCGCTCTTCTCGCCGGCGATGAGGACCCTGAAGCGGGCCCGCTCCTCGCCCTTGATGTCCACCGCGCCGGTGGGGCAGGCCTTGACGCAGGCCCCGCAGCGCTCGCAGGCCTCGAGGTCGACCACGTAGTGGTTGGGGATGGCCTGGGGCACGGGCAGGTGGATGGCCGGGCGCATGGTCAGCCCGGCGTTGAACTCGTCGGGCACGCGCACCGGGCAGGCCGCGGCGCACAGCCCGCAGCCGATGCAGCGGGCCGGATCCACGAAGCTCGAGCGCCTTTTGAGCGTGGCGTGGAAGGCGCCGGGGTCGCCGTCGAGGGCGGTCAGCTCGGTGGACAGGAAGAGGTCGATGTTGCGGTGGAAGAGCCCCTTGCGCATGCAGAACTGCGACGAGTTGTCGCGCTGGGTCAAGGGCAGGGACTTGCACATGCCGCAATGGTCGGTGGGGAACTGATGGTCGAGCTTCTGCAACAGGCCGCCCATGGCCGGCGCGGCCTCGATGAGCGCCACCTTGCGCCCGATCTGGGCCAGGTCCAGGGCGCTGCGTATGCCGCCGATGCCGGCACCGACAACCAGTGCGTCGTAGGTCTTGGTCATGTTCTTCCTCCTGCCGGCCCTGCCGATCTAGTCGTGGCCGCCGGTGACCTCGGCGAATTCCTTCTGGTGGAAGACCGTGAGCGGCGGCTTCTCGTCCGGGTTGCGCCCGGCCTCGTAGTCGAAGGCGCTCTGGGTGCGCGCGGCCACGGTCCTGAACAGCTCCATGACCCCGATATCGTTGGGGCAGGCGTTGGAGCACTGGCCGCAGCCCACGCAAGAAAGGCTCATGTGGGCCATGCGCGTCAGGTGGAAGAAGAGCGTGTCCGTGGGCATGCGCAACGCCCCCTTCTGGCGGGCCCAGCCCAGGTACTGCCAGGGCTCGTGGGCGAAGACGTCGGTCAAAAAGACGCATTCGCGGCAGTAGCAGACCGGACAGGCCGCGCGGCAGTTGTAGCAGCCGACGCAGGCCGCCAGATACTCGGCCAGCTTGGCCGGCGTGGCCGTGGCCGCCCGGGTCTCCTCGAACATGGCGTCGCGGTAGGCGGTGCGTTCGGCGCGGATGCGGGTGAGCGCCTCGTCGCGCCCGGCGCCCGAGCCCGAGGTCGCAAGCCCGAGCCGGCTCACCAGCGCTTCGCCCTGGGCCGTGCCCGGAATGAGCAGGACGTCCCGGGAGGTGTCCTGGCCGAAGAGACCTATGGTCAGGTCCGCATGCTCCGGCGCGGGATGCTCGCAGGCCCGGCAGGCCCGGGCCAGGGCCGGACCGCCGTTGGCCGCGGCCGTGAACTCGCCGGCCGACACCCGGCGCAGAAAGTCGGCCGAGTTGTCGATGCCGGGCTTGCCGCCGTTTGACTCCATGAAGGCCCGGAAGCCGTCGTTGTCGAAGGCGCCGTGGCAGTCCGCGCCGACGATGATCAGGTTCTGCAGGCTGCCCTGGTTCAGCTTCACGAGCTCGGTGAAGGCCCGCAGCTCGCAGGGCCGAAGAACCGCGATCAGCTTGCCGTCGAGGTCGCCCCGGGTCAGCCGGGCTACCTGCTGCGCGGCGTTGACCGGGAAGGAGGGCGAGGCCGGATCGACGCTGGCGAGCGCCTCGGGATCGGTGATCAGGCTGGGCATGACCGCCCCCTTGGCCGGGGGCTGCCTGGGGGCGAAGACGCCCACGATGTCATCCTCGGCCAGCAGGCGCCGCAGGAGCTCCTGCATGGCCCGGACGGGATTGCCGTTTTCCACCGGCAGACGTGCAACGCTGGGCATGACCATACCTCCTTTAAAGCGCCTGGACGGCAGCGGCTTCCGATGGCCCCAGGGCCCGGATGTCCTCCACCATGCGGTTCACGGTCGCGGCGAATTCGTTGCCTTCGCTGGCGCCCACCCAGGTCAGCTTCAGCCGGCGCTCGTCGAAACCGAAGCCGGTCAGGATCTCATTTAAGAGCTTCACGCGCCGCCGGGCCTTGTAGTTGCCGTTGATGTAGTGGCAGTCGCCGGGGTGGCAGCCGCTGATGAGCACGCCGTCGGCGCCGGAGAGCAAGGCCTTGATCACGTACTTGGGATCGACCATGCCGGTGCACATCATGCGCACCAGGCGCAGGCGCGGGGACTGGACCATGCGCGCCGTCCCGGCCAGGTCGGCCGCGGTGTAGGTGCACCAGTTGCAGACAAAGGCGATGATGGTCGGTTCGAAGGCTTCCATGTCAGGCTCCTTGCGCGGTTTGGCCGTGAGTCTCGGCCGCCGGGATCGGGTGGGCCATGGCGACGGTGGCGGCGGGCGGGTGCGGCAGGCCGGCCAGCATGCCGGACAGCTCGGTGAAGATCGAACGCTCGCTGAAGTGCCTGATCTGGGCCGCGCCGCTCGGGCAATGGCCGGCGCAGCTGCCGCAGCCCTTGCACATGGCCTCGTTGACCACCGCCACCCGGCGGCGTTCGTCGAACTCGATGGCCGAGTAGGCACACAGATCGATGCAGCTCTTGCAGCCGGAGCAGATGTCCGGGTCGATGTGGGAAATGGTCGGGGAGATGGTCACCTCGCCGCGGGCCGCCAGGGAGAGCGCCTGGCAGGCCGCGCCCGAGGCGTGCGCCACGGCGTCGGGGATGTCCTTGGGACCCTGGCAGGTGCCGGCCAGGAAGATGCCGTCCGTGGCCGTGGATACCGGCCCGAGCTTGGGGTGCTCCTCGAGGAAGAAGCGGTCCAGGCCCTGGCTGATGCCGAACGTCCGGGCGACCTCGGCGGCGTCGGCGCGCGGGGTCATGGCCGTGCACAGGATGACCATGTCCACCGGCACGCGCACGATGCGCCCGAGCAGCGTGTCCTCGCAGGTTATCACCAGGTGGCCGTCCTCATCGGTAACCTCGGCCGGCCGGCCGCGGATGAAGTGCACGCCCTCCTCCTGCACCCGGCGGTAGAACTCCTCGTAGCCTTTGCCGAAGCAGCGCATGTCGATGTAGAAGTTGTAGACCTGGGTGTCGTGGCCGAGCTTGTCCTTGATCAGGTGGTCGTATTTGAGCGCATACATGCAGCAGACCCGCGAGCAGTAGGGATGATGGTTCGTATCTCGGCTGCCCACGCAGTGGATGATACCCACGCTGCCGGGCTTCTCGCCGTTCTTCATCTGGATCTTGCCGTCGGTGGGGCCGACGGCGTTGTTCAGGCGCTCGAACTGCAGGCCGGTGAGCACGTTGTCGTAGCGACCGAAACCGTACTGGCCGAGGGGCGTGGGGTCGAAGACGTCGAAGCCGGTGGCCAGGACGATGGTGCCCACGTCCATGCTCACCAGCTGCTCCTTCTGCTCGAAGTCGATGGCCCCGGACGGGCAGAGCTTGGCGCAGACCCCGCATTTCTTGCCGCCGAGCTGGCGGCAATGGGCGGCGTCGATGACCGGCTTGTTCGGCACGCTCTGCGGCGAGTTGCGGTAGATGGCCCGGCGCTCGCCCATGCCCGCCTCGAACTCGCTCGGCACCTTGGTCGGGCATTTCTCCATGCACAGCCCGCAGCCGGTGCAGCGGCGCATGTCCACGTAGCGGGGCTTGACGCGCACGGTGGCCGTGTAGTTGCCGACAAAGCCCTTGATATCGACCACCTCGGCGTAGGTCATGAGGTTGATGCGCGGCTCCTGGGAGACGGCGACCATCTTCGGGGTGGAGATGCAGGCGGCGCAGTCCAGGGTCGGGAAGGTCTTGTCGAACTGGGCCATGTGGCCGCCGATGGACGGCCCGCGCTCGACCAGGTGCACGTTGTGCCCGGCCCGGGAGATGTCGAGAGCGACCTGCATGCCGGCGATGCCGGCGCCGACCACCAGCACGTCCGGGTGGACCTTCTCCACCCGGGAGTAGAGCGCCTCGTGGTAGTTGACCCGGGCCACGGCCGCGGCCACGATGTGCTTGGCCTTGTCCGTGGCCTCAAGGCCGTCGGCGGTGACCCAGGAGCAGTGCTCGCGGATGCAGGTCATCTGGAACAGGAAGGGGTTCAAGCCCGCGCGCAGGCAGGCGTTCTGGAAGGTCTTCTCGTGCAGCCGCGGCGAGCAGGAGGCGACCACGACCCGGTTCAGCCCGAGCTCCCTGATGTCCCGGATGATCATCTCCTGTCCGGGATCGGAGCACATGAACTTGTAGTCCCGGGCCACGGCCACGCCCCGCAGCCCGCGGGCGAAGCGCGCCACCTCGGCAACGTCGACCTTGCCGGCGATATTGGTGCCGCAATGGCACACATAGACTCCGATGCGGTTGGCCATGGGTTGGATCTCCTTCTGCAGCTCAGGTTCGGCAGTCGCCCGGCTGTTTCAAGATTCGTTCCCATTTTTCTGGACAAAAAAAGTTAATGATTCATTATAGATAACAATTTTGAATCAACGCCGCTTGTCTTGCAAAAGAAGACGCATATCTCGCAGAGCAAGATATTGCAGAAATATCCAATAAATCCACGACGATGAAGAAGCGATCGCGTATCTTCCCGGACAAGACGGAAAACGCGGAAATCGGCCGCTGGATTTGCTTTTTTTTCCGATTGGACTATTACCAATCCATCCAGGCAGTTTGCATAGCCGTGACGGATGGGGCCCATGGATGCTCTGCATGACGCATTGCTGACGGCCAGCGCGGATCAGCTCCTGGTCATCGACGTGGATGGCCTGGTCCTGGCCGTCAATGCGGCCATGTGCGACCGGCTCGGCATTGCCCGCGAGGATCTGCTCGGCACCGACCTCTTCGCCCTCTTTCCGCCCGAGATCGCCGAACGCCGCAGGCGCCAGGTCCGGCAGGCGGTCAGCCTGCGCGCGCCGGTCAGCTTCGTGGACGTGAGCGCCGGGGGCACGGAGTTCGAGGCTGTCCTGGTCCCGGCCGCCGCGGAAAACGGCGCCGTGAGCAGCGTGGTCATCAGGGCCAGGACCATCACCCCCTCGGAGCGCGTCGAGGAGGAGCGCACGCGGCTGGCCCTGGCCATCGAGCAGGCGGTGGAGGCCATCATCCTGCTCGGCGAGGACCTGACCGTGCAGTACGTGAACCAGGCCTTCGAGGAGATGACCGGATTCGCCCTGCAGGAGATCAGAGGCAAGAGCCTCGAGATCCTCTACCAGGGCGCCGACCAGAAGCGCGTCATCGAGATCATCCGCGAAACCCTCGACTCCCGCGACTCCTGGATGGGCCGGACCACGGCCACGCGCAAGGACGGAACGATCCTGGTCTGCGAGAAGACCCTGGCCCGCATCCGGGGCAAGCGCTTCAAGGCGCTGGGCTACGTCAGCGTCTGGCGCGACATCACCGACCTGGTCCAGCTGGAGCGGCAGCTGCGCCACGCCCAGAAGATGGAGGCCATCGCCACCCTGGCCGGGGGCATCGCCCACGACTTCAACAACATCCTCGGCCCGATCATCCTCCACGCCGAGCTGAGCCTGGCCACCCTGCCGGCGGCCGAGCCCTGCCGCCATTCCTTCGAGGAGATCCTGGCCGGCGCCCAGCGGGCCAAGAACCTGGTGGAGCAGATCCTGGGCTTGAGCCGCGACCGCGAGCTGGACAAGCCGATCTGCTTCCAGCTCAGCTGCATCATCAAGGAGTGCCTGAAGCTTCTGCGGCCCTCCATCCCGGCCAACATCCGCCTCACCTACCACAAGCACTGCCAGGAGGACCTCATCCTGGCCGATCCGACCCAGATCCATCAGCTCTTCATGAACCTGGCCACCAACGCGGTCCAGGCCATGGAGGGCCTCGGGGGCAGCCTGGCCATCTCCATCGACGAGGTGGCCGGAGCCATGGTCCTGGCCCAGGACGGGCGATCCCTTCCCGAGGGCCGCTACCTCTGCCTGGAGGTGGCCGACACCGGCACGGGCATTGCCGAGGATCACCTGCCCTACATTTTCGACCCGTTCTTCACCACCAGGAAGGACCGCCGCGGAACGGGGCTCGGCCTGGCCGTGGTGCAGAACATCCTGGCCGCGATCGGCGGCGCGGTGCAGGTCCGCAGCACCAGGGGCCAGGGAACCACCTTCAGCGTCCAGCTGCCGGCCTGCACCACGGCCTCCACCCTGGAAACCGGCGGCCGCCCCGTACTTGCCGGACAGAGGCGCGCCCTGATGGTCTCCGCCGATCCGCTCCTGATCCAGGGCAGCCGCCAGGCTCTGGAGCAGGCTGGCTGCCGGATCATGGCCTGCTGCAGCGCCTTCGAGGCTCTGGCCGTCTTCCGCCAGGCGCCCGACGATTTCGATCTGTGCATCCTGGACGCGCAGCTTCCGGAGATGAACGGCGTCGAGCTCGCCCGGGAGATGCACCTCGATTACCCGGATCTGCCGGTGGTGCTCTGCTCCACGGCCAATCTCGGCCCTGACCTCGGGGGGCTCGGCATCAGCGCCTGCCTGCGCAAGCCCTTCCGCCTGGAAGAACTGCACGCGGTGCTGGAAAAGCTCTTCGGCGCCGTGTCCGGCCCGGGGGGGGAGTGATTTCGATGGCCAACGTGCTGATCATCGACGACGACGTGCAGCTCTGCCGGGCCGTGGCCCTGGTGGTCGAGCACATGGGCCACGCCGCGACCTGCGCCTTCACCCTGGCCGACGGCCTCAAGCAGGTGGAGGACAAGTACTTCGAGACTGTCATCCTCGACATCATGCTGCCCGACGGCAACGGCCTGGAGGCCATCGCGCGCATCAAGGGCAGCCGGGCCGCGCCCGAGGTCATCATCCTGTCCGGCGCGGGCGACCCCGACGGCGCGGAGCTGGCCATCCGCAACGGCGCCTGGAACTACATCACCAAGCCGCCAACCCTGAACAAGATCCAGCTGCCGGTGCAGCGGGCCATCGAATACCACGCCAAGAAGCGAAACAGCAGCCAGTCCACCGTTCTCAAGCGCTGCGGCATCCTCGGCGAGAGCCCGGCGCTCACCCGCTGCCTGGAGCTCGTGGCCCAGGCCGCGGGCACCGAGGCCAACGTGCTCGTCAGCGGCGAAACCGGCACGGGCAAGGAGCTCTTCGCCCGGGCCATCCACGAGAACAGCGCCCGCGCCTCCGGCCCGTTCGTCATCGTCGATTGCGCCGCGCTGCCCGACGCCATCGTGGAAAGCGTCCTCTTCGGCCACGAGAAGGGCGCCTTCACCGGCGCGGACCGCCGGACCGAAGGGCTCATCCTCCAGGCCCACGGCGGCACGCTCTTCCTCGACGAGATCGGGGAGCTGCCCCTGGCGGTGCAGAAGTCCTTCCTGCGGGTCCTGCAGAACCGGACCTTCCGGCCCGTAGGCGGGCTCACCGAGGTGACCAGCAATTTCCGGCTGGTGGCGGCCACGAACAAGAACCTCGACGCCGAGGTCGAGCGCTGGACCTTCCGCCAGGATCTCCTCTTCCGCCTGCGCACCCTGTGCCTCGAGCTGCCGCCGCTACGCGCCAGGGCCGCGGACATCCCCCTGCTGGCCAGCCATTTCGTGCAGGAGTTCTGCGCCCGCGCCGGTTGCCGTAGCCCCAAGCGCCTGACCGGCGAATTTCTCGAGGTCCTGCAGCAGTACGGCTGGCCGGGCAATGTCCGCGAGCTGGCCAATGCCATGGAGAGCGCCGTGGCCGCCGCCGGCCGGGAGCAGCAGCTCCAGCCGCGACACCTGCCGCTGGACATCCGCGTCCACCAGGCCCGCAGCCTGCTGACGGACCAGGTCCGCAGCCCCCAGGACAAGCCGCCCGCAGCGCTCGACTCAGCCGCCCTGCCCCGATTGAAGGAGTACCGCAAGAAGGCCGTCGAGGAACTGGAGCGGTATTACCTGCAGCAGCTCCTGGCCCGGACCGACGGCGACATGAAGAAAGCCTGCCGCATCTCCGGAATGTCCCGCGCCCGGATCTACGCCCTGCTGAAGCAACACGGCCTCAAGACCGCGGCCCTGGACTGACGCGCGGCACGATTGGCGCTTTGCTGGCGTCCTGGAGCTTTTCGCTGAACCCTATGCCGGCCGGGCCGAAGGGGATCACGAACAGGGCGCGCAGCCCGAGGTCCTGGCGGGCCAGGCAGGTGACCTCGAGAGTCCGGCCAACCAGCCGGAGCCCTTTCTTTTTCCTGGCGGTCCGGGGCTGCTCAGCCATATCCTGGCCGCCGGCCGGTCCTGGCGAAGGCCGCCCTGCGTATCAGGGAAGTTCCACGGTCAGACAACGAGAGGCTCGCCGCATGTCCATGATCCCGGAAAACCCCGCCGCCTTCCTCGCCGCCAATCGCGGCCGCCTGCGCTGCCGGGACATCTCCGTGCTGCTCGGCCGGGAGTCAATCGATTACCCGGGCGACCCGCCCTACGTCCGCGAGCGCCTTGCGTCCCTGGCCGCCGGGGACCCGTTCGAACTCTCGGCGCTGCGGCTGAGTGCCCACTGCGGCACGCACCTCGATGCGCCAGCCCACCTTTTCGAGCGCGGCCCCACCATCGACACCCTGCCCCCGGAGCGCTTCATCCTGCCCGCGGTGGTGGTCGACGCCACGGGCCGCCCGGCAGTGGACGTCGCGGCCCTTGCCGGGACCGAGCTGCGCCCGGGCGAGGCCGTTCTGTTCAAGACCGACAACTCCCTGACCGGCACCTGCCGCAGCGGGGTGTTCAGGGAGGACTACGTGTCTCTCGCCAGGGACGCGGCCGCGCTCCTGGTCGAACGGAAGGTCGCCCTGGTGGGCCTGGACGCCGTTTCCGTCGATGCCTTCGAGGACACGGGCTACCCCGTGCACGTGAGCCTGCTGGGCAACGGGGTGCTGGTGCTGGAGGGGATCGATCTGGCCGGGGTGGACGCCGGCCGCTACCTGCTCGTCTGCCTGCCGCTCCGTATCCTGGGCGGCGAAGCCTCGCCCGTGCGGGCCGTGCTGCTGTCCTAGCGGCCGCAATGCCGTCCGCCTGCCCGCACCCCAGCCGAAGGCCGCACCTCGGCGCGATGCGGGGGTCCGGCCCCCGGGCGGGGAGGTCCAGGAGGGCGGCAAGCCCCTCCTGGCCGGGTCCGGGCGGCGCCCGGCTCTACTCTTTCCTACTTGCTGATCCAGAGACAGAACTTCGACAATTCCCGCAGCAACTTGCTGGACACTCCCCAGGGTAGCAGGCGCTTCAGGCCCGTGGGCGCATCCGAGCGCCGGCCGGCGGCGACCACGGCGTAGCGCCCGGCCTCGGCCTCGGCCAGGATGGCTTCGGCGGGCTTGGCGGCGCGGGCGAACTTGATCCGTATCCGGTCCTCGGGGAAGCCGTTGTCGAGCAGCGCGGTCGTGGCCTGTTCCAGGCGGGCCTCGTCGGCCGCGGTGGTCTGGTCGGATTCGCCGGTAACGTAGAAGAGGGTCACCTGGTGGCCCTCCTCGGCCCCGAGCATGAAGCCGACGTGGTCGGCGATGCGCACCGAGGGCTCGGAGCCGTCGACGCAGAGAAGCACGTCGCGGCGCTCGACCTCGATGTCGCCGGCGCAGACCCAGACCGGGAAGTCGATCTTCTGCCACAAAAGCTTGTGGCTGACGGAATCCTCGACCAGCTCGGAAACCCAGCCGAGGCCCCGGCGGCCGACGACCACGGCGTCGTAGAGCCCGGCCGTGGCCTCGGCCACGATGGTCTCGACCGTGCCGCCTCTCGCCGGCAGGATCTTGGTGCGCACGCGGCTCGGCTGGCAGACTTCGCTGGTGACCCATTGCCGGGCATAGTCGAGGTGCTGCTGCACGGCTGCGGCCGCCGGGCTGGCCATGTCGGCCAGCTCGGCCTGCTCGGGGTAAAGGACGGGGTCGCGCGCGTAGGCCGAGGCCGGGGTCACGGCCAGCAGCGTCAGGTTCAGGCTGCAGAAATCCTTGAAGAAGTTGCGGATGAAACGGAGCTTGTAGGCCGAGCTCTGATCATCGGAAATGGTCAGGAGGAGATGCTTGTCCATGTGCTGGCCCCTTTGCGGGCCGGCGGCCGGGCATCGGCGGCGGGCCTCGCTTCTGGCAATGTGACAGGGACCGGCCGGCGAATCAACCCCCGGCGCCTTTAGAGGCGCAGGACCAACTGGTAGGCGCCCGCGGCCAGGGCGAAGGCGAGGAGGGTGTTGAAGGCCAGGCTGAAGGCCGCCCATTTCCAGGAGCCGGACTCCTGGCGGATGGCGAGCACGGTCACAAAGCAGGGGGCGTAGAGCATGATGAACAGGATGAGGCTCACGCCCCGGGCCAGCGTCCAGGCGGGATCGCCGGCCAGGCGTTCGACCAGCGGTGCAGACGCCTCGGCCTCGACCTCGCCCAGGGAGTAGGCCGTGGCCAGGGTGGAGACGATGACCTCCTTGGCCGCAAACCCGCCGATGAGGGCGATGTTGGTGCGCCAGTCGAAGCCGGCCAGGGCCGTGACCTTTTCCAGGGCCGTGCCCATCCGGCCGGCCAGGGAGCCTTGCAGCCGGTCGCGCTGCTCGCCGGCGACGAGGGTTTCGAGCTCGGCTTGCATTGCCGGGCGCGCGGCCGCAGGGGCGGCCTCGATCCGGGCCGCGAGCTCGGCGCGGGCCGCGGCGTAGCGCTCGGCCTCGGGCGCGCTCAGGCCGGGGAAGGTCATGGCCGCCCAGAGGATGACCGAGATGGCCAGGATGACCGTGCCAGCCTTCTTGATGTACTGCCAGGTGCGCTCCCAGGTGTGGATGACGAGGCCCTTCAACGTGGGCAGGCGATAGGGCGGCAGCTCCATGACGAACGGCGTGCTCGGGCCGCGGATGATGGTCGCGCGCAGGAGCTTGGCCACGAGCAGGGCCGCGAGCCAGGCCGTGAGGGTGATGCCGAACAGGGCCTGGGCCTGGTTATCGGGGAAGAAGACGCCGACGAGCAGGATGAAGACCGGGAGCTTCGCGCCGCAGGTCATGAACGGGGCGGTGAGGATCGTGGCCAGCTTCTCGCGCTGGCTTCTGAGCGTGCGCGCGGCCATGACCCCGGGCACGGCGCAGCCGCCGGCGATGCCCCCGGAGACGATGAAGGGCATGACCGAGCAGCCATGGAGCCCGAAGGTGCGAAAAACCCGGTCGAGCATGTAGGCGATGCGGGCCATGTAGCCCGAGTCTTCGAGGAAGGCGATGAGCATGAAGATGATCAGGATGAGCGGCACGAAGCTGAGCACCCCGCCCACGCCGTCGATGACCCCGGAGACCAGGAGCGAGCGCAGCAGGCCCTCGGGCAGAAGCGCAGTGACCCCATCGCCCAGGAGGCCGAAGAAGTTGCCGAGCCAGTCCATGGGGTAGGCGCCGAGGCGGAAAGTCAGCTCGTAGACGCCGTAGAGCACAGCGAACATGAGAACCGGGCCGAGGACCTTGTGGGTCAGCACCCGGTCGAGCGAGTCGGAAAAGGCGATGCGCTCGCGCACGCCGGCCAGGATGACGCCCTGCTTCAAGACCGAGGCGATGAAGCCGTAGCGGTAGTCGGCGATGAGCGCCTCGGGATAGGAGGCAAGCGTCTTCTGGCAGTGGTCGGCGACCTTGGCGGCCATGGCCTCCAGGGTTGCGGCCAGCGGCCCGGCGGCCCGGCCCAGGGCGAGGACCTCCTCGTCGCCCTCGAGGTACTTGAGGGCCAGCCAGCGGGGCGGGTAGGTGGCGGTGAGGAACGCCTCGCGCTCGATGGCGCAGACCATCTCGGAGAGCACCGGGTCCAGGTCCGGCCCGTAGGAGATATGCAGCGGCCGCCAGGAGCCGCGGCGCTCCTCGGCCAGGTCCAGGGCCGTCTCCACGAGCTCGCGCACGCCTTCGCTGTTGCGGGCCGTGCAGCCGACCACCGGCACGCCGAGAAGCTCGGACAGGCGCTTCAAATCGATCTCCATGCCCTTGGCCCGGACCTCGTCCATCATGTTCAGGGCCAAGACCAGGGGCAGGCCCATCTCCATGAGCTGCACGGCGAGATACAGGTTGCGCTCCAGGACCGTGGCGTTCAAAACGTCCACGACCACGTCCGGGCGCTCCTCCACCAGGACCTTGCGCGCGACCAGCTCCTCCTGGGTGTAGGCGGTCAGGGAATAGGTCCCGGGCAGGTCGACGACCGTGAGCCGGCGGTCCCCGGCTCGGGCCACGCCGACCTTCTTGTCCACGGTGATGCCCGGGTAGTTGCCGACGTGCTGGCGCGCACCGGTCAGGGCGTTGAAGAGCGTGGTCTTGCCGGCGTTGGGGTTGCCGGCCAGAGCCGCAGTGAGATGGCTGGCCGGCGGGTTCACGGCAGGGGTTCCACCTGGATGGCGTCGGCTTCGTTGTTTCTCAGCGTCAGGGTGAAGTTCTTCAGGCGCAGGGCCACGGGGTCCTTCAAGGGAGCGCGGCCCACGACCTCGATCTCGCTGCCCGGCACCAGCCCCATGTCACGGATGCGCCGGCCGAGCTCGCCGCCGGAGCTGATGCTGACGATGCGGGCCTTCTGGCCGAGCTTCAGGGAACGCAGGCCGACGTGCTCAGTCATGCGGGGTCTCGCTGGGGGGCTGGGAATGGGGTAGCTACTGGCCGGGATGGTCGGTGTCGGCGGAATCGGGCTTCCTGAAATCGGGCAGACCGTCCGCCCCGGAACATGACGAGGCCTGGCCGCAGGACTCGCAGCCGCAACCGCAACCGCTGGTGCCGTTGGACTGCTTGACCGTGCGGCGGATGAGGTACAGGGCCGCGGCGGCGATGACGATGATGACGATGGCCGTTTGCATGGGCTTATTCCTCGGGGGGCTCGTGGCAGGGGCAGGCCAGGACCTTGTCGGCCAGGCCCTGGCCGAGGATCATGTCTGCGCCCCGGACCCTAAGCCGGCAGGGGCCGGAGCCGCCGGAGGCGACCTCGACCAGGGTGCCCGGGGTCAGGCCCATGGCGCAGAGCCGGCAGCGGGCCTGCTGCCCGGCGCAGTAGTTCTTGATGGTGACCTTGCTGCCCTTGGGATAGCTGGTCAGCGGCTTGGCGGTCATGCTTTTCTCACCTCGGAGACAGCGCACGGCGGAGCTAAACATCCTCGCGTCTCCTGCACTCGGCACAGAGCCCGAAGAGGTCCATGCGGTGGCCGGTCAGGACAAAGCCCGAGCGTACGGCCAGCTCCTCCTGCAGGCGCTCGATGCGCTCGTCAACTATCTCGATGGTCTTCTTGCAACGCTCGCAGATGAGATGGTCGTGATGGGCCACGCCCAGGTTCTGCTCGTATCTGGCCACGCCCTCCTTGAAATCGACCTGCTTGGCCAGGCCGGAGTCGGCCAGGAGCTTCAGGGTACGGTAGACCGTGGCCTGGCCGATGGACTCGTCCACCCGGCGGACCTCGTCGTAGAGCTCCTCGGAGCTCATGTGCCCCTCGTTCTCCAGGAAGACCTGGAGGATGATCATGCGCTGGGGCGTGATCTTCAGCTTCTGGGCGGCCAGATAATCGGAGAAGAAGGTATGGGCTGTGGGCATCTCTTTTCTCATTTTGATTTTCAATCTCAATTAACGCAGCTCACGCCGTCTGTCAAATGCTTGGGGGCATAAAACAATTCTTTATCGCTGCCCGGGGCGTGGAAAAGGCGAGCCATGAGGGAAAAGGCAGAGGCCGGAAGGGGATGTCCGGGGTCGGCGAGCGCCGCGCGGAAGAATGCCATGAGGAGGAGATCGACCCCGGCCACGGCCGCTGATCCCGGCTCGCTTCCGGCCTCTCCTTACCTTCACGGCCTCTTTGGCCGGCGTCGGCGTCCGAGCAGCTTTGAAGAACGGCCATGAGGAGGAAAAGACAGGGGATGGAAATCGTCCCCGCCGCCGGCTCCGCTGCCCACCGCCCGCCCCGCTCCCCTTCTCCCCTTTACGGCCTCTTGGTGGTTTTCGAGCGTTCGCGGCCTAGAGGACGGACGTCAGGCGCATGTCCGGATCTGCGGCCTGGGCCTCGGCCAGGGCTTTTGCCGAGCCGAGCACGACCACCTCGCCCTTCTCGGCCAGGGCCGCGGCCGCCTCGGCGAAGCGCGTGAAGTCGGCCCTGGTGGTGGCCAGGACCTCCTCGCGCCGGGCCTGCAACTCGTCCTCGGTGCGGTTCTGCAGGTGCCGGACGAGCGAGGTGTAGCCCTTGGCGTCGGGCAGCAGGTAGGTGTCGATGTCGCCCACCGCGCCGACTATGGCCTTGGCCAGCTCGTCCGCGCCGAGGTCGAGGGCCCGCAGGTAGCCGGCCGTCTCGTCGAACACGGCCAGGGTGGCGGCCAGGTTCGGGTCGCGATAGGAGACGAGACTGAGTGTGCCCCCGACCAGGTCGAACAGGCTGAAGGCGCCGTAGGCCCCGCCGCGCACGCGCACCCGGTCCCAGAGGTAGGCGGTGCGCAGGTAGCGCGAGACGACCAGGTCGGCGCCGGTCGGAACATAGCCCGCGGCCGCGAGCGAGACGGCCTTGCCCACGTAGTTGACCTGGGCCGGAATGCTCAGGCCCTCGGCCCGGGGCAGCTCGAAGGGATGCCAGACGTGCTCGGCCAGGGGCGCGGAGGACAGCACGGCCAGCAGCTCGGTCAATTCCGGGCCGAAGCCGGCAAGCCCCGCGGCGTCGGCGATCAGGTTGGCGACCAGGCCGTCCTTGCGCAGGATGCGGCCGCGCAGCTCCTCCAGGGTCCGGCGCACGCCCGGCCAGTCGCTCTCCAGGCGCTCGGCCAGGGAGCGCAGGAAGAAGAGCTGCTCGACACCGCCCATGAGCTCGGAGGCCAGGTCCGCGGCGCCGAAGCGGGCCCGCAGGCGCGAGGCCACGAGCATGTGCCCGTTCGGAACGAGGCGCTGCTCGAGCCGGGCCTTCTCCTCCAGGACCAGCTGGCTCACGCGCTCGCGATCGGTCAGCCTGGCCCCGGTCAGGACATCCTGAAGGATCGCGGCCATGTCCGGGGCCTTCGCGGCCGTGGCCTTGGCCCTGACCATGAGCCGCGCGGCCGGGGCCGCGGAGCCCAGAACCGGCGCGGTGTAGGGCGAGGCCGAGATGCCGCCGGTCTTGGCGCTGATCCGGCGGTTCAGGGTCACGAAGTCCTCGCGCTCCGTGCCGGTCTCGAAGAGCGCCCGGCCGAAGAGCGGCACCCAGGGCAGAAGCTCGCGCGGCAGCCCGGCCAGATCGAAGGCCAGGTCGAGGTAGACGATGCCGTTTGTGGCCAGCTCGTGGCTCAGGAGCAGGCAGTCGGCGGCGCTGCCCTCGGCCTTGGGGATGGGCGTGTTTAGGCGCGGCAGGTCGGCCACGCCCAGGCGCGGGATGCGCGCCAAATCCTCGAGCGCGTCGGGCGCGGCCTGCAATGCCTCGAGCCGGGCCGCCGCCTCGGCCACCTTGGCCCGCTCCCCGTCGCCCATGGCGGCAAGCGCCGCGGCCAGGCGCTCCTTCTCCTCGGCCTCTCGCACGCCGGCCAGCGCCGGGTCCGGGGCCAGGATGAGCGTCGTCCGGTGGGGGTTGTCCAGCAGGTGCTCGCGGATGAGGCCCTCGAAGAGCTTCTCGCCCCGGGCCAGGCGGTCCTTGATCTCCGCGAGCGGCGCCTCGAAGCGCAGCAGCGCCAGGGGGTCGGCCCCGTGGAGCCAGGTGGTCAGGCTGCGCAGCATGAGCGACAGGCCGCGCGGGAAGCGGCCGGTGTTGTTCTCGCGCAGGGCGAACTCGATCGAGTTCAGCGCGGCCTCGACCATGTCCGCGTCCACGCCCGCCCGCGCGATCCGCTCAAGCGTCTCGAGGATGAGCCCTTCGACCTTGCCCACGGCCTCGGGCGCCAGGCCCTTCAAGCCCGTGGAGAAGTATATCTGCCTAAGCTCGGTCTCGAGCCCGGTGCCGCAGAGGTCCTCGCCCAGGCCTGAATCGACCAGGGCCTTGCGCAGAGGAGAGGACGGCAGGCCGATCAGGATAAGCTCCAGGATGCGCAGGGCGAAGTTGGCTGTCGCCGCCGTGGTCTCGGGCAGGAGCCAGTTCACGGTGACGTAGGCCTTGGCTTTGGCGGCCTCGCCCGCGGCGTAGCTCTTGGTGAAGGTGCGCGGCGCACTGTGCCGGGGCTGAAGGGCGACCGCAGAGCTCACGCGCAGGGGCTCGAATTGGTCGAGGTAAGCCGCCAGAAGCTCCAGGCGCTTGTCCGGATCGTCGTCGCCGTAGAACACGATCCAGGCGTTCCCGGGGTGGTAGTAGCGGCGGTGGAATTCGACGAAGGCCTCGTAGGTCAGCTCCGGGATGCGCTTCGGGTCGCCGCCCGAGTCCAGACCGTAGGTCGTGTCCGGAAAGAGGCTCTGCTGCGAATACTCGGCCAGCAGGCTGTCGGGCGAGGAGTAGGCGCCCTTCATCTCGTTGAAGACCACGCCCTTGAAGGTCAGCGGGCCTTCCGGCGCGGGCCGCTCATGGTGCCAGCCCTCCTGCATGAAGATCTCGGGCGTGATGCGCGGGAAGAAGACCGCGTCCAGGTAGACGTCGATCAGGTTGTAGAAGTCCTTCACGTTGGCCGAGGCCACCGGGTAGCAGGTCTTGTCCGGATAGGTGAAGGCATTGAGAAATGTTTGCAGCGAGCCCTTCAGCAGCTCGACGAAGGGCTCCTTGACCGGGTACTTGCGCGAGCCGCAGAGCACCGAGTGCTCCAGGATGTGGGCCACGCCCGTGGAGTCGGCCGGCGGCGTGCGGAAGCTGATGCCGAAGACCTTGTTCTCGTCGGCATTCTCCAGCGAGAGAAGGCGCGCGCCGGTCTTCTCGTGGCGCCAGAGGCGGGCCCTGGTCTCGTTTTCGGCGATCGTGTCCTCGCGCTCGAGGCGGAATCCGTATCTGGTGGTCATGGCATGTTCCTTGGAGTAAGGGGTCTGGCGCCGGACTCTACACCAGCCCGGCGGCGATGGGAACGGCCGGAGCCGGGGCTAGATGAGGCCCCTGGCCTCGAGCTCGTCCATCAGCGTGAAACAATTTTCGGCCAGATAGTCCGGGGACTCGGCCGCAAGCTCGCTAAGCGGCAGGCTGCCGCCGGCCACGCCCGCTGTGCGCGTGCCGGCACTCCGGCCGCAGCGGATGTCCAGCCGGTGGTCGCCCACGGTCAGACCCTTATCCGGGGCCACGCCCAGGCAGCCGAGCACGGCCAGCAGGTGGTCGGGATGAGGCTTGACCCGGGGCACGTCGTTGCGGGTCTTGACGCAGTCGATGTGGCTGTCGATGTCCGGGAAGACGATCCTGATCGCGGCGGCGCAGTTGCGGGTGAAGACCCCGAGCTTCACGCCCCTGACCCGCAGGCGGCCGAGCAGGTCGCGCGTATTCGGGAAGAGCCCGCCGCGGCGCGCGGCCTCGAGCTCCATCTCGGTGATGGCGAAGCGGCAGCGGGTGGCGAACTCCAGGGCCGTGTCCCGGCCCTGCGCGGCCTGGACCCTGCGGCCCAGATCCTCCACCAGCTCCAGGGCCGGCAGGCCGTCGTACGGTGCGGGCTCGCCGAGATACGCCTCGGCCAAGGCCGAGATCTTGCGCTTCATGAGCGGGAAGTCGAGGGTCAGCGTGGCCAGGGTCCCGTCGAAGTCGAAAACCACGGCCTTGATCGGTGCAGCGTCCATGTCCCGGTGATGTTCAGCACGTTTGGCCTTGCGTCAAGATGAAAAACGGGCCAAAAAAATGCGCCGGGCAGCGCACACCGGCCAACCTGGCGCCCATCCATGACCACCACCCCTCCTCCCTCGACACCGGCCCCGAGCGGCCGCCCTGCGACCTATGACCTGGTCGTGGTCGGCGCCGGCCCGGCCGGCGCGACCTGCGCCCGAGCCGCGGCCCTGGCTGGCCTGCGCGTCCTGCTCCTGGACAAGGCCCGCTTCCCGCGCGCCAAACCCTGCGCCGGCGCGCTGTCCTGCCAGGCTTTGCATCAGCTCGACCTCCCCCTGCCCGAGAACCTCGTCGAGCGCGAATTCACCGGCGGCCGGCTGTGGTACAAGGACCGCTGCATCGAGGCCCACAAGCCCTACCGGGCCGGCGTCCTGGTGCGCCGCGAGCGCTTCGACGCCTGGCTCGTGGAGCAGGCCGCCGCGGCCGGCGCCGAAGTCCGCCTAGGCCAGGCCGTGCGCTCCGTGGCCGACAACAATGGCCGCGTCCTGGCCCGCACCGCCGGCGACACCCTCTCGGGGCGCTTCCTGGTCGTGGCCGAAGGCGCCTCGGGCCGGCTCAAGACCGCCGTTCGCCCGCCGGACAGGCCGCGCGACTACACCTTCTGCGTCTGCGCCGACATCGAAAGCCCCGAGGCCATGGGCGACGTGCCCATGGATATCCGCTTCGGCATCGCCAGGGCCGGCTACGGCTGGGTTTTCAGCCGCCGGGGGGAAGTCTCCATCGGCATCGGCGAGCAGGGCGACCGCCTGACCAATCCCGTGGCCCTCATGCACGCGCTCCTGGCCGCCAACGGCTTTCCGGCCACGACCCGGCTCGTGGGCCACAAGATCCCCATGGGCGGCGTGCCCAGGCGCGTGGCCGCCGGCCGCATCCTGCTCGCCGGCGACGCCGCCGGCTTCGCCGACGCCATTCTCGGCGAAGGCATCGCCTACGCCCTGGCCTCCGGCCGCCTGGCCGGCGAACGCCTGGCCGCCCACCTCGCCGGGAGCGACCCCGAGCCCCCGGCCGCAGCCTACACCGCCGCCTGTCAGTCCTCCCTGGGCGAGGAGCTGCGCCAGACCCTGTACCTCGCCCGCTGCCTGCGCCTGGCCCCGGACCGCCTCCTGGCCGTCATCCTCTCCGACCACGAGGCCCTCTCCCGCTACATCGACATCCTCGCCGGCAAGCTCTCCTACAAGGCCTTCAACCGCTGGATGCTGCGCCGCCTGCCGCTTTTCTTGTGGCGGGCCATTGTCGGCGGCGGCGGCGGCCCCCGCCGGCGGGCAGGGGGCGTTGCCCCCTGCACCCCCACCAGGAGGGAATGATTCCCTCCTGGACCTCCCCGGTTCCTGGTTTCCGCCCGGACCGGGGAAAGACCCCGGCCCGGGCGGAAACCAGGACTCGCGCAGGTACACGAGGACATCCTCGCCGCCGGGTTGGCAGGGGAATCAATCGAAAATTACAAACGCCGCCATGAACGTGAAGAACGTGTCGGTTCGGTTGTCCGCCCCGTGACAGGCCGTGCGCGCTGAGCCGGGCTTTTTCACCCTCACCGGCCGTCTTTCTTCTCTCGTCGTGCTCAGAACCGGCGAGGGACATGACCCGCCCTGCGTCACCCAAGCTGAAAATCGAAGCTCCACGCCGTTCTTCCGGCGGGGAGCTTCGATTTTCAGACTGCGGGGTCCAGGGGGGTCATCCCCCTGGCGGGGTGCAGGGGCGGCGCCCCTGCTGGGGGGTCCAGGGGGCAACGCCCCCTGGCCGCCGGAGGCCGTCCCCTGCTACTTGTGCAGCTCCTCGTAGACCTTGCCCACGAGCTTTTCGGAGGGGGTGAGGGTCTTGTCGCCGGGCTGCCATTTGGCCGGGCAGGCTTCGGCCGGGTGGTCCTTCAGGTAGACGCAGGCTTCGACCTTGCGCAGGAGCTCGTCGGCGTTGCGGCCGACGTTGTAGAAGTTGACCTCGGACGAGACGAGCAGGCCGTCGGGGCTGATGATGAAGGTGCCGCGCAGGGCCAGGCCCGTTTCGCAGTCGTAGACCCCGAAGTAGCTCGAGACCGCGCCGTTGGTGTCGGCGGCCATCTTGAAGCGGACCTTCTCCAGGAGCTTCTCGCTCTGCTTCCAGGCCAGGTGGGCGAACTCGGTGTCGGTGGATACGGACAGGACTTCGCAGCCGAGTTTTTTCAGTTCTTCGTGTTTGGCGGCCAGGTCGGCCAGCTCAGTCGGGCAGACGAAGGTGAAGTCGGCGGGGTAGAAGACCAGCACGGTCCATTTGCCGGCGGCCATGATGTCAGCCAGTTCGATCTCGCCGAAGCCGCCCTCCTCGGGGTCGAAGACTTTCATCTTGAAGTTTTCGACCGTCTGACCCACGGCAGCCTGATCCAGAACGATATCGCAGTCGTCACACATGTTCGGTTCCTCCTTGATTGGGGATGGGGGCGTGGTTTTTCTCAGCTTATACGTGATAGGCGAACGCGGGCAGGGCGTCAAGCCGGCGACGCGAACTTGTCACCCTGGCGCGGTAGGTCTGTTTCACGCGGTTCTGGCCTCGACCAGGCCGACGGCTCCGAAGAAGAAGGGAATCGTCTGCACAACCCTCGCGTCGATTTCGGACAGGGCGGTTTGCGCACCGCCGGCCTCGAGAAAAGAGATGAAGCCCTGGTAGTGGGCTTTCCCTGCGATGCGTTCCGGGAGATGGGCCGCCAGGGAGCCCAGGCGGGCGACCGGAGTTTCGGGCCGGAGGTAGTCCACGAGCAGGAGTCCGCCGCCGGGCCGCACCACCCGCCGCATTTCCTTCAGAATGGCCGTGCGCACGGCCGGCTTGTTTTCGTGCAGCGCAAGGCTTATGATGGCCGCATCGAAAGCGGTGTCGGCAAAGGGCATGCCCGAGGCGTCGCTTCGAACGTAGGCCACTCCCGCGGGGCTTTGGCGCCTGGCCCGGGCCAGCATGGCCGGGGAGGCGTCGAGCCCGGTCGTCCGGCAGCCCAGCGCATGAAGCATGACGCATTGCACTCCTGTCCCGCAGCCCACATCGAGCACCCGAACGAATCCTTTTTCCGCGACCAGGCGGCCGACTGTCTCGCGCAGGGGGGAGAGCACCCGCGCGGTGGCCAGGTCGTAGACCGGCGCGAGAAGCGTGTAGTGATCGAGCATGGCGGCCTCACCTGTAACATTTTGATGCGGCGAGCAGCATGGACGTAAGAAAACAGTTCATCGTCGACACCAATGTGCTTCTCGAGGACCCGAGCGCGCTCCTGAAGCTGCGCAACGGCGCCGAGAACGACGTCTTCATCCCCTACCACGTTCTGCTCGAGCTGAACAAGTTCAAGAAGGACGCCCGGCTCGGACACATCGTCAGCCGGATCATCGCCATCCTGGCCGAGCACAAGGACCAGTTCAAGATCCTGAAGGCCGAGCACATCTCCGAGGCTTTCGCCGGCCACGTGGACACCTACATCCTGGACGAGATCAAAGAGAACGACATCCGCGATCCCATCCTGGTGACCAACGACAAGATCCTGCAGCTCCAGGCCGAGATGCGCGGCATCCCGAGCGAGTCCTACAAGGAGTCGCTGCCGTTCAAGTCCGAGGCCGAGTACTATACCGGCTTTGTCGCCAGCCGCGAGGAGGCCCTGCCCAACTCCTTCCTGTGGAGCGAGGGCAAGCCGGTCTTCTTCGGGCCCGAGGGCGAGAAGGTCGTCCATTACCAGCACAAGATCTGGAACGTCGCGCCCCGCAACGTCTACCAGAACCTGGCCCTGGAGCTCATGACCGCGCCCGGCATCGACCTCGTCTCGATGCAGAGCGAGGCCGGCTACGGCAAGAGCTTTCTGGCGCTGGCCTGCGCCCTGCACCTGGTATTGGAGAAGAAGAGCCACAACAAGATCTTCGTGGTCAAGCCGATGATCGAGATCGGCCAGAAGCTCGGCTATCTCCCGGGCAGGCTCGAGGAGAAGATGGAGCCCTACACCAAGTACGTGACCGACCTGGTGCTCAAACTCCACGAGGTGCGGCCGGCCAACCGCATTTTCGTCAACGCCGAACTCTACCCGCCGCTCTTCGACATGAAGCGCTTCGAGCTCCTGCCGCTGGCCTACATCCGGGGCATGACCATCGAGCGCGCGGTGGTCATCGTGGACGAGATGCAGAACATGTCGCGCTCCGAGGTCCGGGCGCTCTTGTCGCGCATGGGCGAGGGGGTCAAGTGCTTCTGCCTGGGCGACACCCGGCAGGTGGACAACCCCTATCTCTCCCAGGAGAACAACGGGCTCAACTGGGTGGTGAAGAAGTGCAAGGGCGCGGACAACTACGCCCACCTGGTGCTGAAGGGCGAGAAATCACGCGGGCCGATCACCGATCTGGTGATAAAGTCCGGATTGTAGGCCGGCTGCGGTTCGACCTGATGAAAAAGCCCGGCTCGCGCCGGGCTTTTCCTTTTTTTGCGGTCGGTCAGGAGCGAGGAATGGCCGCGTTTTCCCGGTCGAACTCTCCGTACTGGGCGCCGGGGTGGCAGGCGGCGCAGTCGCCGCGGCCGCCTATCCCGGGTCTGGCCCAGGTCTCGGGGGCAAGGGTTTGGTGGACCCGGCGGATATGGGCCACCTCGGTGATGCGTTTGGGCCAGGCTCTGCCCAGGCTGTCCAGGACTTCCCGGGCCAGGTCCTGCGTGGAGCGGTCGGCGGCGTGGGCGGTCAGGTAGGCTTCGAGGGTCTGGCGCGTGTCGTCTGCGAGGCTCAGGCACTGGGTGTAGTGCTCGGGCAGCCGGCGCAGGACGAGTTGCCAGGAGGCGGCGGGCAGGAGCGCCGGGGAGTAGGCCAGGTGGCAGCTGCCGCAGGCCTCGCGGTAGGTGGCCGCCAGGCGGTGATGGGCGACGCTCGGCTGGTCCGGCCAGGCCTGCTGGGGCACGATGCCGAGGAAGGCCGAGCCGCAAAGAACGACCACCAGGATGGCGACGATGAGGATGACTCGGAAGAGACGGGTGGCGTCCATGGCCGTTTCTCCTCCAGGCTGAATCCGGCCCACGGGCTGTCAGTTTTTTCGATACACTCCCGGGCCGTGGGAGGGCAAGAATCTTTTCAGTCGTTATCGGCCAGGCCGACACCCAATCGTCATACAACATCCATGCCACTGCAATCTCAGGGACTTAGCGTGCAGCTCCGGTCCGGCCGCCGCCGGATCGTCCGGTACCCCGGAGGCACCATGACACGCACCATCTCTCCTTGCGCCCGCACCGTTTCCCCTCTCGACACCGACCCTCGCGGCCATCTGGCCGGGTCGTGCGCGGCCGCCCTTGGCGCGGTGATTGCGCTCATCCCAAGCCCCGGGCTCGGCCGCGGGTAGCGCCATGGAGCCGATCATGGTCATCGATCCGACCAAGGGGCACGGGCTGGGCCTGCCCCGCCAGCTCCTCGGAGCCGACCCGCAAGGCGCAGGCTCGCGCCTGACCCTGCCAGGCATCGATCCCGCCGCCCGCCGGGCCATGGAGGCCAGTCTCGGACAAAACCAGCCCGTATCCCTGCTGTACTTCGCCATCGACAACTTCCACTTCTTCCGCGGGCTCTACGGCGAGGACGTGGGCGACCGAATCTTGCGCACCGTGGACCAGGAATTGCGCACTCTCCTGGCCGACGCGCCAGGCGGGCTGCCCTGCCACATCGAGGAGATCGATGCCGGCGCCTTCATCTGCCTGCGGGCCGATCCGGACCTGGATCACGACAGCCTGCCAGACGCCGCCGCGACCATCCGGCTGGGGCTCAAAAGCCGCCTGAAACAGGAGTCCCTGCGCCTGACCGGCCAGACCCTCGACCTGCACGCCGGCTACGCGCTCATCGAGTCCTTGAGCCGCGGAGGCCTCGAGCACGCCCTGTACAACGCCCTGTGCGACGCCCAGCGCCTGGCCCGGGGCAACCTCGATCCGAGCCAATTGAAGCTCCTGAAGGAATTCCGGGCGATCATCGACACCCCGCTGCTGAGCTCCGTCTTCCAGCCCATCGTCGATTTCCAGACCGGCGGGGTCATGGCCTGGGAGGCGCTCTCGCGCGGACCGGCCGGGCACTCGCTGCACAGCCCGGCCAGCCTCTTCGACTTCGCCGAGGAAATCGGCCAGATCTTCGCCCTGGAGAAAGCCTGCCGCGAAACCGCCGTGCGCACCGTCGGGCCGCTCGCCCCGGGCCAGAAGCTGTTCCTGAACATCCATCCGCGGACCATGGTCGATCCGAGCTTCTCGCCCGGCGAAACCCTGCGCCTGCTGTCCGCCTGCGGTCTGACCCCGGCCAACATCGTCTTCGAGATCACCGAGCGCCACCGCATCCGCGACTTCACCCTCTTCCACCGCACCCTCGAGCACTACCGCGGCCAGGGCTTCCAGGTGGCCGTGGACGACGTGGGCACCGGCTATTCCGGGCTGTGGTCCATCGCCGAGCTCAAACCCGACTACCTGAAGGTGGACATGAGCCTGGTGCGCGGCATCGACGAGAATCCGGTCAAACGGGCGCTGCTCGAGACCTTCGTCGATTTCGCCGAGCGCATCGGCTGCCGCTTGATCGCCGAGGGCATCGAGACCAAGACCGAGCTGTCCTGCCTGGTAGGCCTGGGCGTGCACTGCGGCCAGGGCTACTACCTGGCCCGGCCGGCCTTCCCCAAGCCCCTGCCCGGCGTGCGCGTGGCTCCGGCGCTGGGCGTGCCGAGCCTGACCGGCCGCGACCTCAAGTGCTCCATCCCGGTCCGCGACCTGGCCCGGGCGGCCCACGAGCTGCCGCCCTCGGCCCGGGTCTGCGAGGTCAAGGAGCGCATGCAGGGCACGGACGCCGTCACCGCCTTCGTGGTCTGCGAGGAGGGCCGGCCCCTGGGCCTGGTCATGAGCCACCACATGGACCGCGCCCTGTCCACGCGCTACGGCCTGTCGCTCTATTTCCAGCGCAGCATCACGCGCATCATGGACCCCTCGCCCCTGGTCGTGGACGGCGGCATGGCCGTGCAGACCGTGGCCAGGCTGGCCATGAACCGCGACAAGTACAAGATCTACGACCACATCGTCGTGACCGAGAAGGGCATTCTGTCCGGCATCGTCTCGGTCCAGACGCTCATCGACACCCTGGCCGCGGTCCAGGTGGAGATGGCCAAAGGGGCGAACCCCCTCTCGGGCCTGCCGGGCAACGTGGCCATCGAGCAGGAGATCGAAAAGAGAAGCCGCAAGGGCGAGCCCTTCTCGATCGTCTACGCCGACCTGGACAATTTCAAGATCTACAACGACACCTACGGCTTCCACAGCGGCGACAAGGTGCTGCTGCTCTTCTCCCGCATCCTGACCTGGGCCTTCAAGCGCCACGGCCAGCCGAGCGAGGACTTCGTCGGCCACGTGGGCGGCGACGACTTCGTGGCCATCTGCTCGCCCCAGCGGGCCGAGCGCGTCTGCCGGGCCGTCACCCGCTGCTTCGGCCGCCTGGTGCGCGGCTGCTACAACGAGACCGACCGATGCCGCGGCTTCATTACCGCCAAGAGCCGCTCCGGGCAGATCGCCGACTTCCCGCTGGTCTCGGTCTCCCTGGCCATCGTCGACTGCCTCGGGCCGTGCGACCTCGAGGCCCTGGCCCGGCGCTCGGCCGAGATGAAGAAATACGCCAAGACCATCGAAGGCAACTCCTACGTCCACGACCGCCGGGCGGCCCTGGGCGGCCCGGGCGGGGAGGACTGCTGAAGAGATTGCCGGTAGAAGGGAAAGACTTCCCGCCTCCGGGCGCGGCCGCCCGCTGTCACCTGCTGGCGTCGTCCGGCAGCCGCTCGGGCCTGCCGTCATTCCGGGCACACCCACCATTTCGCGGTGCGTTTTTCCTCTAGACCAGCGACAGCAGATGCTCGGCCAGGCGGCCGGCGTCGAGGAGCGGGGCGCTCTCCTGGGTCACCAGCCGGGCGTCGATGACCTCCACGCCCAGGCGCCGGATGCGCGAGAGGTCCAGCGGACCGCGGTAGTCGCCGTTCTTGGTGTCCAGGAGCGCGAAGTTGAGCAGCCGCTCCCGGGGCACGCAGGCGCCGGCGCTCTCCTCGAGGTAGCGCAGGAGCGTGGTGACCGCGTCCGAGACGGTGAGCCCCAGCATCTCGGGATCCGTGCCCAGGTTGGGGATGAAGACCTTGGGGCAGTCGGCCTCGGCTACGGCGTCGCCCACGCCCCTGGGCAGCAGGTTGGCGATGAGGCTCGTATAGAAGCTGCCCATGGGAAAACAGATGAGCTCGGCGCCGGTGATCAGCTCCCTGATCTTGGACCTGATCCTGACCGTTGCCGGCTCTGGGTTTTCCAGGCTTTTGACCAGGGACAGGCGCTTGACCGGCGAGGTAATGGCAGGGGCCTCCTTGCCGGTCAGCAGATGCTGGCCGACGAGCACCCGGCCGTCGGCCAGCTCCGCGGCCAGATGCAGGTCGCGGTTGACGATGGGCCGGACCACGCCTCTCGCTTCGACCAGCTTGGAGAAGAGGTAGATGACCGGGTCGATGTGCTGCTCGTGGTTCAAGTAGCCGCCGGTCAGGATGAGGTTGCCGACCGAGGCCCCGGCCAGGTCGAAGTCCTCGGGCATGCAGGCGGCGAAGATGCGCAGGAAGTTGCGCACGATCTTGCGCAGGGGGTCGGGTACCGCGCGCACCAGGGCGTCCTTGCCCTTGACCATGGCCGCCAGGCGCTCGGCCAATACCGCCGGCTCCTCGTCGCCGGGGAAGCGGGTGGAGAACAGGGCGTAAATCTCGGGGTTGCCGCGCACGCTGCGGTCGGCCAGGGCCATGAGCCGGTTCCTGATGTCACCCACGGCCAGCATGTGGAAGGCCTGGCGGAGCTTGGCCGAGCTGCCCCCGGAGTCGAAAGGCGTGATCAGGTGCACGGAGTTGTGGGTGTAGCCGACGAGCTCCCGCGAGAGCTTCCTGAGCGCCGTGCCGCCGCTGAAGAAGAGCAGGCGCGGCCCGAGGCTCGGGGAGCGGTGGTAGCGCTCCAGGCGGACCGGGTCGGGGATGGTCAGCGAGCGGGCGATGCGGATGGTCAGGCTCACGCCGCTCCCCTGCCGGAGGCGGCCAGGAACTCGAGGCAGGCCCGGGCCGCGGCCTCGAAGTCCACGCCGCCGCTGAGCTCCAGGACCGGGCAGCCGTCGAGGAGATTCAAATAGGCCGCCTCGGAGAAGTCGCGGCCGGCCATCCTTGCGTCCATCTCGAAGAAGAGCCCGACGGACTTCATGAACGCCGGCAGGAGGTCGGGCCGCTGGGCCAGGTTCACCCGGCGGGCCACGAGCGGACCGGCGTCGCGGCGCCAGTTGAGCAGCACGAGGCCGGCCATGGGGCTGACCAGCCTGAAGCGGCCCGGCCCGAAGCATTCGTCGATGAAGGCGTCGTACTTGTGCTCGAGCGTCCAGAGCTCGTCGGGGCTGAGCTCCTCGAAGCCCTCGCGCTCCTCGTCGGGGATGACCGGGGCCAGGCTCGGGTTGTGCAACACCGTGCCCGGATTGACCCGGGGCATCTTGGCCACGCCGTGCATGGTCAAACGGCCGCCCGCGCGCTCGACCATGAGCCGGTCGTTGGACACGAAGTCGGCGCCGAGCTGCATGACGTGCAGGGCGAGCGTCGACTTGCCCATGCCCGAGAAGCCGGCCAGGGCCAAACCCGAGCCGCCCACGGCCACGCCCGCGGCGTGGAAGAGGAGCGCCCCGCGCTTGACCAGGTGCTCGATGTAGCGATTGTTGACGAAGTTGACCACCTGGTTGTGGTTGGCCAGACACGGCCCGAGCGCCAGGTGCAGCTCGCCGCCGAAGCAGAAGACCATGCCGGTCAGGCGCTTGCGCACGATCCGGCCGTCGGGCAGGTCGGCGAACTCCTCCTTCACCTTGCTCTTGCCCGGCTCCGGGACCTTCTCGGCCAGGGGCAGGTCGAGCTTCGGCGGCTCCATCTCCAGGGCGATGATGGTGGTCTCGGCCGGGGCGCCGCCGGCTACGTCGAGGAAGTCGCGGAAATAGTCGGCGAGCTTGGCCTTGAGTTCCGGGGAATTGGTCCGCACGGTCACGCCCAGGTCGCCCAGGCGCAGGCTTAAGACCTCGTCCGCGCTACGGCCGGTGAGGAAGGAACGGGCAAGATCGGCAACGGTTTTCGGGCTAGCCATGGCTGACGGCCTCAAGGACGTGGTCGGCGTAGAGTTTGGCGGCGTCCAGGCCGTTGGCCTCCAAGAGCCCCCGGAAACCGCCGAAGGCCGAGACCTCGTAGATCATGGGGCCGTCGCCGGTCTCGACCACGTCCACGCAGGTAAACGACATGTCGAACAGCGCCTGGGCCTTGTGGGCCAGGTCGATGATCTCCTTCGCGGGCGTGACCGGGACGTAGCGTCCGCCGGTCCGGGTGGTCGTGTCCCAGCTTCGGCCCGAGCCCTGGCGGGCGTAGGTCGCCAGGTACTCGCCGCCGAGGAAGCTCACGCCCAGGTCCTGGCCCGGATGGGTGACCATCTGCTGGATGTACATGACCGGGTTGCCCTCGGACTTGAAGTCCCTGACCTGCTCGCGCAGCTCCGGTCCGGGCTCGATGACCGTCATGCCGCGCGCCTTGGAGCTGAAGAGCGGCTTGAACACCGCCCGACCGAACTGCTCCACCGCGACCATGGCCTCGTCCACGTCCTCGGTGATGACCGTGGCCGGCATGGGGATGTTGCCGAGCCGGAGCTCCAGGGTGCAGCTCAGGCGGTCGATGAGGCGCATGATGCTCGAGGCCTTGGAGAACACGGGCATGCCCTTCAGCTCCAGGAAGCGCAGGATCTCCATGCGGTCGAGCGCGCTCGGCGAGTAGGACGGCGCGATCTTCTTGACGATGACCGCGTCCAGGCCGTTCAGCTCCAGATCCTCGTAAACCAGGCGGCCTTCGGACAGGTCGAGACCCACCCGCTCCATGTCGATCAGGCAGCGGAAACCCGTGCGCTCAGCCACCGCCGTGGCCAGACGTTCCGAGGACCAGCCCCCGGGTATGCCTACGACTCCGATGCGTTTCATGACTGACTCCGGCTAGTGTCGCGTCCACCGTTCAAATCGTTGTTACCGACGTGGCACTAGCGGGACACCGGAAGGCGGCCCCGCCGCCGCAGGCGGCATAAGCCAGCCGAAAACCACGCTTTTCGGCTGGCGATCCTCCTCGAAATGCCTCCCTTAAAATATCCATGCATTTCGAGGACATCACACTAGAAATAGTCGAGGACGTCTGCGCCGATATGGAAGGATTCCAGGGGGCCGGCATGGCGCAGAAGCCGGTCGAGAAGGTAGGTGCCGCGGTTGAACATGATCTTGGCGAACCTGCGGTTCAGCTCGAAGCGGGTCGAGGTCAGCAACGAGCGGGCCAGGCCCAGGCAGAGCCGGGCTTCGAAGGTCGCATCCTCGTGCTCGCGGGCAAACCTCCGGGCAAAGGCCCAGAACTCGCGGATGGTCCACTCCAGGCGGTGGCGCGGGGTTTCATCGAAGACCGGCAGGCGGAAGTTGGAGACCAGGAAGACCGAGACGTCCTGGACGTAGTCGGTCTGGCGGGAGCGGTGCAGGTCGATGAAATGGATGCGCTGCTCCTCGTGGCAGTAAAGCACGTTGTTGATGTTGAAGTCGCCGTGGATGAAGACCGTGAAGGGTGCGGCGAGCCGGGACTCCAGGGCCTCGGCCTCGGCCATGCGCTCGCGCAGCGCGGGGATGCGGACCGCGCCGATGGCCCGCTCGGACTTGTCGAAGTCGGGGTAGAGGCGGAAGACGTCTTCCATGCGACCCCGCGCCTGGGCCATGTAGCTCAAGGCCACCGGCTCGGGCTTCAGGGTCTGGCTCCAGATCTCCTGCAGGGTCTGCTCGAGGATGAAGAGCACGTTTTCAACCGTCTCCTCGTCGCCCATGACCACGACGTCCTGGAGCGTGCAGCCGCCCAGGTACTCGATGAGCAGCGAGACCGATTTGCCGTCCTCTCGCAGGGAGACGACCTTGGGCGGCAGCCCGGGCATGATCTTCTCCCAGCGCGCGATGTTCTCCTTCTCCTGGAGGAGCTTCTTCTTGTTGCCCTCCTTGAAGATGACCCCGCGGTTGGCGCCGCCGCCGGGGCTTTTGAGCTTGCCGATGCGGCAGCCCGAGCGCGTGCCCCAGATGGACTCGAACTCCACGTCGCTGATCGGTATCTGCTGGCCGGTGGCGGCGATGGACTCGCGCAGGGCGGTGTACTGGTGGATCTTGAACTTCTCGCCGATGATGGCGAAGATGGCCGCCTCGCCGATGTTCAGGAGCGCGTCGCCGATGCGCTCCAGATAGCGGAAGATGAACAGCGTGGTGATCAGGTCGCCGGTGTCCGTGCCCGAGCGAAGCTCGGACAGGATGCGGTCGAACTGGATCTTGTACATGCGGTCGAGCATGAACTCGCTGAGGCAGATGCGGAAGGCCGCGGACATGTCCTTCTTGAAGAAGGCGTCCAGCACGTTGTCCAGGGCCTTGTTCATCTCCTCGAAGAAGGGCCGGTACTCGTAGCGCGAAAGAAAGGCCGAGTTGGCCAGGTGGCGGGTCTGGCGGACGATGTTCACGGCGTGGTCGGCCAGGCGCTCGAGGTTGATGGCCCCGGTCTGCAGGGCGCGCAGCTGGTCGATCTTGCGCTTCTCCACCGGCCCCTTGCCGTGGAGCTTGGAGAAGCACAGATTCTCGATCACGCTCTTCTGGTTGTCGATGTAGTCGTCCCGGCTCTCGATGGCCTCGATGGCTTCCTCGGAAGGGGCGTTCATGACCTGGAGGGTGGCGGCCAGCTGCTTTTCCACCTCCAGGAGCATGAACCGGAAATTCTGCTCGATCTCCTTCATGGCCTATTCGCCCTTGGTCCGGCCGCCGCTGATGAGGAGCGGATCCTGGGGCGCGGCGCTCGCCTCGCCATGCTCCTTCCAGCCGAATTTGAGCGTCAGCTTGCGCCGCTCGCCCTTGATCTTGGCCTCGACCAGGAAGCCGATCAGGCCCTGGGGCTTGAAGAGCAACTCCCGATCCTTGTGGGCGAAACGCAGCTCGCCCCCGGCAAAGCCGTCGCGCACGGCCTCGAGGTAGGCGATGATGCTGTCCAGATCCTGGACCGACTCGAACTTGAAGAACGTATCCTGCGACATGGATGCTCCTTGTTGCGGTCGGGCGAGTGCGCGCCGCGGTCCCAAGCCCCGGCGGCTATCCGAGGCGGGCCTTGTATTCCTCGATGACCTTGCGGCGGGTGACGTTGCACAGGATGAGGCTTTTTCGTACCGCGAGGTCGTCCCAGGCGGGCTGCAGGCCGATCTCCCGGCCGGCCTTCTCCGGATCCTGGTGGCGCGGGTCCTTCAGCTTCTCGCTCAAGTGGCAGTCGTCGCCCATGAAGATGAGCTGCTTGCGGTCCTTGGCGCAGGCCGTGTTCTGGCGGTTCACGGCGTGGATGAGGAAATCCGTGTACTGGCTCGACTGGGGGTTCCAGACCTCGATGCCGTCCACGTCGTAGTCGGCCAGCAGGATCGGCCAGAACTGCTCCGGGTGGGGGATGACGATGCCCCCCTGGTGAGCTCTCGCCTCCTCGATGAACTCCGTGGCCCGGTAGAAGTAGCTGAGCGAGAACTGCTCCTTGACCAACGCCTTGACCGCGCGCAGGAAGACCTGGGCCTTGTTCACGATGCGGTCGTCGTAGAGCGCCCGCAGCTCGTCGAAAAAGTCGCGCAGGAGCTTGTTCTTCGCGCTCGTACGCGGGATCTGGCCCTCGAGATCGACCAGGAGCTTCTTCACCTTGGCGCAGTAGAGCCGGGTGAAGGCGATGACGTCGGCCTCGGTGTTGGTCGCGGCCGCGGCCTTCTGCGCCCGTTCCTCGAAGGCCGGCTCCACGACCGAGTCGATGAACTCGTAGAGCTGCGAGGAGCGGTAGCGGAAGGTGTGCTCGCACATGGCCCGCAGCGTGTCGGCCCGGGCCAGGTTCTCCTCCTTGAAATGCAGGAGGAGCTGAACCTTGCGGTTGAAGCCGCGCGAGTAACAGTCGACCTCGACCCCGGCATAACCGTCGTAGCTCACGATCTCGTTGTGCTGGGTGGGAATGATCAGCTCGCGCGTGCGGTTCGGGTAGAGGTTTGCCAGGCGCTGGCGGATGAGCTCCAGGGGCACGTATTCCGGATGCCAGTGCACGGCCAGGACGGTTTCCTGCTGGGGAAAGCTGCGCGTCGGAGCGACGACCCGGGCACGGCTCTCGGCCGAGAGCTCGGTGGAGACCACGCGCCGGAAGGCCTTCTCGTCCCAATCGGTGACCCCGGCCGGGATGGCCGCGACATCGATGATCCCGCACCGCGCGGGCTCGCGCCCGCCGCCCTTCACGATCTCCATGTGCTGCGCCTGCGGCTTCTTCCCGCTGCCCATGCATCCTCCCGCCGGGCGCCGTTGCGACCCCCGGTTGTTCCCTCTGCTGACGGGCTCATTTGTAGCGCCCGTGGCAGTCCTTTTTCAACTGCTCCATGTCCGCGGCCGCGGCCGCGGCCGCGGACGGGTCCCCGGCGGCCAGGGCGGCGCGTAGCGCCGCCAGGGGCAGGCGGAAGGCGTCGTAGTACTCCTCGCCCTTGCCCCGGTAGCTGATCATGAGCTCGCAGTCGGCCAGGAAGCGCTCGGCCGAGGCGGCCTCGGGCAGATTGCCGGCGGCCAGGATGTCGAGCAGATCCTTCCAGGGCGTTTTCATGCGCTTCTTCAGCGTCTTGTAGGCCGGCTTGGCGCCTTTTTTCGCCGCGCCCGCGGCTTTGGCCGGTGCCTTGGCCCTGGGCTTGGCCCTGGGCGTGGTCGGCTCCGGCGCCGGGGCGGCCTCGGCCGCCAGGGCTTCGGGTACCTCCAGGGCCGCGGCGTTCTCCGCAGGCTCGGGCGGCGTTTCCGGTTCGGGCGATGCTTCCGCTGTGGTCGATGTTTCCGCTGCGGCCGGTTCTTCCGGCTTAAGCGGCGCTTCCGGCTCCTCGGCCTTGGCCTCGGCGGCCTTCTCGGCCTTGGGCAGCTTGACTGCGACCTTGACCTTGAGGCCGTCCTCGTCTTCCTTGAGCGAGACCTTGAAACTCTCGAAGCCGGCGATGTGCACCGGGGTCAGGCCGATGGTCAGGGCCCCCTCGGCCAACTCCTGGCCGAGCCTGGCGAACAGCCGGCCCAGCTCCTCGCGGCTGCTGACGAACTCCATCCTGGCTTTTCTTACGGCCATGGTCTTCGTCTCCTTCCCGTCCCGGGGTGAGTTCTGCGCCGCCTAGTAGGGGCGGCAGGTCTGGCGGATGTCCACGCCCTTGACGATGAAGATGAGGTTCTCGGCGATGTTGGTCGAGAGGTCGCCGATGCGTTCCAGGTTCTGGGACATGATGATGAGGTGCACGGCCCGCTCCACGGCCCGGCTCTCCTGGATCATGTAGTCCACGTAATGCTTGAGGATCTTGAGATCCAGCGTGTCGGCCCGGGCGTCCATCTCGCACACGCTCTGGGCCAGCACGGTGTCCTCCTTGGTGAAGGCGGTGACGGCCTGGTGGAGCATGGCCTTGGCCGTCTCGGCCAGCTCCTCCATGAACGGGTTGTGGGGCATCTCCGGCCGCTGGGCGAGCAGCAGGGCCAGCTCGGCGATGTTCACCGCCTGGTCGCCGACCCGCTCCAGATTCGTGGCGATGTAGGTGCAGCCGAGGATGAAGCGCAGGTCCCGGGCCACCGGCTGGTCCAGGGCCAGGAGCAGCAGACATTTCTCGTCCACGGCGCATTGCAGCTCGTTCACGTTGCAATCGCCCTCGATGACCTCCTCGGCCAGCTGGACATCACGGCTGAAGGCCGCGCGCAGCGCCTTGTCCACGGCCTTTTCGGCCAGGGCGGCCATTTCCAGTATCCGTAAGCGCAGTTCATCCAAGGCCTTCTGCAACTGTGTTTCCATGCTCCGTTCTCCTCGCGCGGTGGGTCGAGATGACAACCGGCCCCGGCCTAGCCGAAGCGCCCGGTGATGTAGTCCTCGGTCTGCTTGTTCCTGGGACGGGTGAAGAGCTTTTCGGTCTTGTCGACCTCGATCAGCTTGCCCATGTAGAAAAAGGCGGTGATGTCCGAGACGCGGGCAGCCTGCTGCATGCTGTGCGTCACGATGATGATTGTAAAGGTCTTTTTCAGCTCGAAAATGAGCTCCTCGATCTTCTGGGTGGCGATGGGGTCGAGCGCCGAACAGGGCTCGTCCATGAGCAGGACCTCGGGCTCCACGGCCATGGCCCGGGCGATGCACAGGCGCTGCTGCTGGCCGCCGGAGAGCCCCAGGGCCGATTCGTGGAGGCGGTCCTTGACCTCTTCCCACAGGGCCGCGCTTTTGAGGCTCTGCTCCACCCGCTCGGCGATGAAGTTGGCGTCGCGCACGCCGTTTACCCGAAGCCCGTAGGCCACGTTCTCGAAGATGGTCTTGGGGAAGGGGTTGGGCTTCTGGAAGACCATGCCCACCCGGCGCCGCAAATCCACCACGTCCACCTTGGGGTCGTAGATGTCCTTGCCGTCCAGGGTCAGCGAGCCGACCACCCGGGTGCCGGGGATGAGGTCGTTCATGCGGTTCAGACAGCGCAGGTAGGTCGACTTGCCGCAGCCCGACGGCCCGATGAGCGAGGTCACCTGGTGCTCTATGAAGGTCAGGCTGACGCTCTCCAGGGCCTTGAAGCTGCCGTAGTAGAAATCAAGCTCTTCCGACAGCATCTTTATCTGTTGTGCCATGCATCACCTCGATATTCCAATGGGTCGGGCGGGAAGGACGGAAGTGCGATCATATCCGCGCCTCAACCTTGGGGTACGTCCGTGTCGTTTTCGTGTCGTTTGGCCAGAGGCAAGCTGAAAAAGAAGGTCGCGCCGGTCTCCTGGCCGGCCGCCGGGCTCTCCACCCAGACCCGCCCGCCGTGCTTCTCGACGATGTGTTTGACGATGGCCAGGCCCAGTCCCGAGGAGCCCGGCGCCTTGTCCCGGTGCCGCTCCACCCGATAGAAGCGCTCGAAGATCTTCTGGCGCTCCTCCTTGGGGATGCCCGGGCCGCAGTCGGACAGGCCGATCCAGGCCTCGGCGCCGTGGACCTGGTGGAAGACCCGGATGGGGCAGTCGGACTGGCTGTACTTGATGGCGTTCTCGATCAGGTTGCGGAAGACCTGGACCAGGCGGTCGTGGTCGGCCACCACGTAGAGCCCCTCGGCCGGCAGGCGGTTGTCCAGGCTCACGGCCTTGGCTTCGGCCAGGGGCAGGCATTCCCTGTAGGCCGCGCTGAGAGCGGCCGCGGCGTCCATGGGCGCGGGCGTGATGAGCTGCTTGCCGGCCTCCAGGCGCGAGAGGTTCAGGAGATCGCCGACGATCTTGCTCATGTGGTTGGCGTTCTTCAGGATGACCTCGATGAAGCCCCTGGCCTTGGCCGGATCGCCTCCGGCCGTGTCCATGAGCGTCTCGGCGTAGCCCTTGATCGAGGTCAGCGGAGTGCGCAGCTCGTGGGAGACATTGGCCACGAAGTCGCGCCGCACCCGCTCCAGGTGCTTGAGCTCCGAGATGTCGTGGAACACGACCACGGCGCCCAGGCCCGAATGGCCGTGACTCAAGGAGACGATGCCGACGTCGTAGATGCGGCCCTTCTCCGGCTCGATCTGGAGCGCGTGGAGCTTGGCGCCGCCGCTCTCGCGCGAGGCCAGCGCCTTGTCGCAGGCCTGCTGCAGGCTCGCGTCCATGACCGCCTCCAGGGGCTTCTTGCCCACGGCCGCGGCCACGCCCGGAAAAATGGCCAACATGGCCCGATTGAACGAGCGGATGCGGCCTGTGTCGTCGAGCACGAGCACGCCCTCCTTCATGCCGTCGAGCACCGCCTCGAGCTGCTCCTTCTGGGCGGTGATGGTCTCGATCTGGGCCTGGATGCTCTCGGCCATGCGGTTGATGGCCCCGGCCAGGGTGATGAACTCGCGGCCCGGCAGGGCCAGGAGCCGCCGGCCGTAGTCGCCGTTGCCGATGGCCTCGGCCAGGGAGGCCATGCCGGTCAACGAGGCAGCCAACTGGCGCGAAAGGAGGTAGCAGAGCGGCACGGCCAGGAGGAAGGTCAGGAGCACGCCGAGGAGCACGTTGCCGACCAGGGCCACGCTGTCCTGGGAAAGCGCCTCGAAGGAGCGGGTAAGGGTCAGGCTGCCCGCCGGCAGATCGCCGGCCGGGGTCACCTCGCGGCTGACGACGATACCGTCGGGGGCGCCCCCGGAAGCACTCCGGGCCCCGGGGCCGGCCAAGTCGAACAACAGCTCGCCGGAGGCGCTGCGGTAGGCCAGATGGACGTTCAGCGAAGTTGCGGCGTGCGAGAGCCAGGCGGTGAGTGTCTGCCTGTCCGACAGGCGCTCGTCCTGCTCGAGCTGCCCGGCCAGAAGCGCAACCTGGCCCTCGGCCCCGATCCTCGCCGCCCGGGAGAGCTCCCGGCCGAGGAGATGCTGGGAGTACCAGGCCGGCAAGACCAGAGCGACGACGATGATGAGCAGGAAGGACCAGAAAATCCTGGCCCGGAACGACAGCCGGCGGGCCATGGCTATTCCTTGAAGCGGTAGCCCACGCCCCGGATGGTTTCGACCATGCGCGCATACGGCCCGAGCTTCTGGCGCAGCCGGCGCACATGCGTGTCCACGGTCCGGGCGTAGCCGTCGAATTCGTAGCCCCAGACGGAATTGAGCAGCTGGTCGCGGGTCTGGACCCGGCCCTGGCTCTTGATCAACTCGGCCAGGAGCTTGAACTCGGTGGCCGTGAGCGGCACCTCCTCGGCGTCCACCTCGACCTTGTGGGCGTCGAAGTCGAGGGCCAGGCCGTCCTTCTGCCAGGTCTGGCGGGAGGGCTCGGTCGGGCTTGCCCGGCGCAGGATGGCCTTGACCCGCAGCAGGATCTCGCGCGGGCTGAAGGGCTTGACCACGTAGTCGTCGGCGCCGAGCTCGAGGCCGACGATGCGGTCCACCTCCTCGCCGCGGGCGGTCAGGATGATGACCGGGATCTTGGCCGTGTCAGGGTGCTTCTTCAGCTCCCGGCAGATCTCGAAGCCGTCCATGCCCGGGAGCATGAGGTCGAGCAGGATGAGGTCCGGCGGCTGGCGGCGGATCCGGGCCAGGGCCTGGCCGCCGTCGCCCGCGCCCACGGCCTTGTAGCCCGCGGCCTCGAGGTTGTAGGTCAGCAGTTGGCGGATGTCCTCGTCGTCCTCGACGACCATGATGGTGCTCGTGGTCATGAACCTCTCCAATAGTTTCGAGGAGTATCCACCACGCCGTGGTGACGGCTTGACGAAGCTTCCATGACGGGATTGTTACAACACTATGAAAATAGGGAAAAGCGCCAATGCTGGCAAGCAGCGCCGGCGTCGAAACCGTTTCGTAACGTAGGCGGGAGGAGTCAGGAGGCGGACAAAAGCTCGCGGGCCAGATTCTCGCCCTGCTCGCCGCCGCCGGCCATGCGCGAAAGCTCGGCCACGACCTCGTCCCGGTCCAGGCGCCGGCAGCGGGTGAAGGTCTCGCCGTTCAGGACCTCTTTGGCCACCAGGAAGTGCCGCTCGGCCCGGGCCGCGAGCTGCGGCCAATGGGTGATGCAGATGACCTGCTGGCGCGCGGCGAGGCTCTGCAGCCGCTCGGCCACGCGGCTCAAGGTCAGGCCGCCGATGCCGGCGTCGACCTCGTCGAAGATGAGCGTCGGCGCCTTGTCCTCGCCCTTCAGCCCTGTCAGGGCGAGTAAGAAGCGCGAGAGCTCGCCGCCCGAGGCGATGCGGTCGAGGGCCTGGGCCGGCTGGCCGGGGTTGGGCTGCCAGAGGATGCGCGCCCGGTGCTCAAGGATGCCCGGCCAGACCTCGGCCGGGACGAAGTCCACGACCACGCGCACGTGTTCGGAGAAGCCGAGCGCCTTCAGCTCGCTCTGCAGCCGTTTGGTCAGCGTCCCGCCGGCCGCCTCGCGGGCGGCGTCGAGCGCGCCGAGGAGCGCGGCCAGCTCGGAGGCCAGCGCCTCCTCGCGGCGCTTCAACCTGGACAGGTCCAGGTTGGCGTTGTCGAGAAAGGACAGGTTGGCCTCGATCTCCCGGCCCAGGTCGAGGATGGCCGCGAGGCTTTTGCCCAGCTTGCGTTTGAGCTGGGAGAGCTGCCACAGGCGGGCCTCCACCGCCTCCAGGTCGACTTCGGCCGCTGCCCGGGGCTCACGCCGCAGGCGAGAGGAGAGCTCCTCGAAGGTCGACTTCACCTCGCCCAGCCGCTCCACGTCCTCGGCGAACTCCTCGCGGGCCGCAGCCAGGGTGCGCACCGCGCGGATGAGCTCGCCGAGGCTGTCCAGGAGCCCCTGGCCCTGGGCGTGGAGCACGCCGAGCGCGGCCTCGGCGGCCTTGCGCGAGGCCTCCAGGCCCCGGGCCGCCTCGCGCCTGGCGAGCAGTTCGTCCTCCTCGCCGGGCTTGGGCGCCACGGCGCCAATCTCCCTCTGCTGGAACTCGAGGAAATCGCGCTTCTCGGCCAGCTCCCGGCATCTGGCCTCCAGGTTCTCACGCTCCTTCGCGGTTTCGCGCAAGGCGGACAGCAACCGGCCGCGCTCGGCCAGGAGGTTCTTGTCGGCCACGAAACCGTCGACCACCCCGGCCTGGAAAGCGGGCGAGAGCAGGCGCTCGCGGGCATGCTGGCTGGCGTGGACGAAGAGGCCCGGCTTCAGGGCGGTCACGGCCTCCAGCCCGCCGAGGGAATCGTTGAGGAAAATGCGGCTGCGGCCTGTCTCGGCCGAGAGCTCGCGGCGGAGCATGGTCTCGCCCTCGGGGGTGACGAAGAGGGCCTCGACCATGGCCTTGTCGCGGCCCGGGCGGACGAAGTCCGCGCCGAGGCGATCGCCGGTCAGGAAATTCACCGCGCGCAGGATGAAGGATTTGCCCGCGCCGGTCTCGCCGGTCAGGACGTTCAGCCCCGGGGAGAGCTCCAGCTCCACGTCCTCGATGAGGGCCAAGTTGCGGATGCGCAGGTACTCGAGCATGACTTTCGATCCTTAGCCCCTCCCCGCTCCCGGGGCAAGGCCCGGCGCTACTGCCGCAGGCGCGGGTCGAGGAGATCGCGCAGGGATTCTCCGAGCAGGTTGTAGCCGAGGACCGTGAGGAGGATGGCCAGGCCGGGGAAGACCGAGAGCCAGGGTGCGATTTCGAGCACGTCCTTACCTTCCATGAGCATGTTGCCCCAGCTCGGGGTGGGCGGCTGCACGCCAAGGCCGAGGAAGCTCAAGGACGACTCCACCAGGATGGCCCCGGCCACGCCCAGGGTGGCCGAGACGAGTACCGGGGCCAGCGCGTTGGGCAGCACGTGCTGGGCAAGGATGCGCGGCGTGCCGGCGCCCAGGACCTTGGCCGCGAGCACGAAGTCGCGGCTTTTGAGCGACAAGGTCTCGGCCCGCACCAGCCGGGCCACGCCCATCCAGGAGGTCAGGCCGATGACGATCATGATGTTGGTCAGGCTCGGCTCGAGGAAGGCGATGACCGCCAGGATGAGGAAGAAGGAGGGAAAGCAGAGCATGACGTCCACGCCGCGCATGATGACCTCGTCCACCAGCCCCCCGTAGTAGCCCGCCACGAGCCCGAGGCACAGGCCGATGCCCACGGCCAGGCCCACGGCCACGAAGCCGACCCAGAGCGAGACCCGGGCGCCGAAGAGCATGCGCGCGAGCACGTCGCGGCCCAGGGCATCCGTGCCCAGCGGGTGGGCGGCCGAGGGGGCCTGAAGCAGGCTGCTTACGTCCAGGGCCGAGGGGTCGTAGGGCGTGAGCCAGGGCGCGAGCAGTGCGGCCAGCGACATGACGCCGACGATGGAGCCGCCGATGAAGAGCAGCCCGTAGCGCGAGACGAACCACTTGAGCGGCGAGAAGCCGGGAACCGCGCTCACTGCCCGCCTCCGCGGATGCGGATGCGCGGGTCGGCCAGGCCGTAGCCCACGTCGGCCAGCAGGTTGCCGGCCAGGGTCAGGAGCGCACCGAGCACAAGATTGCCCATGATCAGCGGGTAGTCCCGGGCCATGACCGCCTGGTAGAAGAGCTGCCCCAGGCCCGGCAAGGCGAAGATGGACTCGATGATGACCGAGCCGCCGATGAGCCCCGGCACGGACAGGCCGAGAATGGTGATGACCGGCAGGAGCGCGTTCCGGAGCGCGTGCTTGAAGATCACGGCGCGGGCCGGCAGTCCTTTGGCCTTGGCCGTGAGGATGTAGTCCTGGCGCAGGACTTCCAGCATGCTCGTGCGCATGAAGCGCGACATGCCGGCGAGCGAGCCGAAGGTGTAGATGAAGAGCGGCAGGGCCAGGTGCCGGGCGAGATCCCAGAGCTGGCCGAGGAAGCTCAATTTGTCGAAGCCGAGGGAGGTGAGCCCCGAGATGGGCAGGATGGGCCAGTAGATGCCAAGGGCCAGCATGAGCAGCAGCGCCAGCCAGAAACCGGGCACGGCGAAGCCGATGAAGACCAGCACGGTCATGGAGCGGTCGAACCAGCCGCCCTGCCACCAGGCCGAGGCCACGCCGATGGGGATGGTCAGGAGAAGCGTCAGGAAGAGGGAGATGACGTTCATGGAAATGGTCAGCGGCAGGCGCTCCTTGATCTTGTCCCAGACCGGCCGGTGGTCGCCGGACATGGAGCGGCCGAAATCGAAGCTGGCCAGCCGGCCGATCCAGTCCACGTACTGGACGTAGAGCGGGCGATTGAGGCCATAGAGCTCGTTCAGGCGCACCCTGGCCTCGGCCCCGGCGTTGGGGTTCAGCGTGGTCTGCAGGTCGGTGGGCGAGCCCGGGGCGAGGTGGATGACCCAGAAGCTGAGGATGGTGATGCCGAGAAAGACCACGGCGATCCAGAGGAGCTTGGAGGCGATGCGGGTGAGGACGGCGAGCATGATCGAAACGGGTATCCTTGGCTTGCCACGGTTGTACGGGAACTTCCGGTCCGAATCAATGCCGGGCTCACGAGCCCGCGGCGGCAAAATTGCCGCTCCCCCCCGATTTCCAGTTGACATCCGGCCCGGCTTGGGTCAATTCTCCTCTTCCGCGCTGGGGCTGTAGCTCAGTTGGGAGAGCGCTTGAATGGCATTCAAGAGGTCAAGGGTTCAATTCCCTTCAGCTCCACCAAAAATGCCATGAAATTACGGTCGGTTAGCCGCTAGGCTGCCCGGCCGTTTTTCTTTGCGGCAGGGCCTTTTCGGCCGTTTTCTACCTTATTTCTACCACACTTCTTCCCCCGCCCCTTGTCCCAGACGTCGGTCAGGGCCTGCTGGAGCAGGTTCTGGCGTTCTTCGGCCAGGTGGGCGTAGCGGTTGGTCGAGCGCGGATCGTCATGGCCGATCATGCCCTGGATGTCCTTCAGGGTGGCCCCGACCAGCGCCAGGTTGGTGGCGTAGCTGTGGCGGTTGTCGTGGAAGTGGTAGTCGTCCAGGCCGGCCTCGCCGACGACGCTGTCCCACGAGGACCGGAAGTCCTGCATGGGCCTGCCGTCGGTGTGGCAGAAGACCAGATCGCTCAAGGGGGCGTCGATCCCCCTGCGCCGGCGCAGGGCCTGCTGGTGCCTGCGCCATTCCAGCAAGGCTTCGCGGCAGCGCGGGGTCAGCCTGCGGGTCCGTTCCTTGTCGTTCTTGGTCCGCAGGAAGCGGACCATGTCCAGGTCGAAGTCGACATCCTTCCATTTCAGGTCCAGCAGTTCCTGCCGGGAGGCCCCGTAGTCCAGGGCCAGGAAGGTCAGGGCCTTGACGTACCTGCGCCGGCGTTTGCCGTCGCAGGCGGCGGTCAGGTCCGCGGCCTTGCCCGGCGAGACGTAGGTCTTGCGTTCGCTGTCCTTCTCGTCCAGGTAGCGGACGGCCTTGGTCGGATCGACTTCGACGTAGCCCTTGTCCAGGGCCGTCTTGAAGACCTGCTTGATGATGAACAGCCGCCGGTTGGACGAGACGTTGGAATTGTCTTCGGCCACGGCCGTGCGATAATCGACGATGTCCGCTTCCCGGATGTTCAGCATCAGCCTGCTGCCGAAGGTCCGGTTCACCACGTCCAGGTTCAGCAGGTAGTTCTCGACGGTCTTCGGCCGGAGCGTCTTGAGCTGCCCCCGGGTCTTCCAGCTGTCGGCGCATTCCTGGCCCACGTCCGCGAAAGTCATGGGCCTGCGGCGCTTCTTGGCCTGTTCGACCCCGGGCATGCGCCCGGAGTCGATGTACCCCCGGAGCATGTTCGCTTCCTGCTGGGCGTCCTTCATCCGGGGGAAGGTCCGGTGATACACCTTCCTGCCGGTCTGGGGATCCAGATAGTAGACCTGATAGGTCGTCTTGGTCTTTCCGCGGCGCGGAATCACGGTCACGGTTGCCATGCTCAGTTCCCCTGGCAACCATGCGTCCCGGTCACGCCTGTTTCCTTTTCAATGAACCTGGCCAGATCCGAAGGCCTGACCCGCTTGCAACCTTTTATCATGATGCTGGGCAGATCGCCAGCATCCAGCAGGCGCGAAACAGTCCAGCGACTGACGTTCAGCCGTTCTGCAACGTCGGAAATTTTAAGAAGTCGTTCGAATTGACCCAGGATGTTCGCACACACGAGCAGCTACCCCCTTCGGGCAAGAATATTTTGTCCATGTGCGTTCTCCTGGGCCGAAGCATGCTTCGGGGTTGGGTGTTATGTTTCAGACATCCAATCAAACATCAAACAAAGACCATTCCGGTTAGACCGGAACAAACCATCTGGCGGCGACCGAGTCAATAGCTGCAGACCCCCTTTGCTCGATTTTTTTTGCTCGGTATCAACAAGAAGCCCCGCCTGTCCGGCGGGGCTTCTTTTCCATCTACCATTTTCCCAGATACTGGCCGTCGATGTCATCCCGGCCGACGCCGTGGCCCATTTCTTCACGGATGACCGTGCGGGCGTAGTCATCCTTGATCTGCCAGTCGAGCCCGGCGGCTGCTTCTGCCTGAGCGGCCCAGGCTTCGCGGCTATCGAACTTGACCGGGGGGTTGAAGCCGGTCAGGTCTTCGTAGCGTTCGTGACAGTAGGCGTGGCGCAGGCCGTGCATGGTCCCGCCACAGGCCTTCTTGGTCAGGCCGAGCTTGTCCAAGGCGCGGTAGACGTAGTTGCGCCACTGTTTTTCGCTCAAGCCCTTGGGCATGCCGCTGTTGGCCATACTGCGGTAGTAGCCACTGGCCTTCCCGCGTTCCAGGACGTCCTGCTGGAGATCGTTCCAGACCGGTTCCCAGCGCGGGCGGTTGCCCTTGGTGCCGGCGTGGATGTGGATCTGATCGCCGTGATGATCACGCACCGGGTTGAACTTGCAGGCTTCTTCGAAGCGCAAGCCCAGGATCCGCTCGTATTCGAGCATGAGCGCCAGGCGCCCCTGCCTGGAATCGGTTCCGGCCCGCAGGGTCGCGACGACGCGGTCGTAGACTTCGTCCGGGACCGACTTGTCCCGGTTGGTCACGTAGACGCGACGTTCGACCCCGAAGGCGCTGTTGTCTTCATGGATACGATCGTTGCCGTAGGCACGGCAGATGGCCCGCACGCCGGACAACAGATTCTTGATATACCCGGCGGTGTAGCCGTCTGCCTGCCACTGCGTGACAACCATGGCCACATGCTTGTTGGTGATGTTCTTCCAGTTCTGCACGCCAAGTCCCAGCCTGCGAAGCGTGTCCACAAAGCGCGATGCTTCCTTCTTGTGGTTGTGGACAGTTTTCATTGAGCCGGTGAGCCGCGCCCGCCCGAGGGCGTAGCGCATACCATCGTGTTTTCCTGCCATCGTTGAGACCACCTCCCGGATTTTTGATGGAAACCATCAGGATTTGGGGTTGGCCGGCGTCGATGACTGCCGCTTGCCCCCTGGTCGGGAACCCCCTAAACCAACACCGTATTACCCAGCTTCGATTCGGAGGAAGGCCCCGTGGTCCGCTGGACCGGCAAGGTCAATGCGAGGTGCGTCGAAGCGGTAGGACCGCCCCCCATGCACCCTTGGCGGATGCACGGCATGGACGCCGTAGCGAAGCTTCAGGCCAACCGCTTGAGCGGCGGGCATCGGAGGGGGAAGGGACGAGAAAGGATGGAATCAGGCGTGCGTTGTGCGACGAAATCGATCGTCAGTCCGTCCGGCATTTTTTCTTTTACATCATTTGTCCTTTTTTCATAACGGGTTACGGATGCCGTTGGCGGCCGTCAGTATGCTTGATCATACTGACGGCCTATCCGGGCCGCCTGGTTTTTCTGGCCCGCAGGGACCGCCAAGATGCACAAAATTCGAAGATGAAGGAGAAAATCGGGACGCAGGACTGGGCAGCCGTGAGACTGCCGATGGATCGCCGAAGCGCAATCCTGTCCGGCCCGGTGACAAGGTAGGTCATCCCGGCCAACGGCCAGGGAAATGTGGGGATGCTGGCGCAGAGTGCGCCGAGACGTGGGGGGTACGGTTACGAAGAAAACAAAGGCTCTACCAAGTCGGCTACCCTCCGGCCCAGGCCCTGTCAAGGGCGCCGGACGAACAATTATGCGGCTTTCTGCGTTTTCCCCCCGCCGCCTGCCACGGCCAGCATGGCATAAGCGGTCCGCCGGTCAAGGCTGCCCTGCGGCGGCTGCGCTGCGCTTCGCCGGCCTTGACCGCCGGCCCTTGCTTATGCCGTGGGCCATGCCGGCGAAGGCGACGGGGGCGCGAAGATTTTTGCTCCGGCTCCGAGGGCTGGGGGGAAGAAAATCCGGTGGGGTCTGAGCTGAGCACCGAGACCCCGCGCGGGCGGGGTGTCGGCGTCCGGCGGACGAGCCGTCAGAGCTGCACCGAGTGGCTGACGTGCCAGAACCTGATCCGGGCCAGAAGCTGGTCGAGGGTCAGCAGCAGGAAGTCCCCGGTGCGGCGGTTGAACAGGGCGAAACGGTAGTTGCGGCCGAGAAATCTGGCCGCCGCCAGCTCGTTTTCGGACACGCTGAAGTAGTAGTTCCGGAAGTTCCGGTCCACGTTGGCCCGCGAGGTCGTCTTGACCTCGATGAAGATGATCCGGCGCAGGTGCTTGCGGATCGAGCGCTTGTCGCCGAAGTCGATGGCCACGCCCTGGGGCAAGAGCAACCCGTCGAAGGCCTTCTTTTCGACCTGGCCGCCGCCCGCCAATTCCAGCAGGTTATCGAGTTCCTGCGCTCGGGGCTTGGGCACGAAGCCCAGGGCGGCCAGCGCCTCCTGCTCCGCGCGCCGGATGCGGCCAGGCCCCTGGCCGGTCGGGCGCGGCGGCCTGATCCGGCCGAGCATGCTTTTCAGACTGCGGCGCTTCATCATGCCTTCCGAGCTACTGCCAGTTGATCCCGTCGTCCTTCTGGACCAGCGGCACGAACTTGATCACCGGCCCGACGAGCCGCCTGGGGCTGCCGTCGTCCTCCGTTTCGACCACCACGAGGCGGTTCTTGAGCTGTTCGAACGTCTCGACCCGCATGAACTCGAAGAACATGGGCAGGTCCACGCTGGGCAGCATGTAGTGGAGCACGGGCTGGACCGCGTCCCTGGCCGGCAGCTCGATGCACACGACCACGAAGGCCTCGCCGCCCTGCACCTGGATGTCCGCACCGGTTATGCGCGCTTGGGTTCGCATCGCCATCTTCCACCCCTTCGTATCAGGCCGTCGGGGCGGCATCCGCGCCCCCGGCGTTACACGTTTCGAGCAGCCACTGGCCGTCCCCGGGGCCGGCCAGGTCCAGGATCTCGTCGTCCACGTCCAGCCGGACCCGGACCACGGCTTCGCGCAGGTCCTCGAAATCCCTGGCCCCGAGCTGGGCCATGAGCGGATCAAGACATTCGGACGGCAGGACCGCGCTTTCGAAGACCTTCGTGTCCCGCGCCTTGCCCACTTCCACCCCCAAAATCACCTGGACTACATCCCCGTCCCGCCGAATCCTGGCGGTCACGATCTGAGCGAAAAAGACGTTCTGCATGGGTTCCTCCTGTTTTGTATGCACAAGATACAACAATGATATGTGTGTTGTCAAGAAAGAAAAAACACACGGGTGGGTGGGGATTTGGGCAGACCCGGACTTGATTTTATCTGTCGGATTCGGGCGACCGCCAGCCGAGCAAAACGGCTTGGTCGCGAACAGCCTGCGCGAACAGAAGGGAGAGTGGGAAGCGTTTGCCTTTGGGGCTACCGTCCCTGACGCGTCGCTCGTCGGCCGCGTGGCGCCGGTGGTAATCTTCCAACCATTCAAGGGACTCCCGGTCCGTATCCATGAGCAGAAGATAAACGGAAGTCCCTTTCGTTCCGGCCCGGCGCGTCCAGCCGGACATGCTCAAGATGGCTTCAGGATTTTGCCGCAGACTGGCCAGAAATTCGCGGAAAAGGGCTGACAGGGAAAAACGCATGCCGCCCGGGGCTGAGCGTGCCTTCAGAAATTCCAGCGCCTCAGCCGAGACGGCGTCGAGGTAGAGGGTCTTGCCCGTGGGTTTATGGCTGGTCTTGCCCGACATGCAAGCCAACCCTTAACGTCCCAGGCAAGCTTGAGGCAAGGGGTGGCAGCAGCATACATTATTTCAGGAATCTGATCGAGTGGCCAAAATCATTTGTCTGGTGTTATGCATCACGCCAACACTGTAATGATGTATTAACATTATTCATTATTTTGCATATGCTATTCCGCAGTTTTCTTATTTAGCACTCTCTATGTCTTGTTCTTTCGCCTTTTCAATGAAGGCGACTTATTTCTCATTCTCCGATCAACACTTTCTTGTTTTATCCTTGCACTGCGTGCTATAATGGCGTCTTCATCATTATTCTTTTGATGAATCTCATCTTCACATTGTTTGATAAATTCAGGCGTCAAGTGAAATGGCAAAGCCGGCTTTCGAATAGGCCACCCGTGAACACAACTTATCAAACTTTGTAATTGTTTTTGGTACTTGAATTTATAAAGAAACATCATATCAAATAGGCCATGTATAACAAGTCCGATAAGTTCCTCATCAGCATACCGCCCCGCCCATTGCTGTTTCTCCATGGAATGTTCCCAATTGTCATCGCGATGCAAATTGTCTTTAAACCATTCCCATACACGAGGATACCAAACAAGAAGTACGACTCTTGGGAAATAAACTTTGTCGGCGCCATATGCGGATGCATAATCAAGAAGCTTGTCAATAGGAACAGCTTGACGACCTTGTTCGATGGCTAGAATAAACGTGGAATTCTTGTGGCCAAGGCTGTTGGCCATGCTGGACAACGTGGCTCGTTTTAAAATGCGCAAACCGCGCATATAAAGTCCCATTATTTTTTTCAAGTCATCTTGGCTGAATGGGAAGCGCATGATTATTGAGCACCTTTTCGCACTTAATTAAAAAATATGTTTAGTAATTAGCATATTTTTAATAAACTTTTAAACACATAATAGACGGTTAACCATCCTTTTATTTGATGATGTCTTTGAATCTTCCGGAAACCACCGGGTCAATTCGGTCAGCCTGAGCCAGGGCCCATCGCTCCCATTCTTGAAACTCAGTGCTGGCATCAGAATTCAGGAGGCTTTTCACGCCCTGGACATAGGCACGAATGTCCTGGGCCTGCCGTAACTCAGTAGCATGGGATAAAAGTCGTTCGATCCGCTTTTGTTCCAATTGAATCCTGTGCTCGCGTTCTTTGCGTTCGTTCTCTTCTTTCTTTATCCGTGCCTCTTCAATGAGTTTAGCTTTCCGTTGTAAGATAAATTCATAGCTGCGTTGAGCAGAATAACGATATTGCCTCTCCCCTGCTTCAACTACTGCTATGACAATTTCTGTTATTGACTTTTCAATCAACCCATCTTCGACATCTTCCCAGGTTCGCCGGGGTTTAGTTTCACAATATGTGCCATAAATAACTATTTTCATTTTGCCGGATGGGTTGAGACATGGCTTATAATCAACATGCCCTTGAGATAAATCAGCCTTTTTATCATCAATCTTAAATGAAATCGCCTGGTCATTTATATAAGCACCAACATCTCGTGCATATTTACCATCCAGCCATGACCTCATTCCGTAGTTATCAAGTGCTTTAAAAATCGAATCAAGAAGCCGAAGACGTCGTCGTTCGAATGGAGACTCAAATAATGGTTTATCCAAAATAAAACTCATAGGGAGATCATTAGTCTTTTGCTTTCTCTTTTCATCTTCATTTAGCACTTTGGCAATGAGCCGATGGGGCTTGTCTAAGGTTCTAGTGATAGTGACTTTTCTGATAGTCGATCGAACTTCAGCCATAATTTCGTCGAGGCTGCGATCAAAAGTAGGAGGCGTGGGCGCTAAGTTCAAAATCTCTTGATCAAAAAGGTCACGGTATGCCGACATAGGACCAGGATGAACAATGATTTCATCCGACATGCCCGGCCCCCTTAGTGGCAATTGCTTTTTATGGACCTTTTTCCCTGCCTTGAGCTTGGCCCAGTAACCTCGCTCTGGAACAGGAATGCTATGCCGCCGGCATATTTTTGAGAGGCTCACATCGGAAATATAATACTGCGGGGCGAGATTTTTCATCGGCTCGGTCCAAACCAAGTCATATAATTCTTTGCGCGTCATCCTGTATGCCATAAAAATCCCCATTCTTTGTGATGCTAGCGCGCCTATCCGCAATAACCATCAAATACTGTATATCTTGCTAATCCACCTCGAATCCCTGACTAGTGAACTTCAACGTTCGACAATTTTCGGTGACCGTCCTCACCACGTTGTCCTGAACGCCATCGGGCACCTCTGCTTCAATTTCCAAGGTCACGGTGACCCGCGCACCCATCAAAGCATTGAGATGGACAATCACTTCCTCGGCGATCTTACCGGCATGTGAAGCCACTCGGGCTTCATCGATCCGGACGCTGCCGTGAAAACGGCGTGGCTTGGGGGTCACTTGTGGACCGGTAGCCAACAGAGGTACAGACCCTCCACCCGCTCCAGCGGCCACAGCTTTTTTTTCTGCCCCTGCGATCAGGGCCGACTCGACTTTCTGATCCGCATCGAACTGCCTTCGAGCCACCGAAGGCTTGACCAACAAGGTGCCGGAGCATGGGTCGGTGATGCTGATACCTTCGGCCGCCACCAGGCCAAGGTATTTGTGATTCGCTTCATCATAGCCATCGGCGTAGGCAAAGGATTCCGATTCCCAGCTGAGCTTTCGCAGGCCCTCGGAAATCGCTCCGAGCAGATAAGACGGATCCTTGAGCCGGGGCAGGTACAGGTAGCGCGCGTAGTCCTCGACGAGCTGCCGGATCGAGACGTGGTCACCGCGCCAGAGCGGAATGTTGTCCAGCTCCCGCTTGAGAAGCGATAGGCCATAGCCCAGCACTAACAGGTCATCGTTCCTGAGCTTTCTGCTCGCCCGGATTGCCAGGGCGTCGGAGCCCGTCAACTTGAGGGCTTTCCACTCTACCTGGGACTGCGGGGTCTCCTGGTCCGGCACAATCAGCCAGATGTAGGCCTCCGGCAGTCTGGCTGCGACCGTGCTGTCGGCCGCGGCCAGCTGGGTAGTGGCCTGTTTCACCTGCTGCGGTGTCAGATCGAGGGTTTCCCTTTCGCTCAGGATCGATTCCCAGGCCAGGAATTTCCTGACCGCCTCGTCCAGGTCCTGCAGCCGGTTCTTGTCCATGGCCAGGAACACGAGCGTGTTCCTGTAAATGCGCGGAGCCGTGCCGCGGCTCTCCAGGATCGCCTTGGCGGCAGCATCGGCCGGGTTGCCGGCCTCTTTGCTGTATGGATGGTCCAACCCCAGGACGACCAGCCGTGCGTCCATGTCGTCGGAGACATCCTGCCCCGACTGCGGCAGGGCGTGCACCCGGCTGAAGTCTCCAGTCTTCTGGACGTCCTTGCGAATGCGTTTCTCCAGTTCGCGGGCTACATCCTCTGGCTTGCGCTTCAGCTGCTCGGCCCGATCGTCGGCCAGTTTGGTCACCGTCGGCTGGGTCGAATACCAGTACCGCGCCCCGTCCACGTAGAGATAGGTCGCGTTGGTGGACAGCCGGCGCAGGGCGTCGCCGAAGATCGTCGGCGATTCGCCGGGCATGGCGCAGCCCAGCTTGATCCGGCGATCCTCGATGCCCTGGTTGGCCGCTTTCTGTATCGGGGCCGAGCCGAGGTAGATCGTCCGGGCCACCCGCCGGCAGGCGTGGTACTTGCCCAGGTTGGGCACCTCGCCGTCGATGCGCATGGGCAGGGAGTTGACCCCGTCCACGTCCTTCTCGATGATCGGCGTCCACTGGTCCGAGAGGTAGCGGGTCAGCTCGAACTGCACCTGCGGGTCGTCGATGGGGATGCTCGCCGGCATGATGAGCGGATTCCGGTCGCCCTTCTCCCACAGGCTGTGGATCACCGAGGCCATCAGGCGCAGCACGCCGCGGGTGCGCTGGAACTTCACCAGGGTCGACCAGTCGTTGTAGAGCCGGTCGAAGACCTCGGGATGGATGGGATATGCCGCCTTGAGGCGCTTCTCGTATTCCCCTTCGTGGCATTCGGGCGGGAACTCCTGGCGGTTGGCCTTGTAGAAATCGCAAAAAGCCCTGGCCACGCCGTCCCTGGCCACGAACTGTTCCCTGTCTGCCAAGGGTTCGAAAAGACGCCTGCGCACGATCTCGAAGCCCTCCTCGGCGCTGGCCGGCCGCCAGGAGGATTCCACCCGGCCGATGACGTTCTGGAGCCGGCTCAGGGCTTCCCGGCCGCGCTGGCCGCCGACCTCCACGTCGTTGGCCTGGGCATGGGGCGACGTCCCCGTATCCGAGGCCGGCAGGCTGATGACCAGCAGGCAGTTCCTGGCCAACTTGGCCGATTCGGTCAGTACCTGGGCAAACGTGAACTGGGTCTCGAATCCGCCGGCCGGCAGGTCGCCCTGGTCGTGGAGCTGGCGGGCGTAGGCCACCCACTCGTCGATGAGGATGACGCACGGGCCGTAGTCGTTGAACAGCTCGCGCAGCTTGTCGCCGGGGCTGGTGGCCCGCTCGTCGTCGGCCCGGATGCGCTCGAAGGCCGCCCGGCCGCCCAGCTGGTAGGCCAGCTCGCCCCACAGGGTCCGGACCACGGTGCCGTCAGGCTTGGTCACCGGGTTGCCGGGGGAAATCTTGTTGCCGACCAGGACCACCCGCCGGGCCTTGGGCAGGGTCGTCACCCCGGCATCCTTGAGCAGCGTGTCCACGTTCGGCAAGTCTGCGGCCGGAATGCCCGAAAAGAGGTGGTAGAGGGCCAGCATGGAGTGGGTCTTGCCGCCGCCGAAGTTGGTCTGGAGCTGGACCACCGGGTCGCCCGTGTTCTCGGTCAGCCGCTGGACCGCGCCCACGAGCAGGCGCTTCAGGCTTTCGGTGAGGAAGGTGCGCCGGAAGAACTCCACCGGGTCGCGGTACTCGGCGCCGCCCTGGCCCAGGTGGACCTGCCAGAGGTCCGCGGCGAACTCGGCCTGCTGGTAGCGGCCCGTGGCCACGTCGGCATGCGGGGTGACCACCTCGCGCCAGGGCTTCAAGGTCCCGGTCACCTGGCTTTCGATGGCCGTGCCGGCGCTCTTGCGGCGCTCGGTGCGCAGCTGCTCGTCGAAGCGCACCCGGAGCAGCTCCATCTTGGCCTTGTCGACCTCGTCGGCTTGCGGGGCAGAGACCGAGGCCAGCAGCCGGCCGATGGAGTCCAGGGCGCGGTAGGTGTCGTCGCTCGAAAAGGTCCGCTGGTGCGCCCAGCGGTTGCGCACGTCCAGGAGCTCGTTGACCATGCTGCGTTCGGCCTTGCCCAGGATGCGCTTGAAGACCTCGCCCCACAGCCGGTCCATGAGCACCAGCATGACCGCCACGTCCTGGGCCGGGTCGTCCACGTTGGCCGACAGGAGCCGGGTGTCGTTCAGAATCTCCTGGACCTTGGCCGCCCAGCCAGGGCCGTAGATGGCTTTCATCTCCCGGTCGATGAAGGGCTTGAGCCCGTCCCGGAGCAGTTCCAGGGACTTGCCGATGCGCTCGGAATTGGTGATGGCCATGACTTACTCCATGTCCAGGAGGGAGCCTTGTCCCTGCCGGGGCTGGGGTGCACCGCCCTCGCGGGCCAGGCGGACTATCTCGGGCCAGCTGGTGACCAAGCCGTTGTAGGCCATGGCCTCCTGGGCGCGTTTCTTGCGTTCGCACAAGGTGTAGAGCCGGTAGGCCAGCTCGCGGGCGGCGTCGGCCTTGCCGCCGAGCTTGCGCACCATGCTCGCGGCTTCGCTTTCGCCCTTGTCCAGGACGCGGATGAGGTGGTGGACCATCTCCCAGACGGTCAACCGGCTGTCATTGGCCGGGTCCCAGTCCTCGGGCAGCTCCTCCGGCCGCAGCAGGCGGACCTTGCCGGCCTTGGAGACGAGGATGCCGGCCTGGGCCAGCCCCTCGACGCTGGTGTTCTTGGCCTTGGACAGGTTCTCGGCCTGCCCGAAATCGGCTTCCGCGAACCCGAACTGGTCGAACCAGGTCACGGCCCAGCGGCTGTCGGCGTCGAAGTCGCCCTCCTGCTCGGTCAGGACCTCGTCCAGGGTCTGGTTGATGAGGGCCAGGGCCGTGCGCACGCTCATGGCCGAGCCGTCGGCCTCCAGGACCTGCCTGTAGCGGGTGAAAACGCCCATGCCCGGCCCTATAGCGGCTTGAGCCAAGTCAACCGGGGCAATGTTGCCCTTCTGTAGGTGGCGCAAGGCCTCGGGTAGTTCGCGCTTGAGGGCGTTCAGGAACTCACGGCGGGTGGCTGTTGGGGAATTGTCTGGGAGTTTTCGGCAGACCAGAATGATAGAGGAAGCCAAAGCCGCAACATTCTTTTTTAGATTACCTGTTAACTCTGTTCGCATCGGCCATGTACCACTGAGTTCAAATCCCGCCCTGATAAGGGCATCAAGGAAGGTTTCCCATCCTGTACTTGTGGTCTCACCCTTTTTGTCTGTCTCCGACTGCTTAAAGGCATAATAGATAGTTACAGGAAATGAAGAATTTGCCTGCAATGCTAAACAGTGCATTGCATCTGTCATGCCCCTCAAAAAGAACTTGTCTGCCGATTGCTTGCCGCCATGATTGTAAGAAGTTGCCACAAGTTCGTCGATTTTTGGCGTTTCTAGAGTAGTAAATAGGTTATGAAAAAAAGGTTTTAGTGAACGCCGTAGCCAAGCGTAAAAAAAGTCGGATAAATTTGCATATCCTATGTTGTCATAATATGGAGGATCTGTGGATACAATTTTATTGCTCGATATAATTTGAAATTTAGCATCATTCAGAACGGCACATCCTGACCTACAGGAACAAGAAGCTTCTATACATTCTGCAGGAAACTGAAGTTGCCCAAGCCAGTTTCCACTCGAATTGCTGAAAAAGTTCGCTTCGCAAAAATCCCAGGTCATAGGGAGAGCTTGTCTTCCGAAGGCTTGCTGGATTTTCTGGCTGGTGTTGTCCCAGAAAGAAATAGTGCAGCCTCGGTTGGTCTGTCTGCTGACAGTAAATCCTAAATACACTGCCACTGCTTCCCCGTACGCCATTGTCCCCGCCCCACCGGCCTCCAGCCCCTGGCCGTCATCAGTCATACCGGCCGCGCTGGCATCGGCAATGACCTTTTCCCGCGCTTCGAGCACGAGGTCCGAGAAGGTGTTCAGGGCCACGAGTTGGCGGGGGGTGAAGAGGTCGCCGAAGGTGGTCAGGCCATAAGCCGAGCAAACCCCCCCAGTGATCATTGCTCGTGTAGGAGTTTTTATGGATAGGAATGAATTCCTCGACTCCTCAACGATTTCAAAATCAGAAGCAGACGATGCAGTAATGGTATGTTCTTTCAATGGCGGAAGATAAGAGCCTGTCTGACGAACATCCCTGTAGCTCTTGAGTCGGAGCTGTCTTTCTGGTAATTTGTTCTTTGAAAACAGCGTGTTGAGGGACAGGAGGGGGAGATGGGCTACAACTTCCGAGACTACAACCAGCAGCAGCTTCTGTTGCTGGCCCCCAACCTGGACGACTGGCTCCCCCAGCATCATCTGGCCCGGTTCATTGCGGACGTGGTCGGCGCTCTCGACCTGAAGCCGCTGCTGCGCCGGTTTCGCGACAACGGCCAGGGCGG
>DIXN01000016.1 GCA_002428705.1 Desulfovibrio sp. UBA6079
GCGGCTTGCCGTAGCCGAAGCGCTTCATGCCCGCCTCGTCCAGCGAGCCGATGTCGCCCGCGGCCAAAAGCTCGGTCCCCGGGCCGTGGACTTCTTCGAGATAGGCGGCGAGGGCCTGGCGGGTAAGCTCGATCATGGACCCTCCTTGGAGTGGGCTGGGGAGGGGAGGGGAGGTGGGGAAGGCGGGGAACCCTTTTTTCGAAAAGGGTTCCCGCCTCCCCCCACGTCTTCCTCCCCATCCCGTCCCATCTCCCGCCCGTCATGCCAGCCTCCCGTCGGTCAGGTGCAGGGTACGGCCGCAGCGTTCGGCGAGGGCGGGGTCGTGGGTGACGAGGACGAGGGTGGAGGTGGTTTGTTCGTGCAGGGCAAAAAGCGTGTTCATGACGTGGTGGCCGGTATCCTGGTCGAGGTTGCCGGTGGGCTCGTCGGCCAGGATGAGGTCGGGCGAGCCGGCGAACGCCCGGGCCAGGGCCACGCGTTGCTGTTCGCCGCCGGAGAGCTGGCCGGGGTGATGGGTCAGGCGGTGGCCCAAACCGACGGAGTCCAGGCTTTGGCGGGCGCGGTCGAAGGCGTCGGGGTGTCCGGCGAGCTCCAGCGGCAGGGCGACGTTTTCGAGGGCGGTCATGGCCGGGATGAGGTGGAATGCCTGGAAGACGATGCCGATGTGCCGGCCGCGGAAGCGGGCCAGGGCGTTTTCGTCCATGGAGCCGATGTCCTGGCCGGCGACCTCGATACGGCCGGAGGTGGCGCGCTCCAGGCCCGAGACGACCATGAGCAGGGAGGTCTTGCCGGCGCCGGAGGGGCCCATGACGCCGACGGTCTCGCCGCGGCCGATGGAGAGTGTCAGGCGGCGCAGGATGTTGACCGGTCCGGAGCTGCCGGGTAGGCTGAGGGAGACGTCTGTAAGGCGGATCATGGGAATGTCACCCGAGTCGGGCACGAGAACCTCCTGGGAGCGGGAATGCACGCAGTCGCCATTGTCTGTCTCATAAGTTCCGCGGTGTTGGCAACGGCCGGGATGGCCAGGGCCGAGCCGGTGGTGCTGGCGCTGGGCGACAGCCTGACCGCGGGCTACGGCCTGCCGGCGGGCGCGGCCTATCCGGAGGTCCTTGAGCGTCTGCTGGACGAGGCGGGGGTGGCGGCGAAGGTGGTCAACGCCGGGGTTTCGGGCGACACCGCGGCCGACGGGCTGGCCCGGCTGGACTGGGCGCTCGGTGCCGGGCCGGAGCTGGCCATCGTGGCCCTGGGCGCCAACGACGGGCTGCGGGGCATGCCGGTGGCGGACATGGAGAAGAGCCTCACGGCCATTCTCGAGCGGCTGAAGGAGCGCGGGGTGAAGGTCATCCTGGCCGGCATGGTCGCGCCGGGCAACTGGGGCGGGGGGTACGCCCGGGAGTTCGCGGCCGTGTTTCCGCGCCTGGCGGACACGTACGGCGCGACCCTGTATCCGTTCCTGCTCGAGGGCGTGGCCGGGGACCGGTCCCTCAACCTGCCCGACGGCGTCCATCCCAACGCGGCCGGGGCGCGGCGCATCGCCGAGGGCCTGCTGCCCGTGGTGATGGGTGCGCTGCGCTGAGCTATCCATTTGCCATGTAACGATTTTCCGGGTAGATTCGGCAATGTAGAGCAAATGTTCGAAAGGCCCGGACGCGAGGGCCTGACCACCAACTAGGGCGACCAGGGCAAAAACCGGGACGGGCGGCGCGAATCCGCTTGCCAGCCTCCTGCCCCGGGTGTAGCGTTGATGCAAATTTGCTCCCCGTCCGACTTGCCCCGAGCGCAAGCCCGGAAACAGGCCCGGACGGGGTTATTTTTTCACCCCCCCTGAAATCTATGTACGAACCAGAAGTTCCCCGAGTCGTTGCGTTTTTCGACGGCCAGAACCTGTTTCACGCCGTGCGCGAGGCCTTCGGCTACACCTATCCCAACTACGACCCCCGGGCGCTGGCCTTGCGTTTGTGCTCGGCACGGGGCTGGAAGCTCGTCCAGACCCGCTTCTACACCGGCGTGCCCGACCTGGCCGACAACCCCTTCTGGCACAAGTTCTGGGCCAAGAAGCTCCTGCACATGCGCCGCCAGAGCGTGGCCGTCTACTCCCGGTCCATCCGCTATGTGCGCAAGGAGATCTCCTGCCCGAGCGGCGAGACCCACTCGGTGGTGGTCGGCGACGAGAAGGGCGTGGACGTGCGCATGGCCATCGACATCATCAGCATGGCCTACAAGAACAAGCTCGACGTGGCGCTGATCTTCAGCCAGGACCAGGACATGACCGAGGTGGCCATGGAGATAAGGGCCATCGCCCAGGACCAGCGGCGCTGGATCAAGATCGCCTCGGCCTACCCCGCCGCTCCCGAGCGCCGGGGCAACCGCGGCGTGGACCGCACCGACTGGATATCCTTCGACAAGATGATCTACGACGAGTGCCTGGACAGCACGGACTACCGTGCGGAGATCAACGCGTCCGAGGCCGAGGCCGGCCCGGAGCCAGGCTCGGCTCCCGGCCCGGAGATAGACCCGGCGCTGGACCTGGACACCGACGCCGAGGATTAGCCCCGCCGCCTGGCCTCGGCCGCCACCTCCATCAGGTACTGGCCGTAAGCGTTCTTCAGCATGTCCCGGGCCAGGCGCGCAAGCTGCGCGGCGTCGATCAGGCCCATGCGCAAGGCGATCTCCTCGATGCAGGCCACGATCACCCCCTGGCGGTCCTGGATGACCTGGACGAAGCTCGCGGCCTGGTGCAGGGACTCGAACGTCCCGGTGTCGAGCCAGGCCACGCCGCGCGAGAAGAACTCCACGCACAGCTCGCCGCGCGCGAGGTAGATGTTGTTCAGGTCGGTGATCTCGAGCTCGCCTCTGGCCGAGGGCGTAAGGCCCTTGGCCAGCTCCACGACTTTCGCGTCGTAGAAGTAGAGCCCGGTCACGGCGAAGCTCGACTTGGGCCTCGCCGGCTTCTCCTCGATGGAGACCACGCGCTTGTCCGCATCGAACTCGACCACGCCGTAGCGTTCCGGGTCTTTCACCCGGTAGCCGAAGACCATGGCCCCCTGGGTCAGGCCGGCGGCGCACTGCAGGGTGCGTGATAAGCCCTGGCCGTAGAAGACGTTGTCGCCCAGGATGAGGCAGACCGGCTCGCCGCCGATGAACTCCTCGCCCAGGATGAAGGCCTGGGCCAGGCCTTCGGGCGCGGGCTGGACCTTGTAGCTGATGGAAAGGCCCAGTTGCTCGCCCGAGCCGAAGATCTGCTCGAAGCGCGGCAGATCCTGGGGGGTGGAGATGATCAGGATGTCCCGGATGCCGGCGAGCATGAGCACCGACAGGGGATAGTAGATCATGGGCTTGTCGTAGAGGGGCAGGAGCTGCTTGCACACGCCGCGGGTGATGGGATAGAGCCGCGTGCCCGAGCCGCCGGCCAGGATGATGCCTTTCATGTCGACCTCTCGCGCGAAATGTCGTGCCGGGGGCAGAGTGGCCCATGTGGGCGCGGAGCGCAAGCCCTTCCGGGCACTTCCGGCCCCTTCCGGGTACGGCCGATTTGGGGTAGCATCCGGGCCAGACTGAAGGAGGCCCTCCATGACCACCCGGCTCGGCCTGACCCTGCCCACCGTGCCCAGCGGCCGACTCCTGGCGCTCGGCGTCCATCCCCTGCCCGACTTCTCCGGGCACTTCGCCCTGGCTTCGGCTCCCCTGCCCGCGCTGCGGGTGGGCGAGATGCTCTGCGCCGACGACATCGGACTGCTCCAGGTCCAGGCCGTGGGCCACTGGCCGCACCCCGAGGCCTCGCGCCCGGTAATCTGGCTGCGGGCGCTGACCCACGTGGAGGAGGGCCCCTACGACCTGACCGTGGCCCGCCGGGGCTTCAGCCTGGCCTTCGTCACCCTGTCGGACAAGGGCGCGGCCGGCCTGCGCGCCGACGCCTCGGGGCCGCTCATCGAGGAGGTCGTGCGGGAGAAGCTGACCGTCAGCTTCGCCCGCGGCTTCCTCCTGCCCGACGAGGGCCGGGCGCTGAAGGCGCTTCTCGTGCAGCTGGCACTGTGCGAGGGCTACGACCTCATCCTGACCACCGGCGGCACGGGCCTGACCAGCCGCGACGTGAGCCCCGAGGCGACGCTTGCGGTCATCGAGCGCCGGCTGCCGGGCTTCGAGCGGGCCATGACCATGGGCAGCCTGGCCAAGACCCCGCACGCGCTCCTCTCCCGGGCCGTGGCCGGGACGCTGGGAGTGAGCCTCATCGTCAACCTGCCCGGCTCGCCCAAGGGCGTGCGCGAGAACCTGGAGCTCATCCTGCCGGCCATCCCCCACGCCCTTGAGAAGCTTAAAGACGATCCGGGGGAGTGCGCGAGGTGACGGCCCCGGACGGACCCGGATCGCGCCAGGGATCAGGAACCCGGGCCAGGCGATGCGCATAGCATATTCAGGCTGGTTCCTGCGGGAAGGATTCGAGAAGCTCGGCTGCGAGGTCGTGCCCTTCCGGCTCGACGCGGGCAAGACCCTGGATGCGTGCGTCGAAGACGCCTGCCACGACCCTGACTGCGTATTCGTGGAACTGCTCGGCCGGACGAATCTCCCGCAGGCGATTTTCAAGAGCCGGCACAGGCTCGCGATCTACTGCATCGACAGCGCGCTCAACGAATACTGGCTGATCCCCCTGGCCAGGCTCTGCGACGCCGTATACGTGGACCAGCTGCCGTCCGTGGAGAAATTCCGCACCAACGGCGTCCCGGCCACATGGCTGCCCTTGTGTGTTGCCGAGAACGATTTCCGGCAACCGGCCGAGAAGACGCATCTCATCACCTTCGTCGGGCGCACGACCGAGCACCGCATCAAGCGCAACAATCTGCTCGCCTACCTCAAGAATCATTTTCCCATCAATGTCGTGCAGGATGTGCCCAAGGCAACGATGCTCGATATTTTCGCCTCATCACGTATCGTGCTCAACGAGGATATCTTTCCCGGCCTGAACCTGCGCTTTTTCCAGGCCCTGGCCTCGGGCTCGCTCCTGCTCACGGAGCGCCACGGCCATGGCGTCGGCCGTCATTTCCAGGAGGGGCGGCACTACGTCGGCTACTCGCCCGAGGACCTCGTCCGGACGATCGGGGACATGGAGCGCTCCTACGAACGCTACGCCCCCATCGCCGCGCGGGGCCAGGAGGCCTGCCGGCGGCACCATACCAGCGAACACCGGGCGCGCCTCGTCATCGAAGACCTGGACACGAAGGCATCGCGGGCCGACGTGCCGCTTCCTGAAAAGAAGCTGCATGAGGCGCTCGCCAAATACAACCATGCGCTGCGCTTCGGCGGCACGTTCACCGAGGCCGTCGCGCTCCTGAAAGAAGCCGCGCAGGCACCGAACGGGGTCGCCACGCAGGCCTTGAGCATCCTCGGCGGCCTGAGCCTGCGCCTGGGCAATACCGGGTCCGGCGCCGCATGCCTCGAGAAGTGCCTCGACGACACGACCATGCCCGGCCTGGACGCGGCGCTGAAACTGATGCTGCTCCATGCAAACGACGAGCGGTTCCCGGTCTATCTTTCCGCCCTGGCGGCGAAGCTCCCCGAACTCGGTTTGCAGCCGGCGAAGTACGTGACGCTCCTCGACGGTTGCAAGGACTCCGCGAACAGATACTACGGCTGCTGCATGCTCGGCTGCGCGCTGCTCTTCGATCTCGGGAGGAACTTCGACATCGGGTTCCTCAAGCAACAGGACGAGCGCTTTCCCGACTACGCGCTCGAATATGCCGTGCTCGCCTTCACGACCCGGAAGACCGCCGAGTCGCTGGACGGCATCATCTCGTGCGCGAAAAAAGCGGGCATCGCCCCGGAGGCCCTTGCCTACATCAAGAGCGCGATTCTCGCCGTGGTCGCCTCCGAGGAGCAGATCGCCCTGGCCGTATCGCTGGCCTATGCGTATTACGACTTCTCTTTTGCCGGCAACGTCGTGAAGTTGCTGAAAAAAATGGTCGCGCCCTGAGCAGATACGTCCGCGGTGCAGAGGAATATGCCCCTGGCCCCGGCGCCCTCTCACGAAAACCAGCGATTTTTCAGGAAAAACCGGACGTCGCCGAGCATGATGGCCAGGGTCAGAACCCTGGAGAAGCTGAAGGACGATCCGGGGGAGTGCGGAAGAGGGTAATCGCTTGACATGACGGATTTTAATTTTGTATTTTAAATTATAATATAAGGGGGAAGCTATGGCAACGGTCGTTTCTCTTGTCAACATGAAAGGTGGAGTCGGAAAATCAACTATAACTTTTAACCTTGCGTGGCACTGTGCCTGGCAAGCTAAGTTGAAGGTTCTCGCGATTGATCTAGGGCCTGTCGACATTAATCAA
>DIXN01000028.1 GCA_002428705.1 Desulfovibrio sp. UBA6079
GCCCCCTGCCCGCCGGAGGCCTACGCGGCAACGCCCCAGGGCTAAATGTTACTCGAACCGGATGGTGGCCGAATCCTCGCCGAGGGCGCCGAGGGCCTTGAAGGGCATGGAGAGCTCGACGGCCGGGGCGCTGAAGCTGATGGTCGGGACTTTGAGCTTGCAGCGCGGGAGGCTGACGACCATCTTGCGGCCGGCGGTCTGGCCGAAGGTCATGACGATGGGCACTTCCAGGCCGTCGGCGCCCTTCTTGAAGTAGGCCACGTCGTCCTGGCGGAAGTAGACCTTCATGTCGGACTCGATGGACCGGGCCTGCTCCAGGTAGTCCTCGGGGGCCAGGGTGCCGACCTCGTCGGTGACGTACTGCTTGGGCACGTTGAAGGTCAGGTCGGTGGACTTGAACTTGCCGGGCACGCCGTCGATGGTGATGGCGGTGTGCCGGGACTCGATGACCTGGCCCACGGCGTCCCCGGCGGGCAGGAAGCCGGCGATCACGTCGCCGGTGGCCCAGCCGCCGGCGGGCAGGTCGGTGGCCAGGGTGATGGTGTTGGCGGCGTGGTCCACGCCGGTGACGGCGTAGCCGGCGCCGGCGTTGTCGTCGGCCTTGGTCCGGTTCCAGACGCGGGCGCCCGCGGTGTAGAGCGAGGCGTCGGGCACGGCGACCACGGCCTGGGCCGCGTCGGCGCCGGCGGCGAGGGTGCAGGTGCCGGCCCAGCCCATTTTCATGCCCTGGCCCTGGAAGTTGAGCGTCACGGCGCCTTCGTTGTCGATGCCCAGGGTGCCCTGGCTGACGGTGCAGCCGGTGGCGAACTGGACCAGGTGGTCGGTCTGGACCCAGAGGGAAAACGACGGCGAGCTGGTGGCCTGGCGGTAGACCACGGAGCGCAGGGTGATGGGCGCGGCGTCGGCGTGGGCCGCCGGGGTGGTGCCGCCGTAGCCGCGGATGCAGCCGGTGAAGGCGTGGCCGGCGGTGTCCATGGCGGCGTAGGCGATGTCCTCGGTGCCGATGCGCAAGGTGCCGGCCTCGGGCCAGGTGCCGGTGAGGCTGGCCGGGTCGAAGGGGATGGTCACGGCCGCGGCGTCCACCGCGGCGCCCTCGACCTCGGCCGCGGCCGCGCCGTTCTTCACGCCCTGCAGGGCGGTGAACAGGGCGTCGCCCTGGGGAGCCGCGCCCAGGCCCGCAGCGCGGACGTAGGTCGGCAGGCTCCAATCCACGGGCGGCATGGTGTTGGCGAACTGGTCCAGGATGTCCAGCGTGTCGCGCTTCTCCTCGGAGTCGGAGAACTCGGGCGACTGGTTGACGACGGCGTCGCCGGCCGGGCGGACGAAGTCGGCGGCGACGGGCCAGGTGAGGCTGCCCCGGGAGCTTTCCAGGGCGGCGAAGACCCGCTGTCTGCGGGAGATGCCGATTGCTTGGGTCATGATGCGGATTCCTCCTTGAAGGGTTAGGCCCCGGTCCAGGCGTGGAACGGGACGGTGACGCTGAGGTGGTAGAATCCCTGGCCGTCGTCGCCGACGTCGGTGGTCGCCGGCTCGCCGGTCAGGACGCCGGACAGGGTCCGGCGGCGGTAGAGGGTTTCGAGCTCCCCGGCCAGGCGGCAGGCCTCGGCGATGCCGGTGCCCGAGGGCACGAAGACGCCGACCACGAGGCTGCCGGTGCGCAAGCCGAGCCCGTCCTCGCCGCGCTCGGACTCGAAGGTCTGGCCGGGCTTGACCGTGGGCCGGATGAAGGCCGCGCCGGCCGGAATCTCGAAGGGCTGGTTGGGCCAGGCCACGGCGGTCTTGAGGCTTTCGCCCTCGCGCCAGTTGTCGGCGAGGTGGGCGATAAGCACTGCGCGGATTGCTTCCAGGGTCATGACAGTCCCGCCTTTTTCGCCTCCTCGGCGAGGATGCGCGGCCACTCGGCCGTGAGCACGGCGAGCACGCCGGCCGGGGCCTGCCGGCTGGAGCCGTGCTCGATGTCCGCGGCGTAAGGCACGTTGTTGTAGATGACGACTTCATTGGCCTTGGGGTCGAAGCGGAAGGCGTCGGCGCGCTCGATGGCCCGGCGGGCCGCGGCCTCGGCCCGGGCCTGGCGCGAGGCGCCGTCGAAGACCGTGTCGTCCTCGCCGCCGCCCGCCGCGTGGCCCAGGCTGACGTTGGCCCGCAGGTGCCCGGAATCCACCGGGGTCAGCTCCACGGCCCGGGCGTGCAGCCGGCGCACCGCAGCCTCCAGGGCCGCGTGCAGCCGCTTCTCCAGGTCCACGGCCAGGGCGGCCAGTCCGAAGGGATCGCGGGGCGTCATGCGAGCCTCCGGGCCTGGCATTCCCAGGCCAGCACGCGTGCGCCGTCCGGGGCGTGGGAGCGGACCTCCTCCAAGCGGTAGGCCGCGCCGGCGAGGTCCACGCGGTCGCCGGGCGTGGGCGCAAGCCCCGGGGCCGGGGCCAGAAAGAGGCGCATGATCCCGGGCGGCAGCAGGCTGCCGTCGACGAGCCGGCGCTCGTCCTCCATGGCCACGCCCCGGACGAAGGTCGCGCTCGTCACCAGGCCGAAGTCGTCGCTCGCCGGGTCGTAGGAGCCGGGCTCCTCGCGCACCAGCCGGCCCAGGCCGCCGTAGGCGGCAATCAGGCGCGTGACCATGCCGGAGAGCTCGCGGGCGCCCACGGCTAGCCCCTCCCCAGCTCGACCAGCCCGGCCGGGCGCAGGTAGCCGGCCAGGAGCCGGCTCACGGCCGTCAGCTCGGTGCCGGCCCTGGCTCCGGGGAAGTAGCTGACCTCGAGACTCCCCAGGCGCTCGCTGGCCACGGCCCCGCCGCGCGCCAGGTCGGGCAGCAGGCAGCCGGGATCGGCAAGCTCCCTGAGCGCGGCCTCGCAGGTCGCCCGGACCACGGCCCCGGGCACCGCGTCCGCGGCCAGCTCGCCGCCCTCGCCGTCCGTGGCCCCGGCGCGCGGCCAGGCCATGGGGTTGCCCGGCACGGTCTTCACTCCCTTGAAGCCCAGGCCGTCCACCCAGGCGCTGGCCCGGACGATGGCCGCCTCGCGCTGCGCATCCTCGCCCTCGAAAGCCACCCCGCGCGCCGCGTGGTAGGCCTCGCAGGCCGCCAGCCCCACGTAGGCGTTGGCCCCGCTCACCACGCTTCCATCCTCGACGATCAGGCTCATGGTCTTTCCTCGTTGTTCGCCTCCGGCGGCCAGGGGCTCTGCCCCTGGACCCCGCAAGGGGGAAATGATTTCCCCCTTTGACCCCCTCGGCTTTGCCGCGATGCAGCCCGGATGCAGGCGTCCGAGCTGCATCGCGGCAAAGCTGGGGAGGTCCAGGAGGGAAGCATTCCCTCCTGG
>DIXN01000049.1 GCA_002428705.1 Desulfovibrio sp. UBA6079
CCTACTTGTTGGGGCCGGTGGCGAAAGCCACGTGGCCGGCCTTGAAACGCGCCACGGCCTCGCCCACGGTCAGGCCCTCCAGGTTCTGGCCCACGCGGATGCCGGCCGCGGCCAGGGCCTGGTAGGCCTTGGGGCCGACCGTGCCGGTGAGCAGCACCGTGGCCCCGGAGCGGGCCACCGCCTCGGCCGCCTGGATGCCGGCCCCGTGCGACAACGTCTGGCAGCCGCCGTTGTCCACATAGTCGAGAGCCAGGGTGGCCACGTCCACCACCACGAATCCGGCCGCCCGTCCGAAGCGCGGGTCCACCCGGTTGGCAAGCGTCGGTCCTTCGGCGCTCACGGCGATCTTGGTCATCGATTTTCTCCTTGTCCGTTTGTGAGCTGCGAATCGTCCGGCCGGCGGCGGCAGCGGCGCCGGCGACGGCCGCAGGCGCAGCCGGGCATGCGGTAGGCCTCGGCCCGGCCGGCGGCCACGGCCTCGGCCACCTCGCCCGGGGCGCCGCTCAGCCAGGGCACCACGGCCAGGCCCCCGGCCCGAAGCGCCTCAAAGAGCTCGCGGCAGATGGCCCCGCACACCAGGGTACGCACGCCCTGTCCGTCCATGGCCCGGATCAGACCGCCCGCGCCCGCCCCCGGATGGGGGCATTCGGCCACGGCGCGCGCGCCGTCCTGGTCGATGCGGACGAAAACGAGCCGGCTGGCCGTGTCGAGCAGCGTGGCCAGGCGGTCTTCGTGGCAGGCGAGGCATAGTTCCATGAGATGTTCCCGGGACGGTGCGCCGTCCGGGGGAGACGGAAGCATGGGCCGTGCCTGTGGGCGCAAAATCCATGGATTTCAGCTGGTCATGAAGATCTTGCCGTGGCCTGCCCGGAACATGTGACGCAATTTGCGTCGTCCGCAGGGGGGGGATGGCTTATTTCAAGCCATGACGAGCGAGGAGGCGGCGCAGGGTGTCGCGGGAGATGCCGAGCTCGCGGCAGGCGGCGATCTTGCGGCCGCGGGTGCGGGCCAGGGCCCCGCGCACGGCCGGCCCGTGTCGAGGATTTCCGGACAAACGAAGCAAAATGCGCCGTTTTTTCCCAGCTCGCTCTGGGTTTGAAGCCAACCCGGCGCGATCACTGGTTTTTTCCGGAAGGCACGGAACATGCTTCCATCCGTACAAACATATTCACGAGAACCAGGAGGACGAACATGCCAGGAATGGATCGAACCGGACCTATGGGAATGGGACCGGGAAGCGGGCGCGGACTCGGGCGTTGCGGCCGGGGCAACGGGCGCGGCATCGGGCGGGGCTTCACCCGCCAGGAGACGGTGCCGGAGCAACGCCTGCCGGAGACCACGAAAAGCGAGCTCGAAGAGCGCATCGCCAAGCTCGAGGCTGAGCTTTCGCACCTCAAGGGGCAGCAAGGTTCATAGACTCCTTATCCGCCACCTCCGTCCCGCCCCGGGAGGAACTGCCCCCCTCCCGGGGCCACGAGGATCATTGCCGAATAGGCGCTGGACATGAGCAAGGAGGGAAGAAACATAATGGACTGCACTGAAAAAGACGGCATGCCAGCCGCAGCACGTGAGGACGCGAAGGCAGCGAGCAGCACAAAAAAGGCCTGCGGCACCTGCGGCAACAAGGATTGCTCGGCGTCCACCCGCATGAAAGATGAAAGCGATGAAGAATTCAAAGATCGCCGCAAACTCCAATCCCGGCTGTGCCGGATTCAACACAAAATCGCAGTCTTGTCCGGCAAGGGCGGTGTAGGCAAGAGCACTGTCGCCGTAAATCTGGCCACGGCGCTGATGATGTCGGGGAATCGGGTAGGGCTGCTCGATGTCGACATTCACGGTCCGAGCATTCCGACCATGTTGGGCCTTGAACACGAGCATGTCGAGAGCTGCGAGGACGGTCTGCTTCCGATTGAAATCGGCAACATGAAAATCATGTCCTTGGGGTTTCTGCTGCCAAACCAGGACGAGGCCGTGATCTGGCGCGGACCGCTGAAAATGAGCGTGATCAAGCAGTTTCTGAAAGATGTGGTGTGGGGAGATCTGGACTATCTGATCATCGATTCCCCTCCGGGAACCGGAGACGAACCGATGTCGGTCTGCCAGCTGATTGATGGATTGGACGGCGCGGTGATAGTGACCACTCCGCAGAAGGTGGCTGCGGTGGACGTGCGGAAATCCATCACGTTCTGCCGACATCTCCACGTGCCCGTGCTTGGCGTGGTGGAGAACATGAGCGGGTTCGTCTGTCCGAAGTGCGGTGAAATCACACAGATTCTGCCTTCAGGCGGCGGGAAGCGCATTGCCGCGGACATGAGCGTGCCTTTCCTCGGCTCCATTCCCATGGACCCCATGATCGCGGAAGCCTGCGACAGCGGCCGAGCATTCATCAGTCAATATGCCCAAACCCCGACGGCCGAAATCCTGCGGCGCATCATCGGTTCGCTTGAACTCCCGGACAAGAGAATGCGTTCATAGTGCTTGCAAGCCGGCAACACACGAGGAGGAACAAGCACATGAAAATTGCTATCCCCTTGACTAATGGAAAACTTTCCATGCATTTTGGACACTGTGAGCGCATTGCCTTTGTCGATGTAAGCTTGACGGAGAAGAAAGTTGTCAAGCAAGAAGAGACCAGGGCCCCCGCGCATAAACCGGAACTGTTGCCGCCGTGGTTGGCGCAACGCGGCGCAAACATGATCATCACCCGCGGCATGAGTCGGCGCACCCAGGGCCTATTCTCACAACAGGGAATTCAAGTCGTGGTCGGCGCACCCGCTGAGACGCCGGAACGCCTGGTCGGCGTCTACCTCGCCGCAATGCCGCACACTGGCGAGGATGCCGGTGTCCACTGACGGCCTTGAAATCGACAGCGCCAAATACGGCAAACGGGCATTGCCCGGTGCGGCTGGAAAGATTCATCAGTTCTGATCACCGCCGCGGCCGCGACCGAAATGGCGGCGCGGACGCCATCCAGGCCCCGGCCGGCTGCGCCTTGGGCAAAGGCAACCACGCGATCACGGCCAGCGTCGGGGCTCCGGTCTTCATTTTCGTGCTGCGCGGCACCGCCGCCCGGAAAGGGCTGCCGCAGCACTGCTGACGGATCGCGGAAAGGGCCGGCGCCTGTCCGCCGGCCGCGGCCCCCGCGCAGCGCCCATGAAGTTTTGAGAAGCCCCGCCGGACAGGCGGGGCTTTCTATTGTCTTGATTTGGCACGCTTTCCTATCATATGGCAAACGCATCCAGATTTGGTATGTTCCTGATTGAGGTCAGAAAGACGTTGAAGGACCCATAGCCATTCTTTTCACACAGAATTGCCGAGGTTTCGCCTCCAGCCTCGGCCGCCATTCATGCCTAGGCACCAAGGATATGACGCTCATGGCATGACTGACGATTCCAGGCAGTTCAGGGCAGAACATGGGCCCGGACCCACGCGCTCTTGCCTGTGTGTGCTTCAAGTGTGGCTACAAATTTTGCAGGAAATCGATTAAATAATTTGCATTACACACAAAATGTATTACATGTATATTCGTATGGAGAAGTATGGTATGGGACTGGGTACCTCGCCACTCTCGGCCCAGCCCGTACAGCACATAGAGCCTGCAATCGCAACTAGTTGAATCGATTCGCATCATGAATCAGCATCCCATCGCCCTGGTCACCGGGGCCGGCAAAGGCATCGGGGCTGCCGTGGCCCGGCGCCTGGCCGCCGACGGCTTCGACATCTGGCTCAACTACCGCGCAGACCATGACGCGGCCGAGGCCGTGGCCGCGGGCGTGCGCGGGCTCGGCCGGCAGTGCCGGCTCCTGCCCTTCGACGTGGCCGACGCCGCGGCCGTGCGCGCGGTTCTGGAGCCGCTCCTGGCCGAGGCCGCGCCCCAGGCCCTGGTCAACAACGCCGGCTTCTCCCGCGACGCCCTGCTGGTGATGATGCGCGAGGAGGAGTGGCGGGACGTGCTGGCCGTGCACCTGGACGGCTTCTTCAACGTCACCCGGGCCGTGCTGCCGGCCATGCTCCGCCGGCGCTCCGGGCGCATCGTCACCATCGTCTCGGCCTCGGGCCAGGTCGGCGTGCCCGGCCAGGCCAACTACGCCGCGGCCAAGGCCGGGCTCATCGGCGCCACCCGCTCCCTGGCCGCCGAGGTCGCCAGGCGCAACATCCTGGTCAACGCCGTCTCGCCCGGCTTCATCGAGACCGGCATGCTGCGCGATCTGCCGCGGGACAAGATTCTGCCCCTCGTCCCCCTGGGGCGCCTGGGCCGGCCCGAGGAGGTGGCCGCGGTGGTCGGCTTCCTCTGTTCCGAGGCCGCGAGTTACGTCACCGGCCAGGTCTGGGGCGTGAACGGCGGGGTCTGCCCGTGAGGCGCGTGGCCATCACCGGGGTGGGCATCGTCTCCTGCCTCGGCTCGGACCGCGAGACCGTGAGCGCGGCCTTGCGGCACGGGGCCTCGGGCATCGTCTCCGACCCCGAGCGCACTTCCTTGGGCTTCCGGAGCCCGCTGACCGGCCGCATCCAGGGCTTCGATCCGGCCGGGCGTCTCTCGCGCAAGCAGCGAAAATCCATGCCGGAGTTCGCCGTCCAGGCCCATGCCGCGGCCATGGACGCGCTCGCCCAGGCCGGGCTCGGGCCAAAGGACATCGAGAACGAGCAAACCGGGCTCGTCTTCGGCTGCGACTCGAGCTGCGAGGCCGTGGTCGAGGCCGCGGACAGCCTGCGGCGCGGCCGCGACACCCGGCTCATCGGCAGCGGACCGGTCTTCAAGGCCATGAACTCCACCATTACCCTGAACCTGAACGCCATCCTCAGGACCCGGGGCGCCAGTTGGACCGTCAGCGGGGCCTGCGCCAGCGGCGCCCACGCCATGGGCCAGGCCGCGGACCTGATCATGCTCGGCCGCCAGGAGCGGGTCATCTGCGGCGGCGCCCAGGAGATCAGCTGGCAGGCCATGGCCGCCTTCGACGCCATCGGCGCCTTCTCCCTGCGCCTGGCCGAGCCCCAGGCCGCCAGCCGGCCCTTCGACGCCGGGCGCGACGGCCTGGTGCCGAGCGGCGGGGCCGCGGCCCTGGTGCTCGAACGGTACGACCTGGCCCTGGCCCGGGGCGCGGCCGTGCTCGGCGAGGTCGCGGGCTACGGTTTCTCCTCCGACGGATCAAACCTCGCGGTGCCCTCGGGCGAGGGCCTGGCGCGCTCCATGGCCGCCGCCCTGGCCGCCGCGGGGCTTGCGCCGGCGGACATCGACCAGGTCAGCGCCCACGCCACCTCGACCCCGCTCGGCGACGCCGCCGAGGCCAAGGCCCTCTGCGCGGTCTTCGGCCGCCACCGGCCGTACGTCTCGGCGCTCAAATCCATGACCGGCCACGAGCTCTGGATGTCCGGAGCCTCGCAGGCGGTCTACGCCGTGCTCATGGCCGCGGGCGGCTTCATCGCCCCGACCATCAACCTGGACGCGCCCGACGGGCACGCCGCCGGGCTGAACATCCTGACCGTCTGCCTCCCCCGGCCGCCGCGCAACGCGCTCCTGAACGCCGCGGGCTTCGGCGGCACCAACGCGAGCCTGGTGCTCAGGTTCGGCCCGTGAGCTTCGACGTCGTGGTCGTCGGCGGCGGGGTCTCCGGGGCCGGCCTGGCCCTCGTCCTTGGCCGCCTGGGCCGGCGCGTGGCCCTGGTGGAGGCGGCGGGCGCGCTCCTGCCCCTGGTCCGGGGCTTCGTCCGCGAGGGCCTGCACTTCGACACCGGCTTTCACTACACCGGCGGGCTCGGCCCGGGCGGCATCCTCGCGCGCTATTTCGACTGCCTGGGCCTTTCCGGACTCAGCCCCCTGCCCCTGGACCCCGAGGGCTTCGACCGCCTGCGTTTTCTCGACCCGGCCTTCGAGCTCTGCCTGCCCTGCGGGCAGGCGCGCATCCGCGAGCGCCTGGGCGCGGCCTTTCCGGCCGAGCGGGGCGCGATCGAGGCCTATCTCGCGGCCATCGACCGGGCGGTGGCCGCCTCGCCCTTCCTGAACCCCGGCCGGCCCCTGCCGCAGACACTGACCTTCGAGGCCTCCGGGCCGACCCTGGCGGGCTTCCTGGACGGCCTCGGAGCCGGGCCGCTGCTTGCGGCCGTGCTCTCGCTGCACTGCCTGCTGCACGGCACCCCGCCGGGCGAAATCCTGCTGTCTGACCACGCCCGGGTGGTGGCCGGCTACCTCGAGTCGGCCCACGGCCTTGCCGGCGGCGGCGCGGCCCTGGCCCGGAGCTTCGAACAGGCCCTGGCGGCGCAGGGCACGAGCCTGCACCTCGGCCGCGAGGCCCGGGCCATCGTCCTGTCTCCGGCCGGCGCCGTGGCCGGGGTGCGCCTGGCCGGCGGCGAGGTGCTCTCCGCCCCGGCCGTGGCCGCCGCGATCCACCCGCGCCGGCTGCTCGGCCTGGTGCCCGAGGGCGTCTTCCGGCCGGCCTATCGCCGGCGCCTGCACGGCCTGCCGTCCACGCCCTCGGCCAGCGTGCTGTTCGGCGTCCTGTCCGGCGACCCCGGCCCCCTGGCCGGCAAAAACCTGCTGCTGAGCCCCGGGATCGACGTGGAGGCCCATTTCTCGCCGCGCACCCCGCCGGAGCGCCGGGCGCTCTACGTGACCTGCGGCCTGGAGGCGTCCGCCGACGGCCGCCGGGCCATCGAGGTCATCGCCCCGGACTATCCCTCGCCGGCGCCGGGAGAGGACGACAAGGCCGGACGCCTGGCCCGGCTCGAGGCGCGCTTCGCCGCGGCCTGCCCGGAGCTCGCCCCCCGGGTGCGGTTCGTTGACGGCGCCACGCCGCGGACCTTCGCCCGCCTCCTGAACGATCCCGACGGCGGGCTCTACGGCGTGCGCCACGCGGCCGAGGCCCCGGTGCCCCTGCCGCTCACCCGCCTGCCCGGGCTCTTTCTTTCCGGCCAGAACGTGCTGGCCCCGGGCGTGCTCGGGGCCGTGGTCTCGGCCTTCGTCACCGCGAGCCTGATGTGCGGCCCGGAGCCCGTCCGCCGCCTCCTGGAGAAAGCGCAGTGAAACGCCGCGTGGCCATCACCGGGCTCGGCGCCGTCTCGCCCCTGGGTGTCGGCCTGCCGGCGCTCATGGACGGCCTCGAGCGCGGCGCAAGCGGCATCGTCCGGGTGCCGGCGCTGGCCGCCGTGGACGGCCTGCGCTGCCAGCTGGCCGGCCTGGTGCCGGCCTTCGAGGCCCCCGACCTGCCCCGGCGCCACCGCCGCTCCATGTCGCCCATGTCCGTCTTCGCCTACCTCGCCTGCCGCGAGGCCCTGGCCATGGCCGGCCTGGAGGTCGAGTCCGCGCGCGACTCGCTCTGCCTCATCCTCGGCTCGACCGTGGGCAGCCCCCAGACCCTGGAGGCCTTCTTCGCCGACTACCTGCCGGCGAGAAGCCTTTCGGCCATCAAGTCCACGACCTTCTTCAAGGCCATGGGCCACGCCGCCGCGGCCAACGTCTCCCAGGCCCTGGGCCTGGCCGGCCCGCTGCTGGCCCCGACCGCGGCCTGCGCCACCGGCTGCCTGGCCGTGGGCCTGGCCTACGACCTGATCGCCGGCGGCCGGCAGGAGATGATCCTGGCCGGCGGCACCGACGAGTTCCACCCCCTGGTCCCGGCCACCTTCGACATCATGAACGCCGCCTCGGTGGGCTTCAACCATTCCCCGGACCAGGCGCCCCGGCCGTTCGACCGCAGGCGCGACGGCGTGGTCTGCGCCGAGGGCGCCGGCGTACTGCTGCTCGAGGCCATGGACGCGGCCCTGGCCCGCGGCGCGAAGGTGCTGGCCGAGATCACCGGCTATGCCTCCAGCGCCGACGTCTCGCACATCGCCCACCCCGAGGCCGCGGCCATCGAGCGCTGCCTGCGCCTGGCCCTGCGCGACGCCGCCGTTGCGCCCGGGGAGGTGGACTACGTGAACATGCACGCCACCGGCACGCTGTCCGGCGACGTGGCCGAGGCCCGGGCCGTGGCCAGTGTCTTCGGGCCCGACGTGCCGGTCTCGAGCTTGAAGGGCCACCTGGGCCACACCATGGCCGCCAGCGGCGCCCTGGAGCTGGCCGCCTCGGTGGAGATGGCCCGCCGGGGACGGCTCGCGCCCACCCGCAACTTATCCGACGTCGATCCCGACTGCGCGGGCCTGGCCCACCTGCAAGAACCGGCTTGCCGGGCGGTATCGACGGTGGTTAAGAACAATTTCGCCCTCGGCGGCGTCAACGCCGTAATCGTCTTCAGGAGTGGTGCATGACCGATAAAGAGATCGTCGATCTCGTGAACAAGACCCTGGCCGAGGAGTTCGAGCTCGATCCGGCCTCCCTGCGCCCCGAGGCGGGCTTTGCCGAGGACCTCGGCCTGGACAGCCTGGACACCGTGGACATGATCATCGTCCTGGAGCAGGCCTTCAGGATGAAGATCCGCGACAACGAGGCCATCCGCGGCATCCGCACCCTGGGCGACCTCCACGCCTTCCTGATCGAGGCCAGGGACGCACGCGGCGCATGAGCGGCGGCGCGGACTGTCCCTGCCCGCCGGCCCCGCTCGCCGTGTCCGGCCGCCCCGGCTCCCTGCCGCTGACCCTGGTCCTGGCGCCCCTGCTGGCCCTCTGGACCGTGCTGGTCGTGGGCCTGGGGCTGCCGGTCCTCATGGGGCTGAAGCTTGTGCGCCTGCGCCGGCTGGCCGAGGCCGCCCGCCTGGTCATCTGGTGGTACGGCCGGGGCTGCGTGGCCCTCATCCGGGCCTTCGTGCCGGTGCGCGGCCGCGGCCTTTCGCCCGCGTCCTTTCCCCAGCCCTGCATCGTGGTGGCCAACCACCTCTCGGTCCTCGACGTCTACTTCATGGGCGCCCAGCCGGTCTGGAACATGTGCTTCGTGGTCAAGAGCTGGCCCTGGCGCATCCCCTTCTACCGGCCGTTCATGCGCCTGGCCGGCTATCTGGACAGCGACCGCCTGCCCGCCGAGGAGCTCCTGGCCCGGAGCCGGGCGGTGCTCGAGGCCGGGGGCTCGGTGCTCTTCTTCCCCGAGGGCCGGCGCAGCCGCGACGGCAACCTGGGGCGCTTCCATTCCGGGGCCTTCGCCCTGGCCGTGGCCACCGGCCGGCCGCTGGTGCCGCTCTGCCTGGCCGGCACCGACCGCCTGCTGCCGCCGGGCTCGCGCCTTCTCAATCCCGCCGAGGTCACTCTGGCCGCGCTGCCGGCCGTGGCCCCGGCGCCCTTCGCCGCCGGCCCGGTCGGGCATATCGAGCTGCGCAAGCTGGTCAAGAAACGCATGTCCGAGGCCCTGGCCGCCCTGCGCTCCGGCGCAGACCCGCACACCCCCTGACAAGGAGCATCCCATGTCGCGCCTTCCCTCCCGCCTTGCCCTCCGGTCGCTGGCCCTGCTCGCGGTCCTCGTTCTCGGGCTGTCCGCCTGCCGCACCGCGACCATCCAGAACATCAACCAAGCCCCGGTGATGAACACCCAGGGCAAGGCCCTGACCATGGACGAGGTCGAGTCGGCCATCAAGGTCGCCGGCGCCGGGCTCGGCTGGCAGATGGAGCGGGTCAGCCCCGGGCACATCGTCGGCACCCTGAACCTGCGCAGCCACCAGGCCGTGGTGGACATCCCCTACGACACCGCGAGCTACAGCATCGTCTACAAGGACTCGACCAACCTGAAGCACGAGGGCATCAAGATCCACAGCAACTACAACAACTGGGTCAACAACCTGAACCGGGCCATCCAGCGCGAGCTGACCCTGCGCATGAAGTGAGCCGCGGGACGCCGATGACCGATCTCTCCCTGCCCTGCCCGGCGAGCGCGCTGGTGCCGCACGGGCCGCCCATGCGCCTGGTCGAGACGCTTCTGGCCGTGCGCGACGGCGGCGACGCGCCCGGCGGCGAGGCCGCGGCCCGGGTGCTCCCGGCCTGGCCCTTCGTCGATGCCGCCGGCGCCCTCGATCCTTCGGCCCTGGTCGAGCTCGCGGCCCAGGCCTATGCCGCGCTCGCGGGATGGCGCCGCCGCCGCGACGGGCTGCCGGCCGGGGAGGGCTTTCTCGTGGGCTTGAAAGGCGTGCGCTTCGGCCGCCCGGTCCGGGTCGGCGAGGAGCTGACCGTCCGGCTGACGGAGCTGGGCGGGTTCGCCGGCTTCCAGCTGGTCGAGGCCGCCGTTCTCTGCGGGCCGGACACGGTCTGCCGGGGCCAGCTCAAGCTTTTCGCGCCGCCGGCAGGGGCGGGCGGATGATGCGGCGGCTGCTTCTTCTCCTCGGCGTCCTCTGGCTGCTGGCCGCGCCGGCCCTGGCCGGAGGACCGCGCCTGGAGGAGGTCCTGGCCGGGCTCAAGGCCAAGGCCCAGGCGACCGGGACCATCCGCAGCCGCTTTGTGCAGGAGAAACGGCTGGCCATGCTCGCGCGCCCGCTCGTCTCCGAGGGTCTGTTCTTTTTCCGCCGGCCCGACGCCCTGCGCTGGGAGTATACCGCGCCGGTGCGCTCCTACCTGGTGATGCACGCGGGCAGGAGCCGGCGCTACAGCGAGCTCTCCGGCCAGACGGTCAGCGCCGAGGCCGGCGCCGATCCGCTGGCGGCCATGATGGCCGCACAACTCCTGGCCTGGGCGACCTTCGACCTGGCCCGGCTGGAGGGCCAGTACGCCATGGCCCTGGAGTCCGCGGACCCGGTGGTCCTGCGCCTTGACCCCAAGGGCGCGGCCAACGGCTTCATCGACCACCTGCGGGTGGCCTTCACCCCGGACGCCTCCTCGGTGGCCGCGATCGAGCTCTTCGAGCCCGGCGGCGACCTGACCCGGCTGACCTTCCACGACACCGTGCTGAACGGCGAACTGCCGCCGGACCTGTTCTGAAGGCCATGGACATCGGCGCGCTCATCGCCCGGGGCGTCCTGCGCGCGAGCGCGCGGCCGCGCCTGCTCCTCGCCCTGACCCTGGCCGCGGCCCTGGCCGCGTTCGCCGCCCTGGGCGGCGTGCGCCTGGCAGAGGACGTGCGCGGGCTCTTGCCCGACGACGGCTCCGGCCTGGCCGAGGACTTCCGGCTGCTCGGCCTCTCCCCGCTCAGCCGGCTGGCGCTCGTCGAGGTCCGGGCCGCGCCCGGGGCGACGCCGGAAGAGCTGGCCGCGGCCGCCGGGCGCCTGGCCGGGGCCCTCGACCCGGCCTTCTTCTCCGAGATCCTGGCCCTGCCGTCGCCCGCTGCGCTCGCCGGGCTCATGACCCTGCTGCTCGACCACCTGCCGGACCTGGCCGACGATTCCGACCTGGCCGCCATCCGGGCCACGCTCGCGCCCGGGGAGGTCGCCCGGCGGCTCGCGCGCGACCTTGCCCTGCTGGCCTCGCCGGAGGGCTGGTGGCAGAAGGAGCTCATCCGCCAGGACCCGCTCGACTGGCGGCGCTTGGCGGCCGCCAAGCTCGCCGGGCTGCGGCCGGCGCAGTCGGTCCGGCCGGCCGGCCCCGGGCTGTTGGCCCCGGACGGCCAAAGCCTCCTCATCCTGGCCCTTTCCCCGGTGCCCATGACCGACTCCGCCCGCTCCGCCGAGCTGCTGGCCGGCTTCGAGGCCTCGACCGCGGCCCTGCCGCCGGGCTTCACGGCCGGCCTGGTCTGCGGGCACCGCTACACGGCGGCCAACGCCGCGGCCGTGAAGTCCGACCTGGCGGTCGTGCTCACGGCCTCGAGCCTGGCCCTCGTGCTCATCTTCCTGGTTTTCCTCCGCCTGCGCCAGGCCCTGCTCGTGGCCCTGGTGCCCCTGGCCGTGCTGCCGCCCGCGGCGCTCCTCAGTCATTGGCTCATGGGCGGCCTGTCGGGCATCACCCTGGGCTTCGGCGCGGTGCTCATGGGCATCGGCGTGGACTACGCCCTGCACGTGGCCCTGGCCCTGGAGGCCGGGGACGAGCCCGCGCCCCTGGCCGTCGGCCGCGTCTCCCGGCCGGTCCTGGCCGGCGCCGCCACCTCCCTGGCGGCCTTCGGCGCCCTGGCCTTCTCCAGCCTGCCGGTCGTCCGCCAACTGGCCCTGTTCTCCATCATCGGGCTCATCCTGGCCCTCATTCTGGCCCTGTTCGTCCTGCCGGCCCTGCTGCCGGCGGGCACCGCCGGCGGCCGGCCGCGGCGGCCGGCCGGGCGGCCGGCCGGGCTGCCGGCGCCCCGGCGCGGCCTGGCCCTGGTCCTTCTCCTGGCCGTGCTGGCCTGCGGGCTGTGGTGGGGGCGGCAGGTGCGCTTCGATGCCGACCTGCGCGCGCTCGGCAGCCGGCCGGCCGACGTCCTGGCCGACGAGGCCCGGGTGCGCGAGCGCTTCGGCCGGCTGCGCGACCAGGCCCTCGTCTTCGCCTCGGCCCCGGACCTGGAGGCGGCCCTGGCCCTGAACGAGACCGCCTGGCGCCGCCTGCGCGGGCAGGCGCCCGGGACGTCGCTGACGAGCCTGGCTCCCGTCCTGCCCTCGGCCGCGACCCAGGCCGCCAACCGCGCGCGCTTCGAGGCGCTGCTCGACGCCGGCGCCAAGGACGCGCTCGGCCGCGAGCTGGCCGACTCGGGCCGGGCTCTGGGCTTCGCGCCCGGGGCCTTCCGGCCGTTTGAGGACCGCCTGGGGGCCGCGGCCCCGGCGCCGCTGACCCCGGCCGACCTGCGCCGCTCCGGACTCGGCCCGCTCCTGGACCTGATGCTGGTCGAGACGCCGGGCCGGGTCCACCTGCTGACCCTGGCGCCCGACGACCCGGACGTGGCCCGGCTCTTCCCCGCCGAGCCCGGGGCCGGGCAAGGCCTGCGCCTGCTTTCCCAGGCGCGCTTCACCGCGGACCTGACCCGGGCCATGCGCGCCGACTTCATCCGTTTTCTGGCCATCGCCCTGGCCGCCAACCTCGTCCTGCTGCGGCTTTTCCTGCCCGGCTGGCGGGCGGTGGCCCTGGTCATGCTGCCCCTGGCCGCCGGCCTGGCCGGGCTCTTCGGCTTCCTCGGGCTCACCGGCCGGGCGCTGAACCTCTTCGGCATCCTGGCCCTGCCGCTCATCCTGGGCATCGGCGTGGACTACGGCGTGTTCATCTACTGGGCCTGCTGCGGACGCCTGGAGCGCGCGGCGCACAAGGCCGTGCTGGTGGCCGGGCTGACCACCCTGGCCGGCTTCGGCTCCCTGCTCCTGGCCCGGCACCCGGCGCTCCACGCCATCGGCCTGACCGTGACCGTGGGCGTGGCCGCGGCCCTGGCCGCGAGCCTCTGCATCCTGCCGGCCCTCCTGGGGAGGCGGCCGTGAGGCGCTCCGCCCTCTGTCTGCTCCTGCTCCTCGCCGCCGGCTGCGCCGCGAGCTCTCCGGCCCCGGCGCCCCAGGGACCGCCCTGCGCCGATCAATCCGCGCTCCTGGCCGGGTCCTGGACCAGGCCGCGGGCGCCCCTGGCCCTGCGCGGCGACTTCGCCCTGCGCCTGGGCGGGCGCGACTTCGACGGCCTGCTGGCCATCCGCCTGGCCCCGGGTGGCGAACAGGCCGACGTCCTGGTCATGAGCCCCATGGGCCTGACCGTCCTCGACCTGGCCCTCGGCTCGCAGACCACCACGCTGCGCCGGGCGCTGCCGGCCCTCGAACCCGCCGCCGCGCCCCTGGCCGCGGCCCTGCGCCGCATTTTCCTCCTGCCGCCCGGCCCGGACGACCCTTGCCTTGCCGCCGGCTCCGAGCGTACCCTGTTCCGAAACACGTTCGAGGGTCCGGTGGCCTGCACCCTGGCCGCGCCGAGCGGGGAGCTGCTGGCCAAGTCCGGCCCGGCCGCCGGCGGCTTTCGCGTGCGCTACGGGGGCTACGCCCCGGCCGGCGGCGCGACCCTGCCCGGCAGCGTCGGCTATGCCGACGGCCAGGGGCTCGGCCTGACCCTGCGACTGGAGAGCATGACCCCATGAGCGCGCTTGAAGCGGCCGTGCGCGCCGCGCGCCTGGGCCAGCCCGAGCCCGAGGGCGGCGGACTGGCCCAGGCCTTCGTCTTCGCCCCGGATTTCCTCGGCTTCGCCGGCCATTTTCCGGGCAACCCGGTGCTGCCGGCCGTGGTCCAGCTCCTGGCCGGGCGGATCGCGGCCGAGGCCCTCCTCGGCCGGCCGCTTGCGCTTCGCGCCGTGGCCCAGGCCAAGTTCCTCCAGCCCGTGGGCCCGGGAGAGGTCGTGCGCCTGGCCTGCCGCCTCCTCCCCGGCTCGGCCCCGCAGATGATCGACTGCCGGCTGACCCTGGCTGCGGACGGCTCCCCGGCCGCCGCCTTCCGCCTGGAAGTCGAGCCCCTGGAGGCCCCGTGAAGCGCAGCTACTTTCCCTCGCGCCCCGGCGATCCGGCGCCGCTCGCGGCCAGCATCGAGCGCCGGGTGCGCTTCGAGGAGCTCGATCCCCTGGGCATCGTCTGGCACGGCCGCTACGCCAGCTATTTCGAGGACGCGCGCGAGGCCCTGGGCCGGGCCTACGGCCTGACCTACCTCGATTTCCACCGCCACGGCCTGACCGCGCCCATCAAGCGCTTCGAGGTCGATTACGCAAGGCCCCTGACCTACCCCCAGACCGTGCGCATCGACTGCCGGCTGCACTACGCCGAGGCCGCGCGCCTGAACTACGAGTTCCGCATCTCCACCGCCGCCGGCGAGCCGGCCACCACCGGCGCGACCGTCCATCTCCTCCTGGACGCCGCGCGCGAGCTCGTCGTGGTCCAGCCCCCGTTCCTGGCCGACTTCTGCCGCCGCTGGCGTGAAGGGCGGCTGCCGTGAGCCGGGTGCTGCTGGCCTCGGTCAACCCGGCCGACGAGCCCTATCCGGTCTATCCGCTGGGGCTGTCCATGGTCGCCGCGGCCCTCCTCGCCGCCGGCCACGAGGTCCGCCAGGCCGACCTCCAGGCCGGGGGGCTCGAGGGCCTGGCCCGGACGGCCGCCGATCTGTCGCCCGAGGTCATCGGCCTGTCGGTGCGCAACGTGGACAACGTGGACTACTTAAGCGGCGGGGGGCGCTGGTATGTGGACGCGGCGCGGGAGGCCGTGGCCGCCCTGCGCCGGGTTTCGGCGGCGCCGATCATGCTCGGCGGCGCGGGCTTCTCGCTCCTGCCCGAGGCCATCCTCGACTACACCGGGGCCGACCACGGCGTGGTCGGGGAGGGGGAGCGGGCCTGCTGCGAGCTGGTGGCCGCCCTGGGGCGGGGCGAGGCCGCGCCGCGGCTGATGCGCGGCACGCAGCGCCTGGACGGCAAGGACATTCCGGCCCCGGCCATCGACGGCGCGCTCCTGCGCCACTACCATGCGGCCTCGGGCCTGGCCGGGGTGCAGACCAAGCGCGGCTGCCCCCATTCTTGCGCCTACTGCTCCTATCCGAGCCTGGAGGGCCGGGCCGTGCGCGCCCGCGAGCCGCAGGCCGTGGTCGAGGAGATGCGCCGCCTGGCCGTGGATTTCGGGGTGCGCGAGGTGGTCTTCACCGACTCGGTCTTCAACGACCCCCACGGCCACTACCTGGCCCTGGCCGAGGAGCTGGCCCGCCGGCCCACGGGCCAGGCCTGGTCGGCCTTCCTCCAGCCCCGGGGCCTGGGCCGCGAGGAGCTCTCGCTCCTCGTCCGCTCCGGGCTCAAGGCCGTGGAGCTCGGCACCGACGCCGCCAGCGAGGCCACCTTGGCCGGCCTCGGCAAGCACTTCGACTTCGGCCAGGTCGCGGATCTGCAGCAGCTGTGCGCGCAGCTCGGCCTGCCGGCCTGCCACTACGTGGTCTTCGGCGGCCCCGGCGAGACGCCGCAGACCGTGCGCCAGGGGCTTGCGAACCTCGAGCGCCTGGAGGGCGCCGTGGTCATGGCCTTCACCGGTTTGCGCCTGCACCGCGGCACGCGCCTCTTCGAGCGGGCCGTGGCCGAGGGCCTGGCCGGTCCGGGCGACGACCTGCTCCGGCCGGTCTACTACTTCTCGCCGGACATCGACCCCCGGGAGCTGGGCGAGACGCTCGCGGCCGCCTTCCGGGGCCGGCGCGACCGCATCTTCCCCCCGGCCCACGGCCAGGAGCTCATGGCCGCCATGCGCCGCCTGGGCTACCGCGGCATCCTCTGGGACACCCTCATCCGCCGCCCCCGCGCCCCGCGCCAGGCGCCCGCGGCCGCAGGCTGACACCCCCATGCCGGCCGCCTCGCCCCAGTCCGCTCTGGTCCCGGCCGTGGTCATCGCGGTCTACAACCACGCCCCCAGCGCGCGCCGGGTGGTCGAAGGCGCGCTGGCCGAGCTGCCCCTGGTGGTGGTCGTGGACGACGGCAGCACCGACGGCCTGGCAGAGGTTCTCGCCGGGCTGCCGGTCGAGCTGGTGCGCCACGGGAAGAACCTGGGCAAGGGCGCGGCCATCCTGAGCGGCGCGGCCAGGGCGCGCGCGCTCGGCGCGAGCCACATCATCACCGTGGACGCCGACGGCCAGCACGACCCGAGGAGCATCCGCAGCTTCCTGCCGCTCATCGCTGCCGAGCCCCTGGCCCTCATCGTCGGCAGCCGCGACTTCGACACGCCCAACGTGCCGGCCAGCTCGCGCTTCGGCCGGGCTTTTTCCAACTTCTGGCTGCGGGTCCAGACCGGCTGCCTCCTAAGCGACGTGCAGAGCGGCTTCCGGGCCTATCCCCTGGCCGCGCTCGAGGTTTTGAGGACGACCGAGACGCGCTACGCCTTCGAGGTCGAGGTCCTGGTGCGGGCCGCCTGGGCCGGCTTTCCCCTGCGCCAGGTTGAAATCCCGGTGCACTATCCGCCGCGCGGCGAGCGGGTCTCGCACTTCAAGGCCCTGGCCGACAACCTGCGCATCAGCCTGCTGAACACCCGGCTGACCATGCGGGCCATGCTGCCCTGGCCGCACCGGACGTACGCCGGCCGGGCCGACGGCACGGTCTCGGTGCTGCACCCCGTGCGCTCGCTGCGCCTGCTCCTGGCCGGAGAGGCCACGCCCCTCATGCTCGGCCTCTCGGCGGCCCTGGGCATGCTCCTGGGCACCCTGCCGCTCGTCGGGCTGCATTCCATCGGCATCCTCTTTTGCGCCGGCTACTGGCGCCTCAGCAAACTGACCGCCCTGGCCGTGAGCCAGCTGTGCATGCCGCCGCTCCTGCCGGCCCTGTGCGTGGAGGCCGGCTACTACCTGCGCCACGGCCGCTTCCTGACCGAGTTCTCGCTTGCGACCCTGGGCTACGAGGCCCCCCAGCGCCTCCTCGAATGGCTGCTCGGCTCGCTCGTCGTCGGCCCCGTCCTGGCCCTGGTCCTGGGACTCACCGTCTTCCTCCTGGCCCTGCCGATACAGCGGGCGCTCAAACGCCGGGAGGCCCGGCCGTGAGCCGCGGGCCGCGCCGTTGGTCGAGCCGGAGCCTCGCCTCGGCCTTCGCCCACCGCCTCTTTTACGCCTTCATCCGCCTGGGGGGGCTGCCCCTGGCCTACCTGATGCTCGCTTTCGTGGCCGTCCATTATACGCTCAAACCCTCGGTCCGGGCGCGCTCCCGGGCCTACCTCGGCCGGCGTTTCCCGCACTCCGGGGCGCTCGCCCGGCTGGCCCACGCCTACCGCCTGCATCTGGCCTTCGGGAAGATGCTCATCGACCGCGCCGCCCTGGGCCTCGTCGGCCGGGGCGAGGTCCTGGCCGAGGCTGCGGCCACGGAGCGCCTGCGCGCGCTCAACGCCCGGGGCCGGGGCCTCGTCCTGCTCACGGCCCACGCCGGCGGCTGGCAGCTGGCCCTGGCCGGGCTCGGCTTCCTGCCCGGAAAGAAGCACGTCCTCTACCGCCGCGACCCGGGTGACGTGGACCGCCAGTCCTTCGAGCACGAGGGAGGGCCGGCGCCGGCGGCCTTCATCGACCCCGGGGGGCCGTTCGGCGGCAGCCTCGAGGTTCTGTCCGCGCTCAGGCGCGGCGAGACGGTCTGCGCCATGGGCGACCGGGTCTTCGGCGCGGACGAGAACGTCCTTGGGGTTTCGTTCCTCGGCGGGCAGGCGGCCCTGCCCTTCGCCCTCTACCGCATGGCCGCGGCCGCCGGCGCGCCCCTGGCCGTGGTCTTCGCGCCGCGCACCGGACCCGGCCGGGTGGCCATCGAGCTGGCCGAGGTGGTGGAGTACGCCGCCGACCCCGGCCGCGGCCCCGAAGCCTACCGCCCGGCCGTGACCGCCTTCGCCCGGGCGCTGGAAGGCTTCGTTGCGCGCCATCCCTACCAGTTCTTCAACTTCTACGATCTCTGGCAGCCGGGCGAGGCCCCGGCCGCAGCCAAGGAGACGGCATGAGCCTGACCGAGCGCTTGAAGGAAACCCTCATCCGCGAGCTGAACCTCCAGGGGCTCACGCCCGCGGACATCGACGACGAGGCGCCGCTCTTCGGCGACGGCCTGGGGCTCGATTCCCTGGACGCGGTGGAGATCGTGGTCCTGGTCCAGAAGCATTTCGGCGTGGAGATCGCAAGCCTGGACGAGGGCCGGGCGGCGTTCGCCTCGGTGAACGCCCTGGCCGCCTACATCGCGGAGCGGAGCAAGGCGTGACCCCCTCTCCCGGCGCGGCCGTCACCGGCCTGGGGCTGGTTTCGGCCGCGGGACACGGCCTGGAGGCGACGTTTTCGGCCCTGTTCGCCGGTCCGCCGCGGCCCGTCTCCCCGCGTTTCGCAAGCCCCCACGGGGCGGCCTATCCGGTCTTCGCCCTGCCGCTTCAGTCGCTGGCGCGCTGCCGCGAGGCCGCGCCCGATGCGCCGAGCCCGACCACGGCCTATCTCTGCGCCGCCGCACGCGAGGCCCTGGCCGACGCGGGGCTGAATCCCGCGACCCTGGCCGGCGTCCGGGTGGGCGTGTGCGTCGGTACCACCGTGGGCGCCGCGCTCAACTTCTTCGACCACTACGCCGCCCTGCGCCGGGGCGAAAAACCTTCGCCCGGGCCGGTGGCCGCCTATCTCGCCGCCAACCCGGCCCTGTACCTCGCCCGGCGCCTGGGCGCCGCCGGCCCCTGCCAGAGCGTGGTCAACGCCTGCTCCTCGGGCAGCGACGCCGTGGGCCTGGCCGCCTCCTGGATAACCCAGGGCCTGTGCGACGTGGCCCTGGCCGGCGGCGCCGACGAGCTCTCGCCCATCCCCTACCACGGCTTCATCCGGCTGATGATCACCGACCCCGGGCCGTGCCGGCCCTTCGACCGCGGCCGCAAGGGCCTGAACCTGGGCGAGGGCGCCGCGCTCCTGGTGCTCGAGTCCGAGGCCTTCCGGGCCGCGCGCCGGGCCGGGGCCAGGGGCTTCGTGGCCGGCTACGGGGCCGCGGCCGACGCCCATCACCTCACCGCCCCGGCGCCCGACGGCCGGGGCCTGCGCGCGGCCATCGGCCAGGCCCTCACCCGGGCCGGGACGAGCCCGGGGGAGCTGGCCTTCGTCAACCTCCACGGCACGGGCACCCCGGACAACGACCGGGTGGAGGGGAGGGTGGTTGCGGCGCTCCTGCCTGGCGTGGCGCTCTCGGCCACCAAGGGCGCCACGGGCCACAGCCTGGGCGCGGCCGGGGCCATGGAGGCGGCCCTGACCGTGCGCTGCCTCGAGGCCGGCCGCCTGCCGCCCTCGCCGGGCTTCGCCGAGCCGGACCCCGAGATCGGCGCCGCGCCCGTCGGCCGCGAGACCGAGGTGCGGGGCCGGGCGGCCCTCAGCCTGTCGCTGGCCTTCGGCGGCGGCAACGCCGCGCTGGTCCTGACCCGGGGGGAGAGATGAGCCGGGGGGTCGCCATCCGGGGCCTGGGCCTGGTCAGCGGCCACGGGCTCGGCGCGACGGCCCTGGCCCAAGGGCTGGCCGGCAACGCCCGGCCCGGGACGGCCGACACCGCACCCCTGTCCGGCTACCTGCCGCCGGCCAGGCTGCGCCGCGCCGACCATTTCTGCCGCCTGGCGCTGCTGGCCGCCTGCCAGGCCCTTGCCGCCGCCGGCCTGCCGCCCGGGCCGTTGCCTGATACCGGCCTGGTGCTCGCCACTGGCTACGGCCCGGTGGCCACGACGTTTTCCTACCTCGACTCCATCCTGGACGCCGGCCCGGGTTTGTGCTCGCCCACGGCCTTCTCCCTCTCGGTGCACAACGCCGCGACCTCGACCCTGTCCATCCTCCTCGGCGCACGTGGGCCGGCCCTCACGGTCAGCCAGTTCGCCTCCTCCACGGCCTCGGCGCTCGCCTCGGCCTGGACCTGGCTGCAGGAGGGCCGCTGCGGGCGCCTGCTGTTCGGCGCCGTGGACGAAGGCTCGGAGCTGCTCGAAGGCCTCATCGACCAGGCCGCAGGCGACGCGCCAGATCGCGGGCCGGCCCTGGAGGGCGCGGCCTGCCTGCTGCTCGATACGGACGAAAGCGATGCCGCCTGCCCGCGCCTGACCCGGGTGGCCGTGGACCGGCCCGAGGCGCTGCTGTCCACCCTGCCGGCCGGCACGCCCCTGGTCCTCGGCCCCGGCGCCCTGGCCGCCGAAGGCCTCACATTGCCCGAAAGTTCCCCCCGGGCCGCGCTGCCCGGGCTCGGCCGGCTGCCCGTGGCCGCGGGCCTGGGCCTGGGCCTGGCCGTGCATCTCGTACACTCCGGCCGGCTCCTCCCGGAACTCTTCACCCCGGCCGGGGACTCGGCCCGGCGCCTGGCCTGGCTCGACCTGGCGCCGGCCGGTTCGGCCACCCTGGCGCTCATCGAGGCCGGACCGTGAGGAACGAAGACATCGACCTGGGCCTGGCCGAGCTGACGCGCCTGGCCGCGAGCTGCCTGCGCGCCGGGCCGGCCGGCGGGCTGTTCGAGCGGGAGCTCGACGTCGATGCGCCCCTCGCCGGGCTGGGCCTGGAGCCGGAGGCGCTCAACGCCGCGCGCCGGCGCCTGGCGGGCCTGCTCGATCTGCCGGCCCACGCCGCGTCCGCGCTCGAGGCCGCCCCGACCCTGGCCGGCCTGGCCGAAGTCCTGAACCGCTGCTGGACGCGGCAGCGCGTGGTCTTCCAGACCTCGGGCTCCACCGGCGAGCCCAAGGCCCTGCCCCAGCCGTACGCCCTGCTGGCCCAGGAGAGCGCGGCCCTGGCCCGGCTGTTCGCCGGACGGCGGCGGGTCGTGCTGCTGGTCCCGGCCCAGCACATCTACGGCTTCCTCTTCGGCCTCATGCTGCCCCGGGCCCTGTGCGTGCCGGCCCTGGACCTTGCGCCCCTGCCCACGGCCGCCTTCTCCCGCGCGCTTACGCCCGGCGACCTGGTCGTGGCCTTCCCCCTGTTCTGGAAAAAGGCCGCCGAGGCCGGCCTGGCCTTCCCGGAGGACGTGTGCGCCGCGACCTCCACCGGCCCCTGCCCGGCCGGGGTCATCCGGGACTTGCGCCGCCAGGGCCTGGCGCGCATGACCGAAATCTACGGCTCCTCGGAGACCGGCGGCGTCGGCTTCCGCCACGACCCGGACGCGCCCTACGGCCTGCACGGCTTCTGGCGCCGGGCCGGCGGCGGCCTGATCCGGCTGCTGCCCGGCGGCGGGGAGTCGGCGGCTTTCGAGCCGCCCGACCATCTGGACTGGCCCGCCCCGGACCGCTTCCGGCCCGCGGCCCGCCGGGACGCGGCGGTGCAGGTGGCCGGGGTGAACGTCTTTCCCGGCCGCGTGGCCGAGGCCTTGGGCAAACATCCGGCCGTGGCCGCCTGCGCGGTGCGGCTCATGCGCCCGGAGGAGGGCGACCGGCTCAAGGCCTTCGTCGTCCTCAAGCCCGGCGTCGAGCCCTCGGCCGAGCTGACCTCCGGCCTCACGGCCTGGCTGGCCGAGCGCTTCCGCCCGCCCGAGCGCCCCCGAAGCATCACCTACGGCCCGGCACTGCCGCAAACCACCCTGGGCAAGCCGGCGGACTGGTGAGCCGGCTTATTCCTCCCGTGGAAGGATGAAAACAGACCGCAGCGAAAAATACTGTTGTTCATGGCAAAAATCTAATTGCCGGGCGCAACTGTTCTCATTATAATGCATATTCCCATTCATACCTTGCGATACAAGGAGAGAAACCCCATGCGCCGGTCACTCATCCCTTTGGTCGTCATGCTGCTCTTTCTGTCAGCCTGTGCCATCGGCAACAAGCATAATCTCTGCCAGACGGAAATCGTAGCACCGTCCGGTTCTGTTTCGAACATCACAGTCGGCGTGCAGGATACGCGGCCGTATATCACGAACATGGACAAGACAGAGGACTTCATCGGCCTGGTGAGAAACCATCTCGGCATCCCGTACGACGTCAAGACCAAAAGCAAGGAGCCGCTGGCCCAGGACATGGCCACGGCTATCGGAACATCACTCGAGAAGGCCAACTCTAAAGTCGAGACGGTCGATCTGAACATCAAGGACAATCTGGACGGAGTGAAGAGCAAATTGGCCCAGAAGCCGGCGGACAGATTCCTTTTCCTCAAGATCGACGAGTGGAAGCTCGATACCTACATGAATACCAAGCTGATGTACGATCTTTCTCTCTATGTTTTCGATTCGCAGATGTGCCAGCTGGCTGAAGACCATTTGAGCGGAAGCGAGAACAAGGGCGCCATCATGGTGCCTTCCCAGCAGGAGGCGCAGGACATTGCCGCCTTCAAGGAAAAGATGGAGCTCTTTTTCAACAACGAAAAGATAGCCCAGGCCTTGCGGCCGGCCGAGTGAGGAGAATCACGAAAGCTGCCGACGAGGGTGGGCAAGGGGCCGGCTCGGGCTTGGCGCATGGTCGCATAACCCTGACACGGCGCCGAATTTTCGCCCGATGAGAATCGAAATAAGCCGCCACGAGGTGAAGTCGGGCCGGTTCACGTCCGCCACACGGTTTTGATCTTCCGTTCATCGGCCGCTTTCCCCGCCGGCCCCGGCCCGCGCCGTCCTTCGGCCCGGTGATCCGCCCCGACCCTCCCCGCCCTCGCGCAGCGCCCAAGAAGTTTTGAGGAAGGAGGAGGGGGTCCGGGGGAGGGGGAAACCCCCTTTTTCAAAAGGGGTTTCCCCCTCCCCCGGTTCGTCTTTTTTCTCTACCCCTACCTACTCACACCCCAACCGCCGGGCCATTTCCTTGGCCGCCTTGCGGCCGGCGCCGGCGGCCAGGATGACGGTGGCCGCGCCGGTGACGATGTCGCCGCCGGCAAAGACGTTGGGCATGCTCGTTTCGCAGGTCTCTTCGTCGACCTCGATGTAGCCCCGTTTGTCGGTTTTGATGCCGGGCTCGTTCTCCAGCAGGATGGGGTTGGAGCGCGTGCCCACGGCGACGATGGCCAGGTCGGTCTCCAGCTCGTAGTCGGAGCCGGGGACGGGCCTGGGCGAGCGCCGGCCCGAGGCGTCGGGCTCGCCGAGGGCCATGCGCTGGAGCCGGACGGTGCGCAGCAGGCCCTGTTCGTCGGAGACGAAGGCCAGCGGCGCGGCCAGGCATTCCATCTGCACGCCCTCCTCGATGGCGTGCTCGACCTCCTCGTGGCGGGCGGGCATGTCCGCCACGGTGCGGCGGTAGACGATGTGCACGGTCTCGGCGCCCAGGCGCAGGGCGGTGCGCGCGGCGTCCATGGCCACGTTGCCGCCGCCGTAGACCGTGACCTTGCGGCCGCAGAGGATGGGCGTGTCGTAGTCCGGGAAGTCGTAGGCCCGGCCGAGGTTGGCCCGGGTGAGGTATTCGTTGGCCGAGAAGACGCCGATGGCGTTCTCGCCGGGGATGTCCAGGAAGCGGGGGAGCCCCGCGCCCACGCCGAGGAACACGGCCTTGTAGCCCTGGTCGAAGAGTTCCTGGATGGAGAAGGTCTTGCCGGCCACGGCGTTCAGCTTGAACTCGACCTGCAGGTTTTTCAGCGCGTGGATCTCCTTGTGCACGATCCGGTTCTTGGGCAGGCGGAACTCGGGGATGCCGTAGACGAGCACGCCGCCCGGCTCGTGCAGGGCCTCGAAGACCGTGACCTTGCAGCCGCGGGTGGCCATGTAGCCGGCCACGGTGAGCGACGACGGGCCGGAGCCGATGCAGGCCACCTTTTTTGCGGGGTCGATCAGCGGGCAGACCTCGCGGTCGTCGTCGGACAAAAGGTCGTAGGCGTCGCGGTGCAGGTAGACGTCGGCCACGTAGCGCTCCAGGCGGCCGATGGCCACCGGCTGGCCCTTCTTGCCCAGGATGCAGGAGCCCTCGCACTGGATCTCCTGGGGGCAGACCCGGCCGCAGATGGCCGGCAGGCTGTTGGTGCCCTTGATGATCTTGTAGGCGGCCTCGATGCGGCCCTGGGCCAGCTTGGCGATGAACTGGGGGATGGGCACCTCCACCGGGCAGCCCTTGACGCAGCCGGGCTTCTTGCACTGCAGGCAGCGTCGGGCCTCCTCCATGGCCAGGGTCAGGGTGTAGCCCAGGGTCACTTCCTTGAAATTCTTGATGCGCTCGGCGGGCGCCTGGTGGGGCATGGGCGTGCGCGGGGCGAGGGCCTTCTTTTTGGACTTCCTGTCCTCGCCGCCGCACTTGCACTCGTGGTAGGCGCCGAGCGACTCCTTCTCCTTGGCGCTGAAGGCCTTCAGGCGCTTTGAGAGCTCGGCGAAGTCCACGCTGTGGCCGTCGAACTCGGGTCCGTCCACGCAGGCGAACTTGGTCTGGCCGCCGATGCTCACCCGGCAGGCGCCGCACATGCCGATGCCGTCGAGCATGATGGAGTTGAGGCTCACCGTGGTGTGGACGTTAAACGGCCGGGTGGTGGCGGCGACCGCGGCCATCATGGGCACGGGGCCCACGGCCACGACCTCGGCCACGTCGCCGCTATGCGAGAGCAGATCCTGCAGCACGCCGGTGACCAGGCCCTTGACCCCGGCGCTGCCGTCGTCGGTGGCCACCAGCACCTCGTCGCAGAAGCTTTTCAGCTCGCGCTCGAACAGCAGGAGCTCCCTGGTGCGCGCGCCGATCACGGCGATCACCCGGTTGCCGGCGCGGTGGTGGCCTTTGGCGATGTGGTGCATGGCCGCGATGCCCGTGCCGCCGCCGACGCAGACCGTGGTGCCCTGCTTCTGTATCTTCGTCGGCTTGCCCAGGGGGCCGCAGAGGTCGAGGATGACGTCGCCCTGCTTCAAGTCCTCGAGCATGGCCGTGGTCTTGCCGAGCACGAGGTAGACGATGGTGATGGTGCCGTTCTCGGGGTCGGCGTCGGCGATGGTCAGGGGCACGCGCTCGCCTTTCTCGTCCACGCGCACGATGACGAAGTTGCCGGGCCGGGCTTTGGCCGCCACGGCCGGGCAGTGGATGACCAGCTTGCTGGTCTTTTCCGGGATCAGGGACTCTTTGACGAGGATGGTGTTGGACATGGGGGCTGCCTTGTGGTCGCGGGTGTGCTCTCGCGGGTGCGGATTCGCCGCCGGTATGACACGGCGGGCGGGGAACCCGTGCATATGGGGAATGTGGGGGGGCTTGTCAATATCGGCGCATGTCCCCGCCGGTGGCGGTGTTATACGTCAGGCCCGGGAAGCGGCGGGGCGTGAGGTGGGGAGGGGCGCCGGGGCGGGCGTGGTGTGGAGCAGGCGTTAAAGCCCCTCCCCGATCCTGCTCACGATTCAGGGTGCGTATCCGCTCTGAACGATCGGCGCGGCGGTCAGGCGGCGCCGCTGCCCGTTCCTCCCGTTCCGCCGGCCTGGCCCTCGGACTGCATCTCGTTGATGATGTCCTGCAGGAGGACCGACTGGTTGGCCAGCTCGGCCACGGCCTGGGCGGACTGGCGCATGGCCTCGGCGGTCTCGCGGGAAATGGTGTTCACGGCCTCCAGAGCCTGGTTGATCTCGCCGCTGGCCGAGGATTGCCGGCCCGAGGCCGCGGCCATGGACTCGACCTGGTCCGTGGTCAGCTCGACCAGGCCGACGATTTCGCTCAGGGCCTGGCCCGAGCGGGCGGCCAGCTCCGTGGCCTGCCTGATCCTGTCCCCGGCCCGGTCCACGTTCTCGACGTTCTTGCGCGTGCCGCCCTGGACGGCGCGGATGGCCTCGCCGACCTCCTTGGTGGCGACCATGGTCTTCTCGGCCAGCTTGCGCACCTCGTCGGCGACCACGGCGAAGCCCCGGCCGGCGTCCCCGGCCCGGGCGGCCTCGATGGCCGCGTTCAGGGCCAGCAGGTTGGTCTGGTCGGCGATGTCGGTGATGACGTTCAGGATTTGGCCGATGCCCTGGGCCTGCTGGCCGAGCGCGGTCATGTCCTCTCTCATGGTCAGGGCCTGGCGCTCGACCTCGCCGATGCCCGCGACCACCTGGGCCACGATGGCCGCGCCCTCCTCGGCCTTTTTCCTGGAGCGGTCCGCGGTGTCCGCGGCCTGGGCGGCGTCCTTGGCCACCTGCACCACGGTCTCGTTCATCTCGGCCATGGCCGCGGCGGTCTCGCCCGTCTGCCGGGACTGCTCGTCCGCGCCGCAGCTGGACTGCTCGATCTGGGCCGAGAGCTGCTCCGAGGCCGAGCTCAGGCGGGCGACGATGTCTTTGAGCTTGTCCGCGGCGGCCAGCATGCCCTCGGCCCTGGCCCGCTCGGCCTTGCGGGTGGCCTGCTCGGCCGCAGCCGTGGCCCGGGAGGCTTCTTCCGCCTTGAGCCCGGCCAGGCGGGACTGCTCGCTGACCTCGGCGATCTTGGCCTTGAGCGTGGCGACCATGGTCCGCAGGGCCTCGGCCAGCTGGCCGATCTCGTCCTTCTGGACCACGTCGAAGGTCCGCTCCAGGTCGCCGCCGGCCACCCGGCGGGCAAACTCCACGCCCTTTTTCAGCGGGCCGACGATGCCCCGGGTCATGACCAGGCCGATCAGCGAGCCGAGGACCACGGCCGCGGCGAGCCCGGCCAGCATGGTCTCGGAGGCCCGGGAGAGCACGGCCACGGCGTGGGCGGCGATCGTCCTGGTCTGGTCCACGCCGGCGGTGCTGATCTCTTTGGCCGCCTGCATGGCCCGGCCGCCGGCCGCGCCCAGCTCCGTGTTCAGGTCCTGCAGCTCGGACCACTTGTCGAGGTAGGCGCCCAGGCCCTGGCCGTAGGCCGTGGCCACGGTCTGGGCCGTTTCGAGCAGCTTCTTCTCGGCCTCGTCGCCGGCCTTGGCCAGGAGCTCCCCGGACGCGCGCTCGATGACGTCGATGCGCGAGAGCTGTTCCTTGAAGGTGCTCGGCTGGCGCAGGGCCTGGGCCTGGTAGAAGGCGCGCTGGATCTCCAGGCGGGCGGCCATCATCTCGTTCACGGTGGCGATCCGGCCGTAGACCTCCTTGAGGCCTTTCATCCGTTCCGGATCGCCGGAGTTGACGGCCTGGTACAGGGCCGACTCCTGGCCGTCGCGGTAGTCCAGGCAGGCGTTGTCGAAGGTGCGGGCCAGCTCGGCCATGGGCGCGAGGTCGGTGGCCATGGCCGCGTTCAGAGCCCTGATGCGCTCGTTCACCCCGGCGTATTTCTGCCGCTCGGCCTCGGCCTTGGCGGCGTTGTCCTTCAGGGCCGAGAGGTGCGGCGAGGAGGCGGCCAGCTCCTCGGCCGCGCGCAGGTGCGTTTGCGTCTCGGCCATGAGGGCCGCGCCCTGGGTCCAGAAGTTCTCCTTGCCGGTCAGCGCGTAGCCGCGCATCTCGAACATGGTGCTGAGCACCGAGCGCTCGATGCCCGTGGCCAGGGATATCTGGGGCGCGATCTCGCGGTCCAGGCGTTCGGCGTCCACGCTGACCCCGCGCATGCTGACCACGGCCAGCCCGCCCAGGGCCACGGAGATGAGGACCAGGGCGGCGAATCCGCCGCCGATCTTCAGCCCGAGCCGGACATTCTTCAACGAAAAAACAGCTGGCAGGCGCATTGCGGTCTCCTCTTCGCTTCCCCCTCCGCGAAGCGCCCAAAGGTTTTCGGAAGTGGCCGGGGGCGTGGGGGAGGGAGGAACCTTTTTATCGAAAAAGGTTCCTCACTCCCCCACACGCTTCATCCCTTGCTTCCTTCCCCTCCGTTCTCCTTCTCGAACAGCTCCAGCCGGTCGAACAGGCGGATGTCGCGCGTCCGGCGCAGCTTGTCGCCTTCCTCCCGCCCGTATTGGTAGAACCCCCGGCCGCTTTTCAGGCCCAGGCGGCCGTCGGCGACCATGGCCTCGAGCAGGGCCGGCGGGGCGAACTGCTCCCGGCCCAGGTTCTCGTAGAGGTAGGCGAAGATGGCCCGGTAGACGTCGATGCCGGCCTGGTCGGCGATCTCGAAGGGGCCGAAGGCGCTCAAGCGGAAGCCGAAGGAGGATTTGACGATGCGGTCCACCTCCCCGGGCGTGGCCAGGCCCTCGGCCACGATGGCCATGGCCTCGGCGGCCATGGCGAACTGGATGCGGTTGGCCACGAAGCCCGGGGCGTTGGTGCAGCGCGTGGCCGACTTGCCCAGGGCGGTCGCCAGCTCGCGGGCCTTGTCCAGGGTTTCGGCGCTGGTCCGGTCGGCCGGGATGAGCTCGATGCAGGGCGTGATCTGCGGCGGATGGAACCAGTGGGTGCCGATGACCCGCTCGGGGTGCCGGGTCACCTCGCACAGCTTGGCGATGTCGAAGGAGGAGGTGTTGCTGGCCAGGACCACTTCCGGTCCGGTCAGCTCGCCGAGCCTGGCGAACAGCTCGCGCTTGACGCCCAGGTCCTCGAACACGGCCTCGAAGACGAAGTCGGCCCAGGCCGCGGCTCCGGGCAGGTCGGTGGAGAAGGTCAGGCGGCGCGCGGCGTCCGCGGCCTCGGCGGGGCCGAGGCGGCCGAGGGAGACCATGAAGCCCAGATGGTCGGCGACCAGGGCCTCGGCTTTCGGCAGCATGCTCGCCGCCTGGTCCACCACGCGCACGCTGAAACCGCGCATGGCCGCGCACTGGGCGATGCCGTGGCCCATGGTGCCGGCGCCTACCACCAGAATCTTGGTCGATGTGTCCACGATGTCGTTTCCTCTTTTCACTGCGCGCCTAGCCCACGCCGAGGAGCTTTCGCTGCAAGGCCTCGTCGTCGGCCAGGGTCTTGGGGCAGCCTTCGAAAATGACCTCGCCGTGCTCCATGACGTAGCAGCGGTCGAGGTAGGGCAGCAGGTGCTGGGAGAACTGCTCGACGACCACGGCCGTGACCTGGAAGTCTTTTCGTATCTCCAGGATCATGTTCAGCACGTCGCGGGCGATGTTCGGGGCCAGGCCCTCGGTGGGCTCGTCGAAGAGCACCAGGTCCGGGTTGCCCATCATGGTCCGGGCGATGGTCAGCATCTGCTGCTCGCCGCCGGAGAGCTGGTTGCCGAGCCGGTTCTGGATCTGCTCGAGCTTGGGGAAATAGTGGTAGGCCTCGGGCAGGCCGAAGGAGCGTTTGTGGCCGCCGCCGTTCTTCCCGGCCGACTTGACCCCGAGCAGGAGGTTGCGGCGCACGCTCAAGTTGGGGAAGATCTTGCGCTCCTCGGGCACCCAGCCCAGGCCCTGGTTGGCGATCTGGTGGCTGGGCAGGCCGGTGATGTCCTTGCCCTTGAAGATGATCTCGCCGGTGATGAGCGGGGGTTTCAGGCCCATGAAGGCCCGGAACATGCTCGACTTGCCCGAGCCGTTGCGGCCGAAGAGCCCGACGAACTCGCCCTGCCTGATGTGCAGGGAGGTGTCGAAGATGACGTGGGCGCCGCCGTAGAAGGCGTTCAGTTTTTTTGTCTGCAGCATCACTGCACCTCGTGCCCCAGGTAGGCGGACTGGACTTCTTTGTTGGCGGTTATCTCGTTCGGGCTGCCCATGGCCAGGATGGCCCCGTGGTGCAGGACGATGATCCGGTCGGAGATGCCGAAGACCAGGTCCATGTCGTGCTCGACGATGATGATCTTCATGCTTTTGCTCAGCTTGCGGATGAGCGCGGTGATGCGCAGGCGCTCGGCCTTGGACAGCCCGGCCATGGGCTCGTCCAGGAGCAGGGTCCCGGGCTCGGCGGTCATGGCCACGGCCAGGTCCAGGATCTTGCGGTCGCCGTGGGGGATGGAGGCCGCGGGGCTGTGGGCCTTGTCGGCCAGCTCGACCCGCTCCAGGAGCGCCATGGCCGTGTCCGTGACGACCTTGTTGCGCTTGAAGCTCCTGAAGGGGTTGTTCATGAAGCCGAGCTTGTGCTGCACGCCCACGCTCACGTTCTCGAGCACGGTCATCTCCTCGAACAGGCGCACGATCTGGAACGAGCGCGAGATGCCGTGGTGGATGATCTGATAGGGTTTCAGGCCGGTGATGTTCTTGCCCCGGTAGTGGATGGTGCCGGAATCCGGGGCCAGGAGACCGGTCAGGAGGTTGAAGAAGGTGGTCTTGCCGGCGCCGTTGGGGCCGATGATCGAGAGGATGCCCTCCTCCTCGATCTCGCAGCTCACGTCGTTGGTGGCGGCGAAGGCCCCGAATTTCTTCACCAGGTTCTGGATGCTGAACAAAGCCATGGTTTGCCCCCGTTATGCCGAATGGCTGCGTTGCGGCGATTTGAGATCGGCCGCACCGGCCGTCCGTTCCTGCCCGTTTGCCTCCTGCGCCCCGTTGGGCAGGGCGGTGGCCAGGCTGCCGCCGCGCACCCGCTTCTGGAGCATGCCCATGAGGCCGTTGGGGAAGAGGCTCAAGATGACCACGAAGGACAGGCCGTAGGCGAAGGCCCAGTGGTCCCACAGGGAGCTTAGGAGCTCCTTGCACAGGACGAAGATCAGCGTGCCCACGATGGGGCCGTAGAAGCTGACCGTGCCGCCGCCGAGCAGGGTGGCCATGACCACGTCGCCGGACTTGCTCCAGTCGAGGATGTCGGCGAAGGCCGACTGGGTCAGCAGGCAGTACATGGCCCCGGCCAAGCCGGCAAAGGCGCTGGACAGGGTGAAGACCGCGAACTTGTACAGGCCGGCGTTGTAGCCCAGGTACTGGGCGCGCACCGCGTTCTGGCGCACGGCCTGCAAGGACATGCCGAAGCAGGAGCGGGCGATGATCCGGATGAGCACCGCGCAGAGCATGAAGACGGCGAAGCAGAAGTAGTAGTAGGTGTACAGGTCGGACATGTCGAGGCCCAGGAAGGAGGCCCGCCGGATGCCCGACAGCCCGGCCTCGCCGCCGGTCACCGCGTCCCAGCGCCAGCAGACGCCGAAGCAGACCTGGGTGAAGACCACGGTGAGCATGGCGAAGTACGTGCCGCGCTTCTCGCGGATCATCCAGCCGAGCGCCGCCCCGAACAGGGCGCCGACCACGATGCCGGAGATGAGCGGCAGGATGAAGGACTCGGAGCCGAAGACGCGCAGGAAGGTGATGGCCGCTGCGTAGGAGCCGAGGCCGTAGAAGGCGCCCTGGCCGAAGGAGGGCAGACCCGTCTGGCCCAGGCAGAGGTTGAAGCTCAAGGTGAAGATGAACCAGAGAATGAGCTCCGTGCCGAGGGAAACGAAGTTCCCGACGTAGGGCAGGAGCGGATAACAGGCGAAGACGATGAAGATCCAGAAAAACGGATCCTTGTGGATTTTCGACAGCTTGGCCATGTTGCATGCACCTCCAGGCGCCCGGGGGCGTCCCCCGTCTCCCGCGCCGTTGTCCGAATCGTTCCCGATAGCCCGCCCGCCCCTACTCGATGATGTTCTGCTGCCCCATGAGGCCGCGCGGCCAGAAGTAGACGATGACGCCCATGAGCAGGAAGGGCATGATGTCCACGTAGCGGGGCGCGACGAGCGTGCCGAGCGAGATGCACAGGCCGACCAGCAGCCCGCCGATGAGCGTGCCGGTGATGCTGCCCAGGCCGCCCATGAGCACGATGAGGAAGGAGGGCATGAGGATGGCGTTGCCCATGCCCGATTTCACGCTCCAGATGGGCGCGGCCAGGATGCCGGCCAGGCCCGCGGCGAACGAGCCCAGGACCATGACGTAGATGCGCAGCCGGAAGAGGTTGTGGCCCAGGGCCCCGACCATCTCGTGGTCGAACATCCCGGCCTTGACCACGGCCCCGAAATTGCTTCTCTCGGTGATCAGCCAGGTGGCGGCGATCATGGCCAGGGCCACGGCGGCGATGAACAGCCGGTACTGGGAATAGACGAAGTCGCCGAAGATGATGATGCCGCTGGCGAAGCTCGGCGGGTCCACGTTGTGGGCCGCGGGGCCGAAGATCATGCGGATGAGCTCCTCCATGGCGATGGCGAAGCCCAGGGTGATGAGCAGGCCGAAGAGCGGGTCCTGCCCGTAGACCCTGCGGATGATCAAGCGCTCCACCAGGTAGCCGATGCAGGCCACCAGGATCGGGGACAGGATCATGGCCGGCACGTAGCCGATGACCTTGTACAAGACCCAGAAGAAGTAGGCCCCGAAGGTGAAGGTGATGCCGTGGCTGAAGTTGATGACCCCGGAGACGCCCAGGACCAGGCTGAAGCCCAGGGCCACGGCGGCGTAAACAAGCCCGAGGACGATTCCGTTCAGGATCAGGGACAGGATGAGCATCAATAGCCTCCGGTTCGAGTGCGGCCCGGCCGTCCGCCCGCGCGGGCGAAGCGGCCGGCCGGGCCGGCGGAGTGGTTACTTCTTGGCGCTGCAGCTCACGTCGATCGGGTTCTCCTCCTTGGTCATGTCGAAGTCGGAGGCCGGGTAGACCTTCTCCAGGTTCCAGATGTTCAGGCCGGTTCCCTTGGGATTGGCCTTGACCATGTCGACGTTGCTCAAGACCTGGTGGGTGCGCGCATCGACGACGCTCGGGGTGTCGCGCAGGTTGTTCTCGATCTTCAGGCCTTCCATGGCGCAGACCAGCTTCTCCACGTCGTCCACGGTGCCGGCCTTCTTGGCCGCCTCGGCCACCATCATGATGGCGACGTAGCCGTTATAGTTGCCGTTGTCGATGACGGGCGCGGCCGCCTTGGGGAACAGCTCGGCGAACTTCTTGGAGGCGGCCTCCAGCTTCTTGGTCTCGTTCCAGGAAACCTCGACCGCGCAGTAGGCCTGGCGCTCCTCGGGCTTCAGCGGATACATGTCGACGTATTCCATCAGGGTGTAGACGACCTTCATCTTGTCGTAGATCTTGTACTCGGCCATCTGCTTCAGCAGGGCCACGTTGTCGAAGCCGGCGCAGGTGATCATGAGCACTTCGGCGCCGGAGTTGCGGATCTGCAGCAGCTGGGAGCTGAAGTCGCGCGTGCCCATGGGCACCTTGACCTCGCCGACCTCGGTGCCGCCGGACTTCTTCAGCACGTCGCGCGCCCAGCGGGTGCCGGAAAGGCCCCAGGAGTAGTCGTGGGTCAGGAAGAACCACTTCTTGCCCAGGTTGTTGATGGCATAGGTGGCGGCGGCCCGGCCCAGGGCGGCCATGCTCGCGCCGGCGCGGAACTGGTAGTGGTTGGCCTTGGAGGAGGTCAGCTCGTCGGAGTTGCCGTTGGTGCAGATGTAGAGCGCCTGGCGTTCGGAGGCCACGGCGCCCACGGCCATGCCCACCGAGGAGCTCACGCCGCCCATCAGGATCTTGACTCCGTCCTTCTCGATCAGGCTGCGGGCGCGGCGGGCGGCGGCGTCGGGGTTGCTCTCGGAGTCGAGCACGACGAGCTCGACCGAGCGGCCGAGGATCTTGCCGCCGAGATCTTTCAAGGCCATTTCCATGCCGGCGCGCTCCAGGGCGCCGTGGTCGCCGTAGTTGCCCGAGACCGGGCTGACCACCCCGATCTTGATGGGTTCCTCGCCCGTTGCCGTCTGTGCCCCGGCAAGGAGCGAACACAGAGCCAGCATGCAGATGATCACGGTGCCCTTCATGGTACGTACCCCTTCTGCTAGACTGTTTGTTGCGTGGTGACCGGAAACGTCCGTGAAACGATGCCCCTGTTTCTGGAAAATCAATGCGCCGTCCAGCCTCCGTCGACGTGCAGGACGGCGCCGGTGACCATGTCCGAGGCCCGCGAGGCCAGAAAGACCGCCGCGCCGACCAGGTCGTCGGTGGTGGCCAGCCTGGGCAGCAGGATGTTCGCGTCCACGTAGTCCTTGAACTCCTTCTCCTCGAACATCTTCTGGGTCAGCGGGGTGAGCAGGAAGGTGGGCGCGAGCGAGTTCACGTTCACGTTGTGCTTGGCCCATTCCACGGCCAGCACGCGGGTCATCTGGTCCATGCCGCCCTTGCTCGCGCAGTAGGCGCTGCGCCGGATGAGGCCCACGGTCCCGGCCTGGGAGGAGACGTTGATGATCTTGCCGCTTTTTTGCGCGATCATCAGCCTGCCCACGGCCTGGCAGCAGAAGAAGCTGCCCTTCAGGTTGATGTCCAGCACCTTGTCCCAGGCCTCCTCGCTGACCTCCTCGGCGATCTGGGGGATGTTGATGCCCGCGCTGTTCACCAAGATGTCGATGTGCCCGAGCTCCGCGGCCGCCGAGGCGACCACGGCCTCGATCTCGGCCTTTTTCGTGATGTCGAGGCGGCGGTGCGCGGCGCGCACGCCCCAGTCAGCGGCAATGGTGTGCGCCGCCGCGGCCAGGGGCTCCTCGCGGATGTCGCACAGGATCACGTCCGCGCCGTAGCGGGCGAGCCCCTTGGCCAGCTCCAGGCCTATGCCTCCGGCGCCGCCGGTGATCATGGCCACCCGGCCGTCGAGGTCGAATTCGGCGCCGCGCCTGGGCTTGTCGTTTTTCCCTTCGATCGTGGACATCATGCCAACCCTCCGGCAGTGTTCTCTTTTTTCATTACGTCTTTCCCTTTCATCGGCTCTTCTCCCCCGGCCTCAGGCGGCCACCACCGGCAGGGTGGAGCCGCCCAGCGGCATGACCAGGATGCGCGCGTCCGTCCCGCAGAGCCGGTCGGCCTCGGCCAGGGCGTCCTCGACCGTGGCCATGGGCGTAAAGAACAGGCTTTGGGCCACGTCCTCGCCCATGTCCGAGACCGAGAGCACGGTCGCTTTTCGCAGCGCCAGCGCGATGGCCGCGGCCTTGTGCCCGCCCAGCTCGAAGTTTTTGGCGATGTCGGCGATGATGCTCTCGGGGCTCGTGGCCGCCTTGATCCAGCGCTCGAAGGTCGCCGAGCCGTACTTCTCCGGGCAGGCGGCCACCAGGATGATGACCCCGCCCTGGCGCACGGCGAAGCGGGCGTTGTCCAGGGCCTTCTGGGCCTGGTACATGTTCAGGTCCTTGGGATAGCCGCCGGCGCTGACCAGGACGATGTCGGCGGCGTGCGGCAGGGGGAACTTGTAGGTCGCGTCCAGGAAGGCGCAGCCCGCGCGGTGGGCGGCCACGAAGTGCCCGGCCACGGCCTTCAGGATCTCCTTTTTCGCCCCCAGGACCACGTTCAGGATGAAGTCCACGGGCAGGAAGCGTGAGAGCTCCTCGATGTCCGCGCGCACCGGGTTGCCCTCGACGACCCCGGTGGCCGCGCCGTCCTCGACCATCATGCGGTGGTTGGCCTGGATGCTCCTCGTCGTCGAGACCCCGGGGAAGATGGCCTTGGCCCCGCCGCTGTAGCCGGCGAAGTAGTGGTACTCGATGTTGCCCAGGCAGATGCGCAGGTCGGCCTGGGCCACCGGCCGGAATATCTCCAGCGGCGTGCCCCGGCTGGTGAGGCCGACGAGCGTGCAGTCGGCCGGGTCGGAGTCCAGGCAGGCGTACTGCGAGAGGATCTCCGGGCCGACCAGGCGCTCCTTCTCTTGCGGGGTGTGGGGGCGGTGCGAGCCCAGGGCGAAGACGATGCATACGTCCCTTTTGCGTACCCCGGCTCGGGCCAGTTCGTCGAGCAGCGGCGGCAGCAGCCGGCGCGAGGGGCAGGGCCGGGTCACGTCGCTGGTGACGATGGCCACGGTGCGGCCCGGCCCGGCCAGAGCGCCCATGTCGCGCAGTCGCGGCGAGCCGATGGGGTTTTCGAGCGCGCGCACGATCTCGGCCGTCTCTTGGGCCTCGCTCGGCGGATGGCCGGCGCTTGCCGGCGCGAGCACGGCCATGACCCGGGAGTCGTCCAGGGTCACGGGAATCTTGCGCTGCCCCGAGGCCAGGGAAATAATCATACGCACCTTGCCTGCCGGCGTTGACGGCCGTTGCGATCGACGTCCGGCCCCGCGGGGCCGTGTGCGGGCGCCGGGGGGACCATCCCCCCGGCGCCCTGGGACGGGCAGTTTTTCCGCGCTAGGCCAGGCCCAGCACGCCCCGGATCTGTGCGACCCCGGTGCGGAAGCTGCAGACCACGGGCTTGCCCAGGTCCTTGGTCTTGTCCAGAAGCGACATCATGCTGCCCTGGGCCAGCACCACGGCGTCGTTCTCGGCCACGGCCTTCTTGATCGTGGACATGAGAATCTCGTCGTGCTTGGGCTTGTTGCCCTCGATGAGCAGGGCCTCGTAGGCGCCCTCGGCGAAACAGGCGCTGACGCTCACGTTGGCGCCCATCTTGCGGGCCGTACTTTCGACGAGGCGGGTGGAGGGGGCCACGGTGGAGCGGGCCGTGGCCACCACCCCCACCCGTCCCTGGCCCTTGAGGGCCTCGCGGATGGCGATCTCGCCCATGGGCTGGTCGACCTTGACATAAGGGATGTTGATCAGTTTCTGGGCGATGTCCGCGACTTCGCCGACCGAGGAGCACTGGTTCAGGATGCACTCGCAGCCCTTGGCCTCGAGCAGCACCGCGTACTGGCAGATGCGCTTGACCACGCCCGGCGTGGGGCCGGTGTTGGCGAGCACTTCCTTCAGCAGGCTGTCGTCGATGATGTTGATCATTTCCACTTCGGGCAGCATCTCGGCGAACAGGGCTTTCAAGTCCTCCACCGAGTAGAGGAAGGTGTGGATGACGCCGACTTTGCGTTTGGACATGGCTCTCTATCCTTGTGTTGTTTTGGCGTAGGCCTTTTCCATGGCCGCGATGAGCGGCATGGGCTTGCCGGAAAGGTACTGGACCATGGCCCCGCCCGCGGTGCAGACGTGGCCAATCTTTCCCATGTCGATGAAGGCCGCTCCGCAGCTGACCGAGTCGCCGCCGCCGATGACCGTGAAGCCCGGGGCGTTCTGCACGGCCGTGAACAGGGCCTGCGAGCCGCGCGCGAACATGGGGTTCTCGTAGACCCCGGGGGGGCCGTTGACGAAGACCGTGCCGGCGGCGAGGATCTCCCGCTCGTAGGCGGCGATGGTCTTCTCGCCGATGTCGAACAGGTCCACGTCCAGCGGCAGGCTCGAGACGTCGGCCTCCCAGCGCCGGCCGCTGTCCTCGAAGGCCACGTCGAGCGGCAGGCGGATCTTGTCGCCGTATTTTTCCAGGAGCTCCACGGACTGGGGCAGGAAGGCGTCGTAGGAGCGGTCCTTGATGTATTTCTCGGCCCTGGGCCCAAGCAACACGCCCTTGGCCTGGAGCATGACCAGCCCGGTCACGCCGCAGGTCAGGATGGCATGGGCCGCGCCGCTGGCCAGCACCTCGCCCATCATGCCGTAGGCGTCGGAGATGCGGTTGCCGCCCAGCAGGTAGACCGCGGGCTGGGCCGGGGCGTCCTTCACCTTGGACAGCGCCGCGATCTCGGCAAACAGCAGCTCGCCCGCGGCCGAGGGCAGGATCTCCTGGAAGGCCACCTGGGAGGGCGAGTTGCGGTGCGCCGCGGCAAAGGCGTCGTTGACGTAGGCGTCCGCGATCGGCGCAAGCGAGCGCACCAGGTAGCAGTTCAGGTAGTCTTTCGCCGGCACCTTGAGGGCGAACTCGAAGGCCGAGACCTCCTCGGCCAGGTAGCGCAGGTTGCCGAGCAGCACGGCCTGGCCCGGCTTCAAGGCCCGGACCGCGGCTACCGCCGCCGGCCCGCAGACGTCGTCCAGGTAGGCGACCTTCCGGTCGGGCCGGCCCAGGCGCAGGCTCAGCCGCTCGGCGTGCTCGCAGAGCGGGATGAGGCCCTTGTAGTCCTGGCTGTCGCCCTGGTGGGCGATGATCGCCACCTTGGCCCCCTGGTCCAGAAGCCGGGTCAGGGTGCCGAGGCTCTTGTCGATGCGGTTGGCGTTGCGCAGCTTCCTGGTGGCGGCATCAACCGGACAGTTGATGTCCAGCCTCAGGATGACCGTCTTGTCGCGGTAGTCGAACTCCGCGAAGGAATGGATGCGCAAGGGTGTGCTCATTTCCATTTCCCCAGGCCGAGGTTCGTATTGGTGCGGCCCACGGCCTCCAGGCGGTCGGCCTGCATGCCCATGGCCGCGCGCACGGCGTCGATGGTCTCGGGGATGGTGATGGACTCCTGGGGGATGTTGATGGCGAACATGATGTCCTCGCCGGATTTCACCAGGGTGTCCTTCCACAGCGCGATCTCGTACATGTCCGAGCGGTGGTTGCCCAGATCGCGGGCGTAGCGGAAGAGCGAGGCGTTGCCCAGGAAGCCCTCGGCCAGGCTGACCACCCGGATGCGGTCGTGGGTGCGGAACTCGGCCTCGACCGCCTCCAGGGAGATCGACTTCTTGGGGGTCACCACCAGGGTGATGATGTGGCCGTGGGTCACCGGGGTGTGGATCAGGATGCCGGTGGCCTTGATGTGGGGCATGATGTGCATGAGGTCCAGGCACTGGTGCGAGGGCGCCTTGTCCACCTGCAGGGCGTTGGTCAGGCCGCGGTGGTAGTCGCCCGGGTCGGCCACGCGGCGCACGATGGTGATGGCCGCCTTGTCCACGCCCACGGCCCGGTCCAGGCAGTCCACGGCGCGGATGAGGCCGGTGGTGTTGCACGAGGTGAGTTTCAGCCAGCGGGCGCCGATGCCCTTCTCGTAGTTGGCGTAGCCGTGGAAGAAGACGTCGGCCACGTCGTCCTTTTCGCCGCCCTGGAACACGGCCTTCTTGCCGTACTTGGCGTAGGTCTCCTTGTTGCGCGCGCCGATGCCGCCGGGGGCGGCGTCGAGCAGGATGTCGCACTCCTGGACCAGCTCGTCGAAAGTGCCGGAGACGGGGATGTTCAGCGCTTCGAAAGCGCTGTTGTCCGGCCGGCCGGAGAAGAAGGCATAGGGCATGCCGCTTTCCTTCAGCGCCCGGACCGACAGGGTGGGAGCCACGTCGCACACGCCGACGAGCTGCATGTCGTCCTGCCGGGCAACGCCGTCGGCAAGCCTCTGGCCAATGACGCCGTAACCGATGACACCGACTTTAACCACGGGAGCCTCCTGAATCAGTGCTGGAGTTGAGGGGGGCCATGGGCCTGATGGCAGCATCTGGGCCTTGGCGGCCCGGCCATGAAAGCGCATACATTTCGGCCGAAATAAAAACCCGGCTGGACGGAACCCTGCCAGGTCTCGCAAACATGTGGGCAAACGATGGGGTAAATGACTGAATGAAAACGCTTACATCAGGCGCCTGGAACAGAGCCGGCCCACATCCGGCGGATTCACCGCCGGCCGGACCCGATACGGCCGGTACCGAGCCCCGGGCCGCCATGCTCGCTGGGAAAGAAGGGTAGAAGGGAACGGTCACTGACATCCTGGCGCTCGCTGATGTACTCGCTTACATGTTGTTCGCCAATAAAAGGTCGTTCCTTCGTCTCCCCGGTAACGACCCTCTTCAGTGTGACAATCCTGTAGCCTGCCCGCCACGTTTTTGTCAAGGCCTCTCCCGGCCGGAGGCGAAAAAAAACCGCCGCCCATGTCCGGGCCGGCGGCTCAATCGGCCATGGCGGCCGTTTTTCAATCTCGACCCGCGCGCCGCCGGGCCGGAGGCGAGCACGATTCCCGGACCACCAAGGTCGTCTCCAGGCAGTGCTGGTGCGGCCGGCCCGTGCCGTTCTTCACCAGCTCGATCAAGGTCTGGCCGGCCAGCCGGCCCATCTCCTGGCTCGGCACGTTCAGCGTGGTCAGGGCCGGATTGGCGTAGGCCGCGAACTCGATGTCGTCGAACCCGGCCACCGAGATGTCCAGCGGCACCCGCAGCCCGGCCTGGCGGCAGGCCGTCATGGCCCCGATGGCCAGCATGTCGCTGGCGCAGAATACCGCGCTCGGCGGCTCGTCCAAAGCCAAGAGCCGGCGCATGGCCACGCGCCCGTTGTCCAGCGTCGGCTGGTACTCGCAGATGTACTCCGGCGCGGAATTCACTCCGTAATCGCGCAAGGCCCCCAGGTAGCCCTCCAGCCGCTTGCGCACCCGGTGCACCAGCGAATACATCGCGCCGACAAAGGCGATCCGCCTGTGACCCAGGTCGATCAGATGCCGCGTCACCTTGTAGGAGGCCTCGTAGTTGTTGAAGCCCACGTAGTGGAACTCCGTCCCCGGCATCGTGTCCCACAAGAAGACGCACGGCACCCCGTCCCGGACCATCTCCAGAATCACCGGCTCGTTCTGCGCCATGTAGCCGATGAACACCAGCCCCGACAACGACCGCTCCCGGCACTGCCGGAGCTGCATCCGCTCCCGGTCCGGATCGAACAGTGTATTGTTGATGATCAGCGGATAGCCGCTGGAGTTGACCACGTCCTGCACCGCGATCAGCGTCGCCGACAGCTTGGCCGATTCCGTGGTCGGAATGAACGCCCCCAAGACCGAGGACTTGCGCCGCGACAGGTCGCCCGCCGTGGCGTTGTAGATGTAGTCGTGCTCGGACATCACCTTGAGCACGCGCTCCAGCGTGTGCTTGCGCAGCATGCCCGGGAAATGAATGGCCCGCGACACCGTGGCCGTGGATACCCCGGCCAGCTTGGCTACGTCCTCGATGGTCAGCTTGGCCACGCTCCTCCCTCCGCTCACCCCCCATCCTGCGCGCAAAATAGATTGAGGCCGCACTTTGTCAAGCGTTTTCATTCGGCCGCCCTGGCCGATCGGACCGAAAACAGGGGGTGGGAGGGGGAGAGGCAGAAGATGCCTGCCGGCGGCTCCGGGAGGCGGGCGGGAGGGGAAAAGGCAGGCCTCCGGCGGCCGGGGGGCCGTGGGCCCCCCGGACCCCCCGATCTCGGCCGGGACTTTCGGGCCGGCGGGCCAAGGCCCCCGCCGTCCCGAAATTCCCGGCCGACTGGCCCGTTTGGGGAGGAGCGGGGGCCGGGATGGGTCGGGGAAGAATCACGAAGGAAGCCAGGGGCGGGCCGTGCGCGGCGATCCAGCCCGCCGTGAGTCCGGGACAGCCCCGCAGGCGGCGCCTCGGGCGGGTCCGGACAGGCCGCGCGGCCCGCGAGTCGGTGCCTTCCTCATCTACCCTCACCGGCCGCCTTTCCGTTTTCAACGGCTCCGCGTCTCCGGTCCTTCATCGGTCCGACGGCCCGCCGCCATTCCCTCCCGCGCTGGATCGTGCTATGTGCTTGTCGTTATGTGCCTCGTTCATGTGTTCATATGCTGAACTGTTTCACTGCAACATGATGCTCTTGCGAGGTCTGCGGATATGAAACGACTCTTCACGGCCGCTCTTCTGTCTCTGTGTTGTGCCTTCGCGCTGCAGCCCGCTGCGTGGGCCTGCACCGGTATCCGCCTGACCAGCCAGGACGGCGGAGTGGTCTACGGCCGGACCATGGAGTGGGGAACCTTCGACCTGAATTCCCGGATCACCATCGTCCCGCGCGGGCACGAGTTCACCGCGGCCACGCCCGCCGGGAGCGGCATGCGCTGGACCGCGCGCTACGGCATCGTCGGCCTGGACATGATGGAGAGCGACAGCCTGGCCGACGCCATGAACGAGAAGGGCCTGGCCGTGGGCATGTTCTACCACCCCGGCTTCGCCCGCTACCCCGACCTCGACCCGGCGCGCCTGCCCCAGACCATCACCTCCATGGACCTGCCCGGCTACGTCCTGGGCTCCTTCGCCAGCGTCGAGGAGGCCAGGGCCGGCCTGGCCTCGGTGCGCGTGGTCGGCGCGACGGACAAGGCCAGCGGCGTGCGCGTGGAAGGCCACTGGATGGTCACCGACGCCAGCGGCAAGTGCCTGGTCGTCGAGTTCACCGGCGGCGAGATGAAGCTCTTCGACAACCCCCTCGGCGTCATCACCAACGCCCCGACCTTCGACTGGCACCTGACCAACCTGCGCAACTACCTGAACCTCTCGCCCGTGGCCCTGCCGGACAAGAAGATCGACGACCTGGACTTCGCCCCCCTCGGCGGCGGCAGCGGCATGATCGGCCTGCCCGGCGACAACACCCCGCCCTCGCGCTTCGTGCGCGCCGTGGCCTGGACCAGCACCGCCCGCAAAACCCCCACGCCCTCCGAAACCGTCTACGAGTTCTTCCGCATCCTGGACAACTTCAACATCCCCCAGGGCGCCGCCGAAGGCCACGCCGGCCAGGCCTCCGCCCAGGGCATGCGCAGCTCCACCATCTGGACCACGGGCTGGGACCTCACCGGCCGCGTCCTCTACTACCACACCCAGCACAACCGCCGCGTGCGCCGCCTCGACATCAACCGCATCGACTTCGCCCGCGACCCCCAAACCCTGCGCCACCGCCCCCTCGATACGGTCAAGTCCCAGGACTACCAGGACCTGGACCTGCGGTAGCGCGGGCGGCGGACCCGCAGGGGGCAGGCTTGCGGCGGATCGTGGGAGGAGTGGAGGGGAAAAGGCAGGCCTCCGGCGGCCTGGGGGCCGAGGGCCCCCCGGACCCCCCGATCTCGGCCGGGACTTTCGTGCCGGCGGGCCAAGGCCCCCGCCGTCCCGAAATTCCCGGCCGGCTGGCCCGTTTGGGGAGGGGCGCGGGGCCGGGATGGGGGTAAAGCACGAAGAGGCCGTGAGGTGGAAGGGGCGGGCTGGGGGCGTCCTTGGATCAAGGCTCCGCTCCCAGGCCGAAAGGGGAACAGCCGCCAGTGAGGTGAAAGACGGAGGCGGAAACCGGCCGAGCCCCCCGGGCCGGGAGTTGGATTGGACGCGCGGCCCGCGAACCCGCTGATAAATATTATTAGACGAGTGATATGTTTAATGTCTGAATCATGTTGTATTGCGATCTTGTGTGTTGTTTGCAATAAGGCTATCAGAAATGACAACACCTTGAAATAATACGATGATATTCGCCGCAGTCGCTTGCAACTCACTGCAATGCATTGCTGACTGTTGTTGTTTCATATTGACTCTGCGCCACATTTCCAACTAATAAAATCACCTCGACCCTGTTTCATGTGATCAAGGAGGCAGTATGCGCGTCACCTCCGGAGTTGCTGGAACCATTTTCGCCACCATGCTTGTGGCCGCGTTACTCCTTGTTTTCCAGGCCGATGCGATTGCCGCCCCGCCTCCGGATCTGACGGTCGGCGAGGGGCAAACCGTCACCATCGGGCCTGGTCCCCTGGAATACGGGGAGGTCACCATCGCAACCGGCGGGCTGTTGCAGTTCACCGGTTCCGTTTCGTTGACCTGCCTGCGCCTGGTCCTGCGCGGCGTGATCCAGATCGGGGGCGACGCCTCGATCCTCTGCACCCACCAGGAGTCCGAGCCCGAGGCCACGGGGCCGGCAGTGCTGTTCGACGCCGGCATCATCCGCAGCGACACATCCGCCCTCCACCCGACGGCGACGAACGGCGCGAACGGCGCAGCGGCAACCATCCCCGGCGGCTCCGGCCAGGATGGCGGCATCGGGGCGGCCGGCGTTTCCGGCTACCGCCTGAGCCTGACAGCCCATGGCGACATCCATTTCAAGGGAGGAAGCAGAATCGTCGTGCCCGGCCAGCATGGCGGTTCCGGCGGTCATGGGGGAGACGCCTACCCCGGGGCGGAAGGCGAATGTTCCCAAGGCGGTAGCGGCGGCAACGGAGGGGATGGCGGCTCCGGCGGTAGCGGCGGCGACGGCGGCGCGGTGACCATCACCGCCGTCAATGGCAGCCTTGACTATTACCAGCCGCTCGTCAATTCGTACGCCCGGCTTGAAGTCAATGCGGATGGCGGCAACGGCGGCGATGGCGGCAACGCCAGGGAAGGTGGCCGGGGGGGGATGGGCTTCAAAACCGGCTCCTGCCCGGATGTCTGCGCCCGGGGCGGCACCGGCGGCGGGGGGGGATACGGCGCGCCAGGCGCGCGTGGCGGCAACGGCGGCAGGCTGGTCATCAGCGCCCTGCGCATCAACAAGGTCAGCAACGCCGACGATGCGGCCTGGCGCCTTGCCGGCGGCCGCGGAGGCAGTGGCGGCAGCGGCGGCAATGGGGGGGAATACGGCCCGAGCGAGATCACCTCGGTGGCCTGTTCAAGCATCGGCGGCCCTGCCCGCCAAGGAGCGCCGGCCGCGGTCGGCGGGGATGGCGGCTTCGTCTACGTGCGCCTGAAGGACACGCTCTACAGCGGATTTTCGGGCATACCGGCCTCCCCCGCGGTGCCACTTTTCATCCTCGCCCCGGGAGGGGAAGGTGGCGAGGCGGGAGGCGTGGGCAATCCCGGCACCATGGTCATCGATTGCGGTGCAACCGAACAGCCGCTGTCGCCACTGAACAATGCCGGGAGGGGCGGCAAGGGGGGGCGCATCGTCATTGTCGCCAGCCAGGCCGACACGGTGCATCTCGAGGTCCCGGGCGGAAGGGGTGGCAGCGGTTCCGATGGCGCGAATATCAACTATCACGGCTGCTACTACGCCACGCCCGGGGATGGCGGCGACGGTGAGGCGGGTGGCAACGGCGGGCTCATCATTCTGGCCGCAATGCCGGCAACCTGGGATGAACTGCTGCTGGCCGGAGGCGCCGGCGGATACGTCGGCCCCGGTGGCGTCAACGAGGCGGGCGGCCCCGCCGTGGGCAATGACGGCAATGTCGGACCTGCCGGAGGCAGCGGCATCCTGCGGTTCAGCCTAGCCAATATCGGGGGGCTCGTCCCATTGTTGTTTGCGCCCTGAGCGGCTGGATGGTTTGCACGAGGCTCAAGGAGAGCAGCTACAAGGAGCGTCGCCCCCGGAACCGAGTTGTCAGCCTTGGGACCAAGAGGCCAGGGGGGCAACACGGCCGGGCGTGCGCCGCGCGCGCGGTCCGCGACCCGGACGCCGCGCGTGGAATCCGGGCAGCGCCCGGGAGGAACGCCGGAACAGCCGCCGGTGAGGTGGAAGAGGGGCGGGGCAGGTGCCGGGCGCCGTCCATCGTTGCGCCCGGTGTATTGAAATTGAATATCATTGTCAACGAAATTCCCCGGCCGGGTCGGACGGCGCGGCGCATGGTCAGCCGGAGAGCACGAAGCCAAACCCGGTGGCCTCGGCGACGGCCCCGCGCACCAGGATGGTTTCCGCTTCGAGCTGTCGGTCGGGCAGGCCGGGGAGCTTGGGTCAGAAGTCGCGCCGTCGGGCTGGCTCGGAAGCGGCAGATGGCGGCGGCGTCCGGGCCGTCGTCCTCGACGGCCGGGCCGGCGTTCATTCTGTCCGATTTTCCGGAATGAATTGAATGACATATAAAGCGATATAAAATTACTTCTGAATATGGCCTTTACACGGCAAATGAAAGCAGCTAGGGGCTTCTCAGCATAACATCCTGGGGGGATTGTGATGCGAAGGTCCTTGCTTGGTATTGCCCTGCTTGCTTTTCTCCTGCCGGCGTCGGCCGGGGCGGAGTGGGGCGGTGCCGAATCCGAGCCGAACGATCTGATGGCGCAGGCCGATGCGATCGAGGTCGGCTGCGCGATACGCGGCCGGCTGGCCGGACGCGACGATGTGTTCGACTGGTACTGCATCGATTTCGCCGGCGACGCCGTGCTCCGCGGGCGGCTGGAGGCGGCCGGCGCGACGCAGGCTGCGGCGCCGGATTACCACATCACCATATATTACATCAACTTGGCGCGCCAGGCGGTCAAGGTTCTCGACAAAACGTCCAAGGCGGACCGCAGCACGCCCTTCGAGGCGCGCATCAAGCAGCCGGGCCGCTACTACATCCGCATCGCGTGCGCCACGCCGTGCCAGGACCAGATCCAGGCCTACTTCCTGACCGTGGACCCGCCCTTCGACCCGCCCTTCAACGTCCCCCCGCCCGGCGTCAAGCCCGGCTCCTGAGAGGCGAAAGGCGGCCGCGAGGGGCGGAAGTCCCGGGCCGTCCTTTTCCGATCCCATACCCGCCCACCGGCCGCGACCCGAGCCCGTCCCCGGCTCGAACAGCCCGAAGGCGGCCGTGAGGTGAAGGGGGCGCGGGCCGTCCTCCGGTCCACGGCCGTACGCGCGGGCTTGACCGGAATCCCTTCCTTTCGTGGCGGCTGTTTCGGTTTCCCGGGTGCCCGGCGCGAGCCGCCCTGCCGGCCGTTCGCCTGGGGCTGGATCCGGACGCCCGGCGCGGGCTCGCCGCCAGGGACCGCCCTGGCGGCGAGGCCTCACGGCTGGTCAGCTCTGCAGCGACTTGATGAGGGTCGAGAGCTCCCTGGCTTGGTCCACGAGAGACTCCACCGAGCGACCGGACTCCTGCATGGCCTGCGCCATTTCGGAGGAGATGCGGCTGACCTCCTCGATGCTTTTGTTGATCTCCTCGCTGGTCGCGGACTGCTCTTCCGAGGCCGTGGCGATGGAGCGCACCTGATCCGCCGTCGTGTCCACCAGGGCCACGATCTCTCTCAGGGTCTGCCGTGATGTCCCGGCAAGGGCGGAGGCCTCCTCGATGGCCGAGACCGACTGGGCGACGTTGCCCAGGTTCTTGCGCGTTCCGTCCTGGATGGAGCCGATGACCTGGCCGACCTCCTTGGTGGCGCTCATGGTCTTCTCCGCCAGCTTGCGGACCTCGTCGGCGACCACGGCGAAGCCGCGGCCGGCATCGCCGGCCCGGGCGGCCTCGATGGCGGCGTTCAGCGCCAGCAGGTTCGTCTGGTCGGCGATGTCCGAGATGACGCCAAGTATCTGGCCGATGTTCTCGGCCTGTTTGCCCAGATCCGCCATGTCCTCGCGGGACTGGCGCGAGGTGTCCCTGACCTGCTCCATGAAGCTGACCACCCGGTCCACGGCCATGGCGCCCTCCTCGGCCTTTTTCCGGGCCTCACCCGAGATCTTGGCGGCCTGCGCGGCATTCTTGGCCACCTCGAGGACCGTGGCATTCATCTCTTCCATGGCCGCGGCCGTGGCGTCCATGCGCCGGGCCTGGGCATCGGAGCCGCGCGAGGACTGTTCGATCTGGGCTGACAGTCCGTCCGAGGCGGTCGAGATGACCGAGACCACGCCCTCCAGGCGCCCGGCGGCGCTCTTCATGTCCGTGGCCTTGGACTCGGCGAGCGTCTTGGCCTGATCGGCCTCGGCCGTGGCCCGATTGGCCACCGTAGTCTGGCTCTCGGCCTCCTTGGTCTTCTGCGTGGCCGTGTCGATCATCTTGCGCAGGCTGCCCACCATCATCCGCAGCGAGTCGGCGAGCCGCCCCAGTTCGTCGCGCCGCGTGAGGGTGAAGGCGCTGTTCAAGTCCCCCCTGGCCACCGATTCCGAGTAGAGCACGCAGGCGTCAAGGCCTTTGAGCACGCGCCATACGGTAAAGATGATGACCGCGCTCACGAGCAGGATGCCGATGGCGCTGCACAGGAGGCTCGCCCGCAGCACCGCCCCGGAAGCCGCGGCGATGTCCGCGGTCTCCACCCGGACCGCGACCAGCCAGCCGGTCTTCTCCACCTTGGTGAAGACGGCCGAGACCTCACTGTCCCTGAACTCATAGCGGACCACGCCCGAGCCGGCTCCCAGCATGGTCCGGCCCCAGTCCGTTTCGGCCAGGTTCATTTTCAGGACCAGGCTCTTGTCCGGGTGACTGAAAACAATGCCGGACTTGTCCGCCAGGAAGGCATACCCGCTCTGGCCGACCTTGATCGGCTCGACCATGGTTTCCGTGAACCGGCCCAGATCGACGCGCACGTAGAGGACGCCCAGGATTTTCCCGTCGGACGAGACCGGAGTCGCGGCGAGGAACACGGGCTTGTTCGTCACCCGGCTCATCAGGGGTTGCGAGATGTTGGTCTGCCCCTGCATGGCCAGCTGGAAATACTGCCGGTCGGCGAAATTGGTCGTGCTGGAGGGCACGTCGGTAGCCAGGATGTCGCCATTGGGACCAAGCAGGGTCGTGCCCTGGATGGAGGGATAGCTCCGGGTGATCTCGCCGAGCACCGCCGTGGCGACCTTCAAGGCCTCCGGCGACCTGTCGCGCAGCGCCGCGACGAGGCGCTCGTCCTTGGCCTGCAGGCGCAACGTCCCCTCGATGTCCGCGGTGAAAATTTCGAGGCTCCGGGCGAGCCCCTCGGCAATGTGCCGGGATGAGTCGGTCAGGGCTCGCCACAACTCGTCCGAGGCCTTCATGGACGAAAACAGGCTGGCCAGGCTCATGCAGATGATGACGATGCCGAGAATGGGAATCAGCAATTTGGAACGTAAACCGAGTTTCATGACAACCCCCTCTGGAAATTCAGTTCTGGTGCAAGCTGCATCCTGCTTGTTTTATTAATTAAAATTCGCCTATTCTATATGACTCCTAATAATAATGGCAAAACGGACTTCGTTTCACATAAAGACATTCTTGCGTCAGTATTCATGTCTTGGAGTACGACATGAATCCGATGTTTCACGATGCCAATCTCGCGATGTTACTGCGGATCAACCGGCAGCGAGCAGACTTCATTTCCACCACCATGGGCCTTTTCAAGTGTGCTATTGGGTTTCTATTCAGGTTTATGGACATTGGAGAGCGCGCTTGCACGAAGACCAACTGCTTTGAACAGATTTCTGTTACCACTCGGGTGCGACGATGTGCCGCATGGGTGTCGGAAAAGCCATGGAAAACCAGGATGATCGCGCAACTCCGCCGGACCGGCGCCGAGCCCGTCCCTCGGCTCGAACAGCCGGAAGGCGGCCGTGATGGTGAAGGGGGCGCGGATATTGCGCGGTCCTCGCATGCCAGCCGGCCGCGATCCCGGGCCGGTCTTTCGATCCCATACCAGCGCGCGGCCCCGTCGCCTCGCGGAGTCCGGGCTATCCTTCTGGTCCAATAGCCGCGCGCGGCCCCGACCCGACCCCGCGCCCGCCCCCGCGCGTGGGTTCCGGGCGTCTGTTGATCCGACATCCGCCCGCCGGCTCCTCCTTCCCTCGCGGCGTTTTCGATTCTCCCCGCGCTGAAGTCCCGGGCCGTCCTTGCGCTCCCGCAACCACGCCCCGGCCTGACCCGAAAACCCCCCTTCGTGGCGGCATTTCGTTTTCCTCCCCGCGCTGGCCCGGTCATGATTTGTGGATTTTCCGGCCTCTTTTTCCATCGGCCGTGGACCTGGCGACGGCCCGAAACGGCGCCAAGCTGGCGGGATATCGGAAATTCGCGGTCCTGGCGTATTACTTGCTCAGAATCCGCTGTTATTTTTTCCGTTCTGCCGGTTTTCCTGGTTCGGAACAACAGCGTCCACGCGGGCTCGACGACAGGAGGGTGTCATGGTCGACCGTTTCGGCAAGGCGTTCGTTCTCGGCTTGTGCGTTTTCATTGCCGCCACCCTTGCCGCGCCGGCAGCCGCGGCCACCTGGTACGTCGACACCGGCGGCACGGACGCGCCGGGCCACGGCATGACCTCGGGCGATCCCTTCGCCACCCTGGCCTACGCCGTGGACACGGCCGATCCCGGCGACACCATCTCCGTCCTGGGCCACACCGTGGACGAGCCGACCGTCACCGTGGACAAGGACAACCTGACCATCCAGGGCGACGACGCCGACCCGGTCCGCTGGCGGCGCTTCGCCCCGGCCGATCCGGCCACCCCGGCGCTGGTCGTGGCCGCATACGGGGTGACCCTGCGCTACCTGACCTTCCACGGCTCGACCTCGGCCGACGGCGCGCTGCGGGTGGCCGACCCCGTGGCCGGCGGCAAGATCTACAACACAACCGTGGACAACTGCCGCTTCGGCCTCGACGGCGAAACCACCGCCGTCGGGCTCAATCTGTCCAACACCGGCTCCGCGACCGTCACGGACTGCAAAGCCGAGGACTGCGGCACCGGGGTCGCGGCCTCCGCCGCCAGCCTCCTGACCATCGACGGCCTCCAGGCCACGGGTTGCACCGCGTACGGCCTGCACCTGGCCGGCGGCGTCATCCTCGTCACCGGCGGCAGCCTGAACGCGGCCTCGGGCGTGAACTGCCTGGTCAACGGCTCGGACATACGGGTCAGCGGCCTGACCGCGACCGGCGGGGAGACGGGCATCCTGGTCACGGACTTCACGACCATCGTGAGCCTGGCCGGCTGCACCGTCTCGAACGCCTCGGGTGCGGGCGTGCGCATCGAGTGGGCCTCCGACGTCTGCCTGTCCGGCAACCTCCTGGAGGACAACGGCACGGGCCTGGCGCTCAACGAGTACCAGCGGCTCATCGTCGCCGGCAACACGCTCTCCGGCAACCTCGCCGGGCTGACGGTCGCGGACGGCGACCTGCAGGAGCAGCTCTTCGTCTTCGCCAACACCTTCGGCGGCAACAGCGCGGACCTCGAGTCCGCGGCCGCGAACGTGCTCCTCGTCTCGCCGGCCAAGCTGCACCTGACCGGGCCGGCGCGCCAGGCCAAGGCCTACCTCGGCAACCACTACGCCGACTGGGGCGGGGCCGTGGACGCCAACGGCGAGGGCCTCTGCGACGTGGCCCGCGTGGAATCCGGCGGCAACATCTCCGACCCGGCCCCGCTCATGCAGCCGCTGGACGCTCCGGGCAACGACAACCTGGACTTCTTCGGCGCGGACGACACGCCCCTCGCCCTGCTGCACATCCCGGGCGCCATGAGCCCGTACCCGGGCCGGGTCCAGCTGGCCGTGGACGCGGGCAAGATCTTCGCCGCCTACCCCCACAGCGGCGCGGGCCGGGCCTACCGGGGCGGTCCGGCCGGCTCGCTGAACGGCTTCTCGGGCTGGCTGTCGTTCTACTCCGACCTCTCGGCCAGCGGCCACGTCCTGGTCGAGGTCGGCACCACGGCCTCCGACGGCACGGGCTTCGCGGCCTCGGGCCAGTCCTGCCAGATCGTGGGCGACGGCGGCACGAAGCTCTTCTATTTTTCCACCAGCGGCCCGGCGATGAGCGTGCCCGAGGACCGCCGCCTGGCCCTGCGCCTGACCAACAAGACCGCCAGCCTCAACTACGTCATGGCCGGCGGCGCCTGGCTCGGCCTGTCCGCCCCGCTGCCGCCCGTCACCCTGGCCCAGCTCTGGCTGAACCTGCTCTAGCCGGCGCGGAAAGGGCCGGGCGTGGGGCTTTGGCCCGCACCAGTGGGGGCCGGAGAGGCGGAAGGCGGCCGGTGAGGGTGAAAGAGGCGAGGGCGCGGCGCGGTTGCAGGCGGCACCGGCAACCGCGCCCGCCCGGCCTTCGGACCCGAGGCCGGCCCCTCGCGGCGGCGGTCGGTCCCGAGGCGCACGGTATCCAGGCCGTCCGTTCGATCCCGCAACCGCGTGCTGGCTTTGATCCGAGGCCCCGGGGCTCGAACAGCCGGAAGGCGGCCGATGAGGTTGAGAGAGGGGCGAGGGCCTGGTCCGCGCGCCGGTCCGAGGATTGCCGCCGGCCGTGAGCCGGGGCCGGCACTTCCGAGGCGGCGTTGCGATCCACGCCGCGCGCGGGGTATCCCGGCCGGTCGTCCGATCCCGCAACCGCGCGCCGGCTTTGATCCGAGCCCATCCCTCGCCCCGCGCGGAGGTCCCGGGCGGCCTTGTGATCCGGCAACCTCCCGCCGCGCCTGGCCCGCCCCCATCCCCTTCGCGGCGCATTCCGGTTTCGATTTCCTCTTCGCGCATGAATCCCGGTCCATCCCGCAGCTCGGGAAACCCCGAAGTCGGCCATTTTCGAGTCCTCTTCCCCGTGGCGTACTGCATCCCGCCGGCATGCTCGAAAAACCGCCAAGCTGGGCCGGAATCGGCGTATCGCTCTCATTTGCCGCTTGTCTTCGGCAGGTGGACGTATTACCCCTGGTGCAACGCATTCGTTGACACAATACAGGAGGCGCCCCATGCCGGTCCGTTTCGTCGCATCCTGCCGAGCCGTGCTCGCGGCCGTGCTCCTCCTCGCTTTCGCCGCGCCCGCCGCTGCGGCCGAGTTGTACGTCGGCCCTGCCGGCTCGGACGAGAACACCGGCACCGACGCCGAGCACCCCGTGGCCACCCTGGCCCACGCCCTCACCCTGGTCGGAGCGGGCGACACCGTGCGCGTCCTCGGCAACCTGAGCGGAACTGGCAACGTCGAGGTGACGGCGAGCCTCGCCAACCTGACCATCGAGGGCTACGGCCCGGCGGTCAGCGACGCCGACTCCGACACCTGGCCGGTCATCGACGCCGCGAGTTCCTCCATGGGCCTGGGCCTGGGCGCCGACGGCATGACCGTGCGGCGCCTCACGTTCGTGGGCGGGACCTACGGCCTCATGGTCAGTAACGTCCGGGATGCGACCGTGGACCACTGCCGGTTCGGCAGCCCGGGGTATACGACAAACACCGGCCTGGGGGTGATCGAATCCGACGGTTGCACGCTGAGCGACTGCCTGGCCGCGACCTGCAACGCGGGCGTGAGCGTGTCGGGCACATACTCCGGCGCGAGCCTGGGCAACAGCATAACGAACCTCCAGGCCAGCGGCTGCCTGAACGTCAGCCTGCTCATCGAGAACACGTCGAATCTGGTCGTGGCCGGTGGCGCATGTACCATGAGTTCTAGCAGCGGAACCAACATCGCCATCGAGCACGCTCACGACATTGTTTTGAGTGGGATGGCCGTGACCGGCGGCGCCTATGCGATAATGATGTACGAAGCCACGGGGCCAATTGCCGTGACGAGCTGCGCGATCTCCGGCGCAAACACCTGCGGTATCCATCTCTTCTTGGCTTTTGGCGTGTGCATTGCCGGCAACAGCATCCATGACAATCCCAACGGTTTGTGGACCACCTACCTGCCCGGCCTGCTGCTGGTCGGCAACAGCATCGCGAACAGCTCCGGAGCCGGCCTGAGCGTCAGCACGGGGTCCGGCGCGCAGGGCTACGCGTTCCTGAACACCTTTTCCGGCAACGGCGAGGATCTGGCCAGCGTGAGCGGCAGCGACGCGGTCATCTGCTCGCCGGTCCGGCTGCATTTCAATGCCGGCGAGCGTGCGGTGAAGACAGTTCTCGGCAACCACTACTCCAACTGGTCGGGCACGGACGCGAACGGCGACGGCATCGCCGACAGCCCGCGGGTGAGCGCCGAAGTCACCGACCCCGCCCCGCTGATGGCGGACTACTTTGCCAACCCCGGCAACGCCTCGCTCCACTGGTTCGCCGGCAGCGGTGTCACCGGAGGGCCGCTCCATCTGCGCAACGCCGGAAGCTCCCCGGACCGCATCACCTTGGCCGACCAGGCCTCGGCCGTGTTCAGCGCCGATGACGACACGGGCGCGGGCCAGGCCTACCGCGGCGGCCGGACCGGTGCCGGGGACGGATTTGCCGGCTGGCTGTGCACAGTCGACTCCCTGCCCGCGGACCAGAGCCTTGCGCTGGCCCTGGGCCATACCGCCATCGGCGGCTCGGATTTCCAGCCGGCCGGCCCCGCGGGCGAGATCGTGGGCGACGGCTATCCCCGCGTCCACCCCTTCACCCTGACCGGGCCGACCGCGCGCATCCCCGAGGGCCGCCACCTGGCGCTCCGGGTGACCAACCAGACCGGCGCGGAGGTGGCCATCCTGACCGGCCTGGCCTGGCTCGGCCTGTCCGCCTCCCTGCCGCCCGTCAGCCTGGCCCCGGTCTACCTCGGCCTGCTGGACGACCCGGTGATCACCTACTGAGGCGAGCCGGAGGAGGAACAGCCGAAAGGCGGCCGATGAGGTGGAAGAGGGCGAGGGCTGGCCCGTGGGCCGGTCCGAGGATTGCCGGCGGCCGTGAGCCGAGGCCGTTCCACGCCGCGCGCGGAAGTCCCGGCCGGGTCCGATCCCGCAACCGCGCGCCGGCTTTGATCCGAGCCCGTCCCACGCCGCGCGCGGAAGTCTGCGGCCGTCCGTTCGATCCCGCAACCGCGCACAGGCTTTGATCCGAGGCCCCGGGGATCGAACAGCCAAAAGGCGGCCGATGAGGTGGGAGAGGGCGAGGGCTCTGCCTTTGCGCCGGTCCGAGGATTGCCGCCGGCCGTGAGCCGAGGCCGGCACTTCCGAGGCGGCGTTTCGATCCACGCCGCGCGCGGAAGTCCGCGGGCGTCCGTTCGATCCCGCAACCGCGCGCAGGCTTTGATCCGAGCCAGTCCCCCGCCCAGCGCGGGGTTCCGGGCCGGCCGCGTGATACAACAGTCTCCCGCCGCGCCTGACCCGGGCCCATCCTTTCGTGGTGCATTTCGATTTCCTCTCGCGCATGATCCCCGGCGCGCGCGGGGTTGACCGGAATCCCTTCCGTGATCCCTCCTTTCGCGGCGGCCGTTCCGGTTTTCCGGCAATCAGGGCGGGAATGGACTGGCGCGCGACGGTGTGCGATAGGATCGGGGCGATGCACGGGCACCGCGCGGTCGCGAAACGGCGCGCGCACGAAGCGTCGTCGAAGGGCCGCCGGTGCACGCGGGCATGGCGGGCCGGGCGGCCGACACATGCAGGGACGGGAGGCGATCTTGAAAGCGGCGGCGGAAACTCTCGATCAATTGGACAAGAAGGACACGGCCCGTTTCGTGGTCGATCTGATCCACCGGCTCATCATGCATCATGGCTTGTGGTTTGCGGAAGCCAGCCACCAGGTCGGCCACGACAAGGCGCGCACGCTCCTGTTCGAGGTCCTGACGCGCAGTTGCGGCATCCAGATGAAACGCCTCGCCGCGACGCTCGGCTTCGAGCTGGAGGACGGCATCCCGCTGCCGCTGCTCGAGCTGGACGAGGGCGCGTTGCACGAGCTGCGGGACGGCATTGCCAAGAACTGGCTGGTGAACGACGGCATCTGGTTCCAGGCGCTGGAGTTCAGCCGGGACATGCACGTGGCCAAGCGCGTGAACGACGCCTGCTGGGCCAAGTTCTCGCCGGTGGAGGCCGAGTCCGTCAGGCGCTTCCTGGGGCTCGGCGAGCGCCCGGGGCTGGCCGGGCTCAAGCGAGCCCTGGAGTTCCGGTTGTACAGCTGCATCAACACGCAGTCGGTCGTCTTCGAGGACGACGGCAGCCTGGTGCTCCGCATGCAGGACTGCCGCGTGCAGTCCGCGCGCAAGCGCAAGGGCCTGGACGACTACCCCTGCAAATCCGGCGGGTTGACGGAATACACCACCTTTGCCGAGACCATCGACCCGCGCATCCGGACGGAGTGCATCGGCTGCCCGCCGGACGCCCACCCCGAAGACTGGTTCTGCGCCTGGCGGTTCACCATGGCCGCCGAGGGGGCTGACGTCGGGCGCTGAGGGCCGTGCGTTCAGAGGCGGCGATCCGCAGAGAAAAAAATCAGGAAAGCGGCCGGCGAGGGGGAAGAGGGGCGAGGGCCGGGGCCGAGAGATCGCGCGCCGGTTCAAGGATTGCCGGCGGCCGTGAGCCGAGGCCGTTCCATGCCTGCGCGGAATTCCGGGCCGGCCTTGTGATCCGACACCGTCCCTCGCCGCGCTCGGAGTCCGCGGGCGTCCGTCCGATCCCGCAACCGCGCGCGGGCCATGCCCCTCTCACTTTCATGGCCGTCCTTCGTCTTCACCTCACGGCAGCTTCCGGATCAGCGCATCGAACGCCTCGGCCACCTTCTCGAAGCCCTTGGCCGTGGGGTGGAGTTCGTTGGCCCAGTCGGCGGGGGTCTGGGAGAGCACGTTTCGCAGGTCCAGGTGGTGGACGTTGTTGAAGTCCCGCGAAAGCCCGGCCAGCATGGCGTTGAACAGGCCCATGACCTCGCGCATCACGGCCTTGCGCACCTCCATGTCGTCCCAGCCCATCTTGTCGAAGGACGGGCCGAGCCAGGGGCCGAACCAGATGACCCCGCGGCCGTCGGGCACGGGATCGGCGTAGCCGTGGACCACGATGGGCACGATCTCGCGGTATTCGGTGGCGCAGTAGTGGTTGGTCAGCTTGATCATGGTCTCGTAGGCGTGGCGCAGGGAGGCGACCACCGCCTCGGCCACGCCCCGGTTCAGGGCCGGCAGCCCGGAGCGTTGGTGGTTCAGCATCAGGATGAACTCCGGGCCGGCGATGTCGTTGCCGCCGCCGGAGAACAGGAAGGCCTTGGGCTGGTGGCTCTTTATCAGCGGCAGGGCGTTGGTCAGCCACTCGTAGACCAGGGTGTTGCAGGTGGCGCCGGGCGCGGCCTCCTTGCGGATGTCGTAGCCGAAATCGTCCTGCAAGCAGTCGAGCACGTCCCGGAACAGGCCGTACTGGAACCACGAATCCCCCGCGCCGACCAGCCGCTTCTCCTTGGGCGCGAGCGGCCTCGCCAGGCCCAGAGCCTTGACCCCGACCGGCGCCGCCGGCCCGGCCGCCTTGTCGCGCGATTCCCACTTGGACTTCATGACCCGCGACTGTTCCGCCGGAAGGTCGAACCCGGCGGCCGCGGCCGCCCGCTTCGGTTTGCGCTCAGCCATGGTGCCTCCGAATCGGCAAGGGGTTGAGGTGGATGGATGCGGCGCGACGCGCAGGGTGGAAATCGAACAGCCGGAAGGCGGCCGGCGAGGGTGGGAGGAGGGCGGAGGCGCGCGGTCGAAGGCCGGTCCCAACCCCGCCCGCCGGGCCGGAGCCCGGTCGATGGAACGGCCGGAAGGCGGCCCGAGGGTGGGAGGGGGCGCGGGCCTTGCGCGATCCATGGGCCGCCCGCAGGCTCTGAGCCGAGGCCAATCCCACCCTGCGCGGAGCCCCCGGCCGGGTTTGCGATCCCGCAACCGCCCGCCGGCCAAGGACCGGAGCCCATTCCCGGCCGAGCGGAGTGCCGGCGTCCGTCCGATCCCGCCATCCGCCCGCCGGCCCGAAACCGGCCTCCCGCTTCCCTTTCGCGGCGCATTTTCGCCTTTCCCTTCCCCGCGTGCATGACGCGCCGGGCAATCGAAGCTGTTGTGCATTACGTTCGCATTCCTTGGCGTAACTTCGAATGCGGCCTCAGCGGCCGGGACGCGGGCGCTCGGAGCGTGGGCCGGGGGCCGCGTCCTCGGCGCGGGTGAAGAGTTCCTTGGTCCGGTAGTTGAACCCGCACTCCTCGCAGAACCTGAGCCGCACCACCTGGCCGGAATTGTTCGAGGTCTTGACCACCCGGGTGCGCGTGCCGCAGGCCGGGCAGAACATGGGCGAATCCTTCATTTTCCCTCCCTGCCCGGGCCGCGGGCACCGGGCGCGCTCCCCGCACATGGGGCGATCTCCGCACGTTGCGCGATTCCCGGGTTTTGCGCGATTTCCTCGCCGCTGGCCCGACCCATGATTCCGCGCTCGCGCAGCCGGCGGAAAAACTCCTCGGACGCCGCCTTGCGCCGCGCGAACTGCTCGTCGGTCAGCACGTTGGGGTTGGCCGGGGTCCCGGGCTGTCCGCTTTTTGCGGACACAGCCGGTAGGCCCTGTACGCCCTGTGCGGGCGCGCCCTGGGTACGCGCGGCGCCCCGCGCGGCCAGCACCTCGGCCGGCGTGGGCGGGAAACGGCTGGTGCGCAGACAATGGCGCACCGCGGCCCGCAGCTCCTCGTTGCTCAGGTCGGAGAGGGCCTCGGTCCAGACCCGGGCCAGGGCCGCCAATTCCTCGCGGCTGCGCATCTCTCGCGAAAAGACCGCGCCGATGCGCAACAGCTCCGCGTACACCGCACGTTCACTCGGCATTGGTAAGCTCCCGCAAAAGTTCCTTGGCCAACTCCCTGCGCTCCTCCCCGCCGGCCCGATCGCCCGGTCCGCCCGGACCACCGGCTTCCGGCGGCGGCCATTCGCGCGGCTCCTCGCGCCACATGCCCTCGGCGATGAAGCGCGACAGGCGCGGCACCTTGCCCCGCCGCCACTCCACGTCTCGGGCCGCGAACTCGTCCACGATGCGCGTAAGCTCGCGGATATCCGGCAGCTCCGGGTCGGATTTCCAGGCCTGGCGCCAGGCGCTCTCGGCCCGCGCCCGGCCGCGCCGCACCGGGTAGGCCGCCCACAGCCGGGCGAAGGCCGCCTCCCTGTCTTTCGCTTCCCTGCCGGAAAGACTTCGCGCGCGCGCCCGACCCCCACCCCCTTCCTGTTCCTGTTCAGTCTCCTGGCTTGGAAGCCCCTTCGAAGCCCCTTGCGCGATCTGCCGCAAACACTCGCCCGCGGCCGGTTCCCCGGCCTTCTCCAGGTCCTCCCCGCCGCGCCGCTCGTTCAGGCACAGTTCCTCGGCATAGCGCTCGAAAAACGCACCCAGGAAGGGGTTGTCCGGCAGCCGGCGGTAGAGCTCGTTCACGAAGCGCACCCGGTGGTCCGCCGCCTTCAGCCGCCCGCCCAGCTGGTAGCGCGCCATCTCCAGCACCCAGACGCACTCGCTGCCGGCGTCGAACCGGCAGAAGCCGATGCCCTCCAGGCCCGCAAGCGCCCCCGCCACCTCGGCCGCGCTCAGCCCGGTCTCGTGGGCCACGTAAGGCAGCGGAAGGTAATACAACCCCAGGGCGTTGGCCTGCGGCGAGGTCAACAGGTACATGGCCACCACCCGCGCCGGCAGCCCCAGGCCCCGCATGCGCCGGCCCGTACAGCCGGTCCAGAACCCGGGCGACACCATCGCATAATCGCGCACGTCCGAACCTCCTTGCCCTGCCTCGCGTTCAGGGCCGCGCCCCGCAACATTTCTCGGGTCCGCTGTGGCAAGGCCCCGTCGTTGCAGTACAAATTTTTTGACCTCCGCCTTGACATTGCCGAGGGGGGGGCGTAAAAAAGTTTTCAGGACGGGAATTGTTATTCCCGCTCGACAAGGCCCTTGGAAGCGTTAACCATGGCGGCTCACGCTTTCAGGGGCTTTTTCACGCCCTTTGCCCGGGCTCCTGCCCGGGTTCCGGGATGCCTCCGGCGGGCAGGGGCGCTGCCCCTGCACCCCGCAAGGGGNNCGTCCGCGCTGCATCGCGGCAAAGCCGGGGAGGTCCAGGAGGGAAGCATTCCCTCCTGGTGGGGGGCCAGGGGGCAAAGCCCCTTGGCCGCCGGAGGCCCGCCGGTCCCGGGCCGGAGGCGTCAAGCCACGGGGAGATATATAGCGATTATTCTAAATGATGGCAAGTAAGTTTAGAAGATTCGTCAAATGACGGCGGGGCGGGGTTTTGGCAGGGTGGGTGTATGGCGATCTACGATGACGCGGTGACCTGGCTCCGTCGGCAGGCCGAGGGTGGGCGGTTTTCGAGCAAGCTGCAGCTTGCGAAGTACTTGAAGGCCGATCCCACGCAGCTCAACTACACATTGGACGGCAACCGGGTGCCCAAGGGGGACCGGCTGCTGGCCTGGCTGGAGAAGCTGGGCGCGCGGGTGATCTTTCCGGACGAGGCCGGGCCGAGCGTGCGCGAGGTTTGTTTCGTAAAGCCGCAGACCACGGGCGTGAACGGGGTGGTGGGTCCGGCGCCGGAGGACTACCTGGCGGTGCCCTTGGCGGCGGCGCCGGTGGCGGCCGGTCCGGGGCTCATCCCGGAGGACAAGGTGCGCTCCTGGGTGCTGGTCTGGAAGCACCACGAGTCGGTGCGTTTCCGCTCGAACCTGGTGGCGGTGGAGATCGGGCGCGGGGAGCGGAGCATGGTGCCGACCTTGCATCCGGGTGACATCGTGCTGGTGGACCGGGAGGACAAGAACCCGGAGCCCGCGGGCAAGATCATGCTGGTGACCGAGCCGAACGAGGCCGGCACGGCGATCAAGCGGGTGCGGACCAAGGAGCTCAAAAACGACATCGAGCTGATTTTCTATTCCGACAACGCCCGCGAGTTCCCGCCCGACACCTACCGTCTGAACCGCGACTTCGACGGCGAGATAGCGAAAGCCATCGCCGGCCGCGTAGTCTGGGCCTGGGCGGACGTGACGAGGAAGTAGAGATCATAAGGGACTGGCCGCTGCCGGCTGACAGGTGCGACGATGGACGGGACAAGTCTGGCCTTCTGCTTCTCGCGCACGCCCTGGACGTCCTTGGATTTTTTCCTACGGAGCGGCTGCCCGGCGTGGCCGTCGAGGCGCTGGTCGCAGGGCTCGATTCCGATTCGCTCCGGATGCTGGCGGGCTTGTTGCGCATCGAGATCGACGAGGCCCGCGGGCTGTTCGCCAAGGCCTTGCAGGAGCTCGGCATCCCGGCGCTCTCCCAACGGGATGCGGCGATTATCTATGCCATCGACATTTCCAGAAAGATTGTGCGTGGCGACTTGACGCCACAGGACGGCGCGGCAAAAATCTGTGTTGTGGCGCATGCCGTTGCAGACTTGGACTTCCATGAGTTCGATACATTCGTGTATGCCGAGAGCGAGCTTGACTCGTATCTGAAGTATCGCGAATATTGCATCCGTGAGATAATGAAGGAAGCCGAGATATGGGCGGCGCGCGACGAACTGCCGGGCGATGGGGACGGCCGGGCGGACCTGCCGCGGAAATAGACGATCTCGCAACGTGCTGCGACAGGCCGGGAACTGCGTAGCGAGTCCCGGCATTTTTTGCGTTCAGGGAGTCGGAAAAGATGCCGCGAGGGTGAAGAGGGCTGCGGACCTGACGGCGGTCGAACGGCCGGTGTGCGGGCCTGACCCGGAGTCAGCGCGGGGAACATGATCATGACTCGGCACGCGGTGTCCGCCCCGCCCCTTTCCTTACCTCACGGGCCGCCTTTCGGCCGTTCGATCCAGGGCCAGCGCGGGTCGCAGGTGGCGTGAATCATGAAGACCACCGCGAGGATGAGGTCTGTTCCGGATTCCCCTCTTCCCCCTCACCGGCCTCTTTTTTCGCCTTCCCCCTTCTTCCAGCCCTCGGCCGTCTCCCGTGCGAAGTCTTCATACGCGCGGGGTGGGTGGCCGAGGAGCCGGGTGATCCCGGCCACGTCGTCCGCGCTGCTGGTAAATCCGCGCTCCCGGTAGCTCTGGAACATCTTGCGCAGGTCGAAGGCGGCCCAGGTGGGCAGGTGCTCGCGCAGCTGCCGCTCGTAGCGGTCGAAGTCCTCGCCGGCGTAGCGCACCTCGCGGCCGAGGAACCCGCTCCAGGTGGCGGCCGCGCCCGGGCCGCTCAGCAGGTTCGGGCCCACGACGTTGTAGGTCTTGCCCTCGTGGCCCTCGCCGGTCAGCGCGATGGCCGCGGCCTCGGCGATGTCGCGGGCGTCCGCGGCGGCGATGCCGGTCGGGCCGAGGGGCACCGGGTAGAGGCCGCCCGCCAGCGCCTCCTTCAGCCGGGCGTCGTTCTGGAAGTAGTAGCCCGGCCGCAGGATGGTGAAGGGCGGGCCGAACTCGCGCAGCGCGCCTTCCAGGGCCAGCTTCGAGGCGAAGTGGGGCACGTCGCGGAAGCGGTCCGCCTGGAACACGGACAGCTGGACGACGTGCCTGATGCGCAGCCTGCGGGCGAGGTTGCAGGCGATGAGCGCCTGGGTCAGCTCGTCCGGGGTGACGGCGTTCAGCAGGAACATCTTGTCCATGCCCTGGAGCGCCTGCTCCACGGAGACCGGGTCGAGCAGGTCGCCCGCCACGGTCTCCACCTCCGGGGGGAGCGCGTCCGCCGCGCCGCGCCTGTGCACGAGCGCGCGGACCGTTGCCCCGCGCCGGTGCAGCTGGCGCACCACCTCCGAGCCGACTGTTCCCGTGCTGCCGGTGACGAGTATCTTCATGCCTTCACCTCGTGGCTTGTTGTTCTCGATGGCTCCGGTCCTTGCTCAGAAGGGCATGTTGACCACGCCGCCGTCCACGCGCAGGGCGGCGCCGTTGGTGGCCGAGGCCAGCGGGCTGGCCACGTAGGCCGCCAGGGCCGCGACTTCCGCCGGATCGGCCAGGCGGCCGATGAGCGAGCTGGGCCGCGCCCGGGCCACGAACTCCCGGCCGGCGGACTCGATGTCGCCGCCGTGCTTGCGCACGGTCTCCTCGAGGAAGCCGCGCACGCCCTCGGTCAGGGTCGGGCCGGGCAGGATGGCGTTGACCGTGACCGCGCTGCCGGCCGTGGTCAGGGCCAGGCCCCGGCTCAGGGCCAGGATGGCGGTCTTGGACACGCCGTAGTGGATCATGTCCGGCGGGATGTTGATGCCCGACTCGCTGGAGACGAAGATGACGCGCCCCCAGCCGCGCGCGAGCATCCCCGGCAGGTAGAGGCGGCTTAAGCGCGCGCCGCTGATCACGTTGACCGACAGCATCTCGGACCATTCCTCGTCGCTGATCTCCTGGAAGGGCCGCATCTTGTAGATGCCGAGGTTGTTGACCAGGATGTCGGCCTCGGGCCGGGCGGCGAAAAGCGTGCGCGCGCCGGCCGCGGTGGCCAGGTCGGCGGCGATGCCGTCCAGGGCCGCGTCGGGCACGTCGGCCGTGATGCGCTCCAGGGCCGCGTCCACCCGCCCGCCCGTGCGGCCGGTGACGGTCACGCGGGCGCCTTCGCGGGCCAGGGCCGTGGCGATGGCCAGGCCGATGCCGGCCGTGGAGCCGCTGACGATGGCCCGTTTGCCGCTAAGTTGCAGATCCATGGTTTGCCTCCATGTGGGATGTGTCCGGTTGTCCGGAAATAGGCCCGACCATACGCCAAATCCGAAGCGAGGTGAAGGGGCGGAACGGAAATTGGGGGGTCGTCGGGGAAAAAAAGAGGCCGCGAAGGGGGCGGGTGATCGGCAGGGCAGGGGAGATCGGAAAAAGGCGGCCGTGAAGGGGGGGGCGGACGATCCGGGCCGGCGTGGGCCATCATGCCGCCCCGCCGGGCATGAGCCCGCCCTCTTCACCCTCGATGGCGGCTTTCGTTTTCTCTTTCGATTCAGCGCCGACCGGCCAGGCGCTTCAAGCGGGCGAGGAGGATGGGGTAGCGCAGCTGGCTGCCGGGGTCTGGCGGCAGGTGACCGGGCAGGGCCTGGAGGAAGTCCAGATCGGCCAGGAAGGCAGTGAAGTTGCGGGCGACGTAGGCGGCTAGGTCATCCGGCGCCTCGTGCATTTCATCCGGGAGTTCAGGGCGGCCGTCGACCACGGCGATGATGTCCTCCATGTCGTGGCTGGCCATGAAGTCGCCGTTACCCCGGCCGTGGAAGGCTTCGATCTTGGCCCCGAGGAAGTATGGGGCGGTGATGACCTTGAGCGTCAGGCCATCGAGGGCCAAGGGCTGCGCGTATTGGATGGCGCCGGCGCACCAGCGGTTGGCGAATCCCAGGATGGCCGGATCGGTGGGCATGACATCCAGGATCAATCCATCACGGTGCCGCCAGCGGCAGATTACATTGTCCTCGGGTGATTCGTAGAAGCCCTGCCCGCGCAGTCGCTCGCAAAAGCGGTAATAGCCGGGCAGGCTGGCGACCTCGATGATGACGTCGACATCCATCGTGGTCCGGACGGTCGGGGCCGCCTGGTCGGTGAGCAGCAACTCAACCGCCGCGCCGCCGATGAAGACCACCTCGTCCGCCAGCTTGCCGAGGCGCCGGGCGGCTTCCAGCACCAGGTCACTGTTGCGCGTCATGGACCGTTTCATCGGACAGGTGGAGCATGTCGCGGAGGATGACCGTCGCGACGACCTCTTCCCGCTTGCGCCCCAGGCGGATGGCGTCGATGGCGCCGAGGGCGGCGTGGAGGTTCGAATCGACGCTTGCCGCCTCTGGCACGGACTTGAAAAGGGGCGCAAGGCTCGTTCCTCTGAACTTTCCTTCTGCAAACGGCCAGACATGGATATCCCGCGGATCGTGCTTGATGCAGTTCTTCAGAACCGGCGCGGCATAGGCCGTGGGCAAGCCGCGGGTGGGCTCGCCGGTCTCGGCCGGCCAGACGTATTTCAGGCCGTGGACGCAGAATTCCTCGAGGTTGCGCACGATGGGCCGGAGGGAGTGCGGGTCGAAGAGCCGGGACTTCGTGGCCCGGCGGATGGCCGCGTGGACTTCGGACGCGCTCATGAACAGGTTGCTGGCCAGCCAGAGATAGGTCCAGTCCCTGGGCGGCCAGAGCGCGATCTTGAGGAGGACGACGATGTCTTGCGGTTTGAGCGCCATGGATATTCATTATTCGCGATTCGCGAATGACGCAAGGGGGGGGCTGATGTAAAACTGGCCAACATTTTTAAAAGCGGGACTGGAGGTCCTTGGCGCGCAGGGAGTGCACGTTCCACCGCGCGGGAGGTCGGGTATCGGGAGAGCCGCTGAAGATCGGGAAAAGGCGGCCATGAAGGGGGGGAGGTTGGGTCCAGGCCGGCGTGCGGTCACCATGCCGCCCCGTCGGGCATGAGCCCGCCCTCTTCACCCTCGATGGCGGCTTTCGTTTTCTCTTTCGATTCAGCGCCGGCCGGCCAGGGCTTCAGGCGGGCGAGGAGGATGGGCGGGGCGGTCCGTGACGCCGCGCGGTGGGGGTGATCCCGCCCTGCCGCTGGATTCGAAGGCGGGCGCGGGGGGAAGGGCGGGCTGGCGGCCCGGTCACGACTCCGCCCAGCCTGTCCGTCGCCGCCGGTTCTTCACTTCACGGCTTGCCTTCGTTCTTCCCCGCGCCGGGCGAGAAAAAGGCCGGACTCCATGCGGAGCCGGCCTTGCGTCGTGCGTGGGGCGGGCGGGCTACTGTTTCACGAACTCCTGGACGATGGCCATGCGCGTCGGGCCGCCCTCCAGATAGTAGAAGGTGATGGCGCCGTTCTTGTGCTTGCCGATGGTGACGCCGTCCACCTCTTCGGCCAGATAGATGTCGCCGTCCGGGGTGATGACGCCGGAGAAGGCTTCCTTCACTTCCTTGCCGTTCTGGGTCCAGGCCTTTTCGCCGTAGAAGACCAGGTCCTTCTGCTCGGTGATGACCATGGTCACGACCTCGTCCGCGACAAAGCCCCGGGTCTTGTCATGTATCTGCATCTTGCCCTTCCATTTGCCCGTGAGGTTCGGCGCGGACGATCCGGCGAAAGCCGTCGCGGCCATGGCAAAGGACATGACGATAGCCAGGACGATAAGCATCTTGCGCATATGAACTCTCCCCGATATGTTATGAAGATTCACACCATGGCCACTCTATCCGAGTTGCGTCGCGCGGGCAAGAGATACCGGCGATTTGCAGCGGAACCCGGAGGCCCGGGCCGGCGCGCGGGCGTGGCGCCAGGCGTGAAGATCGGGAAAAGGCGGCCGTGAGGGGGGAGGGGCGGATGGCAGGCGGGGGTGATCCCGGGCTCAAACGATGCTCAGCGAACTACCGGCCGAGTAATTCAACTATCTTCGGCGGCGTGATTATCCAATAAATCCCCGCCGCCTCATAATTCCAAACAGAAGAGTATGTATCATCGCATGTGTACAGAATAATGTATGCGGCGTTCTTGGTGGAATCGAACGCGACCAGATGATAGCACTCGCGTTTCGAATCGGACGCAGAGCATGTAAAGTCTACGGTTTTGTCCCGTGAGATTTGGTTAAAGATCAGGAGAATGGTGTCGATGTCATCAATGTACAAAGGGTGTTGCTCATTGAACTCATCCAGAGTTAAAAATATATGTTGTTTGCTTGTCTTTAATAACCCAATTTGCTTTACTCGTGCGATGCTTTCTGAATCTTGCAAACTGGATAATTTTGCAGACCATTGTGGTTCTATGTTCCAATGGTCATCCCATCCCCGGCATGACGACAGGAAAAGGAGGGCGGTTGTGGCGACAAGCAGCAAGTTGATGCGTGTCGTGCGCAGGGTGAGCATGGTGGGCATTCCTGACGGGAGAGGGGTGCTTGCCCTTCTGAATGTGCCGACGGCTTCGGGATCATACCTCCGGGCGTTGGAATTGTAAAAGCCGGTCCCGCGAGCCGGGCCTGGCGCTCGCTCGCTTCTTGACGACGCGCCGCGACCATCCCCGCCCTCTTCACCCTCGATGGCGGCTTTCTATGTTCCCTTCGATTCAGCGCCGGCCGGCCAGACGCCATACAGAGGGGCGAGTGTCAGGCCCGGCCCGCCAGGCGGCAGGGGTGTCCTTGCGCACCTGCTCTTCTTGAAATCGAAGCCCCTTGGCGCACGATGCGCCAAGGGGCTTCGATTTCAAGATCGCGGGGTCAAGGGGGATGATCCCCCTTGCGGGGTCCAGGGGCGGCGCCCCTGGCCGCCGGAGGCCACCTTTGGCCCCCCGCCTATTGGCGGCGCAGGGAGTCCATGAGCTCCTTGAGGCGGCCGGCCAGGGAGGCCAGCTCGCGGATGGCGGCCTCGGCCTGGGTCATGCCTTCGGCGGTTTCGGAGGAGATGCGGTTCACGTCCTCCACGGCGCGGTTGATCTCCTCGCTGGCCGAGGACTGCTGTTCCGATGCGGTGGCGATGGAGCGGACCTGGTCGGTGGTGCGCTCGACGATGTCCACGATGCGCTGCAAGGCCGCGCCGGCCTCGCCGGCCTGGCCGGTGCAGGCGCCCACGGCCTGGGCCGCGGCATCCATCTCGGCGATGTTGGACTTGGTGGAGGCCTGGATGGAGCCGATGGCCGTGCCGACCTCCTTGGTGGCGGACATGGTTTTTTCGGCCAGCTTGCGGACCTCGTCGGCGACCACGGCGAAACCCCGGCCGGCGTCGCCGGCGCGGGCGGCCTCGATGGCGGCGTTCAGGGCCAGCAGGTTGGTCTGGTCGGCGATGTCGGTGATCACGGTCATGATCTGGCCGATGGCCTGGGCCTGGCGGCCCAGCGCGCCCAGGCTGTCCTTCATGGTCTCGGTGCGTCGGCGGACGTCCTCGATGGCCGTGACGACTCCGCCGACCACGGCGTTGCCGGTTTTGGCCTGGGTCTTTGCGGCCTCGGCGCTGGTCGCGGCGTCGGCGGCGTTCCTGGCGACCTCGAGGACGGTGGCGTTCATCTCCTCCATGGCCGCGGCGGTCTCGGCGGTGCGCTCGCGCTGGATGTCGGTGCCGCGGCCGACCTGGGTGACCTGGGCCGAGAGCTCCTCGGAGGCCGAGGACAGGGCGTTGACCACGTCCTCGAGCTGGGCCGCGGCTTCTAGCAGTCCTTCGCGCCGGGCGGCCTGGGCCTTCTCCTTGGCGACCTCGGCCTCGGCCAGGGCGGTCTTGGCCTCGCCCGTCATCTTCTGGGCCAGCTCGGCCTTGTCGCCGGCTTCGCGGATGTTCTTCTTCAGGGCGCCGACCATGGTCCGCAGGGCCTCGGCCAGCTGGCCGATCTCGTCCCGCTGGTGGATGTCGAGGTCCTCGTCGAGCCGGCCGCCGGCCACGGCCTTGGCGAAGGTCAGGCTTCGGCCCAGGGGGCGGGTGATGGCCAGGGTCATGACGATGCCGACGATCAGGGCCAGGAGGACGCCGGCCACGGTGCCGCCGAGGGCCGTGGCCACGGCCAGGGTATGGGCCGAGGCGGCCTCGGCCTTGGCCTGCGCGGCCAGCTCGACGTTCAGCTGGACGATCTTCTTCAGGATGTCCAGGGCGGCCTGCTGGCGTTCGCGCTGCTCGCCGAAGGCCAGTCCGGTCAGCTTGGCCTGGGTTTCCTCGACCTTGGCGGCCAGGGCCTGGATCGGGTCCAGGGCGGCGATGGCGGCCTCGCCCTGGGGCTCGACCGTGGCGCGGTAGGTCTGCCCGGCCTCGTCCGCGCGGCCGGCGGCGAGGAGCTCGAGGACCTGGCGCAGGCCGGCGAAGAAGCTGTCGTAGCCGGCGACGAGGCCGGCCAGGGCGCCGTTCAGCTGCTTGTTGTCGATGGTCTTGGCCGTGGTGGACATGAAGGCGGCCAGGGCGGTCTTGGCGGTCTCGGTGGGGCCCTGGTAGGGCTTGCCCCGGGCCAGGGCGTCCTCGATGCCGCCGATGGCGCCCAGCATCTCGGTGCGGAAGGTTTCGAGCGAGAGGCGCAGGTGGACGGGGTCGGCGATGCCCGAGGCGTCCCATTCCTTGGACAGGCTCACGAAGCGGTTGTTGACGTCCTTCCAGGCCTCGACGGTGGCGACGAAGGACGCCCACTGCCGGGCCTCCTCGGGGGTCTGGGGCAGGGCTTCGTAGACCCCCCAGGCCTTGGTGTAGGTTTCGCGGACCGTGCCGATGTTGGCGTACTGGCGCTCGCGGTCCGCGCTGGTCAGGCCCGGGACGAGCAGGGTGCGCAGGGCCACGCGCAGGACCTCGAACTGTTCGGCGATGATGAGCAGGTTTTGGATCGAAGGCAGGCGGATGTCCTGTATTTCATCGAGACTGTCGGATACGCTGGAGACTCCGCGATAGCCGGCGAATCCGACGAGCATGGTGATACAAGAGACCAGTATGAACGAACCGATAAGCTTCACCGCCATGCGCATGTTCTTCATGATGCACCCCTTCATTGAAGGCTTCTGACTTTTTCCCATGATGAATGTAACACACCAAACGGTTTCGTGCAATGAAATGTGATAAAATTGCGGCCGATATAGCCGTTGCGCAGCGTGCCCGTACCGGGCAGGAACCAGCCTTGCGCTGAAGACCGGAAAGACGCCGCGAGGGGAGAAGGAGCCGGGCCGGCGTGCGGTCCCGCCCTTCACCCTCAAGGCCGGATTCATTCCCCTCCCGCCGTGTCCGTCCTGGCGGCCGTGATCCGTCCTGCCGGCGAAGATCGTCGAGATCGTCCGCCCGGCCATTGCCCGCCCGGGCCCGATCCCGCCATTCGTCCCCCTCGATGGCCGCCTCCGCTCTCCTCCGCCGGGGAGTCGAAGAAAATCGAAGACGGCCGGCGAGGTGAAGACGGCCCGGATCGGCGCGGGCGTTCGGCCGGATGGGCGCACATCCGCCCGAGCCCCTATTTTCCCCTCATGGCGGCCTTGCGATTTCGCTTTTTGCCGGGTTTCCCGGGCATCTCGCCAGGGGCCAAGGATTTCCTCGTGTACCCGCTCTTCCGAGGTCCCGGGCTTGCGGGGGTCTTTTCCCCGCAAGCCCGGGACCTCGGAACGGGGGGGGTCAAGGGGGAAATCATTTCCCCCTTGTGGGGGTGCAGGGGGCAACGCCCCCTGCCCGCCGGAGGCCCCGCCGCCCCGGGCCGGGCCTGCAACTTTACTTCCCCCGGCCCGCGTGTCATGACGGCGCGGCCATGGCTGAGCCTTCCCCGCCGCCCCAGACCGAAGCCGCGCTGTCGGCCGCCAAGTGGCCGCTCGTCGGCGTCTACCTGACCATCCTCATGGGCACCCTGGACATGAGCATCGTCAACGTCTCTTTGCCGACCCTGGTCGAGAGCCTGCAGACCTCGTTCGCCGCCGTGCAGTGGGTGGTGGTCAGCTACGTGCTGACCATGACCACCATGCTGCTGACCGTGGCCCGCCTGGGCGACATGCACGGCACCAAGAAGATCTTCATCGCCGGGCAGGTCGTCTTCACCCTGGCCTCGCTGGCCTGCGGCCTGGCGCCCAGCGCGCACCTGCTCATCGCCTTCCGGGCCGTGCAGGGCCTGGGCGCCTCCATGACCCAGGCGCTGGGCGTGGCCATCGTGGCCGAGGCCGTGCCCCGGGCCAAGTTCGGCCGGGCGGTCGGGCTCATCGGGGCCACGGTGTCCATCGGGCTGTCCGCCGGGCCGACGGTGGGGGGCCTGCTCATCGGCCTGGCCGGCTGGCGCTCGATCTTCCTGGTCAACCTGCCGCTGGGGCTCCTGGCCATCGCCTGCCTGGCGCGCTACCGGCCGCCGGCCGCGGAGCACCGGGGGAGGCAGCGCTTCGACCTGGCCGGGGCGGGGCTCCTGTTCCTCACGCTCTGCGCCTACTGCCTGGGCATGACCCACGGCCAGCTCGAGGGCTTCGGCTCCGGCTTCACCCTGGGCCTGCTGGCCGCGGCCCTGGTCGGGCTCGGGGCCTTCATCGCCGTGGAGTCCCGGGTGCGCCAGCCGATGATCGACCTGGCCCTGTTCGCGAATCCGCTCTTCAGCCTGAACCTGCTCATGGGCTTCCTGGTCTTCGTGGCCAACGCCGGGGCCTTCATCATGCCCTTCTACCTGCAGCTGGCCAAGGGGCTCTCTGCGCAGGACGTGGGCCTGATGATGATGACCGTGCCGGGCTCCATGGGACTCATCGCCCCGCTGGCCGGCCATCTGTCCGACCGCTACGGCTCGCGGATATTGTCCGTCGTCGGGCTGGTGCTGGTCATCGCCGGCGCCCTGGCCGTGTCCACGCTCACGGCCGCCACGCCCTGGTGGGGCTTCGTGCTGCGGGCCGCGCCCTTCGGCCTGGGGCTCGGCTTCTTCCAGCCGCCGAACAACGCCGCGATCATGGCCGAGGCTCCGGGCCGGCACCGCGGCGTGGCCTCGGGGCTGTTGAACCTTTCCCGGACCTTCGGCCAGACCACCGGCCTGCCGCTGGCCGCGGCCCTGTTCGCCGCCCGGGCCGCGAGCCTGTCCCATCTTCCCGGCCGGCCCGAGGTCACGGACCTCTCCGCCGAGGTCATCGCCGCCTCCCTGGGCCACGTCTACCTGGTGCTGAGCGGCGTGGTCTGCCTGGCCACGGTCCTGGCGGTCGCCGCCCTGATCGTGGACCGCCGCCGCGGCGCACTTGATCGCCCCGGCCCGTTGGGCTAGAAAAGCAGTATCCGAACAAGGGGGGGCGATATGGCCTGGCGACGCGCGCCGGCCCGGGCTCTTCTCCTCGCGGCGCTGGCCGCGGCCGCGCTGGCCGCGGTCTGGCTCCTGGTCCCGGGGCGGGTCCTGGTGGTCGGCTTTCTCGGGCCGCTGGAGGGCAAGTATTCCGACCTCGGGGTGCAGGGCCGCAACGGCGCGAGCCTGGCCCTGGAGGAGGCCAACGCCGCGGGCGGCGTGGCCGGCCTCACCTTCCGGCTGGTCAGCCGGGACGCGGCCAACGACACCGAGCGGGCGGCGGAGGGGATGCGCGAGCTGGCCCAGGCCGGGGCCGTGGCGGTCATCGGACCCATGACCTCGGTGGAGGCCGTGGGCGCCATGCCCGAGGCCGAGGCCGCGCACCTGGCGCTGATCTCGCCCACGGTTTCCTCGCCCAGCTTCAGCGGCCGGGCCGACTGCTTCTTCCGGGTCATCGCCGACAACCGCCGCTGGGCCACGGAGCTGGCCCGCTGGTGCCGGCAAAAGGACGGCCACGACACGGTGCTGGTCGTGGCCGACGACGACAACGCGGCCTACACCCGGACCTTCCGCGAGGCCTTCCGCCAGGAGTTCACGCGCCTGGGCGGGCGGATCAGCGAGGAGCTGGCCGTGCACGCCGCCCGCGAGCCCTTCCTCGGCCCGGTGCTGGCGGCCGTGGACCGGCACGATCCCCAGGCCCTGGTCTGCGTGCTCTCGGCCCGGGACCTGGGCGCCCTGGCCGGCGCCCTGCACGCCGCCGGCCTGTCGCCGGCGATCTACAGCTCCATGTGGGCCTACACCCGGGAGCTGCTCGCGGCCGCCGGCCGCAGCCTGGACGGCACGATTTTCGTCAGCGGCTACCCCATGGACAGCGACGCTCCGGCCTACCGGCGCTTCCGCCAGGACTACCGCCGGCGCTTCGGCTTCGAGCCGAGCTTCGCCGCGGCCACGGGCTACGAGGCCGCCCAGGTGTTTCTGGCCGCGCTGGCGGCCGCGGACGGCCACCGGGACCGGCTCCTGGCCGAGCTGGCCCGGCCCGGGGTGCGCCCGGGCCTGGCCGGCCCCATCCCGCTGGACGCGAACGGCGACTGCGCCCGGGCGTCCTTCGTCGAGACCGTGGCCGGCGGCGAGTTCCGGACCCTGGAGCGGCTGGACTGAGCCGCGCGACCGGGCTGTCCCTGGCGGCCGAAAATGTGGTTGATGGTGGCCAGGTGTCGGATTATAGTCCACCGCTCCGAAAAAACTGAACCGCGGCGGGTGACCGTGACGAATCTCTGCCCCGCTCCATCCCCGGAAGCCCGGCGCCGGAGTGCGTCCCGCGGCCGCGCGGCGCCCCTGCCCGGCGCTGGCGCCGGAGGCTGAAGGATGGGCGCGCCCTCCATCGTCACCCTGCTGCGCGGCCATGCCCTGCACCTGCTCGGCCTGGGCTTCGGGCTCATCCTGCTCCTGGGCCTGGCCCTGGGGGTCGTCCGCCGCCAGGACGTGGTGGCCGAGAACCGCCTCCAGGCCGATTCCCTGCGCCGCTACGTCGCCCTCTACTTGGACGACGTCTTCGCCGTGCTCGACGCCGTGGCCGCGACCTCGCCCGAGCCCGGGTTCATCGCCGCGCGCCTGGGCCATCTCCAGGCCGCCCTGCCGCGCTTCGCGCGCCTGGTCTTCATCGCCGCCGACGGCCGGGTCCTGGCCGACGTGCCCGGCGGGCTCGAGGGCCTGGATTTCCCCGACCTCTTCGCGCCCGAGACCGGCGGCCGCGGCACCGAGATCTCCCGGCCGCTGTGGTCGCCCCAGACCGGGCGCATGACCGTCTTCCTGCGCCGGGGCGTGCCGGCCGGCGGCCAGGTGGTCTGCGAGCTGTCCCTGGCCGAGCTGCAGAGCCACGTCCAGCGTTTCGCCGCCGCCCTGCCCGGGGAGAGCGTGATCCTGGCCGACGCCTACGGCAACCTGATCGTCCATCCCGACGCCCGGCAAGTGGCCCAGCAGGCCAACCTCGGCTACCTGCCCTTCGTAACCGAAAACCGGGGCCGGACATTCGCCGCCGGCCACCTCGCCCTGGACGGCCGGCGCTATCTGGCCAGCCTGGCCACCCTGGCCGGCCCGGGCTGGGTCGTCCTCATCCTCACGCCCCTGTGGTCGGTCTACGCCCCGCCGCTGGCCACCCTGGCCGCGCTCCTGGCCTGCCTGCTGGCCGGCTACGCGGCCATGATCAGCTATCTCCTGCGCGACGTGCGCCGCCGGGTGAGCAGGCCGCTCACCGAGCTGGCCGCCGCGGTCGAGCGGGCCGGGCACGGCGGCGCCGAGGTCCGGCCGCCGGCCGGTGCCTTCCGCGAGGCCGAGGTCATGGCCGAGGGCTTCAACCGGGCGCTGGCCGTGCTGGCCGATCGCGAGGCCGCGCTCCGGGCCTCGGAGCGCGAGTACCGCGAGATCTTCGAGCAGGCCGTGGAGGGCATCTTCCGCTCCAGGCCGGACGGCCGGCTGCTGGCCGCCAACCCGGCCATGGCCAGGACCCTGGGCTACGACTCGCCCGGGGAGCTCGTGGCCGGGGTCGCCGACATCGGCCGCGAGCTCTACGTCCGCCAGGCCGACCGCCTGCGGCTCCTGGACATCCTCGGCCGCCAGGGCCGGGTTTCGGGCTACGAGACGCAGTTCAAGCGAAAAGACGGGCTCGTCATCTGGGTCAGCATGAATGCCCGGGCGCTGCTCGCCGAGGACGGCGCCGTCCTGGCCTTCGAGGCCATGGTCCAGGACGTGACCATGCGCAAGAGCGCCGAAGTCGCGGTGCGCGAGAGCGAGCGCCGCTACCGCGAACTCTTCGAGCACGCCGCCGTGGGCATCTTCCTGGCCGACGGCCGGCGCCGCCTGCTGGAGGCCAATCCCCAGGCCGCGGCTATCCTCGGCTACGACGATCCCCTGCAGCTGCGCGGCCTCGGCGCCGAGGAGCTCATCCACCCCGAGGACCTCGCCCGGCAGCCGATCTACTTCCCCGACGGCCGTCTGCCCCTGGATGCCTACAGCCGCTTCGAGCGGCGCTACCGCTCGCGCTCCGGAGGCTGGGTGCCGGTCGAGGTGCTGGTGCGCATGCTCTCGCCGGACCGCCAGCTGGTCATGTTTCAGGACATCAGCCGGCGCAAGGAGACCGAGGCCCGGCTCATCCAGGCCAAGGAGCTGGCCGAGGCCGCCAGCCGCTCCAAGTCCGAGTTCCTGGCCAACGTCTCCCACGAGCTGCGCACGCCCCTGAACGGCGTCCTCGGCATGCTCCAGCTCCTGGAGGACACGCCCCAGTCGGCGCAGCAGCGCCATTTCACCGAGATCGCCCAGGTCGCGGGCTGCGGGCTTCTGACCATCATCAACGACATCTTGAGCATCTCGCGCCTGGAGTCGGGCGTCCTGGCCCTGGCCAGCGAGCCCTTCGACCTGCCCGCCCTGGTCAAAGGCATGTCCGACCTCTTCAGCCAGGAGGCCGCCGGCCGCGGGCTCGATTTCCGGGTTTCGGCCGATCCGGACCTGCCCGGCCGGGTCCGGGGCGACGAGGGCCGGCTGCGCCAGATCATCCTGAACCTGGTCGGCAACGCCCTCAAGTTCACCGACAAGGGCGGCGTGAGCCTGACCGTGGACCGCCTGCCCGGCCCCGCCGAAACCTGCCGGCTGTACATCGAGGTCGCCGACACGGGCATCGGCATCCCCCCGGACAAGCTGAACCTGGTCTTCGAGCCCTTCACCCAGGTCGACGGCTCGTTCACCCGCCGCCACCAGGGCGCGGGGCTGGGCCTGGGCATCGTCAAGCGCCTGGTGGCGCTGATGGGCGGCGGCCTGTGCCTGGACAGCGCACCCGGGGAGGGGACCACCGTGGGTTTAAGCCTGCCGCTGGCCCTGGCCGGGGAGGCGCCCGCGCGCGCTCCGGCCGCGACGCCGGAGGTCGGCCGCAGCCTCAAGGTCCTGATGGTCGAGGACGAGCGCATCAACAGCTTGGCGCTGAAAGGCCTGCTCGAGCGCCTGGGCCACGCCGCGACCTGCGCCGACACCGGCGAGGAGGGGCTGGCGCTCCTGGCCGAAAAGCCCTTCGACGTGGTGCTCATGGACATCCAGATGCCGGACATGGACGGCCTGACCGCCACCGCCCGCATCCGCAACCACGACGGCTCGCGCTTTGACCCCGGCCTGCCCGTGGTCGCGGTCACGGCCCACGCCATGGACGGCCACCGCGAAAGCTTCCTGGCTGCGGGCATGGACGACTACCTGGCCAAGCCCGTGCTCCTGGCCGACCTCTCCCGGGTGCTGGTCCGGGTCACCGCCGGCCGCCCGCCGGCCGGCGGGGGGAAGAAGGCCGGGGATGCGGCCGCGAAGTGAGGCCGCGGACCGGACGGCGGCGGGTGGCCGGTGTGCGGCTGTGACCCGGAGTCCGGGCGGGCATCGGGGTCATGACGCCGGCGCCGGGTCCGCGTGCCGATCCTGCCCCGGTGGCCGCTCGCCCGATCGGATCATGACGCCGCGCGCGGAGCCTGGCCCCGCCGTCCTCACCTCACCGGCCGCCTTCCGGCTGCTCGATCCGGAATCCGCGCGGACCCGGGGACCTCGAAAATCACCAAGACTGCCGCGAGGGTGAAGCGGCGAGGGATCGGAACCGGGTGGCGGCCCGCATGGCCCGTGCACGGTCCTGACCCGAGTCCGCGCGGTGTCCAGATCATAGCGCCGCGCGCGGTGCCTGACCCGGCCCTTTTCCACTCCTCTGTACGGATCGTATAACCGCTTCCGGAACATGATCTTCAGCGTATCTCTTCGAGCGCTCTGGATAGTGTCGCATGTCCATGGCCCTGCTGTATCAGTACCGGGTTGCAATATTTTATCTTCAGAATACTTGTATCACTGAAAGTAATGCGCTATGTCTCTCTTGCCGCAACTGCCCATCGGCTCGATATGTACTATCTATCGTGCTGTTTATATTGACGTTGTTGCGTAATACACCTCTGCCGGACCGTCGCGGTCCGCACCACAGGACTGCTCCATGCGCATTCCCGCCGCCATCGCCGGGCTTCTCCTGGCCCTCATCTGGGCCTGCCCGCCGGCCCAGGCCGTCTCGGTCAGGCTGAACGCGCCGCTGGGCATCGGCCGGCAGGTCATGACCTACAAGGTCAGCCCCGACGGCCGGCGGGTGGTCTACGTGGCCGACCAGGACACCGACAACGTCATGGAGCTCTACGGCGTGCCCATCGCCGGCGGGACGCCGGTCAAGCTGAACGGCCCGCTGTCCGACGGCTGGGACGCCAGCAGCGGCAGCTTTTTCATCAGCCCGGACTCCAGCCGGGTGGTCTTCCAGACCCACGACAGCGCCGACGAGAACACCGCGCTCTACAGCGTGCCCATCACCGGCGGGACGGCGGTCCAGCTGAACGGGCAACTGCCGCTCGGCGGAAACGTGATGCAGGTCCAGATCAGCCCGGACTCGAGCCGGGTGGTCTACCGGGCGGACGAGGACGTGAACGAGGACTACGAGCTGTTCAGCGTGCGCCTCGACGGCACGGACCAGGTCCAGCTGAGCGGCGTGATGGTCGCCGGGGGAGACGTCGGCACCACTTTCCGCATCAGCCCGGATTCGAGCCGGGTGGTCTACCTGGCCGACCAGCTCACAGACGGGGTCAACGAGCTCTTCAGCGTGCCCCTGGCCGGCGGGGCGTGGGTCGGGCTGAACGGCAACGTGGCCACCGGCGGCGACGTCACGTCGAGTTTCGAGATCAGCCCGGCCATCGACGCGAACCCGGTCCGCGTGGTCTACATCTCCGACGAGGACATCGACAACACGAATGAGCTCTTCAGCGCGCCCATCCTGGGCGGGCCGCGGACCCAGCTCAACGGCTCGCTGCTCGCGGGCCGCAACGTGATCACCTTCAGCATCAGCCCGGACGGAGAGCGGGTGGTCTACCGCGCCGACCAGGACGCGGACGAGGTCTTCGAGCTCTACGGCGCGCCCATCGGGGGCGGCCCCGTGACCAAGCTCAACCCCGCGCTGGTTTCCGGCGGGGATGTCGGCAGCTCCGGTTACGACATAAGCCCGGACAGTTCCCGGTTGGTCTTCATCGCCGACCAGGCTGCGGACGAGGTCCAGGAGCTCTTCAGCGTGGACATCGCCGGCGGAACGCCGGTCAAGCTGAACGCGCCCCTGGCCGCTCTGGGGAACGTCACCGATTTCCTCATCAGCCCGGACAGCGCGACCGTCGTCTACCGCGCCGACCAGGAGACCGACCAGGACTATTACATCTACGGCGTGCCCCTGGCCGGCGGCAGCACCCCGGTCAGGCTGAACGCCTCCATGCCCGCCGGACGCTCCGTCGGCAACCATTACGCCATCAGCCCCCGGGGCGGCCGGGTGGTCTACCAGGCGGACCCGGACGCCGTGAACGTCTACGACCTCTTCGGCGTGCCCCTGGCCGGCGGAACCCCGGTCCAGATCAACCCCCAGGTCGCCTTCGGCAGCGTCGTGAACGAATCCGCCACCATCAGCCCCGACGGCCGGCGCGTGGTCTACCGCGCCGACCAGGATACCGACAACGTCTACGAGCTCTACAGCGCGCCTCTTGCCCCGCTCGGCGTGCCGTACCTGCTCATGCTGCTCTAGGGCCGGCGGGGCCGGCGTGCCTCCGGCGGCCAGGGGGCTTTGCCCCCTGGACCCCCACCAGGAGGGAATGCTTCCCTCCTGGACCTCCCCCGGCTTTGCCGCGATGCAGCCCGGACCCGAGAGTCCGGGCTGCATCGCGGCAAAGCCAGGGGGTCAAGGGGGGATTATCCCCCCTTGCGGGGTGCAGGGGCGGCGCCCCTGCCCGCCGGAGGCGAATGGAACAACGAGAGGCGCGGCCGCGCAATCCGGCCGCGCGCCATGGAGGACCGTTATGTCGCGTCTGATCCTGCTTCTGGCGGCGCTGGCCGTCGCGCCGCTGCCGGCCGTGGCCGGGGATTCCGGAACCGGTGCCGGCTGCTGCAAGGCCGCCGCGGCCTTCGGCTTCGACTACGCCTACGTCGGCTCCGGCTGGACCAGGGAAACGGCCGCCAAGGACTGCGCCGCGTTCCCGGGGACGACCTACGATCCCGGGGTCTGCTCCGAGGAGAACCTGGTGGCCCGCTGCCGCCACAACCTGGGCAAGGACCCCCGCCGGGCCATCGTCTACCTCTTCAAGAAGCCCACCAGCCTGAAGCAGGCCCAGATGTCCTGCCCCGGAGAGTTCGAGCCCGTGAAGTAGGGCTGGCGAGAATCATCAAGAGGCCGCGAGGGTGAAGAGGCCGGCGGACCGGACGGCGGTCGCATGGCCGGGGCGCGGTTGTGACCCGGAGTCCGCGCGGACGGCGGGGTCAGCCGCACCGGGTCGGCGTGCCGGTCCCGATCCGGAGTCCGCGCGGATCGCAGAGCATCGAAAATCACCAAGACGCCGCGAGGGTGAAGAGGCCGGCGGATCGGACGGCAGGCGCATGGCCGGTGTGCGGCCTTGACCCGGAGTCCGCGCGGGGGCTGGATCGGCGAGTCGCGCTCGGCCCAATCCCCCTCTTCCTCACTTCACCGGCCGCCTTCCGGCTGCTCGATCCGGAATCCGCGCGGACCCGGGGACCTCGAAAATCACCAAGACTGCCACGAAGGTGACGGCGGCGGCGGACTGGACGGCGGTCGCATGGCCGGTGTGCGGCCTTGACCCGGAGTCCGCGCGGGCGTGGGTGTCATGATGCCGGCGCCGGGACTGCGGGCCGGTGGTAGTGTCACGCATCTTCAGCCAGTCCCGACCCGGAGTCCGCGCGGGCGGCTGGATCGGCACGCCGCGTCCGGCCCCAATCCCGGCCCTCCTCTTCCCCTCACCGGCCGCCTTCCGGCTGTTCGCTCCCCATCCGCGAGGCGCCTGGATCAGGACGCCGGCACCGGTTCGATCCGGCCCGCCTTCTCATCGCCTCGCTGCGGCTGTTATGCCTTCCCGCATGCGCCGGCGCCGATCGGTTCGACCGAGCGGATGAAATCATCCATGAAAATCGACATTTATCTTGCGCGAAAATTGTGCGTAATATACATTTTTCTGAAGAATTCCCATTTCATCGATAGGTAATGCGCAACTGGAGGCGGGGGCGATCGTGCATGCGCTTCGCGGCTCGTGTCCATCCTGTCTGTCGGCTCCGGCCGGGCTGTGGCTCGCGCTGTGCCTGTTGTTCGGGGCGGCCGCGCCGGCCAGGGCAGACGCGGACGTGGCGCCCGTGGTCGTCGGCCCGGGCTTCACGGAGCTGACCTTCGCCGGCCGGATGGGCCTGCTGGAGGACCCGGCCGGGCTGCTCGGAGCCGAGGACGTCCTGTCGCGGCCGGTGGGGGAGCTGGAAGCGGTCCCTGGCCAGGCCCTGTCCCTGGGCATGACCGAGGCGGTCTACTGGCTGCGCTTCGACCTGGAGCGCCGCCAGGGTGCGCCGGCCGCGAGCCTGGTCCTCGACCTGGGCACGCCGACCCTCTCCTCGGCCGGGCTCTGGCTGGCCGCCGGCCCGCCCGGCGCGCATCCGCCGTTCGCCCGCCTGGAGGCCGGCCGCGCGTCGGCCACGCCCGGGTACTTCCGCCTGCCGCCCCTGCCCGAGGGCCGCCTCACCGCCGCCCTGCGCGTGCACTGCCCGGACTCGGACCTCATCATCCGGCCGGCGCTGTTCACCGTGGAGGCCCACGCCGGGGAGGACCGGCGGCGCAGCCTGTTCGAGGGCGCGTTCCTGGGCCTGGCCCTGGCGCTGCTGCTCTACAACCTGATCCTGCTGGTCATCCTGCGCGACCAGGCCTATTTCTGGTACGTCCTGCACCTGGCGGCCATCGCCTACTACGATTTGATCGTGCTCGGCGCCGGCCGCCACCTGCCGGCCGCCTGGCAGGACGGGGCGTACCTGGCCTACAGCTTCATCTTTCCGGTCATCGGCCTGGCCATTGTCCGTTTCGTCCAGACCTTCCTGGACACGCGCGCGACCATGCCCCGGCTGCACCGCGCGCTCTGGGTGCTGGCCGGCTACAGCCTGTGCCTGGCCGCCCTGCCGTTCCTGCCGGCCGCGGCCTGGCCCGTGCCCAGCATCGTCTGGGGGCTGGCGATCACCGGCCTGGCCGTCACCGCCGGCGTGGTCCGCGCGCGCCGGGGGTTCCCGCCGGCCGCGGCCTTTCTGGCCGCCTGGGTGTTCTACCTGGCCGGCGGCCTCATCCACACCTACACCGTGATCGGCCTCCTGCCCGCCTCGTTCTGGGCCTATCGTGGCATCGCCCTGGGCTCGGCCTGCGAGTTCGTGCTCATGTCGCTGGCGCTGGCCTGGCGCATCCGGCTGCTGCGGGCCGACAAGCGGGCCGCCGAGGCCGAGCGCGAGCGCCTGGCCGCCGAAAGCGCCCTGCAGCGCCTGGTCATCGACCATTCCGGCCTGGGCCTGGCCCTGGTGAACGGCGGCCGGGTGGCCCTGGCCAACCGCCGGCTGGCCGAGCTGCTCGGCCGCGAGCCCGGGGAGCTGGCCGGCGCCCAGGCCGAGGACCTGGTCCGCGACGCCGCCGGCCGGCCGGTCTTCGCTTTTCCGGACAACCCCGGCGGGCCGGTGCATGAGGCCGAGGCGGCGATCCGCCGGCCGCAGGGCGGGCTGCTCCACGCCCGCGTGCTGGCCCGGGCCGTGGACCCGGCGGAGCCCGCGCGCGGCGCGGTCTGGCTGCTGGAGGACGTGAGCGATAGAAAGCGCCTGGAGGAGCTGCGCGAGGACGTGGAGCGCATCATGCGCCACGACCTGAAGGGGCCGCTGAACGCGGTCATCGGCTTTGCCGACATCCTGGCCGCCGAGCCGGGGCTCGACGCGAACCAGCGGCGCTGGGCCGGGGCCATCCGCGACGCGGGTTTGCGCATGCTCGACCAGATCAACCGCTCGCTCGACCTCTACAAGATGGAGCGCGGCACCTACCGGCTGGCGCCCGAGCCCGTGGACCTGGTGCGCCTGGTCCGGCTCCTGGCCGGGGAGCTGCTGGTGGCCGCGCTCGCCCGGGGGGTGGTCGTCACCGCCCTGTGCCGGGGCGAGGCGCTCGCGCCCGACAGCGTTCTCCCGGCCCTGGGCGAGGAGATGCTGGTGCGCCTGACGCTCTCGAACCTGCTTGGAAACGCGCTGGAGGCCGCGCCCCCGGGCGGGGACGTGACCGTCTCGCTCTCGGCCGAGGAGGGCTACGCCGTGGTGCGCATCGAGAACGACGGCCCCGTGCCGCGTGAAATCCGCGCGCGCTTCTTCGAGAAGTACGTGACCCACGGCAAACCCCAGGGCACGGGCCTGGGCACCTACGCCGCCCGCCTCATGACCCGCACCATGGGCGGCGAGGTCACCATGCGCGTGGAGGAGGAGAGGCGGACCGTGGTGACGGTGCGTCTGCCGCTGGGGGAGTGAGGGGGGAATCGGGAAGAGGCCGCGAGGGGGACATGATATTTGCAGAGAATGACGCATGAGCAAAGCTCGCCGGGACTCTTGACAACACGCGCAATGAGGAACTGCTGGTGAGGGAAGTCAGGAAGATCAATCATGGCGAAGGAAATCGGCTATTACGATCCCGAAGAGCGCTCCCGCGAGAAAGAGGCTGCGCGGCTGCGGGATGAGTCGCGCCTGAAAAGCGGTGCGGTCAGCCCGGACGAGCTGCATCGCGAGAACAGCCTGATTGCATCCCTCGATCTGTCCAAAGCCAGGATCGTCCGCAGAAAGTCGCGGCCTGGGAACCACCGGCCGAGATAGCGGTCTTGCCTTTGCCGGAACCGATCGGCATTTCCGAAGCCATCTCCATCTTTACCGCGCTTCCGTCCGATGGCGGAGCGTTCATCGTCGGCGGGCAGGCGCTCAATCTCTGGGCGGAGCTGTACGCCGGGACGGCGCCGGAGCTCCTGCATCCCGCGACGAGACGGAGCGATGCCACGGCCATGCGACAATTGGAGGCCGCGCCGATCATCGTGCGGGAATACATCTCGGAAACCGTCGGTGAGGGCGAAACACGGGAAGCGGGACGCTGCCTTCGATGCGGCATTAGGTAGCAGCCGCACAAAGTTGGAATAGCCGGAAAAATTGGCGGTATATAGAGAAATACCCCCAGCCAGGCGCGTCTCTTGAGCCGCTTGGGCGCTCCCATCTCAGGCGTCTACGCTTGCGATCAGCCAATCCCGTGCGGCATGAAATGCGTCTTGCAGCGCCTTGTGACCATCGAGCCTCTCAAGGGCGTAGCTATTGAGAAATTGACGCCCGGCGAACAGCTTGCGGTCAACGGGGCTTAGTTCGGCTTCCGCGCAGACCGCTTGCCAGTGTGCGGCGAGCGTCGTGATCTGGTGTTCGATTAGCGCGGCGGCTTCCGCTTCTTTCAGGTGATAATCCGGCGCGGCTGCAAGGCAGGTCACCAGTGTGCTCGCGCGGCCATCTCCTTTGATTAGCATGGCCTGCGTGGCTTCGTTGCCCGTGCGGTTTTGCGGGCAAATGTCATAGGCTGGCGTCAGAGTTAGCATCTTGCCATCCCAGAACGCTGCATGGTTACGGGCATGGTCGTCGGTGTTGCCGCACAGCACGTTGAAGCAAATCCGTCCGTAGAGCTCCTTGAGCGTGTCCTTGGGATCGGTGAAGCGGTAGCGAATCAGCTCGGCCAAATTCTCGTAGGAGGCATAGCGGGCCATCATCTCATCAAGGCCAAGCATGGTCAGGGCCGTGACCATCGCCTGACGCGTCCAGCCGGCTTCCGTATACGTGCGGTCAAAGCGCTCGATCAATAGCACGTCTTTATGCGCAGCACGGGTCATCGATACTGAGGCTGCGGTGAGCCCGCAAGCGGTAGCCAGCTTCATCGCGATGAATTCGGCCTTCACGACGCTGTATGTATCGTTGCTCGCCGAGAATTTGGCGATGAACTTCTTCGTGCCGTCATCGATCAGCGCCTTGGGGCGCGCGCCGCCGATCGAGGTGCCGTGATTCATGGCTCGATCGAGCGTCGGGGTTAAGGGCAGGCCTTTTTCGATGAGGGCAGCCGCTTCCATGAGTTCGTCCAACGACGCTTGCGCGGCAAGGCGAGGGACATATTCAGTCGCCGATGTCTGAAAATCGAGGGCGCCAATCCGGTCCGACCCTGACTGGAGCAGATAGGTAAGCTCGCTGATCTCCGTCACGCCGGCAGCGTCGGGCTTCTTGCCTGTCAGCCTGTTTATGATCACTCGGCGGCCCCAGGCATCTGGCGAGCCGTCGCGGATGCAGCTTGGCATCGACAGGCCGTTGAGGGGCCCGATCACGCCTTTCCGAAGTGGCAGTTCCGGCTCATAGATCGGTATGGCTTGTTGGCGGCGTCGATAGCTGGCGCCATAGGTAAAGAGCATGCGCTCGCCATCCTGGTCAAGGCGGCCCGCCACCACCGGTTCCGTTGCCTCCGGAAGCCAAATCCAGACAAAGGCTGCGTTGGCGTCCGCTCTAGAAGTCATCATCGACCTCCTTCATCGTGTGGCGGACGCTCTTGGGCAGCAAAGTGAGTTTTTCATCGAGACGGGCATTGTGCATCTGCAGGGTGCGTTCGTCATAATCGAACAGACGGACGCCGACGAGTGAAGCGACTTCAAATACGATGCCGACCTCCGGGCCCTGCGCACCCTTTTCGATGCTGGACAGCGTCGTTCGGCTGATGCCGGCGCGATCGGCCAGCTCCTGCGCCGTCAGGCCGCGCTCGGCCCGGCCGATGCGGATCAGTTTGCCGAGCATGGCGAGCGCTTGGCGCGTCACTCTTGAATAGCTTCTCTTGCGCGTCACTTTGGTCACCCTGTCCTGTTCATTCAGTTGAACGTAAAACGCTCTCATGTTCATAATTTTGTTCATTATGGCATAGTGGGTGAGGGGTGTCAAGATGTTGTTCATTCAATTGAGCACAAAAGGTTTTAGCGTACAAAATTTTGAACAATTCGGAGCGTTGACGGCAAGTTAGCGTTGCGGCTGATGGCTGTGGATCGGGCAATAGCTGCGCAGGCGGCAACCACTTCGCGGGCGCCGATATCGAGCAAAGACGCGAAAGACGTCGTGGTGGACGTACCGCCGGGCAGTGATCCTCCCCCCTTGCGGCCCTTTTCCTCTTTTTTCCCCGCAAACAGGGCCGGACGGCACCCCGCCGCCCGGCCCTTTTCATTGCGGCTCCCTCCCCCTAGAAATCCAGCGCGAACCTTGTCTGGACGATGTGCATGTCGCCGCTGGCGATGCTCGCGCCGGTTTCGCGGTCCTCCACGTGGGCGTAGACGTAGTTGAGCATCACCCGCAGGTACGAGGTCAGGTACCAGTTCACGCCGCCGGTCAGGTCGGTCTGTTCGCCGCCGCTCACGGCCAGCGCGCCGGCCGAGTCGTTCAGGTCCAGCCAGGACCAGCGCGCGGCCAGCTCCCACGCGCCGAGGCCCCCGCCCTCGAAGTCGAAGTCCACCGGATTACGCGGCGTCACCCGGCCGAAGATGCCGTTCGCGTAGGGCCGGTTCTCGCCGGTGAGGAAGTAGCTGGCGAAGACGTAGGCCCCGGGGAAGCTCAACGAGCCGCCGCTGCCGTCCACGAAGGACTGCATGAACTCGCCCTGGAGTGAGAGCGGCCCGAGCACCAGGGCCGCCTCGGCGCCGAGGAGGTCCGCGCCCGAGGCCGCGATGTCGCCGGTGTTCGCGGTCACCGGCGCGAGGTGGGCCTCGGGCCGGGTGGAGTAGCCCAGCGGGTCGCCGCCGCCGCCGCGGAACTGGTGGCTGTAGGCCCCGCCCAGGTGCAGCAGATAGCGGCCGTTGTCCTCGTACCAGGGCGTGCCGGCCAGGCGCACGACCGCGTCCCAGTCGTCGTAGTTGTTGAAGTCGGCCGAGCCGCTCGGCGAGTCGGCGAACACGCCCGCGGCCCAGTGCAGCCGGCCGCCCAGCGGCGAGTCGTCGAGCTGGATGCCGAGCTTGTAGGCCTGGGCGAAGGTGTCGGCCATGGAGCGCTCCATGAAGGTGGTCACGCCGTTGCTCGTGAGCTGCTCCAGGGAGAAGGGCTCCTTCTGGTTGCCCAGGCGCAGGCGCCCGACCCAGGGAATCTTCTTCAGGCCCACGTAGGCGTCCTGGGTCACGACCTTCTGGTTGGCCAGGTCGAAGTTCAGGCGGAAGATGAAACGCCTGATCTCGCCCTCGCTCTCCAGCCAGATGCGCCTGAACTCGGTGCCGAAACCCTCGGCGTTGTCGCCCAGCGCCTGGCGCATGGTCTGGTCCGCGGCCACCGCGGCCACGTCCAGGTGCGCCCGGCCGCCGAGCTTGAACTTCATCTGGCCGTCCGCGCTCTCCAAGTGCAGGCCGTCCTTGAAGCTCGCGGCCAGCTCGCCGGGCTTGAGCGCGGGCGGCGCGCCTGCTGCCGTTGAGGGCGTCGCGGGCTCGATGGTCGCCACGGCCACCGTGCCCGCCTGGGCCGGCGCCTGGGCCTGGGCCTGTGTCGGAGCAGCCTGGGCAGCCTGGGCCGCCGCCTGGGCCTTGCGCTCCTCCTCGGCCAGGGCCTTCAGCTCCTGGTACTCGGCCTCGCTGATCTGGCCCCTGGCCTTCAGGATGTCCAGGATCTTCTCCACCACGCCGGGCGCGTCGGCGGCGCAGGCCGGCGCCGGAGCGAGGCCCGCGGCCAGGACCAGGACGGCCAGGAGTCCGGCCAGGAGCACACGAAGCAGACGGGGAGCGGACGGCATCTTCTTCTCCTTCTCGGTTCCCGGCGCGGACGGAAACGCGCGGGCAGGGCTCTGCGATTCCATTTGTAGAGCCCATGCCCGGCCGGAAGGCAAGGAAAAACCGCCGGGGGAGGGGAGGCAGAGGGGAAAAGGCAGGCCTCCGGCGGCCTGGGGGCCGAGGGCCCCCCGGACCCCCCGATCTCGGCCGGGATTTTCGAATCGGCGGCCAAGGCCCCGCCGCTCCGAAATTCCCGGCCGGCCGGCCCGTTTGGGAGAGGGTCCGGTGCCCGGATGGGGTCGGGATCAGGAGCAAGCCGTGAGGCGAGGGTGTCTGTGCCGGGTTCGCACAGGCCGCGCCCGAGAAACCGCAGGCCCCCGGCCGGCTGGCCCGGTTGAAGAAAGTCGGCGGCCGAAAAGGGTCTTCTAAAAAGATCACGAAGAAGCCATGAGGTGGGGAGCGGGGCTTGGCGTGGGCTTGGCTTGCGGGCCTCGGTCTCTCGCAGGCCAGGCCGGTCGTGAAATCGGACCAGCCGCACGACGGCGCTACGGGGGCAAGACCCGTGCGTGCGTCACCCAGCCTGCCCCCCGAAGCCGTCCGCGCCCTCTTCACCCTTACCGGCTGCCTTTCCTCTTCTCGCCGCGTCCCTCGCATTCCCCTCTTGCGTCAGCCTCCGCCCGTCCTCGGATTCCCCCCGCGAAGCGAGCCAGGAGTTTTCGGAAGGGTGGATGGGGGTCCGGGGGAAGGCGGGAAACCCTTTTGCCAAAAGGGTTTCCCGCCTTCCCCCGGTTCTCCCCGATTTTTTCCGATTCTCCCCGGTTCTCCCCCGCCTACTGCCGCACGCGCAGGACGAGGCCTTCTTCCGGCGAGACGGTGTCGGCCTGGGTGACGCCGCAGGCCAGGATGCCCAGGCCCGGCTGGACGGCCACGTCCGTGCCGGCGGTCAGGTCGTTTGCGTCGGGCTGGAAGGTGAACAGGCCTTCGTGGGCGAAGTCGTAGTCGAGCTCGCCGTCCGGGGCGAGCTCAAGCAGCGTGAGCTTGACCACCTCGCCGTCGTCGGCCGTGCCCACGGCCAGGATGCGGCCGTCGGAGCGCAGGGCGAGGCCGTGCAGCTCGTCCTGGGCGGAGCGGTCGAGGATGAAGGCGCCGTCGTCGCCGAAGTTCGTGTCCAGCGAGCCGTTGCGGTCGAACTTCAGGACGAGCATGTCGCTGCCGTCGGAGTAGGTGCCCAGGAGCCCGGCGGCGATGAGGGAGCCGTCGGTGTCCCGGACCAGGTCGACGAGCTGGCCGCCGACGTCGTCCGGGTCGTTCCAGACGGCCAGCCCGTCGTCGCCGAAGGACGGGTCGAGCCGGCCCTGGGAGGTCAGGCCGACCAGCAGCGGCCGGGTCACGGACGTTTGCGTTTCCGCGCGCGCGCCGGAGGCCACGATGGTGCCGGCGCCGTCCAGGGTCAGGCCTCCGAGCATGCTGAAGTGGAAATCCTCGTCCATGGTGAAGATGCCGCCCGTGCCGAAGCCGGTGTCGAGGCTGCCGTCGTCGTTCAGGCGCAGGACGAAGCCCCGGCCGAACACCGTGGGAGACAGGGACACGCCAGCCACCAGGATGGCGCCGTCCGGCTGGATGGCCAGGGCCATGCCGCCGGCGACGCCGTTCTCGAGGATCGGCACGACCACGGCGCCGTTGGTGCCGAAGGAGGCGTCCAGGGTGCCGTCGGCATTGAGCCGCACGACCAGGGCCCCGCCCGTGCCCTCGTTCGAGGTATGGCCGCAGACCACGATCCGGCCGTCGTCCTGCAGGGCCACGTCCTGGCCGCTGTTGGTGTTGTCCGAGCCGGCGGAGTAGATCACCATGCCGCCCTGGCCGAAGGACTCGTCCAGGCGGCCGTCGGAGAAGTAGCGCGCGACCGCCAGGCGGGAGAGGTCGCTTATGGGCATGGCGCTGCCGGCCAGAACGATGCTCTCGTCGTCCTGCAGGGTCATGCGCATGAAGGTGACGGCCCCGCCCGAGTCCTCGGCGAAGACGGAGAAGCCGTAGGGGTTGTTGAAGGTCTTGTCGAGCGAGCCGGAATCCCCGGAGTCGGAGGAGCTGCCGCCGGAAAGCTTGCAGCCGGCGAGGAGCACGGAGGCGGCCAGGAGGAGGCAGGGCAGGAGACGGTTCATCGAGGACTCCGGACGGTTTCGGTGAAGACGCGTTGCGCGGCCCCCGCAGGCAGGTTGCTCCGACCTGTCGGAGCACAGCAAGCGGAAGCAATACAACAATTCAGTTTGTATAGAATAAGGCCGGGAAACGGTCAATGCGGCGAGCCGCACAGGGGACCCGGGCCGCGCCGGCCGGCCCGGCCAGAGGGCCGCTGGATGCAGAGGCCGATGAAAAGGAAGGGAGCGATCGGTCCGTGCGCGCGGGCCAGGGCTGGCGTCGTGCCGGGCTGTGCGGCCGGGGGGGAGCAGGCGGCCCGGGCTGCGGACCGGCCGGCCATCCCGATCCGACACGTCTTCCCCTTCATGGCCTGCCTTTGCTCCGCCTCCTCCCCCGCGGCAGCACAAAAAGGGGCCGGGAAGGTCGTCCCTCCCGGCCCCGCGCGATGCGTCGTCCGGCCGCCTAGTCGTGCACCCGCAGGAGCAGGCCTTCGCGGGGGGATTGTTCGTCGGGCGCGGTGGAGCCACAGGCCAGGATGCCCCGGCCCGGCTGCACGGCCAGGCCCACGCCCTCGGCCGGCTGCGTGGCCCCGGGCTGGAAGGCGAACACGCCCTTGTCCCCGAAGTTCGTGGCCAGGGCGCCGCCCGGGGTGAGTTTCAGCAGCACGAGCGTGCCCGTGTCGTCGTTGCGGGCCTCGCCCGTGGCCAGTATGCTCCCGCTGGGCAGCACGGTCACGCCCTGCAGCGAGTCGTATTTGTCCTCGTCGAAGGTGAAGGCGCCGCTATCCGCGAAGCTTGTGTCCAGGGCGCCGTCCGGCGTGAACCTGAGGGCGAGCATGTCGTTGTTGTCGTCCTGGGCGAGGATGTAGCCCACGGCCGCCAGCGAGCGGTCGTCGCCCACGGCCAGGTCAAGGAGCTGGGCGTCGGCGCCGGCCGGGTCGCCCCAGACGGCCAGGCCCCCGTCGCCGAAGGAGGTGTCGAGCCGGCCCTGGGGGGTGAGCCGCAGGAGCATGGGCTTGATCTGTCCGTCCTCGGTCTCGCAGATCACGCCGGCGGCGGTGACGGCGCCGTCGGCGGAGAGGGCCAGGCCGTAGACCGTGCTGAACCAGGCCCCGGTGTCCTCGGTGTAGATGCCGTCCTCGGCGAAGTCGCCGTCCAGGCTGCCGTTCCTGGTCAGGCGCAAAACGAAGCCCTGGCCGATGACGTCCGGCGACAGGGAGATGCCGGCCACGACGATGGCGCCGTCGGACTGGACGGCCACGGCCATGCCCGCGGCGATGGCGGGCGTGGCTTCCTGCACGGCCAGGTTCACGGCGCCGTTCGTGCCGAAGGCGGTGTCCAGGGTGCCGTCGGCGTTCAGCCGGATCACCAGCACCAGGCCGCCGTCCTCGGTGAAGCTGTAGCCGCAGACCACGATCCTGCCGTCGTCCTGCAGGGCCACGGCCCGGGCGATGCCCGGCTCGTCCGCTCCGGAGGTGTAGGTCACCGTGCCGTCGGTGCCGAAGGAGGCGTCCAGCCGGCCGTCGGGGGTGTAGCGCGCCACCAGCATGCGGGAGTTGTCGCCGAGCGGCGAGGTGCTGCCCACCGCGACGATGCGGCCGTCGCCCTGCACGGCCAGGCGCGCGTACACGATCGTGCCGCCGGAGCTCTCGGCGTTGACCGTGAAGCCGTAGGGATCGTTGAACGTCGTGTCGAGCTTGCCGGCGTCGTCCGGGTCCGAGGAGCCGGAGGATGTCTTGCAACCGATGGCGAGGACCGAGAGGACAAGGAGCAGGGGCAGAAGACGACGCATGGACGGCTCCCGGGGTTGGGGTGAATAGGCCTTGCCCGGCGGGCGCCGGGCTCCTCCGACATGTCGAGCGCTTCCAGCCGGCGCAATACAAATTCACTGCGTGTATATAGCGACGGCGAGGCGCGGTCAATGCGCCGCTCCGCACAGCGTCCACCCCGTGTCGGGTCGGCTGACCGCAGGAGGGCCGCAGGAGGAAGAGGCCGAAAAGGAAGGGAGCGATCGGTCCGTGCGCACGGGCCAGGGCTGGCGTCGTGCCGGGCTGTGCGGCCGGGGGGGAGCAGGCGGCCCGGGCTGCGGACCGGTCGGGCCATCCCGACCCGACACGTCTTCCCCTTCATGGCCTGCCTTTCCTCCGCCTCCTCCCCCGCGGCAGCAAAAAAGGGGCCGGGAAGGTCGTCTCTCCCGGCCCCGCGGGGTTCTTCGTTCAGCCGCCTAGTCGTGCACCCGCAGGAGCAGGCCTTCGTCGGCCGCGGGGTCCTCGGGCATGATGGTGCCGCAGGCCAGGATGCCCCGGCCCGGCTGCACGGCCAGGCTCGCGGCGTTGGTCCCGTCCGCGGGGTCGGGCTGGAAGGTGAACACTCCCTCCTTGGCGAAGCTCTTGTCCAGCCGGCCGTTCGCGGTGAGCCTGAACAGCGTAAGGATAAGGGCCTCCGTGTCCATGGCCACGCCACCGGCCAGGATCTTGCCGTTCTGGAGCACGGCCACGCACTCCAGCTGGTCGTAGGCGTCCTGGTCGAGGGTGAAGACTCCGTCCTCGCCGAAGCTCGCGTCCAGCGCGCCGTTTTGCGTGTACTTGAGGACGAGCATGTCGGTGTCTTCGTCGTTGTTCTCGAGAATGCCCACGGCCGCGAGGGAGCCGTCGCCGGCCACGGCCAGGTCGGAGAGCATGGAGAACTCGCCCGGGCCGGGCCACAGGGCCAGGCCGTCGTCGCCGAAGGTCGTGTCGAGCCGCCCGCCGGAGGTCAGGCGCAGGATCATGGCCTCGCTCGGGGAGTCGTCGCTCTCGTTCAGGTAGCCGGCGGCCACGATGGCGCCGTCGTCCGCCAGCGCCAGGCTGTAGATCGAGCTGTAGGCCCCGGCGTCCAGAATGAAGACGCCGGCGTCGCCGAAGCCGGCGTCCAGGACCCCGCTCTCTGTCAGGCGCAGGACGAAGCCCCTGCTGGCGATGTCCGTGGCCTCGGCGCTCCCGCCCACGACGACGGCGCCGTCGGACTGCACGGCCAGGGTCATGCCGTAGGCCCTGGCGGGGGTGACGTCGAGCACGGGCATGACCACGACGCCGTTCGTGCCGAAGGTGGTGTCCAGGGTGCCGTCGGCGTTCAGCCGGACGATCAGCAGCTGGGTCCCGATGGTGGTGGCGGTGTAGCCGCCGGCCACGACGCGGCCGTCGTCCCGCACGGCCACGGCCCGGCCGACGCACCAGGACCCGTAGGCGTAGCGCACCGTGCCGTCCTGGCCGAAGGAGGTGTCCAGCCGGCCGTCGGCGGTGTAGCGCGCCACCAGCAGGCTGGTGGTGTCGGTTTCCGACGCGACGCCGCCGGCCGTGACGATGGCTCCGTCCGCCTGCACGGCCAGGTCCGAGTAGCCGAGGGAGCCGGAGTCCTCGGCGTTGACCGTGAAGCCGTAGGGGGCGTTAAAGGTCTTGTCGATCTTGCCGCAATCCTCGTCGTCCGAGGAACTGTTGACGGTGATCTCGCAGCCGGTGGCGAGCACCAGGAAGGCCAGGATAAGGGGCAGAAGACGACGCATGGACGACTCCTGTGGTTGGAACGCAGACGCGAGAGCCCGGCGGGTGCCGGCTTGCCCCTGCCCGCCGGCCGCTGTCGGCGCGGGCATTACAGTGCGACGGCGTGTATACAGCACGGCTGGAGGCCGGTCAATGCGGAGCGCCGCACGGCGCAGTTCGCAACGGCTGCCCGCCGTATCACAGCCCGCCCGTCGCGGAAGAGGCCGATGAAGGGAGGAGGACGGCGGGCCCGCGCGCTCGAAAATCGCTAAGACGCCGCGAGGGTGAAGGGCACCGGGGTCCACGCGGGGCGGCCGGTCGAAGAAAACAAGCAGCCGCCACGAAGTGAAACCGAGAACGGTCGGGCGAAGTGCACGGTCCTTCGACCGGCCGCGCGGCGGTGAGCCCGTGCACGGTCGAAATCACAAGGACGCCGCGAGGATGCCGCGTGCCCGGTCCACGCGGGGCGGCCAGTCCGGGACCCCGCAACCCATCCCGCGCAGCTCCCCTTCTTCCCCTCGTGGCCGCCTTTTCTCTTCTCCCAAAGCACAGCGGGCCGGGAAAGATACCCTTCCCGGCCCGCTGTTGATGTCTGCTCGATGGCCTACGCTAGCCGGCCTTGACCAGCTCGGCCATGAGGCCGCGCAGCTCGGCGGACATGGAGGCCAGCTCCTGCACGGCCCTGGCCGACTGGACCATGCCCTCGGCGGTCTCGCCCACGATGCGGTTGACCTCGTCCACGGCCCGGCTGATCTGCTCGCTGGCCGAGGACTGCTCCTCCGAGGCCGTGGCGATGCCCTCGACCTGGCGCGCGCTGTTGCCGACCAGGCCGACGATGCGGGTCAGGGCCTCGCCGGACTTGCCGGCCAGCTGCGTGGCCCGGTGCACGGCCTGTGCGGCACGGTCCATGTTGGCCAGGTTCAACTGCACGGCGTCCTGGATGGAGCGGATGTTCTGGCCGACCTCCTTGGTCGCGCCCATGGTCTTCTCGGCCAGTTTGCGCACCTCGTCGGCGACCACGGCGAAGCCCCGGCCGGCGTCGCCGGCCCGGGCGGCCTCGATGGCCGCGTTCAGGGCCAGCAGGTTGGTCTGGTCGGCGATGTCGGAGATGACGTTCATGACCGTGCCGATGGCCTCGGCCTGGGTGCCGAGCGCGCGCATGTTGGCCTGCAGCTCGGCGGCCACGGTCTGGACCTCGCCGATGGCGGTCACGGATTCACCGACCACCGCGGCGCCGCTGCCGGCCTCGGTCCGGGCGCTGTCGGAGTTTTTGGCCGCCTCGCTCGCGTTGCGGGCCACCTCGACCACGGTGGAGTTCATCTGCTCCATGGCCGTGGCGGTCTCGGTCATGCGCTCGCGCTGGACCTCGGAGCCGCGGCTGGCCTGCTCGATCTGGGCGGCCAGCTCCTCGGAGGCCGAGGAGACGCGCTCGCTGATGACTTCAGCCTGGCCCGAGATGCGCTGCATGGTGGACAGGAGCGCGCTGACCTGCTCCTCCTGGCGCCTGGCCTCCTGCATGGCCTTCTCGGCCTCGGTCGCGGCGCTTTTGGCCGCCGTGTGCTGGGCCTCGGCCTCGGCGATCTTCTGCTTCAGGCTTTCGACCATGGTGTTCATGGCCCCGGCCAGCTGTCCGACCTCGTCGTCCTGGTCGATGGCCAGGGTCTGGTCGAGGTTGCCGGCGGCGATGGTCTGGGCGAAGGCCGCGCCCTTGCGGATCGGGCCGGAGATGCCCCGGGTGAGGATGAAGGCCAGGCCGATGCCCGCGAGCACGGCCAGGGCCAGGCCGGCGATGTAGACGGTCGAGGCCGTGTCCAGGCTGGCGGTGGAGTCGTCGGCGATCTGCTGGGTCCGGTCGATGCCGGCCTGGGCCGTTTCCACGGCCGCGGCCAGGAGATCCGCGGCCGAGGCGTCGAGGGCGTCCGCGAGCACGGCGCTGCGGTCGATCATGGCCTGCAGCTTGGTCATGGACTGCTTGTAGACCTCGGCCGAGGAGCGGATGTCCTTGATCCTGGCCCGGCCGTCCTCGTCCGTGGTCAGGGCCTCCAGCTTGCCGACGATCTCCTCGATCTTGGGGAAGTTGGCCAGGGCCTGTTTCATGACCGCCGGATCGTGCGTGGCCTGGGATTTCAGGTTCCTGACCCGGGCCTCGTTGCCCACGGCCAGGATGTCGTTGGCCTGGACGAGGCTGCCCAGGAGCCGGACCGACGTCTCCGGGTCGAGGACCGCCTCCCCGTCCTGGCGGAGCTTTTCGATCAGGCCGGTCTGGAAGTCGGCGCAGTTCTTGGCGAACACCGCGGCGCTCTTGGTCATGGCGTCGCGCTCGGCGTTGACCGCGACCATCAGGCCGTGGATCTCCTCGCCGCGCTGGGCGAAGCCCGTCAGGGCGGTCTCGGCGGCGATCGCGTTCTGCTTCAGCTTGACCAGGGCCGGATATTTTTCGGCCAGGGCCTTGGCCGCGTCCAGATTGGCCCGGACCTCGGACAGGAGCTTCTGGCCGTCGTCCCAGTGCTTCTGGCGCTGGCTCAGGACGTACTCGGTCATGTTGTGCATGGACTGCTGGACGTTGCGCTCGAGCTTATTGGCCACGGCCACCTCGGGCACGTATTCCGTGGACAGCCGGCTCACCTCGCCCTCGGCGGAGCGCATGGTGACGATGGCCATGAGGCCGAGGCCACACAGGATCGCGATGAACAGACCGAAGCTCAGGCCGAGCTTCATCCCCAGTTTCATGTTCTTGAACATGCGAGAAAACCCCCCTCGAATGCTGTTCGGGTAGTTGCCGTGCGGCGGTGATGGTCACGTCTTGCCGTCAAACACCTGGATATGCTGGAAAGATGACAGGCCGGCGACGACGGGCGATCGAAACCCGTGCCGGGCGGCCCGGCGGGCACGTACTCGTGTGGCGGGTGCAGGGGCGGCGGCGATGCGCGCTCCCCTGTGGACCCCTCCTGAGGCGGATGCGAACCAGTTGTGTCTTGGCCTGATGCGACCTGATGAATGAGCTGCGCTGCCGGTCCTTCCGGCCCGCGTGTGTAATACAAGTATATGATATGTAATAGCAGGAGTCAACGTCGCGTCCGGGGATGTCCGGCTGCCGGGCCGAAAAAGGTGAAGCCGCCGCGAGGCTGAAGCCGGCAGGGCCGGGCGCTTGGCCGCGGGATCATGCGCGCGGTGGAGAAATCAGGAATCGGGAGCGCCATAAGCTGGAGGAGGGCGGGCTCGCGCCGGCTGTCCGGTCCGGACGCACCCCCCGGTCCGCGCCGGGCTTCCTTCACGGCGGCTGTCCGGATTTCGACCCGGCGCGCGGCGGCGATGCCGCGCGGGATCGAAAATCACCACGCTGCCGCGAGGGTGAAGAAGGCGGCGGACCGGACGGAGGCCACCCGGCCCGCGTGGCGGTCCCGACTCGGAATCCGCGCAGGGGGCGGGATCATCACACCGCGTTGTGACCGGCCGCACCCCCGCCGTCCCCTCGCCGGCCGCCTTTCGGCTGTTCGATCCGGAACCGTCGCGGACCCGAGGGCGACGGGGATCGGGAAGACGCCGCGAGGGTGAAGAGTGCCCGGGTCCAGGCGGGGCGGCCGGTCGGAGAAAGCAAGCAGCCGCCACGAAGTGAAATCGAGGACGGTCGGGCGGAGTGCACGGTCCTTCGACCAGCCGCGCGGGGGTGAGCCCGTGCACGGTCGAAATCACAAGGACGCCGCGAGGATGCAGCGTGCCCGGGTCCAGGCGGGGCGGCCGGTCCGGGACACCGCAACCCGCCCCGTTCCCTTCTTCCCCCCTCGTGGCCGCCTTTTCTCTTCTCCCAAAGCACAGCGGGCCGGGAAGGATACCCCTCCCGGCCCGCGGGTGATGTCTGCTCGATGACCTACACTAGCCGGCCTTGACCAGCTCGGCCATGAGGGTGCGCAGCTCGGCGGACATGGAGGCCAGCTCCTGCACGGCCTTGGCCGACTGGATCATGCCCTCGGCGGTCTCGCCCACGATGCGGTTGACCTCGTCCACGGCCCGGCTGATCTCTTCGCTGGCCGAGGACTGCTCCTCCGAGGCCGTGGCGATGCCCTCGACCTGCTTGGCGCTGTCGCCGACCAGGCCGACGATGCGGGTCAGGGCCTCGCCGGACTTGCCGGCCAGCTGCGTGGCCTGGTCCACGGCGTTTGCGGCGCGCTCCACGTTGGCCAGGTTGAGGCGCGCGGCCTCCTGGATGTCGCGGATGTTCTGGCCGACCTCCTTGGTCGCGCCCATGGTCTTCTCGGCCAGTTTGCGCACCTCGTCGGCGACCACGGCGAAGCCGCGTCCGGCCTCGCCGGCCCGGGCGGCCTCGATGGCCGCGTTCAGCGCCAGCAGGTTGGTCTGGTCGGCGATGTCGGAGATGACGTTCATGACCGTGCCGATGGCCTCGGCCTGCTTGCCCAGCGCGCGCATGTTGGCTTGCAGCTCGTGGGCCACGGTCTGGACCTCGCCGATGGCGGCCACGGACTGCCCGACCACCGCGGCGCCGCTGTCGGCCTCGGTCCTGGCGGTATCGGAGTTGCGCGCGGCCTCGCTCGCGTTCCTGGCCACCTCGACCACCGTGGCGTTCATCTCCTCCATGGCCGTGGCCGTCTCGGTCATGCGCTCGCGCTGGACCTCGGCGCCGCGGCTGGCCTGCTCGATCTGGGCGGCCAGCTCCTCGGAGGCCGAGGAGACGCGCTCGCTGATGGCCTCGGCCTGGTTCGAGATGCGCTGCATGGTGGAGAGCAGCGTGGAGACCTGCCCCTCATGGAGCTTGGCCTCCTGCATGGCCTTTTCGGCGCCGGCCGCCGCGGACTTGGCCGCGCGCTGCTGGGTCTCGGCCTCGGCGATCTTCTGCTTCAGGCTCGTGACCATGGTGTTCATGGCCGTGCCGAGCTGGCCGATCTCGTCGTTCTGGTCGATGGTCAGGGTCTGGTCCAGGTTGCCGGCGGCCACGCTGGTGGCGAAGTCCGCCCCCTTGCGGATGCGGCTGGCAAAGCTCCGGCTGAGGAAGACGGCCAGGGCGATGCCGACGAGCACGGCCAGGGCCAGGCCGGCGATGTAGATGGTCGAGGCCGTGCCGAGTTGCTCGGCGGAGGCGTCGGCGATGGCGTGGGTCTCGGCGATGCCTTCCTCGGCCGTATCCTGTGCAGCGGTCATGAATGTTTCGCCGGACTTCTCGCGGGCCGTGATCAGCACCGCGAGCGTCTGCTTGGCGGCCAGGAAGGTGCCCATGCTTTCCCGGTAGGTCTTGGCCGCAGTGCGCACGGCTTCGATCTGGGCCAAGTTGTCCTTGTTGAGGCTGGCAGTGTCGATCTTCCCGGCCTGCTCCTCGACCTTGGCGAAGTTGTCCTGGGCTTTTTTCAGATAGGACAGGTCGCCGGTTTCTTCGCTTGTCAGGTTGTTCAGCCGGGCGTTGTAGCCCAGGTCCACGATCTCGTGCAGGAGCGCGATGTTGCCCAGGCGGGCCAGCAACTGCTCGGGGCTCGCGCCGCCGGCGATCTCCTTGCGGATCAGTTCGTACTGGCTGGCCACAAGGGGACCGGAGTTGGTCATGAAGTCGGCCCCGGCCTTCATCATGGTCTGGCGGTCGACATCGGTGCCGGCGATCAGGCCGCGGGTCTCCTCTACCAGCCGGCTGTATTCGGTCACGGCGGCCTCGGATTTGGCCGCATTCTCCTTCAGCTTGACCAGATGCGGGTACTTTTCGGCCAGGGCTTTGGCCGTGGCCAGCTCGCTGCGGACCTCGTCCAGGTTCTTCCGGCCGGCTTCGTAGTAGGCCCCTTTTCCACTCAAGGCATAGCCGCGCATTTGATACATGGTCAGCAGGCTATGGCGTTCGGTCCCGTTGGCCACGGCCAGTTGGGGCACGTACTGCGTGGAGAGGCTGCCGGCGACCCCGGCGGCGGAGCGCATCTGGAGGATGGCCATGAGCCCGAGACAGCACAGGATGCAAATGAACAGGCCGAAGCTCAACCCCAGTTTCGTTCCCAACTTCATGTTCTTGAACATGGTCCCTCACAGGCTTTTCGCGTTGTTTGAACGGACAGGGCGCATCCGCAACTTCACTGGACGCGCATGGCTCCGCTTTGACGGCACGAGACAGGCAACGGATGCCGGCAGGCTGGTCGAGATGGCTGACTTCCGTCAGGTGTCCTGCCGTCGGATGCGGTAGTCGGACTTCTGGCCAATAGTCGTTTCTTGCGTCACCCTCCTGTCGCTATGACGTTTAGTATGCGACATTTCTATTAAGTATGACTGATACATTTTATTTCAAGCTCTGGTCAACTGAGATACAGAGTGCATTTTAATGTATATTAATTATTATATAGTATAATAAATTGCAAAATAGTAATGCAACATTGAATATGCATCAATTTCAATGAGGTGAGAATGACTCGTGCTTCAGTGAGGCTGTCTGCTACAAGTGCCGGCACGCTGCTTTGCAGATGCTGATACAAGTATTGAATATGGACTTCGCTATCGGCAGGAGGGAGGCGGATTTTGGGTCACGAAGTTGACTATTTGGTCCCGGATATGTGCCCGGGTGGCAATTTTTTACGGCCTCAGGCCTTCAGCGCCGCCCGGGCCGCGGCCGTCACCGCCCGGGTCAGCTCCACGGTCAGGGCCGAGCGCAAGGAAAACGTGTGCCAGAAGAGGGGCATGTCCCAGTAGAGGCCGGGGGTGACGTCGGTCAACCGGCCGGAGGCCAGGTGCCCGGCCACCTGCAGGCGCGGCACCAGGGTGTAGGCGAAGCCGGCCAGGGCCGCGTCCACGAAGGCCTGGCTGGAGGGCAGCACGTGGCAGGGCAGCAGTGCCCCGCCGAGACCGAAGTGCCGGGCCAGGAAGCGGTGGTGCAGCTCGTCGGCCCGGCCGTAGACCACGGCCGGCGCGGCCGCCAGGCTGTCGGCGAAGGCCCCGCGCGGGAAATGGCGGCGGCAGAACTCCGGCGTGGCCACGCAGACGTAGTCCATGACCCCCAGGCGGCTGGCCCGGCAGCCCTGCAGCGGCGCCTCGCGGGTGGAGACGCAGGCCAGCACGCTGTCGGCGCGCAGGTGGTCGATGGTCCGGTCCTCCAGGTCCACGGTCAGGTCGAGCAGCATCCGCCCGGAGGATGCCAGTTGCGCCACTGCGGGCAGAAACCAGGTGGCCAGGCTGTCGGCGTTCACGGCCACGGGCAGGGAGGCGGGGCCGGGCGCGGCCCCGGGGAAAAGCTCGGCGGCGAGCGCGGCCTCCATCAGCCGCACCTGGCGGGCGTGGCGCACCAGGCGCCGCCCGGCGGCCGTGGGCCTGGCCGGCGGCCCGCGCACCACCAGCGGCGCGCCCACGGCCTCCTCCAATTGCTTGAGCCGCTGCGAGACCGCGGGCTGGGTCAGGTTGAGCTTTCCCGCGGCCCGCTCGAAGCCGCCGGTCTCGACCACGGCCACCAGGGCGTCCAGGAGCTTGGCGTCGATCATAAATTTTATTTATGAAGATCAAAAAATATGAATTTCACTTATGCGCGAGAAGAGCATAGACCCGCAGCCGAGGTCAAGAGGAGAAAGCCATGCATCCCGCGCTTCACGGATTCGCCACCGGCGCCGGCCTGATCATCGCCATCGGCGCCCAGAACATCTTCGTCCTCGGCCAGGGGCTGGCCAACAACCACCCCGTGGCCGTGGCCCTGACCGCGAGCCTCATCGACGCCTCGCTCATCGCCCTGGGCCTGGCCGGGGTCGGCGCGGCCCTGGCCGCGAGCCCCTGGCTTTGCGGCATCGCCTCCCTGGGCGGGGCGGCCTTCCTGGCCTTCTACGGCGTGAAATCCCTGGCCGCGGTGCGCGCGGGGCAGGCCCTGGCCGTGGGCGGGGCCGGCCCGCGCGGCTGCCTCCCCGTGGTCGGCGCGACCATCGCGCTGAGCTTGCTCAATCCCCACGTCTACCTCGATACCGTGGTCCTGCTCGGCACCGTGGGCAGCCAGCACGCGGGCGCCGGGCGCTGGCTCTTCGGTCTGGGCGCGTCGGCGGCCTCGGTTCTCTGGTTCTTCGCCATCACCTGCGGCGCCCGCCTGGCCGCGCCGCTCCTGTCCCGCCCCGCCGCCTGGCGCGTGTTCCACGCCGCCGTGGGCCTGACCATGCTCCTGCTGGCCTACGGCCTGGCCCGCACCGGCCTGGCCGCCTGGGCCTAGCCGGAAGGGAAAAATCGAAAGCGCCGCGAAGGTGTGGAGGGGCAGGCCCGGCGGCCGGTCCATGCCCCGCGCGCCGGCTCCGAGCCGAGTCCGGGGAAGACAATCGAAGACTGCCATGAAGGGGGGAGGGGTGCCGGCCAGCGCCGTACGTGGGGTCCATGACCCGCGCAATGCGCCCGCGCCGCGCCCGTCTTCACCTCGCCGGCGGCTGTTCTTTTTCTCCGCGTTCACGGGTTGACCGCGCCCGCGCGATGGGAGAGTATCCGGCCATGCCATGGCAGACGCACGTTCCCGAGGAATTGCAGCACCTCTACGAGATTCACGACCATCGGCACGCGGCGGCGCTCCTGTCCTGCGAGTTTCCGGACGAGTTCGAAGAGCTGTGCGGCGCCCTGGCCCGCTTCCGCTTCCACCCCGATGACATCCTGGCCGGCGGCGGCAGCGAGAGCCGGATCCCCAAGCGCATGTCGAAGATTCTCCGCCCCCTGGGCTGGCGGGAGTCCCGCCTGACCGCCAAGATGCTGGTCGATGACCGCGAGGTCTGCGTGGACACGCACAAGGTGGACTACCTGAAGGGGCGGGTGGCTTTCGATCTGGAATGGAACTCCAAGGATCAGACCTTCGACCGCGACCTGTTCGCCTTCCGAACGTTTTTCGAGTACGACAAGATCAGCGTCGGCGTCCTGGTTACCCGCTCGAATGAGCTCGATCCCTGGTTCAAGAGCCTGGGCAGGGCAATTTTCGCCAAGTACGGCGCCAGCACGACGCACATGGGCAAACTCCTGCCCCGGCTGGCCGCCGGCCGCAGCGGCGGCTGCCCGGTGCTGGTCTTCGGCATCACCACCGCCCTCCTGGAGACCGCACAATGACCGACCTCGCGCAGGAGCTTCTGGCCGCCCACACCGGGCAGCGCTTCGGCACCATCCTGGCCGATCCGCCCTGGCAGTTCCAGAACCGCACGGGCAAGATGGCTCCGGAACACAAGCGCCTGTCCCGCTACGGCACGCTGACCCTGGACGACATCCTTGCCCTGCCCGTGGCCCAGCTGGCCGCGCCCACCTCCCACCTGTACCTCTGGGTGCCCAACGCCCTCCTGGAAGAGGGCTTGCGGGTCCTTGCCGCCTGGGGCTTCACCTACAAGACGAACATCATCTGGCAGAAGATCCGCAAGGACGGCGGCCCGGACGGACGCGGCGTCGGCTTCTACTTCCGCAACGTGACGGAAATGATCCTGTTCGGCGTGCGCGGCAAAAACGCCCGCACGCTCGCACCCGGACGGAGCCAGGTGAACGTCATCATCTCGCGCAAGCGGGAGCATTCACGCAAGCCCGACGAGCAGTACGACCTCATCCAGTCGTGCAGCCGCGGCCCCTTCCTCGAGCTCTTCGCCCGCGGCAGCCGCCCCGGCTGGACCGTCTGGGGCAACCAGTCCGAGGACTACGAGCCGACCTGGGCCACCTACGCCAACCACTCCCGGGCCGAAAAAACGGATCGGGCCGGCCGCTAGCCCCCTTCGCGCCCCCGGAAGATAATCAAAGACCGCCATGAAGGCGGGGGAGGGCGCCGGGTCCGCGCCCGCTCCGCGCCCTTCTTCACCTCGCCGGCGGCTGTTCGCTCTTCGACCGCGCAGCCGCGTTCGATCCATGACACGCCGAAATCAACCCCCGGCCGCGAAGGTGACGGACCTCGGACCCCAGGGCCATGCGGTTCATGACCCGCCCATGACGCCCGATCCTCCCCCCTTCTTTACCTCACCGCCGGCTTTCCCGCTTTTCCTTCAGGCTCGGTTCCCGCCCCCGGTCTGGCGTTCGATGGCGGACAGGAGCTCGGCGCGGCTGAAGGGTTTGGCCAGGAAGTCGTCCATGCCGGCCGCCCGGGCCGCCTCGCGCTCGGGGGCGAGCACGTGGGCCGAGAGGGCCACGACCGGCGTGCGCGCGGCGCCCCGCAGCCCTTCCATGGCCCGCAGCCGGCGGGTAGTCTCCAGGCCGCCCAGGCCCGGCATCTCGATGTCCATGAAGACCAGGTCGAAGCGTTCTGCGGCCAGCACTTCCAGGGCCTCCTCGCCGCACAGCGCCAGCCGGCAGGTGTGGGGCGAGCCCTTCAGGTAGAGCTCGAAGAGCAGCCAGTTGGATTCGTTGTCCTCGACCAGCAGCACCCGGGCCGGGGCCGCGCCGGCGGCCGGCGGGGCGGCGGCCGGGGAGGACGCCTTGGCCGCGGCCTCGGGCCGGCAGAGCGGCAGGTCCAGGCAGAAGGTCGAGCCCCGGCCGGGCTCGCTCTCAAGCTCGATCCGGCCGCCCATCATCTCGGCCAGGCGCCGGCTGATGGCCAGGCCCAGGCCCGTGCCGCCGTAGCGCCGGGTGGTCGAGGAGTCGGCCTGGGTGAAGCGCTCGAAGATGAGGGCCTGCTTGTCCTCGGGGATGCCGATGCCGGTGTCGGACACGGCCAGGCGCAGCCGCTCGCCGGATGCGGCCAGGGCGATGCGGACCTCGCCGCGCTCGGTGAACTTGACCGCGTTGTCCAGGAGGTTCGCGAGGATCTGGCGCAGGCGCGCGGCGTCGCCGAGGACCAGCTCCGGCAGCTCCGGGGCGGCCTCGAAGCCGAGCCCCAGACCCTTGGCCGCGGCCTTGGGCGCGATCAGGCCGAGGGCGGCCTGGGCCAGTCCGGACACGCAGAACGGGGCGTGCTCCAGCTCCACCCGTCCGGCCTCGATCTTGGACAGGTCGAGGATGTCGTTCAGCAGGCACAGGAGGTTCTCGCCCGAGGAGCGCAGGATCTCCACGAAGCGCCGCTGCTCGCCCGAAAGCTCGCTCTCGGACAAGAGGTCGGCCATGCCCAGGATGGAGTTCATGGGCGTGCGTATCTCGTGGCTCATGGCCGCCAGGAACTCGGTCTTGGCGCGGCTGGCGGCCTCGGCCGCCTCCTTGGCCCGGGTCAGCGCGGCCTCGGTGCGCTTTCTCCGGCTGATGTCCACGCCCGCCTCCCACAGGTCCAGGCCGTCGAAGCCGCGCGGCACGGGCACGCGCATCCAGAGGATGTCCACGCTCCGGCCGTCGGCCGTGGTCAGGCTGGCCTCGGACTGGTTGTCGGAATGGAACATGCTCATGATGTTCTCGCGCATGAGCGCTCGGTATCCGGGGTCGGGGTAGAGCAGCCGGTCGGCCTCGGGGTTGCCGACGATGGTCGCGGCCGGGTAGCCGGTGACGCGCTCGCTCTCCTTGTTCCAGAAGGCGTAGGTGCCGTCGGCGGCGTGGGCGTGGATGAGCACCGGCAGGGCGTCGAACAGGTCCCGCAGGTGCTGGCCGGCGCGGGTCAGGGCGTCCTCGGCCGCTTTGCGCTCGGAGATGTCGGTGATGATGCCGCCCACGCCGTAGACCGCGCCGTCCTGGCCTATCAGGGGGAAGAGGGTGCGCAGGTAGGAGCGCCGCACCCCGGGGCCGTCGAAGACCAGCTCCTTTTCCATGACCCGGCCGCCCGCGGCCGCCTCGCGGATGCCGGCGGTGAAGCGCGCGGCCCGCTCGGGCGGCATGATCTCGTCCGGCGCGCGGCCCTCGATCTCCTCGGCCCGCCGGCCGATGAGCCGGGCGGCCTGGGCGTTGGCCAGCAGGATGCGGCCGTCGGGCGCGGTCACGTAGATGCCCGAGGGCGAGTGGTCGAGGATGCCCTGGAGCCGGGCGAGCGCGCCCTGCAGGGCGTCCTCGGCCCGTTTGCGGGCGGTGATGTCGGTGGAGATGCCGCCCACGGCGTAGACCCGGCCGGCCTCGTCCTTCAGCGGAAAGAGGCTGGTGATCAGGGTCCGGGTGCCGTCCGGCAGGGGGATGTCCTCCTCCATGACGTCGGGCTGGCCGCTTCGCAGCACGGCCTGGTTGGTCGAGACGATCCAGGCCGCGGTCTCGGGGTCGAAAAGCTCGGCGGCGGTTTTGCCGATGACCGTTTCGGCCGTCCCGCCCAGGCCGTCGAGGAAGACCCGGCTGGCCATGATCAGGCGGTCCTCGCGGTCCCAGATGTAGATGGCCGCGGGCGAGTGGTCGAGGATGCCCTGGAGCCGGGCGAGCGTCTCGCGCAGGCGCTCCTTGGCCGCCTTGCCCTCGGTCACGTCGTGGACCGTGCCGGCCATGCGCAGCGGCCGTCCGGAGGCGTCCCGGGACATCAGCCGGCCGCGGGCCAGGATGTGGCGCAGGCCGCCGCCGGCCGCGCGCACGCGGAACTCGGCCTCGAAGACCTCGGACAGGCCGCCCAGATGGGCGCTGATCCTGGCCTCGAAGCCGGCCCGGTCGTCGGGATGGACGTAGAGGCCGGCCAGGTCCGCCAGGGTGGGCGGCAGGTCCTCGTGGCGGTAGCCCATGAGTTCGGCGAAGCGCGGGCTCAGGAACATCCTGTCGCTCGGCACGTCCCAGTCCCACAGGCCGTCGCTGGTGGCCTCCAGGACCAGGGCGTAGCGCTCCTCGCTGGCCTTCAGCGCGGCCTCGGCCGCCTTGCGCTCGGCGATGTCCTTCAGCGTGCCGACGGCCCGGCGCACGCGCCCGTCCGGCCCGCGCGCGACCACCCGGCCGCGGCCCAGGACCCAGTGCCAGCCCCCGTCCCTGCCCCGCAGGCGGAGCTCGATCTCGAAGGCCTCCGTGCGCCCGGAGCCGATGGCCTCGGCCACCGGGCCGAAGCGGACCCGGTCCTCGGGATGGACGAGCGCCAGCCAGGCGGCGTAGGCCGGCGGAAACTCGTTCGGGGCGTAGCCGAGCATGGTGTAGCAGCCCGGGCCGAAGTAGTCGGTTTCCGCGGCCCGGTCCCAGTCCCACAGGCCGTCGCTCGAGGCCTCCATGGCCAGGGCGAAGCGCTCCTGGCTGGCCCGCAGGGCGCTGGCGGCCAGGGTCAGCTCGGTCACGTCGGAGGCGATCACGCCCACCGGGCCGAAGCTCCCGTCGGGGTCGGCCAGGGGGAAGCAGGTGGCCAGGAAGGTCCGCTCGCTGCCGCCGAGCGACATCCTGAGCTCGACGTTCCGGGGCCGGCCGGTGGTGCGTACGGCGCGGAAGACTCCGCGCATGCGCTCGGCGCCCTGGGGGTCGAGGACCTCGCCGAGGCGGCGGCCGAGCATGTCTTCCGCCCGCCGGCCCGTGATCGCGCCGCAGGTGTGGCTGGACAGGACGACGCGGTCGCCGGCGTCGAGCATGCAGATGGCCGAGGGCGAATGGTCGAGGATGGCCTGCAGCCGGGAGAGGGTCTCGCGCAGGGCGACCTCGGCCACGTGCCGGGCGGTGATGTCGGCATGGGTGCCGACCATGCGCAGCGGCCGGCCCGCGGCGTCCCGGGCGACCACCCGGCCTCTGGCCAACAGCCAGCGCCAGGTGCCGTCGCGGGAGCGCATGCGGAACTCGGCCTCGTAGCCCTCGGTCCGACCCTCGCGGTGGGCCAGGACCCGGGCCTCGGTCTCGGCCCGGTCCTCGGGGTGCAGGTAGGTCAGGAAGCCGGAGAAGTCGTGGTACAGCTCGCCGGGCTCGAAGCCGAGCATGGTCGCGCAGCGCGGCGAGAGGAAGGCCGCGTCCGTGGTCAGGTCCCAGTCCCACAGGCCGTCGCTGGTGGCCTCCATGGCCAGCTCGAAGCGCTCCCGGCTGGCCTGAAGCTCGGCCTCGGCGCGCAGCCGGTCGGTGACGTCGAGCACGGTCAGCAGTGCGCGCCCGTCCTCCAGAAAGACCGCGCGCATCTCCAGCTGCCGGCTGCGGCCGTCCTTGCAGGCCACGGGGAAGGTCCGGTTCAGGCCGTTCTCCCGGTGGGCTTCCTCCCAGGCGGCCATGGCCGAGGCCCGCACCGCCGGGTCCGGGTAGACCTGGTCGAACCAGGCCATGGCCGAGGGGATGTCGGTCAGGGTGTAGCCGGTGGTCTCGGTGAAGGCCCGGTTGGCCAGGACCGGCTCGCCGTTCTCCAGGAGCACGGTGCCGAAGGGGGCGTGGTCGAAAAAGCCCTGGAAGAGGTGCTGGTAGGCCTCGGCGCGGCGGTGCTCGCTCAAGTCCGCGGCGATGCCGCCCACGGCCCAGGGCCAGCCGCCCGGGTTGCGCAGCGGAAAGAGTGTCACCCGGTACCCGCCCGGGCCGGCGGCGGTCGTCAGGGTCAGCTCGCGGCTGAGCGGCCGCCCGGCGCCGCCGGTCAGGCCGAGCATGGCGGTCAGCTCGCGGCCGGCCTCACGGCCGAAGGCCGTGGCCAGCTCCAGGCCCGTCGCCTCCTCGGCGGTCACGCCCAGCAGCCGGGCGGCCTCGGGATTGACCAGCTCGAAGCGGCCGGCGAGGTCCGTGGCCCAGATGGCCGTGGGCGAATGCTCGAGCACGCCCCGCAGCTGCTCGTTGCTGGCCCGCAGGCCCGCCTCCGGGTCCAGGTCGCGCGGCACCAGGGCCAACAGCGCGCCGCTGCCAGGCACCACCGCGGCCGTGGTCTCGAACTCGCGCACGGCCCCGTCGGCGCAGGTCACGGCCATGCGCCGCTGGCCCAGGCCCTCGCTTTTGAGCATGTCCGCCCAGGACTCCAGCATGCCCCGGCGCAGCTCGGGGTCGGGGAAGGCGCGGGCGAACCAGGCCTCGGTGCTGGGGATGTCCTCGGGCTCGTAGCCGGTGAGCCTGGTGTAGGCCCGGTTGTAGGCCGCGGGCTCGCCGTCCGGTCCGACGATCGCCAGGCCCAGGCCGGCGTGGCGGAAGAAGCCGTCGAACAGCCGCCGGGCGCGCTCGTCGGCCAGGCGCTCGGTGATGTCGATCATGGTCGTGACGAACAGCCCGTAGCCGAGGTTGACCGCCCGGAACTCGAGCTGGCGGATCCGGCCGTCCTTGCAGGCGACCGGCCTGATGCGCGGGGCGAGGCGGGTCGCGGTGGAGTTCTCGATCCAGCCCTTCCAGAATTCCTGGCGCATGGCCGGGTCGGGGAACGCCTTTTCGAACCAGATGGCCGAAGTCGGGACGTCGTCGCGCTCGTAGCCGGTGATCTCGGTGAAGGCCTTGTTGGCCAGCCGGTTCTCGCCGTCCTTGATGAGCACCGCGCCGAAGGGCGCCAGCTCGAAGAAAAGACGGAAGAACCGGTCCACGTCGCCGGTCGTGCGGCCGCTCCTGGCGGCCTCGAGCTCCCTGGCCAGGCGGGCGTTCTCGGCCCGCAGGCCGGCCAGTTCCGCGGCCAGGGCCGAGGCGGTGGATGGGGGCTCGTCGACCATAGTTGCCGACAAGCACTAGGACGGTGGGGTAGCCGGCGTCAAGACGGCCGGTTCTGTACAGGCTAGCCGAGAGCCAGCCCCGTGGCCCGGGCCACCCTGGCCACTGCGGAGACGAAGTCGCGCTTGGTGAAGGGCTTGGGCAGGAAGCCGTCGAAGCCGGCCTCGGCCAGGACCTCGCGGTCCATGTCGGCATAGGTCACGGCGATCATCGGCACCTTGGCGAAAACCCCGCCCGAGGCCCGGATGTGCCGGCCGAGCGCGAGCCCGCTCTCGCCGGGCAGCAGGATGTCCAGAAGGACAAGGTCCGGCTGCTCGCGCGACAGGGTGTAGAGCGCCATCTCGGCGTCGGCCACCGCGGTCACTTCGCAGCCCAGGTCCTCCAGCAGCCACTGCTCGTACTTGCGGTTGGACCGGTCATCCTCGACCAAAAGCACCTTCATCACTGCCTCCGTCACACCTCCCGCAAAGGAGATGGTGTTCATCCTCCATAGCACACTCCGCGGGTTTGTTCCATATCGTTCGGTGAAAAAACGGCCAATTTTCACGCGCCCGGAATAATGCGGGATGCAGGCCGGACCGCCGGGATGAAAAGCGAAGAGGGAAGGCGGCCGGTGAGGGTGAAGGGAGGGCTTGGGGCCGTGCCCCGGGGCCGGGAGGGGAGCGGCGTCGGGGTTCAGATTGGAAGCGATCAGGAGGGAAGCGTAAATACAGCCGGTGAGGGGGAAGAGAGGGCCAAGGTCCATGCCCTGCAGGCCGGGCAGGGATCATGCGCGGGGCTCGGGCCGGAGACGGCTGGCCGGTCGACTCCGAGGCCGGGGCGTGGGGTCATGGCTCTGATGAGCCAACAGCGCGAGGTTCGGCCAGACTCCCCACTTCATGGCTCTTCGGTCCGGCTGGTGACCCCGTGACCCGGGCGCGGATCGGCGGGCGGCTGTCAGGCAATACCCCGACTCCAGGCCGGGCGCCCGGTCCACCCGGACCTCGCGGGACCCGATCCGCCCCGCCTTCCCCTTCATGGCCGTCTTCGAGGCTGTTTCGATTCTTCCCAGACCCGGCCCGGCGCCCGCACTGCGCCCGAAACGCCTTGCCATGGTCCGCGATCGTGGATATGCATTTAGAATACGAATCCCTCACCCATCGCAGCCAAGGAGCACACATGAGCGACACCACCGGCATCGCCGCCTGCCGCAACTGGATCGACGAGATCGACTGGGATATGATCCACGAGGACGCCGTGACCCGCTTCCTCGAATGGGGCAACAACGACCCCAAGTCCGCACTGCGCCCGCCGGTGACCTCCAGCGGCGAGTATTCCGTCTATTTTGTGGTCGATACCTGGAACCTGGCCGAGCCCAAGGTCGTGCTGATGCGCATGGACAACTACGGCTCGCAGTCCTTGTGCGAAAAGAATCTGCCGCCCGAGCTGGCCGCGAGCTATCTCACCTACTGCGGCCGCATCCGCGGCATCCACGAGCTGAACGACGAGGTCAAGGACTGGGTGAAAGGACTGCTGGAAGGCGGAAAATCATAGCCTGAATTGCGGCGGCCGGACTTACGCAACCGCGGCCGGCCGCCGCTCCCACCCCACCCGCGGCGGAAATCAGTAGTCCGGCTTGGCATTCAAGGCGGCAAACTCGGCCTCGCTCAAAATTCCGTTGTCGTCCTGGTCCGCGCGTACGAAACGGCCCTCGGCCTCGATCCCGTACCTGCGGCAGAACTCGGACAGGCTCACGCCCGCGTCGACATTGGCGTTCAGCTCGCAGAAACAGGCCTCCGGCGCCGGGGCCACGGCCGGAATGTCGGCTGGTGGCGCGTTCATCGCCACTCCGACCATGAGCATGACCGCGATTTCCTTCATGTCGCCTCCGGGTTGTTTCAAACAAAACCCTGGTCTGCAACAATTCCTATTTCCGCTCTTATACCCATTGCAGCATAAAGATCAACCCCCGTTGCCATAATTTCCTTCGCACGCGACACCCCCTTCCGCACTCCGCGACCCTGGCGGAATTGCGTGACTGATTGTGCAACGGCTCGCACAGTCGCATCGCACTCGCCGCTATACCCTGGCGCGTGACGGTAAGACAACGCCATGCACCGTGCCGGGCAGGGGGTGGAGGATGGCCTCAGGCGGGAAAAGCGGGAGCGGAAGAGGAGCGGAGGAGGAGCGGGGGAGGGTAAGGCAGGCCTCCGGCGGCCGGGGGGCCGTGGGCCCCCCGGACCCCCCGATTTCGGCCGGGACTTTCGAGCCGGCGGCCAAGGCCCCGCCGGCTCGAAAGTCCCGGCCGCTGGCCCGTTTGAAGAAGGTCGGGATTCCGAGGGCGTGGCTGAAGAACATCATGAAGAAGCCGTGAGGTGGGGGCGGGGCTTGCGCGCGGTCCTCGGACCCGTGCGTGGTCCCCACGCCCGCCCCGAAAGCCAGCAGCCGCGCCCGTCTTTACCCTCACCGGCATCTTCCTGATTTTAGCACATGTTTGATTCGAGGCCGCCCTCTCGTCACCCAAGCCGAAAGCCGGAGCCCTTTCGCGTTCTTCGCGCGAAAGGGCTCCGGCTTTCGGACTGCGGGGTCCAGGGGAGTCACCCCCCTGGCGGGGCAGCGCCCGGCGGCCCGCCGGAGGCCTACAGCCAGCTGACGTCGGCCTTGTTGCGCGGGGGGACGAGGTAGTAGCGGTATTTGGGCAGGCCGAGCATGAGCGCGGCGTGGACCGTGCGGCCCTCGGGCAGGCCCAGGGCCTGGGCCGCCGGCGGATGCTGGGCCACGGCGCGGATCATGAGCCCGGCCCAGCAGGCGCCGAGGCCGTGGGCGGCGGCGGCCAGCTCCAGGTAGGTGGCGGCGATGGTGCAGTCGATGGCGCCCCAGGCGTAGTCGGCCGGGGCGTGGGCCAGGACGAGGTGCGGCGCGCCGCGCAGGATCATGTCCCCGCCGCGGTCCAGGAGGGCGACGTAGCGGGGGAAGATGTTCGATCCGCGCAGCCAGTCGGCGCCCAGCCCGGCCAGGCGGCGGGTCGCGGCCGGGTCCTCGACCATGATCCAGCCGACCTTCTGGGAGTTGGTGGCCGTGGGCGCGAAGCGGGCCGTGTCCAGAAGCTCCTGCAGGACGTGCCGGTCCACGGGCGTGTCCTTGAACTCGCGCACCGAGCGCCGGCCGCGCATGAGCTCGGCCACCTCGCCGGCGGCCTCGGGCTTCACCCGCCTGGCCGGCAGGAAGTTCTCCATGGGCAGGCGCTCGTGGGACATGGCCCCGCGCATGCACACCGACACGCAGTGGCCGCAGCTGATGCAGAAGTCCTCGGCGCCCTTCTCCACCTCCGGGAAACCGTCCTCGCCCATGCGGATGATGCCGGGCGGGCAGGCCTGCGCGCACAGGCCGTCCCGGTTGCAGTTCTCCTTGTCCACGCAGATCAGGCTCATGTTCGTATCCTCCAAGAGATTGTCACTCAGGTGCTGTCTTTACACTTGCACACTTTTTCCCTAGTATGGCCAAAAAAGCAAGTAGACACATTTTTGTCCGGTAGGTACCCGCAGGATACCATCGGCGGGTCGGAGGCGGTCATGACGGAGACGTGCGGATTGAAGCGCTGTCTGGGGCGGGAATACTACTGCGCTGTGGAGCTGGCCCTGCAGGTCATCGGCGGCAAGTGGAAGCCGATCATCCTCTACCACCTCGGCCGGGACGGCACGCGGCGGTTCAGCGAGCTCAAGCGCAGCATGCCCAACGTGACCCAGAAGATGCTCACCCAGCAGCTGCGCGAGCTGGAAAGCGACGGCCTGGTCCGGCGCGAAGTCTACGCCGAAGTCCCGCCCCGGGTCGAATACTCGCTCACCGACCTCGGCCGCAGCGCCATGCCCGTCCTGCAATCCCTCTCCGCCCTGGGCCGCAGCTTCGAAGCCGAGGCCGAGGCCGGCGGGCGGTAGGCCTCCGGCGGGCTGGGGCGCCGCCCCTGCACCCCGCAAGGGGGGTGCCCCCCTGGACACCGCAGTCTGAAAGTCGAAGCCCCCGATGCAAAGAACACCGGGGGCTTCGACTTTCAGCTTGGGTGACGCGGGCGGTCAGATCCCTTGCGGGAGGCCTGGGACCAGGCAAGAGGAAATCAGGAAGATGCCGGTGAGGGTGAAGAGGCGGAGGGCTTGCCGGGGTGGGCTCGGGGATCGCGCGCGGGTCTGGACTCTGAACGTCCGATTTCACAACGCCTGGACCGGTTCGAAGGCCAGAGTCCGAGGACCGTGCGCAAAGCCTACACCCGGCCCCTTTCTCCGCCTCATGGCTTCTTCGTTGATTTTCTTCAGCCGACCCTTTTCAGGCACCAGACCCTCCCCAAACGGGCCAGCCGGCCGGGAATTTCGAGACGGCGGGGCCTTGACCGCCGGCTTGAAAGTCCCGGCCGAGATCGGGATTCCAAGGGGCCCACGGCCCCTTGGCCGCCGGAGGCACTGCCTTTGGCCTTTTTTCCAGCGCCCCGCCGCCCTATGCGGCCTTCTCGTCCTGATCCAAGGCCACTTCCACGACCAGCGGGCCGTCGTCGGTCTCGAAGGGGATGGCCAGGATGGGGGCGCCGGGGGCGTGGGTGGTTTTCTGGCCTTGGCCGACGCTGACCAGCGGGGTGGAGGCGGAGAATTTGAGGCCGAGGTTGGCCAGGCTGGCGCGGGCTTGGCCGGCGATCATGTTGGTCAGCTCGCCGACGGCGTCGCGGATGTCCTCGTCGATCTCGGTCAGGCTTTCGGCCAGCATGTTGTTGACGATCTTGAGGATGGCGTTTTTGGACAGGGACAGGGCGATGGTGCCCTGGCAGTGGCCGTCGATGCCGATGATGCCGGTGACGTCGAGGGGGGCGGTGCGGCGCTTGTTGAGGTAGGGCTTGCCGGGCCGGGCCTGGACCTGGGCCATGGTTCCGAGGACGCCGATGACGGCCTCGAGGAAGGGGTTGATGAATTCGACGTCGTAGCGGATGGGCATACGCCCTCTCGGGGCTATTGCGCCAGGAAGATGGCGGCGACGGTTTCGATCTGCTCGTCGTGGGCGTCGAGCAGGGCGGGCAGGTCGGCGGGGGCGAGCCCGAGCAGGTCGAAGGACTCGGGCGCCGGGTTGGGCAGGACGTACATGCCGCCGGCGGTGATTTCCGCGGCCACGGCCAGGACATCGGCCAGCTGGAGGATGGCGGCCTCGCGCGGCTCGGCGGTTGCCAGGGGGTCGTGGTGGCCGGCGATGATGCCGGTGAGGCTTGCGGGGAAGCGCCAGCGGTCGAGCAGGATGCCGGAGACCTGGCCGTGGTCGAAGCCGAGCACGGCGCGTTCGGCCTCGACGTGGGGCACGAGGTTCTCGCGGGCGTAGAGCAGGCTTTCGGTGGCGGCGTGGGGCAGGTTTTTCAGGATGATGAGCCGGCCGACGTCGTGCAGCAGGCCGGCGGTGAAGAAGCGTTCGGTCTGGGTGTTGGCCAGGCGGGCGGCGATGAGCTTGGCGATGATGCCGCAGCGCAAGGAGTGCAGCCAGAAGCTCTTCATGTCGAGGAGTTCGGGCGGGATGTTCTTGAAGAAATTGATGGCCGAGATGCCCAGGGCCAGGGTGGAGAGCTCCTGGACGCCGACCAGCGAGACGGCGCGCTGGATGGAGTCCACGCGGGTGGAGAAGGTGTAGAAGGAGCTGTTGACGAGCTTCAAGAGCTTGGCGGTCAGGCCGACGTCGGTGGCCACGACGCGGGCGATGTCGTCGGCGGAGCTGGTCGGGTTGTCGAGGACTTCCTGGAGGCGGAAGGTGATGTCGGGGAAGCTGGCCAGCTCGGTCTCGTGGCGGACGATGTCCTCGGGGTTGCCGTAGTCGCGGTTGAAGAGGTCGAGGCGTTTGGCGGCGTCGGCGGCCTGGGCCAGGTGGCGGGCGCGCAGCTCGTATTCGCAGGGCAGGCGCCAGCCGGCGGCCAGGGCCTGCTCGGCGCGATCGACGCAGGTCCGGTAGAGGGCTTCGAGGTGGGCCGAGTCGGGATCGACGAAGACGAAGAAGTTGCGCACGTAGGCCGCGAGCCAGGCGTGCTCGGTGTCCTTGTCGGGCTGGCCGGGCGGGTAGGCGATGGCCGCCTCGGGCAGGCCGAGGGTCTTCAGGCCGTCGATGGCCGCGGCGTCGAGGGCCGCGCCGGCAGCGAGGTATACGTTGCCGTCGATGCCGGTCACGTCCTTGGCCAGGACCATGCCGGGCGTCAGGTATTCCAGACAGACTCGCTTCACGCCGTTTCCCCCATCCCTTGTCGCGTCTAGAGCTTGCGGTAGACGATGCCACCGGGCTTGATGATCGGGGAGAAGGCCCGGGAAATCTTGTGGATGCTCTCGGAATGCCCGAGGACCAGGTAGCCGCCGTCGACAAGGTTGTCGTAGAAGGAAGAGATGACGCGCTTCTTCATGTCGTCGTCGAAGTAGATGATGACGTTGCGGCAGAAGACGATCTGGGAGCGCGGCACGGCTTTCAGCGCCGCGCGGTCGTTCAGGTTCAGCCGGGTGAAGGTGACCAGCTTGGCGACCTTGGGGTGGATGCGGTAGCCGCCGGATTCCTTGGTGAAGTAGCGGGCGAGCATGTCCGGGCTGGTGTTGCGCAGGGCGTAGTCGCCGTAGAGGCCGGCCTTGGCTTTTTCCAGCACGGCCGGGGAGAGGTCGGCGGCGGTGATGCGGATCCTCCAGCCGATGATGGCCATGCGCAGCATCTCGTGGAGCATGATGCCGAGCGTGTAGGGCTCCTCGCCCGTGGAGCAGCCGGCGGACCAGATGGAGAGCTCCTGCTTGCCGGCCTTTTTCTGGCGCTCGACGACCTCGTTCAGGGCCTCGTCGCGGAAGACGTCGAGCTGCCGGGGGTCGCGGAAGAAGCTCGTCTCGTTGGTGGTGACCAGCTCGCAGAGCTGCTCGAACTCGCGCTCCTTGCCCGGGGCCACGCGCAGGAACTTGGCGTAGTCGCCGAAGCTGGAGAGCTTGAGGGCAGAGATCCGGGAGCCGAGCCGGTTCTCGACCAGATATTTGCGCGTGGCCGGGATGGCGATGCCCGTGCGCTCGTAGATGAAGGTCGACAGCTCCTCGAATTCCTTGTCGGAGATCTTGGGGCCGACCTTGAAGGTCAGGGTGGGCATTGTCTGGGTCATGGCCGCGCGGTTCGCCTCGGATTGGACAGCGTTGTTACGCCATGATGACAAACTTTTCGTTGGAAATAAAGCTTTGTGAGCCCATCCGACGCGTCGGGGGCGAAAAAAAAACGCAGCGGATGACTGATATGGCCGGATGCAATGGGAACGCGCGGGCATATCAGGAGTCCCCGTCCAGCGCATCTTTCAGCTTGCCGGCCGCTCCGGCCAGGCGGGCGCGCAGGCGTTTGTCCGAGGGCGCGTTCACGGTGTCGGCGCGCGCGGCCAGGATCTTGGCCGAGGCGGCGCTGCGCACGACCCGGACGAGCGAGGCGCGGCTGGCCAGGAGCTCGGCGGCCAGGGCCTGGTTCTCGGCCTTGAGCGCGGCGTTCTCCGCGCCGAGCCGGGCGACCAGGGCGCGCAGCTCCTCGATCTCGGCGTCGCAACACAGCGGGTCGATGTCCATGCCAACTCCCGCGGGACAGGTCCGGACGCCCGCCCCGCCCCGATGTCATACGGCCGGGAGCGCGCTTTTGGCAACACCCTGGCCCGGCCTCTGCCGGGTCGGGAAGAGAACGGCCTGCCATGAAGGGAAGAATGAGGGCTCGGTTGAGGCGTTCGGTCTTCGGCCCGCCCCTCCCGCCCGGCCGGAAAGTCCGAACAGCCGCAGCGAAAGGAGAGGGCGGCGCCCCGGGCCGGCCGCCAGGTCTTACGAGCACCAGTCGACCCCGCCCCTTGACCTCATGGTCGCCTTTCGCTCTTTGCCGATCCTCACACGCCGCCGGCAGGAAAAATCACAACAGCCTGCCACGAAAGGAAGAAATGCGGGCTCGGCCCAGCGTTCGGTCGTCGGCCCATCCGTCGCTCCCGCCCGGCCGCAAAGCCCGAACAGCCGCCGCGAAAGGGAAGGGCGGCGCCCATGGCCGGGTGTCCGATCCTGCGAGCGGCTGTTTATCGGGCGCCTCTTCACCTCGTGGCCTTCTTTCTTGCCGATCCCCCGCCGTCCACATATTCATGGCGGCCGCAGCGAAAGGGGAGGGCGGCGCCCCGGGCCGGGTGTGCGATCCTGCGGGCGGCTGTTGGTCCGGCCCCCCTTCCTCCGCTCCTGGCTGTCTTCCCCGCCCCCTTCGGCTTCCCGCCCATCCCCAAACAGGCCAGTCCGGCCGGGACTTTCGAGACGGCGGGGCCTCGGCCGCCGGCTCGAAAGTCCCGGCCGGGATCGGGGGGTCCGGGGGGCCCACGGCCCCCCGGCCGCCGGAGGCATCACCTTTCTCCCTCCTTCCCCTCCCGCAAGCCCTGCGGAATCATGAAACCGTTGACAGCCGCCGCGCCACGGGCCAGCATGCCTTGCCCGCGGCCCCGTGCGAGGCCCGGGAGGAGGCATCATGATCGAATTTCTTTCCCCCCGCCGGATCGTCTTCGGCCGGGGGGCGCTGGCGAGGGCCGGCGCCGAGGCCGCGCGCCTGGGCGGGAAGGCCCTTGTCGTCACCGGCCGGGGGGCGACCCGCCGGCCCGCCGTCCTGAACGCGCTCCTCGCCTCGCTGGACGCGGCGGGCGTGGGCCGCGTGCTCTTCGACCGGGTGGAGCCGGACCCGGGCCTGGCGACCGTCGACGCCGGCGCAGCCATCTATAAGGAATCGGGCTGCGACCTGGTCGTCGGGCTGGGCGGCGGCAGCCCGCTGGACGCGGCCAAGGCCGTGGCGGTAAAGGCGATCTACGGCGGCGAGCTGTCGGATTTCCTCGGGCGGCCGGTGGAGCTGGCCGTACCCGGGGTGCTGGCCGTCCCGACCACGGCCGGCACCGGCTCCGAGGTCACGCGCTACATGGTGGTGACCGACGCGGCGCGCCGGCTGAAGATGCTCATCGGCGGGCCGTCGCTGGTCCCGGCCGCGGCCGTGCTCGACCCCGAGACGACGCTTTCCCTGCCGCCGGAGGTCAGCGCGGCCACGGGCATGGACGCCCTGACCCACGCGGTGGAGGCCTATCTGTCCTCGCGGGCCTCGGCGCTGACCGACGGTTATGCGCTCTCGGCCGTGGGCCTGATCGTGGCCAACCTGCCCCGGGTCTGCGCCGCGCCTCAGGACATCGCGGCCCGCGAGGCCATGATGCTCGGCCAGATGTGGGCCGGCCACGCCTTCTCCAACGCCTCGGTGGGGCTGGTGCACTCCATGGCCCGGCCGCTGGGAGCGCGCTTCGGCGTGCCCCACGGCACGGCCAACGCCATGCTGCTCGCGCCGGTGCAGGCCTGGAACCTGCAGGCGGCGGCCCCGCGCCTGGCCGGGCTGGCCTCGGCCATGGGCCTGCCCGCGGCCGGGATGGGCGGGGAGGCGGCGGCCCGGGGCGCGGTCGAGGCCCTGGCCGGATTGTCCGCAAGGCTGCCCCTGCCGCGGCGCCTGGGCGAGTTCGGGGTGGGCGCGGCGGACGTCGCGGAGCTGGCCGCCGACGCGCTGGCCAGCCCGAGCACGGCCTTCAACCCGCGCGCCCCGACGGTCGCGGACATCGAGGAGCTGTACCGGGCGCTGCTCTAGCCCCCGCCGCCGTCCGTGGCGCAAGACCCCCGGGGCGAGAATCTGCTCGCCTTGTGCCGCGATCCGCGCTATGTGGAGAAGATGGATGTTGCGCGCCTGAAAGAGGTCATGGACCTGGGCCTGGCCGAGGGCGGCGCGAAGCACGACGGCACGGTCTGCCATGTTCTGGCCGCGCCGGCGAAAAAGACCGTCCGGCTGCAGGCGCCGGGCTTTTCCGGCCGGGCCGGGGTCGATGCGAGCGGGCTGTTCAGGAGCGAGTAAGCTGTTTTTGTCGCCGCCGCGCCGGTCCGGTTACGTTTTTTACGTCAAAAGGACGTGAAAACCATCGACTCCGGGCGCGGGTCCTGCTAGGAAGAAAAGAGGTGTGTCTGTTTTCGTCCACCCCAGTTACCCTTTGGAGCGAGGTCATGGGAAAGAAGCTTTACGTTGGCAATTTGAGTTATAACACGGGCAAGGAAGAGCTGGAGCGCATGTTTTCCGCTTACGGAACAGTGGCTTCGGCGCAGGTGATCATGGATCGTGAGACCGGACGCTCCAAGGGCTTCGGCTTCGTCGAGATGGGCACCGATGAGGAGGCGCAGGCGGCCATCGCCGGCCTGAACGACAAAAGCGTTGACGGCCGCAACCTGAAGGTCAACGAGGCCCGGCCGCCCGAGAGCCGTGGCACCGGTGGCGGCGGCCGTGGCGGTTACGGCGGCGGCGGCGGCGGTGGCGGCGGCGGCCGTGGCGATCGCGGCGACCGCGGCGGCCGTGGCGGCTACGGTGGCGGCGGCGGCGGACGCTACTAACCACGCGCCCACCGGTTTTTTCCGCATTTTCCCGCGGCCGAGGCTGGTGGCCGGCGTTCATGCCGGCACCGGTCTCGGCCGCGTCTGTTCGCGGGGCAGATGCCGTGCGCCGTGCCGGCCGAGCCGGCCGGACTCGCCGGACCGCCACGCGACCGATGCATTTCATCCGCGAGCCCAAGGAGGCATGTCGTGGCCAAGCCCAACTATTCGTTCCAGAAGCGCCAGCGCGATGCGGCCAAGAAGCAGAAGCAGGAGGAGAAGCGCCAGCGCCGTCTGGCCCGCAAGGCCGGGGAAGGCCCGGCCGAGGAGGCCGACGCCGCCGAGGTCGCGCTCGAATCCCTGGAGCAGCTCGACCCTGCGGCCGTCTCCCCCGACGCCGCGGATCAGGCCGAAGCCGCCGAGGAAGCCAAGCCCGTGCCGGAATGATCCGGCCCGGCGCCCTCCTCGGCCGCTGACGCCGCCCTCCTGACCAGCCTCCCCGACCTGCCATTCCCGCCGGCTCTTGGCCTGCGCCCGCCGGAATCCGTCCGCCGCCAGCCTCTCGGGCGCGGCGCCATGATCCGCGCCCCCGCCGAACGACCGCGCACACTGATGCTTTCGCAGCCGCCCGCAGCCCGTGGTTGACAGACTCCGGAATCTGCGTCACGCCATTTATAAATGTCGTGAAAAATTTCCCGAGACAGCGGCGGTCCGCAGGAGCCCTCCATGAAGGTGACGATTTTCAAGAAGATCGTAGGCATGGTCGTACTCGTCGTGGTCGTTTGCAGCCTGGCCGTCTTTCTGTCCTCGCGCCATTTCGTGGCCAAGGGCTTCGATCAGAGCGCGCTGGAGGCCATACTCAATTTCCGCAAGGTCGTTGAGCACGACATGGCCATGAAGGTCCAGGACATCGAGCGCACGTCCTATCTTCTCGGCGCCAACGCCGAAGTCGCCGGACTGGTCGCGGCCGACGACCACCAGGGGCTGGCCGCCTTCCTCAAGCGCTTCATGGGCAAGGTGAAGGCCGGGCTGATCACCATCACCGCCGCCGACGGCCACGTCGTGGCCAGGGGCCATTCGGACAAGTTCGGCGACTCGGCGCTGGGCCAGCTGTGCGTGAAGAAGGCCCTGGCCGGAGAGATGAGTGTCGGCATCGAGCCCGGGACCGTGGTCAAGTTCTCGCTACGCGGCGCTGCGCCGATCATGAAGGACGGCCGGATCATCGGCGCGGTGGTGGTCGGCGAGTCCTTGAGCGAGACGGCCTTCGTCGACGGCGTCAAGGCCTACACCGGCCTGGACGTGACCCTCTTCGACGGCGACACCCGCGCGACCACGACCATCATGAAGGACGGCCAGCGGGCCAGCGGCACGAAGATGGACAACCCCGCGGTCATCGAGACCGTGCTCAAGAAGGGCCAGGTCTTCAACGCCACCAACGTCATCCTGGGCAAGCCCTACGAGACCGCCTACTGGCCCATCGTCATGGCCGACGGCTCCATCGGCGGCATGTACTTCATCGGCCAGCCGCGGACCCACATCGAGGCCGCGCAGCAGCGGGTCAACTGGGCCGTGTCCGCGGCCACGGCGGTGATCGTGGTCGTCATGCTCGTCTTCGGCACGCTCTTCGCCGGCTCGCTGACCCGGCCGATCAAGGCCGCCACGGGCTTTGCCACGACCGTGGCCGGCGGCAACCTGAACCGCGAGCTGCACGTGAACCGCAAGGACGAGCTCGGCACCCTGGCCGCGGCCTTGAAGACCATGGTCGCCCGGCTGAAGGAGATGATCCGGGCCTCCGAGGACAAGACCCGCGAGGCCGAGGCCAACGCCGCCAAGGCCGAGGCCGCGGTGGCCGAGGCCGAGGCCGCCCGCCGCCAGGCCGAGTCCGCCCGGCGCGAGGGCATACTCCAGGCCGCCGGCCGGCTGGAGCGGATCGTGGCCTGCATCAGCTCCTCGGCCGAGGAGCTGGCGGCCCAGATCCAGGAGGCCAGCCAGGGCTCGGACACCCAGCGGGCGCGCACCGCCGAGACGGCCACGGCCATGGAGCAGATGACCGCCTCGGTGCTCGAGGTCGCCCGCAGCGTGGCCACGGCCTCGCAGAACGCGGAAGAGACCCGGGCCACGGCCCAGGGCGGCTCGGAGGTGGTCAGGCGCATGCTCGCGGCCATCGGCAACGTCCAGGCCAAGGCCGTGGACCTGAAGGCGAAGCTCGAGAGCCTGGGCCAGGAGGCCCGCAACATCGGCCAGATCATGACCGTGATCTCGGACATCGCCGACCAGACCAACCTGCTGGCCCTGAACGCGGCCATCGAGGCCGCCCGCGCCGGGGACGCCGGCCGGGGCTTCGCCGTGGTCGCCGACGAGGTGAGAAAGCTGGCCGAGAAGACCATGAACGCCACCAAGGAGGTCGGCGGCGCCATCCGCGGCATCCAGGAGACCGCCGGCACCGCGGTCAAGGGCATGGAGGAGACCTATGCGGTCATCGGCCAGAGCACCGGCCACGCGAGGGAGACCCAGGAGTCGCTCGCGGCCATCGCCGGGCTGATCAACGCCTCGGCCGACCAGGTGCGCGCCATCGCCGCGGCCTCCGAGGAGCAGTCCGCGACCAGCGAGCAGATCAACAGCGGCACCGAGGAGATCAACCGCATCGCCACCGAGATGGCCGACGGCATGAGCCAGTCGGCCGGGGCCGTGGCCGAGCTCGCGCGCATGAGCCAGGAGCTGCAGGGCCTGGTCGATTCGCTCAAGGCGAGCTAAAGCGCGCGACGGGTCTTGCGCAGAGCTTCGCACACGGGGTAGACTCGGGGCAAAAGGAGGCCGGCCATGCCCCGTCGCAAGAGTATGCCCACGCAGTCCATCACGGCCGCGGTGCTGCGCGCGCCCGGCCGGGAGCCGGTCCTCGAGCCGCTGACCCTGGAAGGCCCGCGGCCCGGCGAGGTTCTGGTGCGCATAGCCGCCAGCGGCGTCTGCCACACGGACATCGGTTTCCTGGACTCCGGCGCCTCCGGCCCGGTCATCCTGGGCCACGAGGGCGCCGGGGTGGTCGAGGAGGTCGGCGCGGACGTCTCCGGCCTGGCCCCGGGCGACCACGTGGTCCTGTCCTTCGCCTCCTGCGGGGCCTGCGCCGAGTGCCTGGCCGAGCGCCCGGCGCACTGCGAGAACTTCTGGGAGCTGAACTTCGGGTTTTCCCGCCTGGACGGCACGAACGCCTACGGGCCGGACGTGCGCGGCCACTTCTTCGGCCAGTCCTCGTTCGCCAGCCACAGCCTGACCACGCCGCGCAACCTGGTCAAGGTCGATCCGATCCTGCCGCTGGAGCTGCTCGCGCCGCTCGGCTGCGGCCTGCAGACCGGCGCGGGCACGGTGGTCAACTCGCTCGCGGTCAAGGCCGGGCAGAGCGTGCTTGTGCTCGGCACGGGCACGGTCGGCCTGGCCGCGGTCATGGCCGCGAGCTACCTGGGCGCGGAGCCGATCATCGCCGTGGACCTGCACCCCCGGCGCCTGGACCTGGCCCTGGAGCTGGGCGCGACCCACGCCGTGGGCAACCGCGGCGAAGGCCTCGGCCGGCGCATCCGGGACATCGCCGGGAAGGGCGTGGACCACGTGCTGGAGATCACCGGCGACCCGGAGCTGAACCGCCTGGGCCGGGAGCTGCTTGCGCCCGGCGGCGGCATGGCGCTCCTGACCGGCGACTCCGGCCCCGGCGAGCTGCCGGGCGGCCGGCGCATCTTCGGGGTCATCCAGGGCGACGCCGTGCCCCAGCGCTTCATCCCCTGGCTCATCGAGCTGAACCTGACCGGCAACTTCCCCTACCACCGCCTGCTGCGCCACTACCCCTTCAAGGACATCAACCGGGCCGTGGCCGACTCCAAACGCGGCGCGGCCGTGAAGCCCGTGCTGCGCATGGATATGGACGAGGGGTAGGCGGAGAAGAAGGCGGCCGGCGAGGGGGAAGACGTGTGGGCCGCTTCCGGTGGGGCGCCCCGTATGCCCGGTCCGATTTCCCCTTCGTGGCGGCTGTTTTTCCTCCTATCGACAAGCAGTCACGATCCGCCGGCCCGGCCGGACGGCCACACTCTCCCTTCGTGGCGCAGTGCCGATTTTCATCCGGCAACGGTTCCCATTCCATGGCCGCGGGTTCAGGCGTCCGGCGGTCGGCTGATTTCCGGCCTGGCCGCATTGCCGCGCGATATTTCTTCACGGCATTTGTGTTTTCTGCGTTACGCGTCGCCCGGAGCGGAGTTCGGGGTTGCATTGCGCAGGGTGTGGCGGTAGCACGGAGGGGCGGATTGAACGGGCCGCGCGGCCCAGGCTTCCCGGAGAAGGTCATGCGCTCCTTTTCGCTCGCCCTGTTTCTGGCCCTTGTCTCGATCCTCGCCCTGCTGGCCGGCTGCGCCGTGAAGGAGGCGCCGCCCCCGCTCCCGCCCGTGGCCGAGGCGCCGCCGCCGCCCGCCGAGGAGCCGGAGACCTTCGGCGAGGACCTCCTGTTCAAGCCCCAGGCGGCTTTCGGCGATCTGCCGGAGCTCCTCGACCGCCGGGTCCTGCGCATCCTCGTGCCCTACAGCCGGACCTTCTTCTTCATCGACCAGGGACGCCAGCGCGGCGTGGTCGCCGAGTACGGCGACGCCCTGGAAACCTGGCTGAACAGGCGCCATAAGCTCTCCGGACGGCCGCTCTCGGTGGTCTTCATCCCCACCCGGCGCGACCAGTTGCTGCCCAACCTGGCCAAGGGCCTGGGCGACGTCGCCGCCGGCGGCCTGACCGTCACGCCCGAGCGCAGGAAGATCGTGGACTTCACCGCCGCGGCCTCGACCTCGGTCAAGGAGGTGGTGGTCACCGGACCGGGCGCCCCGCGGCTTTCAAACCTCGACGACCTCTCCGGCCAGGCGGTCTTCGTGCGCCGCTCGAGCAGCTATTATGAGCACCTGACGGCCCTGAACGCCCGGCTCGAGGCGGCGGGCAGGGCTCCGGCCGTCCTCGACCCCGCGCCGGAGGACCTGGAGGACGAGGACATCCTGGAGATGGTCAACGCCGGCCTGGTGGCCATCGCCGTGACCGACGACTACCTGGGCGCGTTCTGGTCCCAGGTCTACGACAAGCTCACGGTGCGCAAGGACCTGGTCATCAACGCCGGCGGGGCCATCGCCTGGGCTGTGCGCAAGGACTGCCCGCAGCTCGTGGCCGAGCTCGACGATTTCGCCCGGTCCCACAGCCTGCACTCCTCCTTCGGCTCCACGGTCTTCAGGCGCTACCTCAAGTCCACGAAATTCGTGATGAACGCCACCGACGAGGCCGAGCGGCGGCGCTTCAGCGAGTACCTCGACGTCTTCGCGCGCTACGGCGAGAAGTACGATTTCGACCACCTGATGCTCATCGCCCAGGGCTACCAGGAGTCGCGCCTGGACCAATCGGCGCGCAACCCCTCGGGGGCGGTGGGCATCATGCAGATCCTGCCCACCACGGCCGAGAACCCGCCGATCCAGATCAGCGGCGTGGACGTGGACGCCGAAAAGAACATCCACGCCGGGACCAAGTACCTGCGCCACCTGGTCGAGGTCTACCTGAACGACCCGGGCATCAGCCCGCAGAACAGGCTGCTCCTGGCCTTCGCAGCCTACAACGCCGGCCCGGGCAACCTGAAGAAGTTCCGCTCCCTGGCGGCGAAGAACGGGCTCGACCCGAACGTCTGGTTCTACAACGTGGAGCTGGCCGCGGCGCGCATCATAGGTCAGGAGACGGTGCGCTACGTGGCCAACATCTACAAGTACTACCTGGCCTACAAGCTCCTTACCGAGCACGACAAGCGCCGGGAGGAGTCGCGCGGGAAGATCATGGGCGTGCGCTGAGCCGCCTTTTTCGCTTGCGGGCTTGGCAACGGACGCGGATCGGGTGTATGCCCGCGGAGTGGAGGCCCGGGCAAAGGGGTCCGGCGCCGCGTGCAACCAGAAACCAAGGAGCCCGACATGTCCGCTCAGAACGTCCGCAAAGACAGCATCCGCAAGGTGAGCGGCGTCCTGGCCGCGGTCTGCGCCCGCAAGGGCGAGATGACCAAGGAGGAGGCGCGCGAGCTGTGCGGCCTGTCCGAGTCCGAGTTCGAGGAGGTCTACGAGAAGGCCGGGCGCCTGATGGCCAAGCTGGAGAACGTCCAGGCCGCGAAGATGGACAGGTTTCTCGAGCACTACGCCAAGGAGATCGAGGACTACGTCAAGGACGCCACCCACTTCTGGCTGCTGACCTAACCCGTCGGGCCCGCGAACCCGGCCCGGCGGTCCGCGTGGGAGGCGCCATGCCCAAGACGCTGACCCAGGACGACCGGGTCAAGACCGCCACGGCCGACGCCTGCGCCGCCGCCGGGTCCGGACCCGCGGGGCTCGCCAAGGACGAGGCCGGCAAACGCCTGGCCGCAAGCGTACCGGACGAGCCGGCCGAGCATACGGTCAGCCCGCTCAGGAAGCTCATCGGCTACTTTCTCGGCCCCATCCCGTTCATGATCGAGGCCGCGGCCGTCCTGTCCGCGCTCATCGGCCATCGGGAAGATTTGGCCATCATCCTCGTGCTCCTGCTCCTGAACGCCGCGGGCGGCTTCTGGCAGGAGCACAAGGCCGGCAACGCCATCGCGCTTGTGAAAAGCCGCCTGGCGCTGCAGGCGCGCGTGCTGCGCGACGTGGCCTGGAGCGCTGTCGCGGCCCGGGAGCCGGTTTATGGCGACGTGGTCCGGGCGCGCCTGGGCGACATCGTGCCCGCGGAGCTGAAGATCACGGCGGCGACTACGTCTCGGCCGACGAGTCGGCCCTGACCGGCGAGTCGCTCCCGGCCGAAAAGCATGCCGGGATGTCCTCTTCTCCGGCCCGGATCGCGCGCCCTCCTTTCATGGCCGGCGGTCATGATTTTTTCGCCCGGCGGGGCGCGGTCGGCGGGCGGGGATGGCAGGGCGACTGTCCGGGACGCGCCGCCGGTCTTTCCTTTCATGGCGGCTGTTTCGATCTTGCGACCGCCTGCGGGTCGGTTGGTCTGACCGGCGAAGAGCGCAAGCGGCCATGAGCTGAAGATGCGAGCGGCGTGGGATCGGCGCGCAGCCGGTTGCCGCCGCCGGTTCGAGGCTCGCCCTCCTTTTTCCTTTCATGGCCGGCGGTCATGATTTCTTAACAGCCACCTGATCCGGACCGGCGGCCGGCCCGATGGCCCGCCGCCGTTGCCCTTTCGCGGCCTCTGTCCTACTGCCCTTGCACCGGCGCGTCCGGGTCTTCGCCGTAGAGCACGGCCCGGTTGCGGCCGGCGCGCTTGGCGGCGTAGAGGGCCAAGTCGGCGCGGGACATGGCGCCGTCCACCAGCGTTTCCCCGGGCAGCACTTCCGAGACGCCGGCGCTGACGGTCAGGGCCAGGGGCAGACCCTCCAGGCGCAGGCCTTCCACCGCCGCGCGCAGGCGCTCGGCCATCTCCAGCGCGCCGGTCCGGTCGGTTTCCGGCAGCAGCACGGCGAATTCCTCGCCGCCCATCCTGGCCACCACGTCCGCGCCGCGCAGCCGGCCGCGGCAGAGGTCGGCAAACGCCCGCAAGGCCCGGTCGCCCGCCTCGTGGCCGCAGGTGTCGTTGACCTGCTTGAAGAGGTCGATGTCGAGCATGACCACCGCGAGCGGCCGCCCGGTGCGCTTTTTGCGCGCGATCTCTCTGCCCGCCTGGGCGAAGAAGCGGGTGCGGTTGGCCAGACCGGTCAGCGGGTCGGAGGTGGCCAGCCACTCCAGGCGGGCCTCCATCTCCTTGCGGCCGGTGATGTCGACCACGTTCAGGAGGAGGATTTTCCTGCCGCCGATCATCGTCGTCGTGGCCGCCAGCAGCACGTCCCGCCGGACTCCGCCGGGCAGGCTGAGGCGGGTCTCGAGCTCGACCGCCTTGTCCTCGGTCTGCAAACAGCCGGTCAGCCTGGCGAAATCCGCTGGATGGAGGCAGTCCACGAGCACCGGCGAGCCGGCGAGAGCCGGCCCGAAATAGGCCCGGGCGGCGTCGTTGGCCTGGACGAGGCGGCCGCCGTCCCCGGTCATGACGACCAGGGGCGCGGGCACGGCCTTAAGCAGGCCCTGGAGCATCTGGCGGTGCTCGGAAAGCTCGGCGTTGGCGGCGTTCTCGGCTTGGCGCGCGGCCCATTCCAGGCGCTGCATCCGGTTGGACCGGGTGAGCACCAGCACCAGGACCACGTTGTTGGTCAGCATGGCGAAGACCAATCCGAGGCCGGTCGCCGAGAGCGGGCCGCCTGCCATGTAGGCGGCCAGGGTGGCCAGGCTGCAACCGAGCCCGGCGGCCAGCGTCCAGGCAAAGGACATGGGCATGACCAGATAGAAGATCACGGGCAGCACGAAGATGATGAACAGGGCGATGTCGGTGCGGGGGCTGACCAGGACCGCGCTGGCGGGGATGACGGCCAAGCTCCAGGCGGCGCACAGCAGCGCAAGGCCCCTGAACTCCCGGACCCTGCGGGCGGCCGCGAAGCAGGCCAGGGAGGCGAGCACGATGGCCGTGCGCGCGGTCAGGGCCGCGGGGAAGTGCGCCAGGCCGTGGAACCGGAAATCGCTCAGGTAGAACAGGATGTTCAGCAGGCTCGCGGCCAGGAAGGCCAGCCGGGCGTGGCGCGTCCATTCCGGCAGGCGCTGCGCCCGGTACTCGGCCTCGCGCGCCGAGTCCGCGAACTCGCCGCCGTCGGTGAGGGAAATCGTTTGCGTCGGCATCAGGGGATCGCGGTGAGGGCGTCTTTTGTATTTCACAATGGGTGAATCATCCACGGAGAATGAAAAATATTATTTATTCCCAAAGTTATCAAGTATTACAAACAACACGGGACAACCGGTGGCCATGCCGGCGGCGGCTCCGCCGCGGGTGGCGAAGAGGGGAGAGCTGCCGCGAGGTGAAGAGGCGGGCGGGCGGCGTTCGACCGGGCGCCCGGGTCGCGCGCCCACCTTTCATGGCCGGCGGTCATGATTTTTTCGCCCGGCGGGGCGCGGTCGGCGGGCGGGGATGGCGGGCTGCGGCCCGGGACGCGCCGCCGGTCTTTCCTTTCATGGCCTCTGCCCCGGTTTCATGGCCGGCGTCGCCCGGGGTTGCGCTCCGCGGCCCGGGGGGATAGCAGGGGGGAGTGCAACCGGGCCTCGGCCCACAGCTTTTTTCGGAGACAGCCCATGCGCTTCCCGCGCCTTGACCCGTGCCTCCTGTTTGCCTTGCTTTTCACTCTTCTCGCCGGCTGCGCCCTGAAAGAGGAGGCGCCGCCGCCGCCCGCGCCGCCGCCCGCGCCGGCGCCGGTGCAGGCGCCAGCCCCCGAGACCCCGCCGCCGCCCGAGCCGTTGGCCGAGGAGGTGCCGGACTTCGGCGCGGATCTCGTCTTCCAGTCCGAACCGGCCTTCGGCGACCTCTCCACGCTCCTCGAGCGCCGGACCCTGCGCATCCTCGTGCCCTACAGCCGGACCTTCTTTTTCATCGACCAGGGCCAGCAGCGCGGGGTGATCGCCGAGTTCGGCGACGCCCTCGAAATCTGGCTGAACGCGCGCCACAAGCTGCCCGGCCGGCCGCTCTCGGTGGTCTTCATCCCCACCCGGCGCGACCTGTTGCTGACCAACCTGGTGGCGGGCCTGGGCGACATCGCCGTCGGCGACCTGACGGTCACGCCCGGGCGCGAGAGGATCGTGGACTTCAGCGTGCCCTTCTCGAAGGAGGTCGACGAGGTGGTGGTGACGGGACCGGGCGCCCCGAAGCTCGCGAGCATAGAGGACCTCTCCGGCCAGGACGTCTTCGTGCGCCGCTCGAGCAGCTACCACGAGCATTTGACGGCCCTGAACGCCCGGCTCAAGGCCGCGGGCAAGGCTCCGGCCAGGCTGCGGGCCGCGCCCGAGGACCTGGAGGACGAGGACATCCTGGAGATGGTCAACGCCGGGCTGGTGAAGATCGCCATGGTCGACGACTACCTGGGCGAGTTCTGGTCCCAGATCTACGACCGGATCACGCTGCGCGAGGACCTGGTCATCAACACCGAGGGGGCCATCGCCTGGGGCATGCGCAAGGGCAGCCCGCAGCTCAAGGCCGAGCTCGACGAATTCATCCGGACCCACGGCCTGCACACGTCCTTCGGCTCCGCGCTCTTCAAGCGCTTCCTGCGCTCCACCAAGTACGTGACCGGCGCCGTGGACGTGGCCGACCGCCAGCGCTTCACCGAATACGTGGGCCTCTTCGCCCACTACGGCGAGAAGTACGACTTCGACCACCTGATGCTGGTGGCCCAGGGCTACCAGGAGTCGGGCCTGGACCAGTCGGCGCGAAACCCCTCGGGGGCGGTCGGCATCATGCAGATCCTGCCCTCCACGGCCGAGAGCCCGCCCATCGGGATCAGCGGCGTGGACAAGGACGCCGAAAAAAACATCCACGCCGGGACCAAGTACCTGCGCCATCTGGTGGAGGTCTACCTGGACGAGCCGGGCATCGACGAGCAGAACAGGCTGCTCCTGGCCTTCGCCGGCTACAACGCCGGCCCCGGCAACCTGAGGAAGATCAGGCGGCTGGCCGAGAAGAACGGGCTCGACCCGAACGTCTGGTTCTACAACGTGGAGCTGGCCGCGGCGCGGGTCATAGGCCAGGAGACGGTGCGCTACGTGGCCAACATCTACAAGTACTACCTGGCCTACCGGCTGGTGACCGAGCACGACAGACACCGCGAGGACGCCCGCGGCAAGGTCACGGGCGTGCGCTGAGCCGCCTTTTTCGCTTGCGGGCTTGGCAACGGACGCGGATCGGGTGTATGCCCGCGGGGTGGAGGCCCGGGCAAGGGGGTCCGGCGCCGCGTGCAACCAGAAACCAAGGAGCCCGACATATCCACTCAGAGCGTCCGCAAAGACAGCATCCGCAAGGTGAGCGGCGTCCTGGCCGCGGTCTGCGCCCGCAGGGGCGAGATGACCAAGGAGGAGGCGCGCGAGCTGTGCGGCCTGTCCGAGTCCGAGTTCGAGGAGGTCTACGAGAAGGCCGGGCGCCTGATGGCCAAGCTGGAGAACGTCCAGGCCGCGAAGATGGACCGCTTCCTGGAGCACTATGCCAAGGAGATCGAGGACTACGTCAAGGACGCCACCCGCTACTGGCTGCTGACCTAACCCGTCGGACCCGCGAACCCGGCCCGGCGGTCCGCGTGGAGGCACCATGCCCAAGACGCTGACCCAGGACGACTGGGTCAAGACCGCCACGACCGAAGCCTACGCCGCGGCCGGGTCCGGACCCACGGGGCTGACCAGGGACGAGGCCGCCCGGCGCCTGGCCGCAAGCGGACCGAACGAGCTGGCCGAGCATACGGTCAGCCCGCTCATGAAGCTGATCGGCTACTTCCTCGGCCCCATCCCGTTCATGATCGAGGCCGCGGCCGTCCTGTCCGCGCTCATCGGCCACTGGGAAGACTTCGCCATCATCCTCGTGCTTCTGCTTCTGAACGCCGCGGTTGGCTTCTGGCAGGAGCACAAGGCCGACAACGCCATCGCGCTGTTGAAAAGCCGCCTGGCCCTGAAGGCGCGCGTGCTGCGGGGCGGCGCCTGGAGCGCTGTCGCGGCCCGCGAGCTGGTTTATGGCGACGTGGTCCGGGTGCGCCTGGGCGACATCGTGCCCGCGGACCTGAAGATCACCGACGGCGACTACGTCTCGGCCGACGAGTCGGCCCTGACCGGCGAGTCGCTCCCGGCCGAGAAGCATGCCGGGGATCTGCTCTTCTCCGGTTCGGTCGTGCGCCAGGGCGAGGCCGACGGCCTGGTCATCGCCACGGGCATGAACACCTTCTTCGGCCGCACGGCCCGGCTGGTGGAGCAGACGGTGACCCGCAGCCATTTCCAGCGCGCCGTGGTCAAGATCGGCGATTACCTCATCGTCCTGGCCGTGGCCCTGGTGGCGGTCATCTTCCTGGCCGCGCTCTATCGCCACGAGGGCCTGGTCGAGACGCTCCAGTTCGCGCTCATCCTCACCGTGGCCGCCATTCCGGCCGCCCTGCCGGCGGTCATGTCCGTGACCATGGCTGTCGGCGCCTCGCACCTGGCGGCCAAGGAGGCCATCGTCAGCAAGCTCACGGCCATCGAGGAGCTGGCCGGCATGGACGTGCTCTGCTCGGACAAGACCGGGACCATCACCGAGAACAAGCTCAGCGTGGCCGAGGTCCGGGCGCTGGGCGGCGCTGAGCAGGGCGAGATCCTGGCCGCCGCGGCCATGGCCTCGCGCGCCGAGGACCAGGACGCCATCGACACCGCGGTGCTGGCCAAGGCAGCCGCCGACGACAAGGCCAAGGCGCGCCTGGCCGGCACGTCCGCCACCAGGTTCAGCCCCTTCGACCCGGTGACCAAGCAGACCATCGCCGAGGTCAGCGGGCCGGCTGGTGCGTTTTCCGTGGCCAAGGGCGCGCCCCAGGCCATGGTCAAGCTGTGCGGCGGGGAGGCCGGCCTTGCGGCCACGGTCGGCGCGGCCGTGGACGAACTGGCCCTGCGCGGCTACCGGGCGCTGGGCGTGGCGAGAAAGGACGGCGAGGCCTGGCGACTTTTGGGCCTTCTCGGGCTCATCGATCCGGCGCGCGAGGACTCGGCCGCGACCATCGACAAGGCCAAGGCCATCGGCGTGGCCGCCAAGATGGTCACCGGCGACCACGAGGCCATCGCCCGCGAGATCGCCGCCCAGGTGCACCTGGGGCCGAACATCGTTACCGCCGACAAGCTGAAGGGCGCCACGGACCGCGAGGCCACCCGGATGGTGGAGGCCGCCGACGGCTTCGCCCGGGTCTTCCCCGAGGACAAGTTCGAGATCGTGGAGCTTCTGCAGAAGAACGGGCACATCGTGGGCATGACCGGCGACGGCGTGAACGACGCCCCGGCGCTGAAAAAAGCCGACGCCGGCATCGCCGTGGCCGGAGCCACGGACGCCGCCCGCTCGGCCGCGGACATCGTGCTCACCCGGCCGGGGCTTTCGGTCATCGTGGACGCCATCACCGAGAGCCGGCAGATCTTCCAGCGCATGCAGAGCTACGCCATCTACCGCATCACCGAGACCATCCGCGTGCTCTTCTTCATCACCGCCTCCATCCTGGCCTTCAACTTCTACCCCGTGACCGCGGTCATGATCGTCCTGCTCGCGCTGTTCAACGACGCGCCGATCATGGCCATCGCCTACGACAACGTGCGCTACGGACGCACGCCCGAGAAGTGGGACATGCGCGTGGTGCTGTCCATGGCCACGCTGTTGGGCCTCGTCGGCGTGGCCTCGTCGTTTCTCATCTACGTCATCGCCCGGGATTTCCTGCGCCTGGGGCCGGAGGTCATCCAGTCCTTCATCTTCCTAAAGCTCGCCGTGGCCGGCCACCTGACCATCTTCATCACCCGCACGCGCGGCCCCTTCTGGAGCGTCAAACCGAGCGCGGCGCTGTTCTGGTCGGCCGTAGCCACCAAGGTCCTGGCCACCCTGGTCGCGGTCTACGGCTTCTACGTCTCGCCCATCGGCTGGCGCCTCGCGCTCTTCGTCTGGGGGTATGCGCTCGTGGCCTTCGTCGTCACCGACATGCTCAAGGTTCTGGCCTACCGGCTGATCGACCACGGAGGGCTGTCCTTCAAGAGCCACACGGCCCGGGCGCGGGCGTAAGGGGAGGGGAGAAGGCCGGACGGATGGCGCCCGTCTTGACCGCCGGCTCGGAAAAGCGGTAATAGCCCGCTGCAAATCGCGCCGCCCGCCTGTTCCGGCAATGGGACGGCGGGCGGAGCGTCTTTTCGGGCGCACGTTCCGTTCGCATCGGGACAGGCGCAAAAGCAGCGGAAATCCGAGCGCGGCAGACCGGCGCACCTCGCCATGCCGCATCTTCATGCCCAACACCTTTCAAACGACGTACAAGGAGACTCCTCCATGGCCAGAAAATCGAATTTCGACGCGGCAAAGCTTCGCGCGCTCGTGAGCGAGGGCAAAAACGCCCAGCAGATCATGGACGAGCTCGGCATCGGCAAGCCGATGCTCAAGGCCCATCTGTCGCGGCTGATGATGATGGACGAGACGTTCTACAAGGTTGCGGGCATGGAGGGCCGCGCGGTCTCCGGCAGACCGACGTTCAAGAAGAACGGCATCCACCTGGGCGCCACGCTGCTGTCGAACTACGGCTTCAGCGAAGGCGACGCCTTCCGCCTCTCGGTGCCCGAGGCCGGCAAAATCGTGCTGGAGAAGGTCGAGTAGCGAGGCTCCGAATCGTTTCGCAGGGCCGCGCCAGCACCGGAGACGTTCAGGCCATGGCCTTCAAGCATTACATCGTCACCCGCTTCAATGTGAACATCCATCCCGTGGAGTACGCCTTCCGGCTGGGCGAGACGTGGCTCACGCAGCGCTTCGAGCTGTTCTGCAAATTCTGCTTCCCGTCGGTCCGGCACCAGGAGTCCCAGGACTTCACCTGGCTCGTGCTCTTCGACGAGCAGACGCCAGCGCGCTTCAAGCGCATCATCGGGTCCTTCGAGCGCTACCCGAATTTCGTGCCGGTCTTCTGCGGCGACTACGCCTCGGTCCTGCCGCGGGTCAGGGAGCATATCGTCCGCATCCAGCCGGACGCGGACTGGTATCTGACCACGCGGCTGGACAACGACGACGCGCTTTCGGCGCGCTTCGTCAGGACGCTGCACAAGGTGGTCGAGGGGCTGCTGGCCCCGCCGGGATGCGCCTCCGAGCTGTTCATCAACTTCACCCACGGCCTGCAATATTGCGCCGGCACGGTCTACGACTTCGACGACGTGACCAACGCCTTCGTCAGCCTGCTGGAGCGCAACAAGCCCCCGCACACGGTCTTCTGGGTCGACCACCCCGACATCTACAAAAAAGCCCCGGTGGCGCAGATCGAGACGCGGCCGATCTTTTTGCAGAACGTCCACGGCCTGAACGTCTACAACTACATCCGCGGAACAGTGAACGAGGACAAGGGGGTGTTGGCGGAGTTCAATTTGGATTTGTGAGGGGGGGAGAGAAGAGGGGAGGAAGGCGGCCGGTGAGGGGAAGAGGCTGCTTTACCGCGCGGGGCCGGCCGCGTTGCCGGCAGGTCGGCGCGACAGGCGCAGGCCGAGGAGTGCGCCGGCACCGGGCATGGCGAGGAGGCTGAACCAGCCCAGGAAGAGGTTGCCATACGCGAGCACCAATGACGCAAGCACGTACTTGACCGCTGCCGGCAGCGGCAGGTTATCGACGGTCAGGCCAGGGTAGTACTCGCTGCCCAGTTTGCCCAGCCGGTTCGCCAAAAGGACGAACAACCAGTAGAGGCACAAGCCGAGATAAATGCCCGCCAATCCGGCTAGGAAGCCCTGCGAGAGGCTCGGCCGGCGGGCGGCGAGGAGCCTCCAGCAGACGTAGCCCCCGGCAAAACCGGAAAGGGCGGCCCAGAGCCAGAAAAGGCCCCACAGATCATCAATGCCCTGCGTGTAAAGCGGCCACACGGCCGCCGGCACCACGCCCGCCGCTCCGACGAGTCCCATGACCAGGCTGCCGCGCGGAGCTGGTCTGGGAGTCTCCGGCGTGGGTTGCGTCATTTCCGGAGCTTCGGCGGGCTCCTCCGGGAGCTTTTCCGCTGCCGTCAGCTCGCGGCGCTTGACCCGGCCGAGGATTGCGCCGGCGAGGACCAGGACCGGCACGCAACGCCAGCCGAGATGCATGATGCTGTTCAGGCTGGTGAACGAGGCGTAGCCCAGGCTGCGGACGGGGTCCGGGGCCGGGCCGCCGAAGATGACCTCCTCGGCCGGGTTCACGCCCCGGTGCCTGATCCAGAGGTCCAGCAGGAATAGATACCAGAGCAAAAAGTATCCGCAGGCGCCGGTCACGATTCCGGCCAGCCCGCCGGCCCATGCCCCGCGGCGTTCGACGGCCAGAAGCCGCCAGGCCACGACCCCTACGATAAACCCCGAGAGCGCGGCCCAGACCCAGGTCAGCGGCTTGAGAGGCATGACGAGAAAGGCGGTCAGCGTGAGGTCCAGCGCCCCGATGCCCCCCATGACCAGGCAGCCATTCGAGGCGGGGCGGGGTTTCGGGGAATCCTTCGCGGCTCTTCTCATGCTTCGATCATAGCATAGAGCCGGACCGCATGACCAGACGGACGGCTGTATGACCGCGCCCGGCCTGATCCTCCCCCTCGCCGGCTCTTCCTTTCCCCGCCGCTATTCGGCCACGGCGTACTCCACGCCCAGGGCGGCGCAGACGCGGCCGGCAGTGCCCAGGGCCAGGCGCTTGTTGTCCGCGCTCCTGCCCGCGCCCGAGTCCACGCCGACGACCAGCCGGCACCTGTCCGGGGCCAGGGCCACGGTCTTGAGCACCGCGTCCTGCGAGCCCTTCCTGATCCAGATGGTCCCCTCGTCCAGGTCGGCCTTCTGGATCACCAGCAGCCTGTCGGCCTTGCCGAGGGCCATCCCGGTCTCGTAGACCTCGCCGGCGCTTTTGGGAATTTCCACCGTGGCCGTGGCCGTGTCGCCCACGGTCGCATAGACCAGCGGCGCCCGCGTATGGGCGCAGCCCTGGGCGAGAAGCCCGAAAACGGCCAGGAACAGGGCCGGGATGAGAAAACCGGACGGACGATTCGATCGTGCATTGCGCATGGCGGTACTCCTGGGGAGACGTACCTTCAACCATACGCCTTTTTTCGCGCCTGCGGCAAGCGGAATGCGGAAATTTCCCGCACGCCGCCCGGCCCTCCGCCGGGAAATGCCCGCCGGTTATTCAACCACGGTGTACTTCACGCCCAGGGCGTCGCAGACCCGGCCGGCGCCGCGCAGGGCCAGGCGCTTGTCCTCCTCCTGGTTCACCCCGGAGTCCACGGTGAAGATCAGCTGCGTCTTGCCGGCGTCGATGGGCACGACCTTGACCACCGCGGTCTGCGTGCCCTTCTTGATCCAGACCGTCCGCTCGGCCGGGTCGATCTTCTCGACCACGAGATTCTTGTCGTTCCTGGCGATGTCCAGGCCGGCCTTGTAGACCTCGTCGACGGGCCGGGGAATCTCCACCGTGGCCGTGGCCTCGTCGCCCATGACCGCATAGACCAGCGGCACCACGGCCAGCACGCAGCCCTGGGCGGAGAGGCCGAGAATGATCAGGAAAAGAGCCGGAATGTAAAGACATTTCGCATGTTTCGAGTCTGCACCGCGCATGGCCTGGCTCCTTGTTGGAGAGTGATTCTTCCGACCATACGCGCGTTTTTCCGCCGGAATCAAGCCTGGAAATGCACTGGCGGCGCAAAATCCGTACAATGGAACGATGTTGTTCAGGAAATGCGGCTATATCGACAAAACGCAGCAGAGGCGCAAGCGGTCATGCGGCTCGCAATGCAGACGCGCGGCGTGACCTTCTGCACGGCAAAGCCCGGGGCGGGCATGCCGGGGCGAAAGGCCGAAAAACGTGACGATGAAGGGTGAGGCAAGTCCCGCGGCAACCAAATCCAGGTGTCCGGGCCCAGGCATGTGTCGATCCACAGCCCGGCTCGAAATGAACGAGCGAGGTCAACGGCTCGTGGATTCGCCTGCCATATCAAGCCGATAGCCCTCAGGCAGCTTCTTCACCCTCGCGGTTCCCTTTCTTCTTCTTTCTCCGCGTGCACGCCGAGCACCGGGTCGATGCCCGCGGCCGCGGCCAGGATTTCCCAGGCGGCCTCGGCCGTGTCCACGTAGGTCACGATGTCCGCGTCCTCGGGCGAGATCATGCCTTCCTCCACCAGCGTGGGCAGGGAGAGCACCCGCTCCCAGTACTGCCGGCCGAAGAGGATGACCGGGATGGGCTTGATCTTTTTCGTCTGGATGAGGGTGAGGGCGTCGAAGAGCTCGTCCAGGGTGCCGTAGCCGCCGGGAAAGACGACCAACCCCTTGGCCCGCATGAGGAAATGCATCTTGCGCAGGGCGAAGTAGTGGAACTGGAAGCAGAGCTCGGGCGGAATGTAGGTGTTGGGCGCCTGCTCGAAGGGCAGGACGATGTTCAGGCCCACGGACTTGGCGCCCAGGTCGTGGGCGCCGCGGTTGGCCGCCTCCATGATGCCGCCCCCGCCGCCGGTGGTGATGACCATGATGTTCTTCTGGGCGCCCTGGCAGCGCTCCGAAACCAGCCGGCAGAGCCGCCGGGCCTCGGCGTAGTAGCGGCTGTTGTCTTTGGCCCGCTCGGCGACGCGCAGCCGGGCGGTCAGGATCGGGTCGTCGGGGCGCTCCTTTGCCGCGGCATGGGCCGCAGCCAGCCGGGCCCCGGCCGACTCGGGGTCGGGCAGCCGGGCCGAGCCGAAGACCACGATGGTCGACTCGATGCGGTGCTCGCGCAGGATCAGCTCGGGTTTCAAAAGCTCCAGTTGCAGGCGCACGGGCCGCAGCTCGTCGCGCAACAGGAAGTCCGGGTCCTGGAAGGCCAGGGCGTAGGACGGCGAGCGGGTCTGGGGCGTGCCCTCGGCCAGCTTCTCCTTGGCCCTGCGGGCGTCCTGGTGGGCGGAAGGGAACGGGCTTTCGCGGCGGTTGTTGTTGCCGGACTTTTCGGCGGGCATGGGCGCTCCTTGCGCGAGATTCATGAAACCGTCACGGGAATAACGGACAATCGGGGAAAGTGGCAACACCTGCTGCCCACGCCGGAAGAGAAGCGCCCCCCCATCGCCCATGACGCACCACGCCCTCGAAACGCTCGTCACCAGCTACGGCTACCTGGCCGTGCTCGTCGGCACCTTCCTGGAGGGCGAGACCATCCTCGTGGTCGGCGGCCTGATGGCCCACCAGGGCTACCTGAAGCTGCCTTTCGTCATGGCCGCGGCCTTCGCCGGCAGCCTGCTCGGCGACCTGCTGGCCTTTGTCATCGGCAAGTGGCGGGGCCGGCGGATCATCCTCTCGCGCTCGGCCTGGCGGCGGCGCTCGAGGCGCATCGAGCGCCACCTCCAGCACCACCGGGTGCTCATCATCCTCTTCTTCCGCTTCGCCTGGGGCCTGCGCAACCTGACGCCCTTCGTCCTGGGCGCCAGCCGCATCCCCTTTCGCGTCTTCGTGCCCCTGAACGTGGCCGGGGCGCTCATCTGGGCGGTGAGCGTGGCCTATGGCGGCTATTTCTTCGGCTACGCGCTGAAAGCCCTCCTCGGCCGGATGAAGAAGTACGAGCTGTGGATCGTCGGCGGGCTGTTCGCCGCCGCGCTCCTGATCTGGCTCGGCAGGATTGTCTACAACCGCTGGCGCGCCAGGCGCGAGGCCGACGCCCCGCCGCCGGAAGAGGGAGATTAGCCCGGGCTTCACAAGGCCCCGGTTCAGGGCTACATGCTCGGGCATGACTCCCGAGCATCTCGAACTCCTCGTCCAGCAGTACGGCTACCTGGCCGTGCTCGTCGGCACCTTCCTTGAAGGCGAGTCCATCCTCATCGCCGGCGGCTTCCTGGCCCACCGGGGCTACATGGCGCTGCCCCTGGTCATGCTCGCGGCCTTTGCCGGCAGCCTGGTCGGCGACCAGCTGGCCTATTTCCTGGGCCGCTGGCGCGGCCCGCGCTTCCTGGAGGCGCATCCGGCCTGGAAGGCCCGGGCCGGGAGGATCATGGACCGCCTGCACCGCCACCGGGTGCTGATCATCCTCTTCTTCCGCTTCGCCTGGGGCCTGCGCAACGCCACGCCCTTCGTGCTCGGCGCGAGCGGCATCCCGGTCAAGGTCTTCCTGCCCCTGAACGCCGCGGGCGCGGCCGTCTGGGCCGCGGCCGTGGGCGCGGGCGGCTATTTCTTCGGCTACGCCCTGGAGGCGGCCCTCGGGCGCATGAAGCACTACGAACACTATATCGTGGCCGGGCTCATCCTGGCCGGCGCCGCCCTCTGGCTCTGGCACGCCCGGCGCGCCAGGAGGAGGATCAGGGAGGAGAAGGAGGCGATGCGGAGGGCAGAGGCCGCGAAGGGGGAGGGGAGGCCATGACGGAGAACAAGTGCAAGGAGACGGTGGTCATCGGGCTTGATTGGGCCACCCAGGAGAACGCGCGCGGGCTGGCCTTGGGCTGCGTGGATGCCGGGGGCTGCCTGCGTGTCCATGAAGTGAAACGAGCAAGTGAAAAAGAGCCGGCGAAAAGGACTGTGAAAGAATGGCTGGCGATATCCCCATCGGCCCTTATCTGCATCGACGCGCCGCTGGGCTGGCCGGAGAGGCTGCCGCGGGAGCTTGGGCCGCACAAGGCCGGCCAAGCCATCGACGCTGATCCAGGTATGATGTTTTCCCGTTACACCGATTGCTGTGTGACGACGCACATCGGTAGGGAACCCCTCGAAGTCGGCGCAAACTTCATCGCCCGCACGGCCTTGAGCGCGGTTCAGTTCCTCGGCGAGCTTCGAGGCAGGGTATCCACGTCATTCCCTCTGGTTTGGAAACCTGAAGAAATTGAAAAACCATCGGTCATCGAGGTTTATCCAGCGGGCACGCTCTGCGCCTGGGGCAAGGACCCAAGTGGGTATAAGGGCTCTGGCAATGAACGTAAAAAAGAGGAAACACGGCTGAAAAGAGAAAAGATTTCCGGCTGGTTGATTGAGAAGACAACCGGATTGAAAGAAGATTTCAAGAAGGCGAACGGCCACCTTGTCGATGCAGTCCTCTGCCTTCTTGCTGGCCGGGATTTCCTGGCCGGGGAATGCCTGAATCCGCCTCATGGCGGAAGTCGTCTCATCAAGAAGGAAGGCTGGATCTGGGTCCGCAGGCCCGAATTGGCGCCCGGCGACAACCCCTGCAAGAAGGCCAAGGACACGCCTTCCTGACCGCCTTCTCCCCCCCTCGCGGCTCTTCTCTTTTTTTTACGCCGCCTTTTTCAAGGCCGTCCACACTCCTGCCCCGATGAGCAAGGCTCCGCCGGTGCGGTGGATGGCGCGGATGATGCCGGGACGGGCGATGGTCCGGCGCACGCTGCCGGCCAGGCCCGCGTACATGAGCACGTTGATGAAGGCCATGACCACGAAGGTGGTCAAGAGGACGGCCATCTGCGGGCCGGCGGGCGCGTCGTGGTTCACGAACTGCGGCACGAAGGCCAGGAAGAAGGCGATGGACTTGGGGTTGGTGGCCGTGACCAGGTAGGCGTGGCCGATCATGCGCAGGCGCGAGGCCGGCGGCGGGGCCACGGGCTCGGCGCTCCCCGCGTCCGGCGGCCCGTAGCTCGGAGCCGCGCGCCACATGCGCACCCCGAGCCAGACGAGGTAGGCCGCGCCGGCCAGCTTGAGCACGGTGAAGAGCCCGGCCGAGGCCGAGAGCACCAGGCCCAGGCCGGCCAGCGAGGCGCCCATGGCCGTGGCGTCGCCCAGGGCCACTCCGATGGCCGTGAGCGCCGCCACCCGCGCCCCGCGCGACAGGGCGTAGCCGATGACCAGAAGGACCGTGGGGCCGGGGATGAACAGCAGCACGGCCGAGGCGGCGACAAAGGCCAGCCAGGTGTGAAAGGCCATATCAAACCTCCTGCATGGGCACGGGCAACCTACACAAGGCCCTCGCCGGGGGCAAGGACCGCCGCGCCGGGGCCGCGACTCCCCGGCCGCAAACCCTCCCGGGGCAGGCTTTACCCGGCCGGGGAAAGCGGGTACACCCCGGCTGCCGTCGAGGCGACCATGCGCGCGATCACCGTTTTCCTCTGCCTTCTCCTCTCATCCGTTCCCCGGCTCTGCCCGGCCGCGGACACCGAGCCGCCGCGGGAGATTTTCGGCCTGCGCTGCGCCGCGCCCTTCGAGCACATCGCCCGGGCCGTGTCCGCGCACTGCGCCGGCTACCGGCCCACGGACCGGGAGGAGGCGCTGATCGACGAGGCCCGGCGTTTCCTCGTGGCCGGCGGCTACTTCCGGGCCGAGGAGCTGGCCGGCGTCGACGTGCTCTGGTGTCCGCTCGCGCCCCTGGCCCACGGCCTGACCCCGGACGGACACACGGTCTACCTCTCCACCGAGCGCGAGAACGATTCGCTGGTGGCCGTGGCCGCGCTCTTGGCCCACGAGCTGACCCACATCCGCCAGTTCCGGCGCATGGGGGCCGAGCGCTTCGGCTGCGACTACAGCCTGAAATTCCTGGCCTGCGGCGGCTGCCAGGACGAGCGCCACCCCCTGGAGCGCGAGGCCTACGACCTGCAGAAGAAGATCCTCACGGAGAACGGACTGACCCTGGAGCCCGGGCCGTGAGCGTGTTTTGCAAGACCAATGTTCAGCATCATAAATTTTTAGTGTGCGTAGTAGTTTGTTGACATTCCGCGCGGCTTGGTTTTGCTGCTCTGTGGAACCTGAACGGGGGGAATGGTGGTTCGTCACGACACCGGCGGCATGGCCAGGCGGGAGGCCTGTTGCGGCGCAAAACTGCGCCCGTGGCGGGACTTCGTCCGGCTGCCGGCCTGGGCGCTCGTTGCGCTCCTGGTCTGGGCCGGGCCTCTGCGGGCCGGGAACGGCGCGCAGCCGCCGGCCGCGCCCCTGGAGACGGTCCGGCTCCAGCTCAAGTGGCGCCACCAGTTCCAGTTCGCCGGCTATTATGCGGCCATCGAGAAGGGCTTCTTCGCCCGCGAGGGCCTGAACGTCGAGCTCGTCGAGGGTGAGCCCCTGCTCATTCCGTCCGACCGGCTGTTCAACGGCCGGGCGGAGTACGCCGTGGACTCCCCGGCCGTCCTCCTGCAGCGCCAGGCGGGCAGGCCCCTGGTGGCCCTGGCGGCCGTCTTCCAGCACTCGGCCACGGTGCTCCTGACCCTGCGCGAAAAGGGCTACGCCTCGCCCCAGATGCTGGCCGGCAAACGGGTCATGCTCTCCGACCCGACCGATCCCGAATGCCTGGCCATGTTCCTGAACGAGGGACTCGAGGCCGGGGAGTACACCGCCGTGCCCCACAACTGGGGCCTGGACGACCTGGTCGAGGGCCGCATCGAGGCCCAGTCCGCCTACGTCACCAACGAGCCCTATCAGCTCCTGCGGCGCGGCCTCGAACCGGGCGTCATCGCCCCGGCCAACTACGCCGTGGACTTCTACGGCGACTGCCTGGTGACCGGCGAGGACGAGATACGCGAGCACCCCGAGCGGGTGGAGGGATTTCTGCGGGCCATGCGCGAGGGCTGGCGCTACGCCATGGCCCACCCCGGGGAGATCGCCGACCTGATCCTCGCCCGCTATTCGCAGGAGAAGACCCGCGCGGCCCTGATCTACGAGGCCCGGGCCATGCGCCCGCTGGTCATGCCCGAGCTGGTCGAGATCGGGCACATGAACCCCGACCGCTGGCGGCACATGGCCGCGATCTACGCCCGGGTCGGCCTGCTGCCGGCCGACTTCAGCCTGGAGGGCTTCCTCTACGAGGACTTCAAGAGCGCCGCGGATGCGCGCGAGAAGCGCTTCACCCTGCGCCTGCTCCTCGGCCTGGGGCTGTCCGCGCTCCTGGCCGGCTTCTGCGGCGGGATGCTGCTGGCCTTCAACCGCCGGCTCAGGCGCAAGGTCGCCGAGCGCACCGCGCAATTGCAGGCGTCCCGGGATTTTCTCGGCAAGATCATCAACTCCATCTCCGACCCGATTTTCGTCAAGGACCAGGAGCACCGCTACATCCTGGCCAACGAGGCCGCCGAGAACCTGGCCGGAAGCAGGCCGGGCGAGCTCGTCGGCCGCACGGACCGCGACTATTTCCCCCCGGAGCTGGTCAAGCTCTTCTGGCAGCGCGACGACGCGGTTTTTCGCACCGGGCTCGAGGACGTGATCGAGGAGCGCTTCAGCGACGCCTCCGGCGCCACGCGGATCATGGTGGCCAAGAAGACCCGCTACGTGGACGCCTCGGGCCGGCCCTTCGTGGTCGGCATCGTGCGCGACGTGAGCGAGCAGATGCAGGGCGCCGAGCGCCTCAGCCGGACCCTGGCCGAGAAGGAGGTCATGCTGAAGGAGATCCACCACCGGGTGAAGAACAACCTGCAGATCATCTCGAGCATGCTCTATCTGCAGCTGCAGTACGTCTCCAACCCGGCGGACCGGGTCCTGTTCACCGAGAGCCAGAGCCGCATCCTGTCCATGGCCCTGGTCCACGAGGGGCTCTACTCCTCGGGCGACCTCGCCTCGGTCGCCCTGGGCGACTACATCCCGCGCCTGGTCGGCCAGATACTGGCCAGCGGCCGGCGCGACGTCGCGGCCGAGTATGCCCTGGCCGACGTCCGGCTGCCCATCACCCGCTCCATCCCCTTCGGCCTGATCCTGAACGAGCTGGTCATGAACGCCGCGAAGCATGCCTTCGCCGGCCGGCAGGGCGGGCGCCTGCGCATCGAGCTTTGCCGGGAGGGCAGCGCGGTCCGGCTGGCGGTCGAGGACGACGGGCCGGGCCTGCCCCCGGGCTTCGAGCTGTCCGCGCCGGCCACCCTCGGCCTGACCCTGGTCGCCAGCCTCACCGAGCAGCTGCACGGCCGCCTCTCGGCCGTAAACGCGCCCGGCGCCCGCTTCACCCTGACCTTCGACCCGGACGGCGCCTGATGGCGGCCCCGCGCAGCGTGCTGGTGGTCGAGGACGAGCGGATCATCGCGCTGGCCCTGTGCCAGGCCATCCGCGAGCACGGCCACGCGGTGGCGGCCTGCCTGCCCTCGGCGGAAGCTGCCCTGGCCTGGCTCGAGACGGCCCGCCCGGACCTCGTGCTCCTGGACATCACCCTGGAGGGCGCGCTGGACGGCGTCCAGGCCGGGGCGATCATCCGCGAGCGCTACCACCTCCCCCTGGCCTACATCACGGCCTACTCCGACGCCGCCACCCTGGCCCGCGCCGCGGCCACAAAGCCCCTGGCCCTGCTGGCCAAGCCCCTGGCCCCGGCCGAGCTCGGTGCGCTGATGGACCGGCTGGCGGGGGAGGGGGACAAGAAGGAAAACCGGGAACCATAAAATAATCATGAATTGGGAACTTCCTGTTGACTGTCAGATGGGAACTTCTTAATAGGTATCCGGATGCGGTTGTACAACCGGAAGACCATCAACGCCTACCGCGAATGCCATCCCAAGGCCGACGGGGCGCTCAGGGCCTGGGTCGCCCTGATCGAAGGCCGCTCCTTCCGGCATTTTCCAGAGCTGAAAACGGTCTTCGGCAGCGCCGATCTCATAGCCGGGGACAGGGTGGTTTTCGATGTCATGGGCAACCGCTACCGCCTCGTGGCGGCAGTGGATTTCGAGCGGCAGGCCGTGTTCGTCAAATGGTTCGGGACGCACCGGCAATACGACAAGATCGACCCGGCGGAGGTGGAGTATGGATATCCGCCCTGTTAAGAACGAGACGGATTACGACGCCGCCCTGGCGGCGATAGAGAAACTCTGGGGAGCCGCGTCCGGAACGCACGAGGGCGACCGGCTTGACGTGCTTCTGACCCTTGTCGCTGCCTATGAGAGCGAGCACCATCCCGTGCCGCCGCCGTCCCCGCTCGATGCGGTCCGTTTCGTCATGGAGCAGAAAGGCATGAGCCAGGCCGATCTGGCCCGCATGATCGGGGTGTCGAAGAGCAAGATCTCCGAGGTGCTGCACGGCAAGCGGCCGATCACCCTGTCCCTGGTCAGGGCGCTCAAACGGCACCTGGGCATTCCCGCGGACATACTCGTGGCCGAGCGGTGCGCCCTGCCTGACGACAGGAACCTGGACTGGCGCCTCTTTCCGCTCAAGGAGATCGTCAGGCGCGGGTACGGCGCGCAGTATGACCCGAAGACCCAGGCCGAGGAGATCGTGCGCGCGCTGATGGCGCAAGCCGGCGAGGCCCCGCCCTGCGACGAGGCCGTATGCTTCCGGCAGGGCCTGCGCCGCAGCGGCAAGGATGACCCCCATGCCGTCCAGGCCTGGCTCTGGTGCGTCCAGGCCGCTGTCCGCGGGCGCGAAAGGGTCCGGCGCACACCCGGCGTTCTCGATGCGGATTTCCTGAACCGGGTGGCGCGGCTCAGCATCCTTCCGAACGGGCCGCAGGTGGCCGTGGATTTCCTGCTGGCAAAGGGCATCGTCCTGGTCGTCGTCCCGCATTTCAAAAGGACGTATCTCGACGGCGCGGCGCTGGTCACGGCCGACGGCACCCCGGTCGTGGCCCTGACCCTGCGTTACGACCGGATCGATTATTTCTGGTTCACCTTGCTCCACGAGCTGGCGCATCTGGCCTTGAACCATGTTTCCGGCGACAACGTGCGCTGCATCGTCGATGACCTGGACGTTTCCGCCGGCGACGACAGGGAGCGGGCGGCCGATGCCGCGGCGCTCGACGCCCAGATTCCGCCGGACATCTGGAAGAAGAGCGGGGCGCGGACGGCGCGGCGGCCCGAGGCGATCAGGAAGCTGGCCTGGGAGCAGGATATCCACCCGGCGATCATCGCCGGCCGGATCAGGCGGGAGCAGCAGGATTACCGCCTGCTGTCGCGCGAGGTCGGCCACGGGGAGGTGCGGAAACTGTTCCCGGCGCTGATGGTGCCCTGAAGGGCCGAAAGCCTCGTGAAACCGCATGCCGGCCGGGAAGGCCCCTTTCACGGACGCCCTCCCCGCGCTCACCCGGCTCCTCCATCAACATTTCCGAGTGAGGACAAGGCGGCCGCCCGGCTCGACGCCATTTCCCCCTCTCTTCCCCTTTGCCGGCGCCTTCTCTTCCTCCCCTACTGCTTAGTCGTGGTCCAGGTGCCGTCGTCGTAGCCCTGGCCGTCGACAAGGATCTCGTAGACGCCGTCCAGGCTCGCGCCGTCCAGCACGCCCTGGGTGAAGCCCAGGGTGACGATGCTGCCTTCGCAGCTGGTGGTGGCGGACACGTCCAGCTCGTTTGCGGACATGACGCCGGTCAGGGGGACGTTGCTCATGCTGCCGCACTCGGTGTTGGTCACGCTCATGGTGCCGGTGACGATGCTGCCGGTCTGGGTCAGCTTGAGGGTCAGGCTGCCGCTGCCCGAGCCGTAGCTCTGCCAGCTGCCCTTCCAGGTGCCGGTGACGCTGCCGCCCGGCTGCTGCCCGGAATTGAAGCCCGCGGCGTCGGCGGCGGTGGTGAACAGCAGGCGGTCGGCGCTGTTCGAGCCGGAGATGACGATGCCGGCGAGGTTCGGGCTGCCGGCCACGGCCACGACCTTCTCCACCTGGTCGAAGCTCAAGTTCGGGAACCAGCGCGCAAACGTGCCGTGGACCCGGCTTTTGGCGCCCACGGTCTGGCTGGCCTGGCCGAGCACCGTACCCCCGCCCAGGGCGTAGAGCGTGGCCGTGGCCTGGCTCGCGCCCAGGTTGGCGAGCGCCAGGCCCTTCCAGTCGATGCGCGGGTTGAAGTCGGAGAAGAGGAAGGACAGGCTGGAGAAGAGCTCGCCGCCCAGCCGGAACTCGGCCACCCCCTGGCCGGTCGTATGCTCGTAGGACAGGCGGAACTGCATGAGATTCGAGCTGAAGGTGACGATGCCGCACTCGGCGTCACCGTCCAGGTCCTGGAGGTTCACGATCTTGTGCGACAGCCCGGGCACCGAGCCGCTTTCCGTGGCCACCTTGGCGCCGCCGGCATAGAGGTTCACGGTGTAGCTGGCTGCGCCGAGGCCCAGGTTGTCCACTTGCAGGTAGTCCACCCAGTCGGCCTCGCCGCCGGTGAGGTGGGGGATGTAGACCTCGGTGGCCTGGACCGTCACGGCCCAGAGAAGCGTTGCCATGACGGCCATGATCGCCGGAAGACGCGCCAATCTGCTCATGATCCCTCCTACTTTCCTGGAATGAATGGATATATCAATGAGTCATAACGGACTTCCGAACAGAGAAATGCCGTTCACGCGCCGCGACTCTCCGTGTCAGGAGGCTTTATGCATCGATACGGTGAAGCTACTGTATTGATATGAATGGTGCAACACCTATTGCCGTGCAGTGTTGCATCGAGAGGTGCGCCGCGAAAAAAGGGCGGCGGACCTTCCGGCCCGCCGCCCTTTCCTTCATGGTTGCCTTTCTCCGGCGGCGCGGCTAGCCCTCGCGCAGCTTGTCGGTCAGGCTCTTGACCTCGGCCGCCAGGCGGGCGAGCCCGGCGATGGCCCGGCCCGACTCCTCCACCCCGGTCGCGGTCTCCCCGGCGATGCGGCTGACCTCGACCACGGCGCCGTTGATCTCCTCGCTGGTGGCCGACTGCTCCTCGCTGGCCGTGGCGATGGACGAGACCTGGTCGGCCACGGTCTCGATGAGCGAAAGGATGGCCGAGAGCGCCTCGCCCGACTCCCCGGCCAGGCGCGCGGCCTCGTCCACCGCGCCCGCCGCCCGGTCCATGCCCGCGACGCTTTCGCGCGCGCCCTCTTGCACGGACCTGATGGCGCCGCCGACCTCCTTGGTCGCGGTCATGGTCTTCTCGGCCAGCTTTCTCACCTCGTCGGCGACCACGGCGAAGCCCCGGCCGGCATCCCCGGCCCGGGCGGCCTCGATGGCCGCGTTCAGGGCGAGCAGGTTGGTCTGGTCGGCGATGTCCGAGATGACGTTCAGCACCCGGCCGATGTCCTCGGCCTGTCGTCCGAGATTGGCCAGGGCGGCCTTGAGGGCCTCGGACTGCTCCCTGGCCGCGGCCGAGGCGGCCACCGAGCGGCCGACCACCTCTCCGCCCCGGCGGGCGGTGTCCATGGAGCGCTGTGCGCCGTCGGCGGCGTTGCCGGCGCTCCTGGCCACCTCGAGCACCGTGGCGTTCATCTCCTCCATGGCCGTGGCCGTCTCGGTGGTCCGGTCGCGCTGGCGCAGGGCGCCGTCGCCCAGGCCGCGCATGCGCTCCGAGAGGTCGCCCGCGGCCGTGGACAGGCGCTCGACCACGCCCTCCAGGCGGGCAGCGGCCTCGTGCAGGCCCTCGCGCCGGGCGGCCTCGGCGCGTGCGCCCGCGGCCCGTGCCTCGCCCTCGGCCTCGCGGGCGGCCTCGGCCGCCTCGCGACTGCCGGCCATGGCCGCCTCGGCCTCGCCGATCTTGGCCTTGAGGCCCGTGACCATGGTCTCGATGGAGCCGGTCAGGCTGGCCATCTCGCAGCGGAAGGTGCCCGTGGGCCGGGCCGTAAGGTCGCCGGCCGCGACCTGCGCGGCATAGTCCGAGACCGCGGCCAGCGGCCGGGTCAGGCGGGTGCGCACGAAGACCAGGCCCACGGCCAGGGCCAGGGCGATGGCCACGGCGCCGAACAGGGTCGAGCGGCCGGCGACGCCCGAGACGACCGCGTCGAACTTGGCCCGCTCCGCGGCCACGGCCGCATCCACGCCGTCCACGTACACGCCCATGCCCACGATCCAGCCCCAGGGCGCGAACAGCTGGACGTAGGAGAGCTTCGGGAATTCGCCTTCGACCCCGGGCTTGGGCCACCAGTAGGGCACGAAGCCCCCGCCCTCGGTGGCGCACAGCCGCTGCATCTCCAGGTTGAAGCGTGCGCCGCGCGCATCGGTCGCCTGCGACTGGTCCTTGCCGACCAGGGCGGCGTTGACCGGGTGCATGAGCATGGTCAGCTTCTGGTCGAGGATGAAGAAATAGCCGTCCTTGCCCAGGCGCATGGCCGAAACCTCGCGCATGGCCGCGGCCTGCATTTCGGCGCTCAGGTCCTCGATCCAGGCCCCGGAGCCGAAGACCCAGCCGAGCTCGGGCAGGAGCCGGACGTAGGAGATCTTGGGCTTGGCATCGGTCTCCCCGGGCTTGGCCCAGCGGTAGTTGACCACGCCCGTGCCGCTGGCCCGGCAGGCCTCGGCCATCTTCACGAACAGCTTCACCCCGTCGGGATCGGCGTAGGTCGCGAGGCTTTGGCCGTCGAGCGCCGGGTTGGTCGGGTGCATGACCATGGCCGGGGTCAGGTCGTTCAGCCAGACGTAGTTGTCCCCGGCAAAGCGCACGCCCTTGACCATGGCCTTGATCTCGGCCTCGATCTCCGGCCTCGGGAGCGAATCCTTCTTGGCCTCGTAGACGGCCTGGGCCGCGCTGCAGACCGCGTCCACCACGCGCTTCAGCTCCGCCTCCTTCTCGCGCTTCAGGCCCTCCACGTCCGCGGCCCGGGCCTGGTAGGAGCCGATCACCCCCGTGGCCAGGCTGACCGCGTTCTTCAGGCGCTCCTTCTCGGCGGCCATGCTGCGCTCCTGGAGGGCCTCCGCCTGGTCGCCGGCGAGCTCATCCAGGCTCCACAGGGAGTAGCCCAGGATGCCCGCGCCCTCCAGGGCGAGCGACACCAGGAAGAGGATGATGATCTGCAGTCCGATGCAGCGTCTGGGCGATGTGGCGTTCATGGCAATCCCTCACGAGAAAGCGAAAGCTTCAGGTTTATGTTATCCTCCGTCCTGGATGCTCACGGCCGGCTCACCTCCCTCTAGCAGCAGACCGTGCCGCCCCTGGTCCAGGGCAGCCAGGTCTTGATGATGTAGGCCGCGCAGCCCACGCCCGGCGTGACCGTAATGGCCCCGGGGGCGCAGTTCCTGGCGCAGGCCCCGCACTCCATGCAGCCGTCCTTGTCCACGATGCGCGCCCGGCCGTCATTGAGCTCGAACACCGCGTGCGGGCAAACCGCGACGCAGGTGCCGCAGCCCGCGCACTTGCCGGGGTCGTAACCCAGGCTGGTCACCCCGGGCAGATAACGGTAGTCCTTCACGACGCACCTCCGGAAAAGCCCGCGACGATCCAGAGAATGACGCTTGCAAGTCCCGCGCCGGCCTGAAGCGGCAGAACCCGGCGCATCTCCTTCTCCACGCCCGAGGGGCTGGTGTAGGGCGTGGAGCCGGTGAAGTTCATGGCCCCGTAGCTGGCCACGGCCAGGCAGGCCAGCAGCATGGCCAGAGAGCCGGGAATCCCGGCCCCCGGTCCCCATATTGCCAGGACCGCGAGCCCCAGCGCCAGGCCGGGCCAGAGGCCCTTGACCGCGAACATGGTCCCCGGCAGCCGGGGAAGAAGGAGCGGCATGGCCACGCAGCCCGCGATCACGCCCGCGGCCAGGGCCGCGAGCATGCCCGGCGCCCGGGCGAGCATGGCCGAAAACGAGAACACGCCCGGCCCGAGGCCCGACAACGCCAGCACCGCGACCAGCATGGCCAGCGCCGGGCGCCAGAGCAGCGTCAGCTCCACGGGCACCAGCACCAGGCGCTCCATGAAATCGAAGCTCGCCTCGCGCATCGCCGGCATCGCCTCCCCGCTCCTGAGGTAGTCCGCGACGTCCGCCGCCCGGACCGGCCCGAACTCGGCCGAGAATCCGCACAATTTCCTCAGCTTCCAGGCGGCCACGCCCGGCGCGCAGAGCTGCGGCAGCACCAGCCGGCGATGGCCGACCACCTGGTTGAGCCGCGCCCGCTTCACCTGGCGCGCGATCTCCTCGGCGCTGAACAACCCCTTGCCCGCCGCGCACCAGACATTCACCCCCCGGGTATCGACCACCAGCATCCAGGCGTCCACGCCGGCCAATTCAGCGCGCAGGGCATCGAAGCTCAGCTTGTAGTTGGCCGTGACCAGCACCGGCGACTGAACCCCCGGCAGGCCCACGGCGTACAGCCCCGGCGCGACCACGTAGCCCTCGCGCCTGAAGCCCGAACGGACCAGCGCCGTGCCCAGCCGGTCGCGCGCAGTCAGGCCCGTCGCCACCCGCGGCACACTGCCCGCGGGCGTCGCCAGGAAATCGCGCACGAAAGGCTCGATGACGTAGCCCGCGCGCTCCACCTCCGAGGCCGCCGGCCTCGGCTTGGGCCCTCAACACGGCGCCTCGCCGGCCTGCCCGCCCGGCGCCGCCGGCTCCTCGCACGGCGCACCCCCGCCGGCTCCCAGCAACGCATTCAGATCCTTCAGCTCTTCCATTGTCGCCTCACAACAGCTCCACGGCCTTCTTCAACCGGGCCATGGCCGTCTCGTCCACACAGTAGCAAACCCGTCCGCCGTCCTCGCGCCCGATCACGATCCCGGCCTCCACCAGCTTGCGCACATGCTCGCTGACCGTGGACTGGGCCAGGGGCAGCAGATCCACCAGCCGGCCGCAGAAACAGCCTTCGCTCCGCCGGAGCGCCCTGACGATGGCCAGCCGGGCCGGATGCGCCAAGGCCTTCAATCCCCTGGCCAGTTCCTCGGGCGTCAGCCCCTCAGCCTGCTCCGTCCCCTGCCGCGTGGTGGTCATACCGTGCCTGTTCATCGTAAATCGACGATAGGCGATGATGTCCATGATGTCAAGCATACACGCCACTTTACAGGCTCTATATGCAGTATTACACTATCTCCGGCCTGGCCGAAAGAAACCGTCCAAATCCGCATATGCCCGGATGCGTTCCCCGCCTCCGGGCTATTCTCCGCCACGTCGCCTCCCCGCGAGGCCAACCCCAGCCCACGGAGAAAATACATGGACATCGCCGCCTCCATCGTCAAACCCATCCTGGCCCGGATCATCGCCATCGCCCTCACCGGCACCGGCACCGCGGGCTACGCCACGCGCCTCTTCGACCTCCTCGAAGACATCGTCGCCGATACGGAAACTCCCATCGACGACCGCGCCGTCCTGCCCGTCATCCGCGCCCTGCGCACCGCCCTGGCCGTGCCCGCCCGCACCGACAACTAACCCCCGAAGGACCCCGCACGTGAGCGAGACCGACATCCGCGACCTCTGGAACGCCGTGGACCTGCTGCGCGCCCAGCTGAACGCCCAGAACGTCCTCCTGGCCGAAATCAAGACGCTCCTCTCCGAACGCCACGGCTACCTGCACAAGGAGCTCGAGGAAATCCAGACCCAACGCCACTGCGCCGAACATGCCGAAAAACTCCGCGGCCTCGAGCGCATCGTCTGGACCACCCTCACCGCCACCGCCGGCCTCCTCGCCAAACTGGCCTACGACCTGTTCGCCAGGCGTTGACCGGGCGGGTGGGTGGCTGGGATGGGCGGGATGGAGCGGAGTGGAGGGGAGGGGAGGAGTTGGCGTGGAGGGGAAAAGGCAGGCCTCCGGCGGCNNGGGGGCCGAGGGCCCCCCGGACCCCCCGATCTCGGCCGGGACTTTCGAGCCGGCGGCCAAAGCTCCGCCGTCTCGAAATTCCCGGCCGAATGGCCCGTTTGAAGAAGCGTGGGCGACCGGAGGACGTCGTGTCGAAGAAAGATGAAAGCGGCCGTGAGGTGGGGGAATAGGCGGGTCCGAGGCCGAGCAAACGGCCCGAACCGCCCCCCTTTCCACCCCTCACCGGCTGCCTTTCTTCGCTGTTTGAAGCTTCGCAGCAAAGGAGAAACCTGTTCATGCCCAATCTGTCCTTCTTGCACGCGCGCAGGCGCGTCGGCCGTGTTCCCGGGATTTTCAGGGCGCTTCGCCCGGAAAATCCAGGGAACGACTCCCAGCCGGACCCTCGTCGCCTGACCGGCACCCCGGCCTCTGGCGCCCAAGCCCGGCGGCGAGATCGGAGGGTGTCGGGGGGAATGATTTCCCCCGACCGGGGGGGTGGGGGCAGAGCCCCCACATCTTCCGCCCCCAAGCCCGCCGCCCCGGAGGCCCGGCCATGAGTACCCCCAAGACCCCGCGCCTCACCGCCTCGGACATCGCGGCCGTTGCCGGCCATGTCCGGCGCGGGCTGTCCGTCGAGCGGGCCTGCGTCCTGGCCGGGCTGCCGCCCAAGGCGGTGGCCGAGGTCCTGGCGCGGGGGCGGGCCGGGTCCGGGGGGGCGGCCCGCGAGCTGGCAGAAGCCGTGGCCCGGGCCGAGGCCGAGTGGGAGGGCGAGGTGTTGTCCCTGCTCACGGCCGCGGCGCGGGGCGGGGAGGTGGCCGCGAGCGAGGTCAAGGAGACGTACAAGGACGGCGAGCTGGCCCAGCGGGTGGAGGCGGTGAAGCGGGCCGGGGCGCAGTGGCAGGCCGCGGCCTGGCTGCTGGAGCGCTGCTGGCCCGGGCAGTGGGGCCGGGAGCGGCGCGAGGCCGGGGTTTCGGCCGAGGACCAGGCCCAGGAGATTCTGGACGCTATGAAAAGGATGCAGGACAGTGTGCCCTTTGACCCCGAGATGGACTGAGCTGGCCTATCACCCGGAGCAGGCGCGGCTCTTTTGCAGCGCGGCGCGGTTCCGGGTGGTGGCCGCGGGCAGGCGCTCGGGCAAGACCGAGCTGGCCAAGCGCTTCATGGTGATGAAGGCCCTTCAGGGCGGCGGCCGGCCGGACGCGCGCTTCTTCGCCGCCGCCCCGACGCGCGACCAGGCCAAGCGCATCTTCTGGGACGACCTGAAGCGCCTGGTGCCGCCCGGGCTCACGGCCCGGGTCCGCGAGCAGGCGCTCACGCTCGACCTGGTCAACGGCGCGCGCCTGGCCGTCTTGGGCATGGACCGGCCGGAGCGGGTGGAGGGCGCGCCCTGGGACGGCGGTGTGCTGGACGAGTTCGCGGACATGAAGGAGCGGGCCTTCTCCGCCCACGTCCGGCCGGCCTTGTCCGACCGCCGCGGCTGGTGCTGGCTGATCGGCGTGCCCGAGGGGCGCAACCATTTCTGGCGCCTCTTCTGCCAGGCCCGCGAGGACGCAAGCGGCGAGTGGGCCGCCTTCCACTGGAAGAGCGCCGACATCCTGCCCGAGGCCGAGATCGCCGCCGCCCGCCGCGACCTGGATCCGCGCACCTTCGAGCAGGAGTACGAGGCCGGCTTCCTGCACTTCGAGGGCCGGGCCTACTACTGCTTCGACCCCGACCGCCACTGTGCGCCGCTCTCTTACGACCCGGCCGCTCCGCTCGTGCTCTGCTTCGACTTCAACGTCTCCCCCGGCGTGGCCGTGGCCTGCCAGGAAGGAGACCTGCCCTGCGGCTCGACGGGCACCAGGGTCGTGGGCGAGGTGCACATCCCCCGCGACTCCAACACCCGCGCCGTCTGCCGCGAGCTGGCCCGGCTCTTCGCCGCCCAGTGCGGCCCCGTGGCCTGCTACGGCGATGCCTCGGGCGGGGCCCGGGCCTCGGCCAAGGTCTGCGGCTCGGACTGGGACCTGGTGCGCGAGGAACTCACCCAGGCCTTCGGCCGCAGGCTGTCCCTGCGCGTGCCCAAGGCCAACCCGGCCGAGCGCGCCCGCCTGAACGCCGTCAACACCCGCCTGCTCTCCGGCGCCGGCGAGGTCCGCCTCATGCTCGACCCGACCCGCGCCCCCAACCTGGCCCGCGACCTGGAAGGCGTGCGCCTCGACCCCGACGGCTCCGGCCGCGTGGACAAGGCCGCCGACCCGGCCCTCACCCACCTCTCCGACGCCCTCGGCTACTACCTGGTGCGCGAGTTCCCCGCCGCCGGCCGCGTGGTCAGGCCCGTGGCGGTCATGGGGTAGGGGAGGTGGGAGTGGAGGGGAGGAGAGGAGAGGGAAGAGGAAGACCGGGGGAAGGGGAAACCCCTTTTCGTCAAAAGGGGTTTCCCCTTCCCCCGGACCCCCATCCCC
>DIXN01000067.1 GCA_002428705.1 Desulfovibrio sp. UBA6079
CGGCCGAATCGGGGGGTCCGGGGGGCCCACGGCCCCCCGGCCGCCGGAGGCATGTTCGCTTACTTCCCCTTTGTCCCCCGTGCGGCCCTGACGACTCTGGCCAGGGCCTGGCGCAGCTTGTCCAGTTCCACGGGCTTGGCGATGTAGCCGTCCATTCCGGCCGCGAGGAACTGCTCGCGGTCGCCGCTCATGGCATGGGCGGTCATGGCCAGGATGGGGATGCGGGACCTGGCGCCGAGATTGGTCGCGGCGCGGATGGCCTGGGTGGCCTCGAGGCCGTTCATCTCCGGCATCTGGATGTCCATGATGACGCAGTCGAAATCGCCGGTTGCGACCAGCTCCAGGGCCTGGCGTCCGTTGGCGGCCGTGGTGACCCGGCAGCCCAGGCGCTCCAGGAAGCGGGTGGTGGCGAAGCGGTTGACCCGGTCGTCTTCGGCCAGCAGCACATTGAGCCCGGTCAGATCCGCCGACTCGCTGGTGCCCTGGGCGCACGGCGCGGATTCGACTGCCCAGGGCAGGCCGCAGCGGATGGTGAAATGGAAAGTGGAGCCGGCCCCGGTCTGGCTCTCCACACAGATGGAGCCGCCCATGAGCCCGACCAGCAGGCGCACGATGGACAGTCCGATGCCCGTGCCCTGGTATTTGCGCTTGAGGGAGCCGTCGGCCTGGGTGAAGGGCTCGAAGATGGTCGTGATCTTGTCGTCGGCGATGCCGATGCCGGTGTCGGAGACGGAGATGAGCAGCAGGGTTTCGTCGCGCGCGCTGCTTTGCGGCAGGCAGGTGACGTGCGCCGCGACGCGCCCCTGTTCGGTGAATTTGAGGGAGTTGCCGAGGAGGTTGACGAGTATCTGCCGGATGCGCACGACATCGCTCAGCACGGTTTGGGGCACGCAGGCCTCGATGTCGCAGGCCAGTTCCAGGCCCTTGGCCTTGGCTTCGTAGCCGAAGGCGCGGCAGACCGAGCCGAGGATGTCGCGCAGGTCGCATTCCTCCCGGCTGATGCTGATCCGTCCGGCCTCGATCTGGGCGAAGCTTAAGATGTCGTTGATGATGGCCTTGAGGCCCCGGCCGGATTCCAGCGCGGTCTGCAGGAGCAGCATCTGGTCCTCGTTCAGGGGCATGTCGGCCAGGAGCTGGAGCATGCCGAGCACCCCGTTCAGGGGCGTGCGCAGCTCGTGGCTCATGTTCGCCAGGAACTCGCCCTTGGCCCGGTTGGCGGCCTCGGCCGCCTCCTTGGCCTGGCGCAGCTCGGCCTGGGTGCGGGTGCGTTCGGTGATGTTCTCGAAAACAGTGGCGAAGAGCCCGGGCCCCGGGGACACCGCGGAAATGGAGAACGTCCTGTCCAGGGGCGCAAAGTGGACCTCGAAGTAGCGGCTGCCTTCGCCGGCGGCCACCGAGGCGTAGGCCTCCAGGAAGGGAGGCGCGTCCACTCCGAAGGCACTCGTGCTCGTCTTGCCCACAACGGACTCGCGTGACAGCCCCAGAATGCGCTCAAAGGCGGGATTCACGTCGAGGATGACGTACTCCCGGGGCTGTCCCTGCTCGTCGTAGACCATCCGGTGCAGGGCCACGCCTTCCTGCATGGAGTCGAAAAGGGTCCGGAAGCGCTCTTCGCTCTCCTTGAGGGCCTCCTCGGCCAGTTTGCGGTCGGTGATGTTGCGGTTGCTCGCGCGCCGGCCCAGGGACGTGCCGTCGGGACGCTCGATCTTGACGCAGTGGTGGTTGATCCAGACGGTCCGGCCGGAACGGTGCCGGATGCGGAAATCGATGCCGTGGGGCCGGGCCTCGCCCTGGGCCAGCTCGCGGGCATGGGCCTCGAGGACCGGCGTGTCTTCTGGCAGGGTGATGCGCCGGAGGAGGCCCGGGTCGGACATGAACTCGTCCGCCGTGTAGCCGGTGTGGCTCTCGCAGGACGGGGAAATCCAGATCAGGCTGCCGTCGGGAGCCCGCCAGTACTCCCAGTCGTAGGTGTAGTCGGCCACGTTGCGGAACTTCTCCTCGTTTTCGCGCAGGGCCTGCACGGCATGCACGCGCCCGGTGATGTCCTGGCCGAGGATGAGGATGCGCAGGACCCGTCCGGTCTCGTCGTGCAGAGGGACATAGTCGGCGTCCCACCAGGTGATTCGCGAACCGATGGGCACCTGGTACTCGCGCAGGCGCATCGTCCGGCCGGTGGCGTAGACCTCGTCGAACAGCGTGGCTACATGCCCGGCCACCGCGGGGAAAACCTCCTGCAGGGTCCGGTCGACGATGGGCGTGTCGCGTTCGGGAAGGATTTCCTCGTAGGCCGGATTGGTCAGGATGAAGCGATGCTCCGGCCCCTCGACCACGCCGACGGCGATGGGTGCGTTGTCGATCAGGCTGCCCAGGAATTCGCGCTGGCTCTTGAGTTCCGCGAGATACTTCTCCCGGGCCTTCTCCGCCTCCCGGCGGGCGGTGATGTCCAGGCCGTAGATGTTCACGTAGCTCTCGTCCGCGATCGGGGTGGCGGCCATGGACAAGACCTTGCCGTCCACATCGGCCTCGAAGGATTGGACTTTCCGGGTGGCCAGCGCCTGCTCGAGGGCCGCGCTGAACGAGCCGGGGAAGCTCTGGCCCACGGCGCTGCCGAAATGGTCCAGGAACTCCCGGCTGGCCTGGTTGGCGAAGAGCACGACCAGCTCCGGGGAGACGCGCATCACGGGGTTGGGATTCTCCCCGGGGAACTTGGCCAGGCTGCGAATCTCCTGCTCGGCCATTTTGCGCTCGGTCACGTCGGCCACCGTGCCGACGAGGCTCGTCGCCCGCCTGTTCCGGCCCTGGCCCTCGAACAGGGCCAGGCCGTGGGCCTCCACCCAGCGCAGGCGGCCGTCTGGCAAAGTGATGCGGTACTGGGCCTCGTAGTCTTTCGGGTCGTCCGGGTCGAGCGCCGCCTCGACCTTGGCCCAGACCCCGGGCAGGTCGTCGGGGTGCAGGCGCTTGAGGATATCGTCGTTGGGGCTCTCTGAGCCGGTGACGCCGAAGATTTCCGCGTAGCGCTCATCCCAGGTCGAGACCCTGGTCAGCGGGTCGTAGTGCCACCAGCCCATGCCCGCGGCGTCCAGGGAGAGCTGGCGCTGTGCGGCGAGCTGGCGCTGTTCGGCCTCGGCCCGCTTGCGCTCGGTGATGTCCATGACGATGCCGAGATAGCTCACGACCCGGCCCTCGGCGTCGCGCCGGGGCTGTCCGCGCGACAGGAGCCAGCGCTCCGGGCCGCCGGGATCGTTCACGCGCCATTCCGCGCTCAGCTCCGCCCCGCGGCTTGCGGCGTCCTGCACTGCGGCGGCCGCAGCCGGCCGGTCCTCGGGCGCGATGACCTGCAGCCAGGTTTCATAGCTGGGCTCGCAGCATTCCGGTTTCAGCCCGTAGAGCTTCCACAGCTCGTCGGACCAGATGTTAGTGTTGGTGCCCAGTTCCCATTCCCAGGTGCCGGCCTTGGCCGCCTCCTGGGCCAGGCGCAGCCGGGCTTCGCTGACCTTGAGGGCGTTCTCGGCCCGTTTGCGGTCTGTTATGTCGTGGACCAGGGAATAGAGGAGCTCGCGGCCCTTGACGCGCACCGGTCCGGAGTAGACCTCGACCTCGCGCAACTCGCCCGAGGCCAGGCGATGCTGGAACTCGAAGCGGCTCTGCACGCGTCCTTTGGCCGCAGCCATGCGTTGGCGGACGGCCTCCGGCGGCTGGGTGTTGAGTCGTGCTACGGTCATGGCCATGAACTCTTCGCGGGAATAGCCGTAATAGGCGCAGGCGGCCGGGTTGACGTCCATGATCGCCCCGGACGCCGGATCGATGAGGAACATGGCCGTATGCTCGTTCAGGAAGAGCCCCCGGTAGATTTCCTCGCTCTCGCGCCGGGCGGCCTCGGCCTGCTTGCGCTCGGTTATGTCGCGCATGAAGACCAGCGCGCCGTTCACGCCACCGTAGACGATGGGCACTCCCGAGACGTCCACGTCCAGCGGGCTGCCGTCGCGCCGGAGGTACTGCACCTCGGCCAGGGGAACCGGCACGCGCTCTTCGTTCAGGCGGCGGATGCGCTCGCGCACCAGGTCCGCGACGTCGGCATGGAAACAATCCGCCACCGGCGTGCCGAAGAGGTCCTCGGGGTTGCCGCCGCACAGGAGTTTGGCCGCGGCCGGATTGACGTAGGCGAAACGGCCGCGGGTCTGGACGAAGATGGCCTCGGGCGCGCTCTCCACCAGCGTGCGGAAGCGCTCCTCGCTCTCCCTGAGCGCGGCCTCGGCCAGTTTTCGCTCGGTGATGTCCAGGAACGAGCCCACGGCGCCGAAGATGTTCCCGTGCGGATCCAGGAGCGGGGTCGCGTTGCCCAGAATGGTGCGGGTTTCGCCGTCGGCGAAGACCAGATTGAGCTCCTCGCCCACGACCGCCTCGCCCGCTCCGGCCCTAGCCAGCGGCAGTTCCGAGGGGGCAAGCTCCCGGCCGTCCTTCAGCGCGCGGCAGCCGGGCAGCCCTTCGGTGTCGAATGCCGCCCCGGATTGGCAGTCTTCGGGGGCCATGCGCAGCAGCCGGCAGCCGGCGCGGTTGCCGATGGCCTGCCGGGACTCGCGGTCGCGCGTGATCCAGACCGCGGCCGGCACCTGGTCCATGACCGCCTGCAGCTCGGCCGCCCGCTGTTCGGCCTCGTTCTTGGCCAGGTTGAGCTCCCGGGTCCGCTCCTCGACCCGCTGCTCGAGCTCCTGGTTCAGGAGCTTGAGCTGGGCCTCGGCCAGCTTCAGCGGGGTCACGTCCACGAAGGTCAGGACCACGCCGTCCACTTCCTGCTTCACGGTCTGGTAGGGGAAGATGCGGGCCAGGAACCACCTGCCGTCGTTGGTTTCGACCTCCCGCTCGGCCATCTGCAGCGTGGACAGGACGCTGCGGCCGACGGCCGGGATGTCGAGATTGCGGACCTGGTTGACGATCTCGGTGATGGGCCGCCTGACGTCGGCGGCGCGCAGGTGGAAGAGGTCCGAGGCCGCCGGGGTGTAGCGCAGGATGCCCATCTCCCGGTCAAGGAAGACCGTGGCCACGTTGGTGCTCTTGAGCAGGTTGTCGAGGTAGCTGTTGGCGGCGTCGAGCTCCTCGACCTTGGTCTGGAGCTCGGTGTTCATCACCGTCAGTTCCTCGTTCAGCGCCTGGAGTTCCTCGCCGGAGGTTTCGAGCTCCTCGTAGCTCGACTGGATCTCCTCGTTCATGCTCACCAGCTCTTCGTTGGACGCCCGGAGCTCCTCGTTCATCCCCTCGAAGCTCTCGATGGCTTCCTGGAGCTGGTCTCTGGTGGTTTTGAGCTCCTCCTCGAGCTGGGAGACCACCTCGCTCTCGCAGACGGCTGCGGCGATCGCGTGCCCTTCCGCCGTTCCGGGCAGGCTCGTCTCCTCGAAGACCACGAGCAGCAGCCCGGCGCCGCTCTCGAGGTGGTCCAGGGGCTCGACGATCAGGCTGACCAGACTCTCGTCCGTTGCGCTCAGGCGCAGATTGCGCATCTCCACCGGCTGGCGCGTCTCGACGGCGTTCTTGACCGCCGAGCGGAGCTGGAGGCGCAGGGCCTTCCGGGCATACATGTAGAGGCTGTTGGTGAGGTCGCCCTGGGGAATTCCCAGGTAGCGGCTCACGTCGCCCTGGATGCGGACGATGCGCATCTCGGCGTCCACGAGCACGGATGGCCGGCCGTAGCGCGCCGCCAATGCCCGGTCCACGAGGGGGGCTGAATCCCTCGGGGTTGGTAGTCTCTCGGCTGGGCGGAAGAACGGGAACTCGCCGACCGGCCAAGGGCTCCGGACCGGGAATCTGGGCGGCCGCTGGCCCGTGTCCCGGCGCCGGAAGATGCGCCAGCGCTTGTCCACGGCCTCGAACAGGCCCGACTGCTCGCCGACGGTTTCGGACGGACCGAGGAACAGGGAGCCACCCTCGCCCAGGGTGGCGTGGAACAGGGAAAGCACCTTGTTCTGGGCCTCGCCGCCGAGATAGATGAGCAGGTTGCGGCAGACGATGAGGTCCATGCGGAAAAACGGAGGATCGCGCAGGATGTCGTGGGGGGCGAAGAGGATCATCTCCCGCAGAGCGGGGCTCACGATGTAGTCGGCGCCCTTGGCGCTGAAGTACTTGGCCAGGAGTTTGGGGGGCACGTCCTTGGCCACGGCGCCGCGGAAGACGCCGTGTCTGGCCGAGGCGATGGAGGCCTCGTCGATGTCCGTGGCGAAGATCTTCACCCCGCATTTGCGCCGGGATACCTCAAGATATTCCGAGACGAGCATGGCCAGGGTGTAGGCCTCCTCGCCGGTGGCGCAGCCAGCGACCCAGATGCGCAGAAAATCTGCCGGGTTTTTTCGCTGCAGGAGGGGGATGAGGACCTGCCGGCGGAGGGTTTCGAAAGCATCGGCGTCGCGGAAGAACCTGGTTACCCGGATGAGGATCTCGTGCAGCAGGTCCGAGCGCTCGTTGCGGTCCGTCTCCACGAAGTCCACGTAGTCCTTGAGGCTTTTACTTCCGAGGAGGAGCATGCGCTTGTGGATGCGCCGGCTGATCGTATTCAGCTTGTAGCCGGAGAGGTCATGGCCGCTTTCGGCCTGAATGAGGGCCAGGAGCTTCTGCATCAGCCTGAGGTGGCCCTCCTTCTTGGCCCGGGAGGGGAGTTGGCGTCCGACGGACAGCACCGACCGCAGATACCGGTCGAGTTGGACCGGGATGTCCTCGATGGGCAGCACGGCATCGGCCAGCCCGGTCTCGGCGGCGCTTTCCGGCATGCCGGGGTGCGAGGCCGTCTCCGCGCTCTGGACCAGGGCCAGGCCGTCGGCCTCCTTGATCGCCCGCAGGCCCTCGGAGCCGTCGGCGCCGGTGCCCGAGAGGATGATGCACAGCGCGTTGTCGCCCTGGTCCCGGGCCAGGGAAGTGAAGAAGAGGTCGATGGGGTGGTGGTTGCCCTTGGCGTCCGTCCGTTCGGCCAATTGCAGCCGACCGCCCGCGATGCGCATGATCTTGCCAGGCGGGATGACCGAGACGGTGTCGGCTTCCAGCTGCATGCCATGCACGGCCTGGCGCGCGGGCAGCACCGTGTAGGAGCCCAGTATCTCCGCCAGGAAGCTCTTGTGCGCGGGGTCCATGTGGGAGATGACGACAAAGGCCGCGCCGGGCTTGTCGGGCAGACCTTTCAGCAGGACCTCGAGCGCTTCCAGCCCGCCGGCCGAGGCGCCGATGGCCACGACGGGGAAGGGAAGGGGTGCGCTGCCGTGGTCAGCGGCGGTCGGAGCGTTTGTATCCACTTTCTTTCTGGGCATGATGCCGCCTTTGCGCACCAGCGTGCGGTTCTTGCCGTGTCGTGCAAAGCTCGCCGCAGGGAGATCGGTGCCTTTGTCTGTTGCCCTGAATAATGATGCGCGCTGTGCCCGCCGCCGGAATTCCACCCCGTCGGCGCTGGGGCATGCACCGGTACCCCGCCCGAAAAGGCAGGATATCAGGCCGACAACGCGACTCGGTATATGCCGACGGCATAACAGAACCCGCATTTTGATGCAAGAAATCTGCCGAGCAGGCCTGATAAACTATGGCTGAGGCTATATTTCCAGCTTTATGAGAGAGGCCGCCGCAATCAGTCTCCGGCGCGGGCTACGGCGCCGGCCGGTTCGAGGCAGAGCCGGGCGGCGGCCCAAGCCCTTCCCTCTCGGCGGCGGTCCTGGGCGTCGGGGGGCAGGTGCACGAGGACATCCTTGCCGCCCGGGGCAGGAAGGCGATCAAAAATCAAAAATCAGCCACCATGAAGGTAAGAAAGCGCCGGTTCGGGGCGGATGCGATGTCCCTCGGCCGAACGCCTGTGCCGCTCCGAGCCATCTCCCCCTCACCGGCTGCCTTTTTCTTCTCGTCGTCTGCGGGAACGGCGAGGGACATGACCCGCCCTTCGCCACCCAAATTGAAAATCGAAGCCGGCCGGTGCGTTGAGCTCCGGCCGGCTTCGATTTTCAGACTGCGGGGTCGAGGGGGATCATCCCCCTCGTGGGGTGCAGGGGCAACGCCCCTGCCCGCCGGAGGCCTATTCTACCACACCCCACGCACGGGCACTCCCTTTCCCGCCATGTAGTCCTTGATCTGGGGGACGGTGTACTGCCCATAGTGGACGATGGAGGCGATGAGGGCGGCCGAAGCCTTGCCCTCGGTCACGGCCTCGACCATGTGCTGGGGGTTGCCGGCGCCGCCCGAGGCGATGACCGGGATGTGGACCTTCTCGGAGATGAGCCGGGTGAGGGTCAGCTCGTAGCCGTCCTTGGTGCCGTCGGCGTCGATGGAGTTCAGACATATCTCGCCGGCGCCGAGGGACTCCACGGTCAGGGCCCATTCCAGGGCGTCCAGGCCCATGGCTTTGCGGCCGCCGTGGATGACGATCTCGTAGCCCGAGGGGACCGCCTCGCTGACCGGGACCTTTTTCACGTCCATGCCCACTACGATGGACTGGGAGCCGAACTGGGCCGCGCCGAGGCTGACGATGTCCGGGTTCTTGACCGCGGCGGAGTTGACCGAGACCTTTTCCGCCCCGGCCAGGAGCACGGCGCGCATGTCGGCCACGGTGGCGATGCCGCCGCCCACGGAGAAGGGGATGAAGATCTGGCTGGCCACGCGCTCGACCACGTCGAGGAATATCTTGCGGTCCTCGTGGGAGGCGGTGATGTCGTAGAAGACGATCTCGTCGGCGCCCTGCTCGTAGTACATGCGGGCCGACTCGACCGGATCGCCGATGTCCACGTTGCCGGCGAACTTGACGCCCTTGGTCAGGCGGCCGTCGCGCACGTCCAGGCAGGGGATGATGCGTTTACTGAGCACGGCTCGCCTCCCGGCAGTAGTCGGCGAAATTCTTGAGAATTTTGAGGCCAGGCCGGCCGGACTTCTCGGGGTGGAACTGGGTGGCCCACAAGCCCTCGCGGCCGTGGACCGAGCAGAAGGGCCGGCCGTAGGTGGTGGTGGCGATGACGTACTCGTCCGCCGGCACCGGGAAGTAGGAGTGCACGAAATAGAAGGAGGCGGCCGGGTCCAGGCCGGCCAGCAGCGGGGTCTCGTGCACGATCTCGATCTGGTTCCAGCCCATGTGCGGCACGCGGATGGGCACGCCGTCCTCGTCGGTCCAGCCGGGGTTGAAGATAGCGCATTCGCCGGGGACCACGCCCAGGGTCCGGGTGTCGTTCTCGGGCGAGTAGTCCAGCAGGATCTGGCAGCCGACGCAGATGCCGAGCAGCGGCTTCTCCTTCCATATCTGTGCTTTGAGCACGTCGGCCAGACCGGAGGTCAGGAGCTCGCTCATGGCCTGGCCGGCGGCGCCCACGCCGGGAAAGATGATGCCGAGGCTGCCCTCGATGGTCTCGGGATCGGCCGTGATCCGGTTGTCGATGCCGAGGTGGTCCAGGGCGCGCTTGACCGAGGTCTGGTTGCCGGCCTTGTAGTCGAGAATGGCGAGCATGGCGTTATGTCCGTCCCTTCGAGGTTCTTTCGATGAGCGGCAGTAGCATCGCCCCTGCCCGATGTAAAGCCGGCGCGCCCTCCCGGCCGGCTACTTGTTCAGGCAGTCGGTGCAGTTGCCGCCCTCGCCCGCCGCGGCCGCTCCGGCGGAGGTGCCCTGGATGACGATGCTCATGACCCGCTCGAACTCCTCCAGGGGATAGGAGCCGCGGATGGAGACGCCGTTGACCAGGAAGTTGGGCGTGCCCCGGAGCTTGAATTTCTGGCCTTCGGCGGCGTCGGCCGCGAGCCAGGTCTCGATGCGCGGGTCGGTGACGTCCTGGGCCAGGCGGTCGCGGTCTATGCCGAGCTCCCCGATGATCGTGTCCACCACGTTCTCGGCGTCGTCGCGGACCTCGTGCTGGCGCTCGAACACGGTGTCGTGGAAGCGCCAGGCCTTGTCCTGGTCCTGCATGTAAATGGCCGCGAACAGGCGGAAGATGAGCTTTGCGAGCGCATCGTCGCCGAAGTTCTTGAACACGTAGCGGATCTCGCCCGGATGCTTGGCCAGCAGCTCGTTCACGGTCTTGGCGGCCTTGGCGCAGTAGGAGCAGAGGAAATCGGAGTAGGCCACGACGGTGACCAATGCGCCCGCCTCGCCGCGCGTGGGCCGGCCGTCCTCGACCACGGGGTTGAAGGGATGGGCCAGTTCTTCCGTGAGCTGCCTGGCCCGGTCCTCCTCGCGCTTGACCGTGAGGCCGTGCTCCACGATCTCGTAGACCTCCTTGTCGTGGGCGCGCAGGACGTCGAGGACGATCTCGGGATTCTTCTTCAGAATCTCGGCCAGCTGCTGGCGCAGGGCGTCGTCGGACTGGGGCGCGGTCCGGGTCAGGCAGCCGGCGGTGAGGAGCGCAAGGATGACGAGGGCGGCAAGGCATCGGCGCATGGCGGTCTCGGTAAGGTTGCAGGGTTGTGCGTGGAGCCTTCGTTGTAATGATTTTGGGCCGCTTGGCAAGGACCACGGCCCGGGTTGGAAATTGCCGGGCGTTCGGCTATGGTGCGCCGACATCCCGGCAGCCCGGTTCCGGGCGGATCGGCCAAGGAGGCAGCATGTACATCGTCACCGGCGGCGCCGGGTTCATCGGCAGCGCGGTCGTCTGGAAGCTCAATCGCCTGGGCATCGAGGACATCCTGGTGGTGGACAACCTGGGGACCTCGGAGAAGTGGAAGAACCTGGTCAACCTGCGCTACGCCGACTACATCCACAAGCACCAGTTCCTGAAGCTCGTGCTCGAGGGCGAGGACCCCTTCGGGACCACGGCCATCGTGCACCTGGGCGCCTGCTCCTCGACCACCGAGCAGGACGCCGACTACCTCATGGACAACAACTACCGCTACTCCCAGATACTGGCCCGCTTCGCCACGGCCCACGGCATCCGGCTGATAAACGCCTCCAGCGCCGCGACCTACGGCGACGGCTCACAGGGCTTCTCGGACGCGGGCGAGGGCTTCCTCGGCCTCACGCCACTGAACATGTACGGCTACTCCAAGCAGCTCTTCGACTGCTGGGCGCACCGCCAGGGGCTGCTGCCCAAGCTGGCCAGCCTCAAGTTCTTCAACGTCTACGGCCCCAACGAGCAGCACAAGGACGACATGAAGAGCGTCATCTGCAAGGCCTACTCCCAGGTGCTCGAGACCGGGGTCATCCGCCTGTTCAAGTCCTACGACGGGCGCTACGCCGACGGCGGCCAGATGCGCGACTTCCTCTACGTCAAGGACGCGGTGGAGGTCATCTGGTGGCTGATCGAGCACCCCGAGGCGAGCGGCATCTTCAACGTCGGCTGCGGGACTGCCCGGACCTGGAACGACCTGGCCAACGCGGTCTTCGCGGCCATGGGCCGGGAGCCGCGCATCGAGTACATCGACATGCCCGAGACCTTGCGCGGCAAGTACCAGTATTTCACCGAGGCCGAGATGGGCAAGCTCAGGGCCGCGGGTTGCGAGGTGACCTTCGCCAGCCTGGAGGAGGGCGTGCGCGACTACGTGACCGGCTACCTGGCCGGTGCTGATCCGCACCTGCATCCGGACCGGGCGTAGGCAAGCGGCGGGGATCGAAGAGGCCGGTGAAGGGAAGAGGCCGTGAAGGAGGAGATGCTCACGGCATCCGATCAGGCGGGCCGTGTTTCCGGCCGTATCCTGCGCGGCCTCGGAAATCGCAAAGACAGCCGGTGAGAGGCGGGGGCGGATCGGCTCCTCCCGAATGGCGGTTCAAACCTCCGGCCGCCCGCCTGTGCCGCTGAGCTTTTTTTTTGCTGGTTTCGATTTCGCGGTGTCGTGTCTTCCATCCTGCCGCGGTCATGATCAGCACGATGCCGCGCCTGGCCGGGAATCGGACAATCTGCTGGTGAATAAAAGACGTGCCCGGCCCTGAGCGGATGGCAGGCTGGCCGGCCTGACGCCGACACGCGCCCCTGCCTTCCCCTTCGCGGCGTCTTTCTCCCCTCGATCGGCTATCCCCTTCTTTTGAACAGCCGTTCCAGGTCGGCCGGCGAGAAGCTGGCGAAGACCGGGCGGCCGTGGGGGCAGTAGTCCTTGTCCGGGACCGCGGACCAGGCCTCGATGAGCGCGAGCGCCTCGGCCGGGGCCAGGGCCTCGCCGGCCTTCAGCGCGCCGCGGCAGGACATGAGCGTCCAGAGGTCTTCCAGATTCCTGGCCTGGCCGGAAAGCGCCGCGCGCAGATAGTCCTTGGCCTCGCCGGCCGGAAGGGTCGGCGGCAGGGCGGTGACTTCGAGCATTCCCGGTTTCGGGCGCGAAAGCCCGAAGCCCAGGCCGGTCAGCTCGCCGAAGAGCTCGGCGAGCCGCGCCTCCTCGCTCGGATGCAGCGCGAGCTCCAGCGGCAGGACCAGCGGCCGGGAGTCGCCGCGCCGGCCCTGGCGCCGGAAGGCGGCGAAGAGCACCCGCTCGTGGGCCGCGTGCTGGTCGAGAAGGCCCAGGCTGCCGTCGGGCAGGGCCAGGATAAGGTAGGTCTTGGCCACCTGGCCGAGGTAGGCGGCGCCCGAGGCGGTGCGCAGCGGCTCGGCCTGGGCGGCCGGGGCGGGTGAGGCCGGCGAAGCCGGCGCGGGGCGGAGCTCCCAGCTTTCCCTTCTGTCCGGAGCGGCATGGCGCGGCGCGGCCGGGGCCGGCCCCAGGTCGAGCTGCCGGCCGGTCTGGCGCTGGTATTCCGGGTAGCTGGCGAACTTCTGGCGGCCGGCAGGCTCGTCCCGCCCGGGAGATGCCGCTCGGGACGCCTCGCGCGGTCCCTCGGCCGTGGGCGACAGCTCCGGCGTGCCCACCGAGCCGGTCTCGAAGAAGGCCGGGCGCGGCGATTGGCCGGCGTCGGGGTAGGTCAGCCCGGGCTCGGCGGAGAGCGCCTGGTCCAGGGCCTGGCGCACCACGGCGAAGATGTGCGACTCCTCGCGGAAGCGGACCTCGAGCTTGGCCGGATGGACGTTCACGTCCACCTCCTCGGCCGGCAGCTCGAGGAAGAGCACGAGCTGCGGGTACTCGCGGGCCAGCAGCTTGCCCTGGTAGGCCTGGCGGGCGGCGGACAGGAGCAGCCGGTCCTGCACCGGCCGGCTGCCGACGTAGAAGAGCATGCGCTCGGCGCGGTTCTGGGCCTTGGCCGGCAGCCCGGCCAGGCCGTGGACGCGAAAGTTCTGGCGGGCCAGGTCGAAGGGCAGGAGCCCCTCGCAGACCGCCGGCGGCCAGAGCGCGGCCAGCCGGGCCTGTAGCGACTGGTTGGGCGGGAAGCGGTGCACGGTGCGCCCGCCCGCGTTGACCACGAAGCCGGTGGCTGTATGGGCCAGCGCCAGGCGGCCGACGACCTCCAGGCAGCGCTTGAGCTCGGTCGCCTCGCTTTTCAGGAATTTGAGCCGGGCCGGGGTGTTGGCGAACAGGTCGCGGACCTCGACGGTCGTGCCCCGGGGCGTGGCCGAGGGCGTCACCTCCTCCTCGCGGCCGTACTCCACGCCGATCTGCGCGCCCTCTGCGCGCCCCTCCGGTGTGGAGCAGAGCGTCAGGCGGGAGACCGAGGCGATGGCCGCCAGCGCCTCGCCGCGAAAACCGAAGGTGCGGATGGCAAAGAGGTCCTCGGCGCGGACAATCTTGCTCGTGGCGTGGCGGGTGACGGCCAGGGTCAGGCTGTCGGCCGGGATGCCGGCGCCGTCGTCCGTGACCCGGATGAGCCCCTGGCCGCCGCGCTCCAGATCCACGCGCAGGCGTTTGGCGCCGGCGTCCAGGGCGTTCTCCAGGAGTTCCTTCAAGACGCTCGCCGGGCGCTCGACGACCTCGCCGGCGGCGATCTGGTTGGCCAGCTCCGGGGGCAGGATGCGGATGGTTGCGTGCTCGGACATGGGCTGATGCTAGCCGGAGTCGGCCGCCGGGTTCAAGCGAAAAGGGGGAAACGGGGAAAAAGGCCCGGGCCTAGAATTCCACGCTCGGGGTGTTGAAGCCGAGGATGGTGATCCAGAAGCCGATGCGCTGGTCGTAGGGCGTGTCGGTATAGGCCGCGGTCAGGTCGAAGCACTGGTGGCTCCAGGTCAGGGCGATCTTCTTGGAGACGTCCTCGCCGGCCTCGAAGTCGTGCTGGTAGCGGGCGCGCAAGGTCAGCTCCCAGGGCAGGAAGAGTTCGCCGCCCAGGCGCAGCATGGACTGGCGCTCGTCCTGCTGGCGGGTGTACTCGTCGATGTCGGCCAGGAAGTCGAGGCCGAAGTAGACGCTGCCGAGCGCCTCCCGCTCCAGGCGGACCATGTGCTCGTGGCGGGTGACCGTGCCCTCGTAGGGCGAGATGAAGGTCCGGCTGGTCAGGCTTATCCAGGTGTCGAGCCAGACCGTGGCCTCGGTCTCGACATCGCCGAAGGGGCGGCGGGGATACTGGCTGAGGTCGGTGTCTCGGGTGGCCTCGCGGAAATCGTAGGCCTGCTCGAAGCGCAGGCGGAAGAACTCGCGGTAGTCGATGAGCGTTTGCGTGGTCTTCTGGCCCTTCTGGTCCTCGAGGCTGGCGACCAGGGCCCGCTTGCGGTCGAAGACGTTGGTCAGGGAGTAGCGCAGCTCGTTTTCCGGCTCGACGCGGTCCTCCTCGTCGAAGTCAGGGAACTTGTCCTGCTCCACGTTGGGCACGTAGTTGTACTCCAGGCGGGGCTGGAGCGCGTGCTTCATCCGGGTCCAGGCCGAGTCCCCGGGCGCGGCGCTTGTCTCGTCCGGGGCATCATTCAGCTCGAAGACGCGGAAGACCTCGCTGAAGCCGGTGAGGCGCACGTCGGCCAGGCCCTTGGTCTGGAAGGTGGAGGTGGAGCTGGAGGCGGTGGTGTTCTCGAAGTCCGAGAGGCCGTAGCTGGTCTGCTGCCAGCCCACGCTGGGGATGAGTGTTCCGTAGCTCGAGGCCAGCGGCAGGCTCAAGCGCGGGTGGAGGTCGAGCCGGCTGCCGTTGGTGCCGTACTCGCGCCAGAAGTAGGCCAGCTCCGAGCCGCCCTCCCATTCGAACGGGGTCTCGAACAGGGCCTGCTTGTAGGCGAACGCCGTCAACTCCGGCAGGCGCTGGACCGTGGGGTTGCGGTCGCCGGGGTTGTTGTCGTTCATGTAGGCCAGGTTCTCGGTGTAGACCAGCCGGCCGTTCAGGGCGAAGTCGCCGAGGTTGCGGGTGAGCATGGCGCCGCTCACGCGCTCGGTCTCGTCGATCACGTCCAGGCCCCGGCCGAAGGCCTCGATGAAGTCGTCGCGCGAGGTGGTGAAGTCGGCGTGGCCGATGTCGTATTCGCGCAGGTAAGTGCTGTCCGAGACGAAATCCAGGTCGAGCTTGGCCTCCCACTCCGGGCTGCCCAGCCAGCCGTCCCATTTTCCGCGCAGCCAGTAGCGCTCGTGGTCGGGCTGGACCAGGCCCTCGTCGCGGAACTGCTCGTCGAGCTCGTCCACGGTCGCCGCGGTCTTGCGGTCGTAGACGAAATCCGCGCGCCACAGTCCCTTGGACACGGCGTCCGTGGCGCTGCGGTACTCCAGGCCGACCATGGGGCCGCGGTTCAGGTAGTAGTCGAGATACAGGGTCGCGTCCTGCTCCTCGCTGAAGGCCATGTAGATCGGCTGCTGGTAGTAGGCGCCCAGGCGCGAGTCCGAGCCGAAGGCCGGGAAGAGCAGGCCGGATTTGCGCGCGGTGTTGACCGGTACGGCCGCCCAGGGGCTGAAGAGCACGGGCACGCCGAAGACGTCGAAGCTCACGTTGTAGGCCTCGGCGTAGCCCTCCAGGGTCACCGAGCCGCGGCCGGCGTCCACGGACCAGGCCGGCCGGTCGCCGTCGCAGGCGGTGATCTTGGCCTGGCTGAAGAGGTAGGTGTCGGTGCCGATCTTGTCGAAATGGCTGGCGCGCACGTAGATGTTGGTTTCGCGGGCAAACAGCAGGCCGTTCTCCAGCCAGCCGACTTTTTCCTTCAGGTCCAGCTCGGCCTTCTCGGCCCAGGCGTCGTAGCCTTCCCAGTGGACCTCGATGTTGCCGGCCAGCGAGACCCAGCCAGAGGAGACGAAATAGGTCGCGCTGTCGGCTTTCAGCGTGTTCTCGCCCTGGGTCAGGATCACGTTGCCCTTGGCCGTGATGATGCCGCCGGCCTGGTTGGCCGCGACCTCGTCGGCCGTGACCTTCCATTCCCGCGTCGCGGGCGCGGCCTCCTCGCCTGCCGGGGCGGGCTGGTCGGAGGGGGCCGCCGGAGCATCCTGGGCCGAGCTGGCCGGGCCCGGCGGCAGGGCCAGGCAGAAGACGAGGACGGCCGCCAACAGGTTGCGGGCAAAGCGGGTGGGACGGGTCATGACGGTCGGCAACAGGTCCTCAGTCAGGGTTCCGGGGCCAGAGGCGGATGAGAGGTAGCACGAAAGGTTTCGGGAGCACAAGGCCGGCCGGCCGCGCCCACCGCCCGGGCCGGGCTTTTCAAGGCCGGCGGGATGGATTAGACCAGTGAGCCGCGACACGAACCACTCACGAGGATACCATGACCATACCCTTCAACTCCCTGCGCGTCGTCGTGGACCTGGCCGCCATCCGGGCCAACTACCAATTGCTCAAAGAGCGCGGCACGACCCTCTTCCCGGTCGTCAAGGCCGACGCCTACGGCCACGGCCTCATCCCCGTGGCCAAGACCCTGGCCGCGGCCGGGGCAACCACGTTTTGCGTCGGCAGCGTGGACGAGGCCTGCGTGCTGCGCGGCCAGATCGGCGGGCGCGTGGTTTCGCTGCTCGGCCCGCTGACCGAGGCCGATTACGAGAAGATCGAGGCCTGCGACGTCCTGCCCTTCGTCGGCCGCGCCGAGCAGCTCGCGCGCCTCTCGCGCCAGGGCCAGCGGGCCGGCCGCAAGCTGCCCGTCGCGCTGAAGTTCGACACCGGCATGGGCCGGCTGGGTTTCTCCTGGCAGGAGGTCGAGGCGGTGATCGAGGCGCTTGAAAGCTCGCCGGGCGTGACCGTGGCCCTGGTCAGCTCGCACCTGGCCACCTCCGACGAGCCCGAGGCGCTCGACTACGTGGACCTGCAGCGCGACCGCTTCGCCACCGTGGTCGCGGCCTTGCGCGGCGCGGGCCACGTCTTCGAGGCCAACCTGGCCAACTCCGCGGCGCTCCTCTCCCGGCCGGATCTGCTTTTCGACGCCCAGCGCCCGGGCATCACCCTCTACGGCGGCAACCCCTTCCATGGCACCAGGCTGTCCTACCTCGGCCGGGGCCTCACACCGGCCATGACCGTCAGCGCCCCGGTGCTCGCGGTCCACGACGTGGCCGCCGGCGAGTCGCTGAGCTACGGCTGCACCTTCACCGCCATGCATCCCATGCGCGTGGCCGTGGTCGGCGCGGGCTACGCCGACGGCCTGGCGCGCAGCCTGTCCGGCCGGGGCCAGATGGCCCTGCACGGAAAACGCGCGCCGATCCTCGGCCGGGTCTGCATGCAGCTGACCATCCTGGACGTGACCAACATTCCCGAGGCCGCGCCCGGCGACGAGGCCGTCGTCCTCGGCGGAGGCGGCCCGGCGGCCATCAGCCCCGAGGAGCTGGCCGGCTGGTGGGGCACCATCAGCTACGAGGCCTTCTGCATCCTGGGCCTGAACCCCCGGGAGTACGTGGGCGGCTGAGGCCGGCAATGTGTGACAAGATTACCATGAAGTGGAATGAATACCCTGACGGAGGCGGCGATGGCCAGGCGACGGAACATTACCGCGGCCCGCAGTCGGAGGTTCAGGCTCGCAGGCGAGATACCGGATGCGTCCGAGATCCTCGCGCAGAGCGTGGAGCTCATGGCCGACCCCGAGGACATGGCCGATCTGCGCCAGGGCCGGCTCTACGACTGGGGACGCGGCCAAGGTCGAGTTTCGACTTGCCCGGCGCCTGTTCGCCCTCGACCTTCTGGACCCTGGAATAACCGTGAAGAATACATCCGGGTAATGACCGTGCATCAAACCACTTCATGGGCATCCATATGCTGACCGGCGCAAACGGCCCTTTCCGGGCCGAGGAGTTTCATCGGGGGCTGGCGGCGCTGGTCGGGGCTCTTCCGGGCGAGAGCGTGCTCGACCTGGGCTGCGGCGTGGGCCGGACGCTACCCCACCTGGTCGCGGCCGTGGGGCCGTCGGGCCGGGTGGTGGGCCTGGACGCAAACGAGCGCTTCCTCGACCTGGCCAGGAGCGCGGCCGGGCAGGGCGTCAATCTGGTGCGCCACGAGGCCGCCGGCGCGCTGCCCTTTGCCGAGGCGACGTTTCAGCGCATCGTCTGCAACAACGTGCTCGAGTGCGTGGCCGAGCCGGGGCCGTTCCTCGCCGACTGCAAGCGGGTGCTCGCGCCCGGCGGGCGCATCCTCTTCGGCCATTTCGACTTCGACAGCGTGGTCCTGGCCTCGGCCTGCCTGGAGCTGACCCGCGACCTGGTCCACGGCTACGCCGACTTCAAGCAGCCCTGGATGGCCGCGGCCGACGGCCAGGTCGGCCGCAAGCTGCCGGGCCTGCTCTACGGCCAGGGGTTTGCGCCCATGACCGTCGGCGCGGTCCTGTTCGTGGAGCGGAGCCTGTCCGGGGGCTACGCCCAGGGTCTGATGCCGGACCTCGTGGCGGTCGGCCGGGAGAACGGCCTGGATGAGAAGTCCTTGCGCGACTGGCGAGCGGACCTCGAGCGCCGCGAGCGCGAGGACGGATTCTTCTTCAGCATCCAGTGGATGTACGCGCTGTGCGGCCAGGACTGAGCCGGGCGCCCGCCGCCATTGGCCGGGAAAGAGGCTGACGAAGGTCTGCGGGCGGGTCGCCGGGTCCGCCCCGTCCACTCACCATGCGCTCGGTCCCCCTCCGCATCTGGCGAGAGAAGGCGCCGCGAAGGAGGGGAGAGCGCCCGGTGTCTGGCCGATCGATCCCTTGGATGCCCGTCCTTCCCGGACCGCGTCCCTCCACCCCCCTTCATGGCCTCTTCGTTTTCGCCTTGAGAAAAAAAAGACCCCCGGCCTGAGCCGAGGGTCGTTTTTTCGCGGTGATCGTCTTTCGCGCCTAGCCGAGGGCCAGGAGCGGGGCGATGATGGCGTTGACCGCCTTGGCCGTGGCCGTGTCCGGGTAGACTTTCATGTAGGCAAACCCCTCGTCGCCGGAGCGGGACATCTCGGGGTCGAAGGGGATGCGGCCCAGGAAGGGGATCTGCATCTCCTCGGCCAGGCGTTGGCCCGGGCCGGTGCGGGCGAACTCGTAGGTCTTGCCGCAGTCCGGGCAGGTGAAGCCGCTCATGTTCTCGATCAGGCCGAGCACGTTGGCGTTCACGTGGCGGCAGAAGGTGATGGAGCGGCGCACGTCGTCGATGGCCAGGCCCTGGGGCGTAGTCACGACCACGGCCTTGGCCTCGGGGGCCAGGAGCTGCATCACGGTCAGGGGCTCGTCGCCGGTGCCGGGAGGGCAGTCGATGACCAGGTAGTCGAGCTCGCCCCAGGCCACGTTCTCCATGAACTGGCGGATGACGCCGATCTTGACCGGCCCGCGCCAGACCACGGCCTCGGCCTCGTCGGGGATGAGCAGGCCCATGGACATGACCCAGAGGTTTTTCGACCAGGGCACGGGCTCGATGAAGTCCTCCTCCACGTGGGGCACGGTGCCCTTGAGGGACAGAAGCCGCGGCACGCTCGGGCCGTGGACGTCGACGTCCAGCAGGCCCACCTTCTTGCCGGCGAGCGACAGGGACACGGCGATGTTCACGGCCACGGTGGACTTGCCCACGCCGCCCTTGCCGGACATGACCACGATCTTGTGCTTGATCTTGGACAGGCGGTTCTTCAGGCCCGCGTCGGACGGGCCGGCGCAGGTTTCCTTTTCCTTGGGGGAGCACGTCGCGCTCGATGCGCAGGATTTGCAGGCGTCACTCATGACGGCCTCCTTTATTGATACGGATGCTTGGGTGGCGGATCAGGCCCGGCTCTTGGCCGCGCGCATGGTGTGCAGCCAGTCGTACCAGGCGGCCAGCCCTTCGCCCGTGCGGGCCGAGAGGGGGAAGACCTTGATCTCGGGGTTGGCCGTGCGGGCGAACCCCGCGGCCCGCCCGAGATCGAAGTCCACGTAGGGCAGAAGGTCGGTCTTGTTCAGCAGCATGATCTTGGAGACGTGGAAGACGAGGGGGTACTTCTCGGGCTTGTCGTCGCCCTCGGCCACGGACAGGATGGTCACGTTGGCGTCCTCGCCCAGCGAGAACTCCGCCGGGCAGACCAGGTTGCCGACGTTCTCGATGAACAGGATGTCGATCCCCTCGAGGTTCAGGGCCTCGAGGGCGGCCATGACCATGGAGCCGTCCAGGTGGCAGCCTCCCTGGGTGTTGATCTGCACGGCCTGGGCGCCGGTGGCGGCCACGCGGCGGGCGTCGTTGTCGGTCTGGAGGTCGCCCTCGATGACCGCCATGCGGTAGTCCTCGGAGAGGTCGCGCAGGGTGCGCTCGAGGAGCGTGGTCTTGCCCGCGCCCGGGGAGCTCATCAGGTTCAGGGCCAGGATGCCCTTGTCGGCGAAAAGCTTCTTCAGCTGGCCGCTGATGCGTTCGTTGGCCTCCAGCACGTTGCGGACGACGGGTATCTCCATGGCTCTTCTCCTTGGGCTATTCCGCTTCCAGACGCTCGACGAAGAGCTCGCGGCCGGACACCAGGGTGTGGCCGAGCTCCTCGCCGCAGGCCGGGCAGGGGGCGATGAGCAGGTTGTCCTCGGGAGTGAATTCCTTTTTGCAGGCGAAGCAGCGCAGGACCAGCGGCACTTCCACGGCCGTAAGGCGCGAATCGGCGTGGGGCGTGTCGCGGGTCAGCGCCTCCCAGGCGAAGGTCAGCGCCTCGGGCATGATGTTGGTCAGCCGGCCGTGCTTGACCACCACGGTCAGGAGCTTGGTGGCGCCGGCATTGGCCAGCTCCTGGTCGACGATGGCCAGGATCGAGGAAACGATGGACATTTCATGCATGGCCCCGGGCATATAATGCAATTTACGCCTCGCGTCCAGGGAAGGGCCGGCCGCAGCCGGCTCCTGGCCGCTGTCCGGGGCGCTTGACTTTGCCCGTGAGCTCGCGTCATCTGCCGTTCATGGCCGGAATCGCGGTCATCGGCCGGGGCATTTCGCCGCTCGCGGGGCGAAAACGGCCGTTGGCGGAAAAATGTCCTACGGCGGCGGCAAATCGTTTATACACTGAAACACCCGCAAATCGCGGGTTCCCAAGGAGATGTGCGCATGTACGTCGGGCTGAAGATGCTGCGTCATTTCGCCACCGTCACCCCCAAGACGCTGGTCAAGGATGCGGGTAAGCTCCTGGACGAGGAGAAGCTCTGGATGCTCCTGGCCATGGACGGCGAGAGGCTCGTCGGCTACGTGCGCAAGGAGGACATCACCGCGGCCCTGCCCTCGATCATGACCACGCTGGAGAAGCACGAGCTGAACTACCTGCTCTCCAAGCTGACCATCGACAAGATATTGCGCAAGGACATCGTCACCGTCGGCCCGGAGATGGAGATCGAGGCCGCGGCCAAGCTGATGTACGACAAGAACCTGGCCGGCCTGGCCGTGGTCGATTCGCGCGGCAAGCTGGTGGGCTACATCAACCGCTCGGTCATGCTCGAGGTGCTGGTCGAGGAGATGGGCCTCAATCAGGGCGGCAGCCGCATCGTCTTCGAGGTCGAGGACCGGCCCGGGGTCATTCTCGAGGTCTCGGGCATCATCGCCAAGCGCGGCGTGTCGATCATCTCCACGGCCACCTTCTTCCACGGCAAGCGGCGCATGGTCGTCCTGCGCGTGGCCACGGACGACGCCTCGCAGATCGCCGCCGATCTCCAGGACGCGGGCTACAACCTGGTCACGGCCTGGGATTTCGTCGAGGAGTGGCTGAGCTGATATGCGGCTCCTGGAGGTCGACAAGGTCACTTTGACCTTCCGGGGCATAGCCGCGCTCCTCGACGCGAGCTTCGCGGTCGAGGAGGGCTCGATCACCTCGCTCATCGGCCCCAACGGCGCCGGCAAGACGAGCATGCTGAACTGCATCTCCGGCCGCTACCGGCCCGACACCGGGACCATCCGCCTGGGCGGCCGCGAGCTGACCCCGGTGGCGCCCCACGCCCGCACCCGCTTGGGCCTGTCGCGCACCTTCCAGAACATCGCCCTGTTCCGGGGCCTGTCCGTGCTCGACAACCTGCTGGTCGGCCGGCACGCCCGCATGGACTACGGCATTCTGGCCTCCATCCTCTATTTCGGCAAGGCCCGGGCGGCCGAGGACTTACACCGCCGCCGGGTGGAGGAGATCATCGACTTCCTTAACCTCTCCCCCTACCGCCACCAGAGCGCCGGCCGGCTGCCCTACGGCGTGCAGAAGCGGGTCGAGCTCGGCCGGGCGCTCTCCGCCGAGCCCCGGCTCATCCTCCTGGACGAGCCCATGGCCGGCATGAACCTGGAGGAGACCGAGGACATGGCCCGCTACATCCTGGACCTGAACGAGGAGTGGGGCGTGACCGTGCTCCTGGTGGAGCACGACATGGGCGTGGTCATGGACCTCTCGGACCACGTGGTGGTGCTCGACTTCGGTCAGGTCCTGGCCGCGGGCACGCCGGAAGCCGTGCAAGGCAACGCGGCCGTGGTCGCCGCCTACCTGGGCAGCGAGGACGCCTCCTTTCTGGGGCGTTGAGAATGGCCATGGCCGGCTACGACACCACCCTGCCCAGGCTCCTTCTCGAGCGGGCCGCGGCCGACCCCGGCCGCACGGCGCTGCGCGAGAAGGAGTGGGGCGTCTGGCAGAGCTTCACCTGGGCCGAGTACCTTGATCGCACCGCGTCCTTTGCCGCCGGCTTGAAGGCCCTCGGCCTCAAGCGCGGCGACATCGTCATCCTCATCGGCGACAACCGTCCCGAGTGGCTCTGGGCGGAGCTGGCCATCATGGGCCTGGGCGGCATGGCGCTCGGGCTCTACCAGGACGCCCCGGCCGAGGAGATTTCTTACGTCTTCGAGCTGGCCCGGCCCAAGCTCGTGGTGGCCGAGGACCAGGAGCAGGTGGACAAGATTCTCTCCCTGCGCCAGAGCCTGTCCTTCGAGCTGACCTCCATCGTCTATCACGACGAGAAGGGCCTGGCCGGCTACGACGCCCCCGGGCTCATGAACTTCACCGCGGTCTGCGACCTGGGCCGCTCCGGGGCCGGCCGTTTCGGGGACTGGGTGGGAGAAGTTTCGCCGGGCGACCCCTGCCTCATCGCCACCACCTCGGGCACCACCGGCCGGCCCAAGCTGGCCATGCTCTCGCACCGGAACCTGCTGGCCATGGCCGCGAACCTGGGCACGGCCGACCCCAAGCGGACCACGGACGAGTTCGTCTCCTTCCTGCCGCTGGCCTGGATGGGCGAGCAGATGATGTGCGTGGCCTCGGCGCTGCTGTTCGGCTTCACCGTGAACTTCCCCGAGGAGGTGGACACGGTGGAGGAGAACATCCGCGAGATCGGCCCCCACGTCATCTTCTCCCCGCCCCGGGTCTGGGAGAACATGGCCGCCAAGGTCCGGGTCAAGATCATGGAGACCACGAGGGTGAAGCGCCTGTTCTTCAACCTGTTCATGCCCGTGGGCGAGCGCTACGCCGCGGCCCGCTTCGAGGGCCGCACCCCGGGACTCTTCCTCTCGCTGGCCTATCTTGTCGCCCGCTTCGGGCTCTTCCGGGCCTTGAAGGACCGCCTGGGCTTCTCGCGCATCCGCAGCGCGGCCACCGGCGGCGCGGCTCTCGGCCCGGACACCTTCCGCTTCTTCCACGCGCTCGGCGTCAACCTGAAGCAGATCTACGGCCAGACCGAGATCGCCGGCATCTCCTGCATCCACGAGGACGGGCGGGTGGACTACACGAGCGTGGGCCGGCCCATTCCCGAGACCGAGATCGTCATCTCGGAGGAGGGCGAGATACTCTCCAAAAGCTCGGCGGTCTTCCTCGGCTATTACAAGAACGAGGCGGCCACGGCCGAGACCCTGACCGCGGACGGTTACTTGCGCTCCGGCGACGCCGGCTACTTCGACGACAGCGGCCGGCTGGTGGTCATCGACCGCCTGAAGGACGTGATGCAGATGGTCGACGGCACGCGCTTTTCGCCCCAGTTCCTGGAGAACAAGCTGAAATTCTCGCCCTTCGTGCGCGAGGCCGTGGTCCTCGGCCGGGACCGGGAGCAGGTCGCGGCCATCGTCTGCATCGACGCCGACATCGTCGGCCGCTGGGCCGAAGGCCAGGGGCTGACCTACACCACCTACCAGGACCTGGCGGCCAAGCCCGAGGTCTATGCTCTCGTCCGGAGCGAGATCGAAGGCGTCAACGCGCAATTGCCCGCGGCCACGCGCATCCGGCGTTTTGCACTGCTCTACAAGGAGCTGGATGCCGACGACGGCGAGCTGACCCGGACCCGCAAGGTCCGGCGCGGCGTGGTCGAGGAGCGCTACGGGCCGCTCATCGCCGGGCTCTACGGGCCGGAGCCGGCCATGGAGCTGACCGCCGAGATCAGATACCAGGACGGCCGCAGCCGGCGCATGTCCGGGGCCATCCGCCTGGAAAGCGCCTCCGGCTGAGCCGGCCCGAACGCTGGGAGACGAGGGGAGGGGAAGTGGCTTACTATCTGCAACTGATCATCGGCGGCCTGGTCGTCGGCTCCATCTACAGCCTGGTGGCCCTGGGCTTCGTCATCATCTACAAGGCCACCAAGGTGGTCAACTTCGCCCAGGGCGAGCTGGTCATGGTCGGGGCCTACGCCTGCTTCGCGCTCACCGTGCAGATGCAACTGCCCTTCCTGCTGGCCTTCCTCTGCACCCTGGTCTTCTCCGTCATCCTCGGCCTGGCCCTCGAGCGCCTGGTGCTGCGGCCCATGATCGGCGAGCCGATCATCAGCGTGATCATGGTCACCATCGGCCTGTCCAGCGTGCTCAAATCATTGGTCCAGCTCTTCTGGGGCACGGACATCCGGGTCTACCCCCAGGTCCTGCCGAGCGAGCCGGTGGTCATCGCCGGGCTGCCCGTGGCCCCGGTCTACATCGCGGCCTTCGCCCTGGCGCTGACGCTCTTTGTCATCTTCACGCTCTTCTTCAAGTACTCGCGCCTCGGCATCGCCATGCGGGCCACGGCCTACGACCAGCAGGCCGCGCAGTCCATGGGCGTGTCGATCAAGAACATCTTCGCCCTGTCCTGGTGCATCGCGACCATGGTCTCGTCCATCGGCGGCATCATCCTCGGCAACATCAACGGCATCAACTCCCAACTCGGCGTGCTCGGTTTGAAGGTCTTCCCCGCGGTCATCCTCGGCGGGCTCGACTCGCTTCTGGGCGCGGCCGTGGGCGGGCTGTTCATCGGCGTGCTGGAGAACGTCTGCGACGCCGGGGCCAAGGATCTTCTCGGGCTGTCCGGCTTCAAGGAGGTCGCGGCCTTCGTCTTCCTGGTCCTCATCCTCATGGTCCGGCCCTACGGCCTGTTCGGAACCCACGAAATCGAGCGGGTCTAGCCCATGCACGGCCATTGCGGACTCTTCTTCACCAGCTACCGCGCCGAGGAGGCGGTCTTCCCGAGCCCGGTGCAGCGCGTCTGGCTCTACGCCTTCCTGGCCGTCTACCTCTGCCTGCCCTTTTTCCTCAACGCCTACCTGGTCTCCATCCTCGATCTCATCCATATCGCGATCATCGCCGCGGTCTCGCTCAACCTGCTCACCGGCTGTTGCGGCCAGATATCCCTCGGTCACGGGGCCTTCCTCGGCGTCGGGGCCTTTGCCGCCGGTGCGCTGTCCGCGGCCGGCTGGCCCTTCCCGCTGGACATGCTGGCCGGCGGCGCGGCCGCGGCCCTGGTCGGGCTCTTTTTCGGCCTGCCCTCCCTGCGCCTGAAGGGCATCTACCTGGCCATCGCCACGCTCGCCGCCCAGATCATCCTCGAATACGTCTTTCTCCACGCCGGCGCGCTGACCGGCGGATCGAACGGCCTGCTTGTCGAGCCGGCGAGCCTGTTCGGCTACGCCTTCGACACCGACCAGAAGTTCTTCTATCCGAGCCTGGCCGTGGCCGCCGCCTCCCTCCTGGCCGTGACCAACATCATGCGCAGCCGCGCCGGCCGGGCCTTCGTGGCCATCCGCGACTACTACCTCTCGGCCGAGATCGTGGGCGTGAACCTTTTCGCCTACAAGCTGAAAGCCTTTGCCGTCAGCTCCTTCATGGCCGGCATGGCCGGGGCGCTCTGGGCCCACTACCTCATGTACATCACCCCCGAGCAGTTCAACATCGGCCTGTCCATCAGCTACCTGGCCATGATCATCATCGGCGGCCTGGGCTCGGTGCTCGGCAGCGTCTTCGGCGCGGTCTTCATCACCGTGCTGCCCGAGGTCCTGTCCGCCGTGGCCGGCGCCGCCGGCCAGCTCTTCCCCGACGTCAGCTCCTCGCTTCTGGCCATGAAGCAGGGCGTCTTCGGCCTGGTCCTGGTCCTCTTCCTCATCTTCGAGCCCGAGGGATTGGTCCACCGCTGGCGGCTGGTCAAGGCCTACTGGAAACTCTATCCCTTCGCCCACTAGGGCGGAAAAGGCGAGTGCGGGAGGTGCGCATGTGTGATTTCCGGCTAGGGGCGTCCGCCCCGCAATGACGTGATCAACACCCGGCCTCGGCCCACGGCATCCTTCAAGCCAACCCGAACCCCAGAGATGGAGGTTTGATCATGACGGCCATGAAACGTCTTTTCCTTCTCGCCGCCTGCCTGCTGGCCTTCTCGGCCCAGGGATTCGCCGCGCAGGAGATACGCATCGGCGTGCTCTCCGACCTGTCCGGCGCGACCTCGGACGTGGGCAAGCCCTACGCCGAGGGCATCATGGACTGCGTCAAGTGGCTGAACGAGGTAGCCTACGTGCCCGGTCACAGCATCACGGCCTTGCAGGTGGACTACGCCTACAACGCCCAGCAGGCCATCACCGCCTACAAGAAGTTCGTCTCCAGCGATCATATCGTCGCCCTGCAGGGCTGGGGCACCCAGGACACCGAGGCCCTGACCGGCTTCGTGGCCAAGGACCGCATTCCGACCCTGTCGGCCTCCTACTCGGCCCACCTGACCGACCCGAAGAAGTCGCCCTACAACTTCTTCATCGCCGCCGATTATTCCACCCAGCTGCGCGGCGCGCTGAAATTCTTCAAGGACTCCTGGAAGGAGTCGCGGCCGCCCAAGCTCGCCCTGGTCTACCCCAACCATCCTTACGGCCTGGCCCCCATTCCGGCCGGCAAGGACTACGCCAAGGAGATTGGCTATGATCTCGTGGGCGAGGAGAACGTGGACTTGAAAGCCCTGGACGCCACGCCGCAGCTTCTGGCCCTCAAGGGCAAGGCCCCGGACTTCGTCTGGGTCGGCGGCACCACGGCCTCCACCGCGGTCATCCTGAAGGACGCGAAAAAGCTCGGCCTGGGCGCGACCTTCATCACCAACATCTGGGGCTCGGACGAGAGCCTGCCCAAGCTCGCCGGCGAGGCCGCGGAAGGCGCCTACAGCCTGCAGACCTCGGTGGTCTACGGCGCCGACGTGCCGGGCATGGAGATCATCAAGAAAATAACCAACGGCGAGCCCCAGATGATCCACTACATCCGCGGTTTCGCCTCCATGCTGACCATGGCCGAGGGCCTGAAGCTGGCCGCGGCCGCGGGTAAGCTCGACGGCCCCGGGATCAAGGCCGCGCTCGAGACCTTGCGCGACTTCGACCCCCTGGGCCTCACCCCCCCGGTCAGTTTTTTCCCCGACGACCACCGGCCGAACATGACCGCCTTCCTGTTCAAGATCGAGGGCGGCAAGCTCATCAAGGCCGGCGAGTCCACGCTCCCGCGCAAGCCCGAGTGGCTGGGCAAGTAGGGGAGAGGGCGCACGTGGAGCTTTTGAAGGTCGAGAACCTGGAGGTCGTCTACAACGACGTCGTCCTGGTGCTGAAAGGCCTGTCCTTGTCCGCCGGGCAGGGCCGGATCACGGCCCTGCTCGGCGCCAACGGCGCGGGCAAGTCGACGACGCTCAAAGCCATCTCCGGGCTTCTCGAGGGCGAGGACGGCGAGATCACCGACGGCCGCGTGCTCCTGGACGGCGAACCGGTCCAGGGGCTCGCCCCGGAGAAGATCGTGCGCCGCGGCGTCTTCCAGGTCATGGAGGGCCGGCGCATCTTCCAGGACTTAAGCGTGGAGGAGAATTTGCGCTGCGGCGCCTTCACCCGGCCCTCGCGGGAGATCGCGCCGGGCATCGAGGCCGTCTACGGCTATTTCCCGAGGCTCAAGGAGCGCCGCCGCCAGCTGGCCGGCTACATGTCCGGCGGCGAGCAGCAGATGCTGGCCATCGGCCGGGCGCTCATGGCCAAGCCGCGGCTGCTCCTCCTGGACGAGCCCTCCCTGGGACTGGCTCCGCTGCTGGTCGAGGAGATCTTCGAGATCGTCAAGAAAATCAACCAGAGCGCAGGCGTGACCATCCTGCTCGTGGAGCAGAACGCCCGGGCGGCGCTGGCCATCGCTGAGCACGGCTTCATCATGGAGAACGGGCGCATCGTCATGGACGGCCCGGCCCGGGAGCTGCTGAGCAACCCCGACGTCCAGGAGTTCTACCTGGGCATAGGGGGCTCTGGCGAGAAGCGCAGCTACCGCGAGGTCAAGCACTACCGCCGGCGCAAGCGCTGGCTTGGCTAGGAGGTTTTCCATGGCATCCGCGGACCGCAGGCACGGCCACTTTCACGAGCTGGAAACGCAGACCGCCGAGGACCGGCGGGCGCGCCACTGGGCCGGGCTGAGCGCGCTCGTCGCCCGGGCCTACCACGCCGGCTCCGAGCTGCGCGGCCGCCTGGAGGCCGCCGGCCTGATGCCCTCGGACATCCGGACCTTCGAGGACTTCCAGGCCATTCCGGTGCTGCGCAAGAAGGACCTGCTCGGCCTGCAGCGCAAAGGCGACCGGCTCGGCGGTCTGGTAGCCTGCGAGCTGGGCAGGCTCTCGCGCCTCTACCAATCGCCCGGGCCGATCTACGATCCCGAAGGCCCGGGGCCGGACTACTGGGGCTGGGCCGAGGCCTTCTTCGCCGCCGGCTTCCGCCCCGGCGACCTGGTCCAGATGACCTTCTCCTATCACCTCACCCCGGCCGGGCTCATGCTCGAGGAGCCCCTCAGGGCCATCGGCTGCGCGGTCATCCCGGCCGGGCCGGGCAACACCGAGGTCCAGGTCGAGCTGCTCTCGACCCTGCCGGTGACCGGCTTCGTGGGCATGGCCAGCTACCTCGAAGTCATCGCCGACAAGGCCGAGGCCAAGGGGTTTGATCTGAAAAACGATTTACGGCTGGAGGTGGCCTTCGTCGCCGCCGAGCGCCTGCCCGAGAGCCTGCGCAAAAGCCTGGAGGAGCGCCTGGGATTGATCGTCCGCCAGGGCTACGGCACGGCCGACGTGGGCGCCATCGCCTACGAGTGCCCGGAGCTGACCGGCATGCACCTGAGCTCGCGGGCCTACGTGGAGATCGTCGATCCGGCCAGCGGAGCGCCCGTGGCCCCGGGCGAGATCGGCGAGGTGGTGGTCACCCCCTTCTCCGAGGTCTATCCCCTCGTCCGCCTGGCCACCGGCGACCTGTCCCGGCTGGTGGACAGCCCCTGCCCCTGCGGCCGGACCGCGCCGCGCCTGGCCGGCATTCTCGGCCGAGTGGACGACACGGCCAAGGTCAAGGGCCAGTTCATCTATCCGGCCCAGGCCGCCGAGGTCGCGGCCCTCTTCCCGGAGATCGCCGGCTTCCAGCTCGTGGTCGAGAACCCGGGCGGCAAGGACCGGCTGACCGTCTGCCTGGAGCTTGCCGGCGAGCTGGACCAGGAGGCCTTCTGCCGCAAATTCCAGGAGCGCTGCAAGCTGAAACCCCAGGTGGCCGTGCTCGGCCCCGGCGAGGGCCTGGAGAAGTCCGCGCCCCGGCTGGTGGACAAGCGGACCTTCGACTGAAAACATCCCGACCCCGCAAAAAAACGGGCGCGGCGTTCAGAAACGCCGCGCCCGTATCCTTTCGGGGTGGTTCTAGCAGCAGGAGCCGCTGCCGCAGCCGCCTGCGCTGCCTGCGCTGCCGCCGCTGCTGCAGCCGCCGCTGCAACCGCAGCTGCCGGCGCCTTCCAGCACCAGGCTGGAGGAGACGGAGAAGCCGAGGTAGGACATCTCGATCTTGACCGGCTTGGCCTGATCGAAAAGCTCCTTGTCCATGACCACGGTGAAGCCCCGCACGTCCTGGACCTCGTCGTCGTCCCGGGCCTCGTCCAGGGCCAGCGAGAGGCGCGGACCGGCGCAGCCGCCGGAGGCCAGGTAGACGCGGATGGGGCTCGGCTCCTTGTCGGAGAAGTACTTGACCAGTTGTTCGTGGGCGGTATCGCTCATTTCAATCACGGAAGTATATCCTCCCTTTTGTTTTCTGTTGCCGGCAACGGTAAGGACGGTGTGCGGCGTTGTCAAATCGAAAAGTGCCGCATTTCCGGCCTGCATCTGCGGGCGGAAAAACGCGGCGCATGTTGTGAGACGGTTCACTGTCCGGAAGTGCATCATTCCCGGGCAGCCGGATGCAACGAGGATTGGGCAACGTATCGGAAGCGGCGATGCGTCAGGGGGCAGAATGCCGGAAAATCCGATGTGTCAGGACAGAAAAAAAGGAAGGGCGCGGCGCCTCTGCCGGCGCCGCGCCCGTGAAAAATCGGGCCGGCTCGCTTCAGGAGCCGCAGGAGCCGCTGCTGCAGCTCGAGCCGCAGCCGCCGCCGCCGAGGACGAGGTTGGAGGTGACGTTGAAGCCCATGTAGGACAGGTCGACCTTGACCGGCTTGGCCTGGCCGTAGAGCTCCTTGTCCATGATGAAGGTGAAGCCCCTCACGTCCTTGACCTCGTCGGAATCCTTCGGCTCATCCAGAGCCAAAGACAGCCGCGGGCCAGCTCAGCCGCCCGAGGCGAGATAGATGCGGATGGGAGAGGCCTCCTTGTCCGCGAAATACTTCTCCAACTGCTCGTGGGCAGTATCGCTCAATTCGATCATGGAGCACATCCTCCTTGGTGTCGGGTTTCGGTGATGTAAGAAGGAAGTCGGGCTTTGTCAAATGCCAAGCCCCGGCATCGATCATTTTTCATCGCGATTCGGTCCGGATTGACAAAAATGAAGCCGGTCCGGGGCCGGGGGGCGGCCGGCAGGCCCGCGCGCGTTGCATTGGCGCCGGACATGGTCTATAGAGGGCCTTCAACCTCCCCCGGAAGGAGACCGCCATGGGCCGCCCGCAGGTCATCGTCTCTGGCCCCGAGATCAAGGCCATGCTGCTCCGCCTGGCCGATGAAATCATCGCCCGCCACGGCGACTGCTCCCACCTGGCCCTGGTCGGCATCCAGCGCCGCGGCGCCGACCTGGCCGTTCGCCTGAAGACGATCCTGGACGAGCGCCTCGGCCGCAAGCTACCGCTTGGCAAGCTCGACATCAATCTCTACCGCGACGACTGGACGAGCCTCTCGGTCCAGCCCCAGATCCAGTGCACCGAGATTCCCTTCGACCTGGCCGAGCATCAGGTCGTGCTCGTGGACGACGTGCTCTTCACCGGCCGCACCACCCGGGCCGCGCTGGAGGCCATCCTCGACTACGGCCGCGCCCGGCGGGTGGAGCTTCTCGCGCTCGTGGATCGCGGCAACCGCGAGCTGCCCATCCAGCCCGACTACGCCGGACTGCGCCTGGAAACCTCGCCCGAGGACCACGTCAACGTCTACCTCTCCGAGCGCGACGCCGCGGACGAGGTGGTGGTCGACCGTGCCGGCTGAGCCCCCGAGGCCCTGCGCCGGGCCTGCGACGCCCGAGTTGGCCGCGGCGCTTGCGGCCTTCAACAATGGCGACTACCTCGCCTGCCACGAGCACCTCGAGGCCCTCTGGCTGGCCGAGAAGCGCAGCGATCGCGATGTCTACCGGGGATTTCTGCAATTGGCCGCGGCCCTTCTCCAGGAGGAGCAGGGCAATCGCGCCGGGGCGCTCCGGCTGCTCTCTTCCGGCCTGACGCTGCTTGCGCCCCTGGCCCCGGCCTGCCTGGGCCTCGACGTGGCCGGGCTCCTGGCCGACGGCCGGAGCCTGCTGGCCACGCTCGAAGGCCTGCCCGCCGGCCACTCCCTGCCCCTTTCGGCGCGGCCCACGGCCCGCCTGGCCGCGGATTAGTCCGCGGTTTCGGGCGGCGCGGCGCGCAGTTCCGCGAGGAGCTTCGCTGCCGCCTCGCCGGTGGCCTCGGCCAGTTCCGTGATCTCCTCGATGGCCCGGGCGTCCTTGCGCGCATCCCCGGCCGGCCCGGCGGCCAGGGCCGCGGCCGCTTGCTGCATGGCCAGGGCGCCGACGGTCGACGAGGCGCCGGCCAGACGCAAGGCCACTGCGGGCTCGAGGCCGGCAGACGAGCCCGCGCCCCGGTGCAGGTTTTCGAGAAATCCCGACAGGTGCCGCAGGTAGAGCTCGAGGAGCTCGGCGTACAGGCCGCGTTCGCCCTGCATGCGCGCGAGAGCCCCGGCCGCGTCCAGGACTGGCGCCTCACCGGCCGGTTCCGGAGCCGCCTGTGCGGGCCTGCGGCCGGCCATGACCTCGCGGATGGCGCGCGTGAGTTCGTCCCGGGTCAGTGGCTTGGAGACATAGCCGTTCATGCCGGCGGCGAGGAAGCGTTCCCGGTCTCCGGGCTGGACGTGGGCGGTCAGGGCGATGATCGGCACGGCCGGATCGAAACGTTCGCGCTCGGCGCGGATGAGGCGCGTGGCTTCCAGTCCGTCAAGCCCGGGCATCTCCACGTCCATGAGCACCAGGTCGAAGGGCTGGGAGGAAAGGGCATGGAGCACTTCCCGGCCGTCGGTCACGGCCTGCACGGCAAAGCCCCATTTGGCCAGGGCGTCGGTGGCGTAGAGGCGGTTGACGGCATTGTCCTCGGCCAGGAGCACGGACAGGGCCAGGACCGGCTCGGGAGTTTCCGCGCCGGTCCGGTCCGCGCCCTCGGCCGCGCCCTCGGCCAGGCCGAAGCGGGCGGTGAAGGCGAAGGTCGAGCCCTTGCCCGGCTCGCTGACGAGCCGGATGCGCCCGCCCATCATGGCCGTGAGTTCCCGGCAGATGGCCAGGCCCAGGCCCGTGCCGCCGTATTTCCGTGTCTGGCTGCCCTCGGCCTGGGTGAAGCTGTCGAAGATGACGGCCTGCTTGTCGGCCGGGATGCCGATGCCGGTGTCGCTGACAGTGAAGGCCAGCACGATCTCCTCCGGCCCGGAAGGCTCGGCCTCCTCTGGTCCGACCGGGGCCACGGCGAGGTGGACGCGGCCCTGCTCGGTGAACTTCACGGCGTTGCCCAGGAGGTTCACCAGGATGCGCCGCAGGCGGTAGGGGTCGCCGACCAGGTGCGCCGGCGTCCCGGGCGCGATGCTCGAACCGATGGCCAGGCCCTTGCGCCTGGCCTGGTAGGCCAGGCCTGAAACCGCGGCCTCGACCGTGGCCGGCAGGTCGAAGTCCATCATCTCGAGCTCGAAGCGGCCGGCCTCGATCTTGGAGAAGTCCAGGAGGTCGTTGATCAGGGTCAAGAGATCCTGGGCCGACTGGCGGATGCCGCCCAGGTACTTGGCCAGCTCTGGCGGCGGCGCGGACTCGAGGGACAGCTCGGTCAGGCCGAGGATGCCCGAGAGCGGCGTGCGCAGCTCGTGGCTCATCTTGGCCAGGAAGATGCTTTTGGCCGCGGTGGCCCGTTCGGCGGTCTCCTTGGCGGCTTTCAGCTCCTCCTCGTAGCGCACGCGCTCGGTGACGTCGGCGGCCAGGCCCTCGATGCGCACCGCGCCGGCCTTCTCGCGGATCAGGCGGGCGGTCATGGACATGACGATGATCCGGCCGTCGCGCCGCCGGGCACCGATTAGGAAGTTTTTGACCGCGCCGTGGGTCTTCAGCTCGGACAGCAGGCGCTTGCGGGTGCCCGTGTCCACGTGGACCTCGCGGGCGATGGAGCGCACGCCGGCCTTGAGCGCTTCCGGGCTGTCGTAGCCGAGCATGCGGGCCATGGCCGGATTGGCGCTCTCGAAGCGGCCGTCCTCGGTGGAGCGGAAGATGCCCTCCTGGGCGTTCTCGAAGATGCCCCGGTATTTCTCCTCGGACAGGCGCAGGGCGTTTTCCGCGGCGTCGCGGGCCTGCATCAGGGCCTGGAGCTCGGCGGCCATGGTGTTCAGCGAGCCCTGGATGAGCGCCCACTCGTCGCTGCGCTCAAGCTCCATGCGCGCCGAGAGGTCGCCCTGGCGGTAGGCGGTCAGGACGCGCAGTATCTCGCGCACCGGACGGTGGATGGTGGTCACCAGGAAGACCGAGGTCAGGGCCGCCAGCACGGCCAGCACCACCAGGCCCAGGAGGGCCACGGCGGTCTTGGTCTGGGTCACCGAGGAGTCGATCTCCCGGCGCAGAACGCCCTCCGCCTGGGAGGTCGCCGCGTCGGCCTCGGCCAGGCGGGCCATGACCTCGGCGCGCACGGCGTCGAAGTCGGCCAGAACCGTTTTCAGGCGGCCCATGTCCAGGCTGTACTGGGCATAGCGCCGGGTGTAGTCGGCCAGGTTCGCGCCCAGCGACTGGCCCGCGGTCGCTATTTCCGCCTGCGAGGCCGAAAGGGTGCGCACCCGCAAGCACAGGTCGCGCAAGGCTTCCATCCCCCTGGCTTCCCCTCCCTCCTCGGCTGCGGACAGGGTGTCCGGCCGCAGCGCCTGGACCTGTCCCCGGATGATGAGCATGGACTCGCGGTAGCCGGCGATCAGGGCGGCCAACTGCTCCAGATGGGAAACGGCCTCTCCTGCCTGGACCTGGTCGATCAGCTGATTGGAGACGAGCTTCTCCAGGCGGACGAGGTCGTCGTGGATGGCGGCGTCGGAATCGGTGAGGGCGGCCAGCCCGTCGTTCACCGCCCGACACTGTTCGAGCATCTCGACCAGGGCCGCGGAGATGTGCGTAAGCGCGGACTGCATGGCCGCACTCGTGGTCCGCGCGTCGGCCTCGGCGAGCATGGCCAGCAGCCGGTTGCCCTCCTGTTCCAGGAAGTTCTGCCGGCCGTAGAAAGTGCCGACGAGCAGGTTCGCGTCGGCCAGGACCTGGGAGAGGGTCCGGGCGGTGCGGGCGTTGTCCAGTACCTGGCGCAGGTTGACCGTGAGCGAGGTGTCGACCAGCGTGCGCACGTGGCCGAAGGACAGGAAGACGACCAGGCCGATGCCGGCCAGGCCCAGCCAGAGGATGAGATTGACGGCCAGGAGGCGGGTGCCGATGGAGCCCCGGAACAGGGAGCGGGAGTGCTGCCCGGCCGCGGCGCCCACGTCATTCCTCCCCGGAGCCCGTGCGGACCAGCTCGGCCCCGCTGAGGACGATGGGCCGGGGCTCGATGCCCAGCGAGCGCAGCACGGTGACGTTGATGACCCGCCGGCCCAGGCGGTTGCGCTCCGGCGGCATGGACGCCGGTGCGACGCCGGCCATGGCTTTCAGCAGCATGTGCGCGGCCCCTTCGCCCTGCTCCCGGCCGGACTTGACCACTGCGCAGAGCAGCCCGTCGCGCACGGCATAGTCGTTGGAGCCGGCGGTGGCTTTGCCGAAGGCCGCGGCCAGCCTGGGGATGACCTCGCGGTCGCTCAGCACTTTGCCGTCGGCATCGGGCAGGCCCTCCAGGGTCTCGACGAACAGGAGATCGGCCACCTCCCTGGCCGTGGCCAGCATGGCCAGGGCCTCGGCCAGGTTTGCCGGCAGGAAGGTGCCGACGATGCGCGCCGAATAGGTCTCCTGCTCGGCCTTGACCTGGGCCAGGAAGGCCCGGGCCGAGGGCGTGTCCTTCATGAGGAAGGCCACGGTCTTGATGGACGGCACGAGCTGCTGGGCCAGGGCGATGGTTTCGGCCACGTGCAGGCGCTCGAGCACGCCGCTGACGTTGGCTGCGGGGTAGCCGTAGGTCGCGGGCTCGGCGTTCACCCCGCAGAAGGTCACCGGCGTGGCCACCTTGCCGGCCAGGTAGGGCACGACGAACATGGCCTGGGCGTCGTCGTCGGCGGCGATCACGCCGTCCGGCGCGAGCTTCCGGTAGAGGGCGAAGGCCTCCTTGGCGCGGGCCGGGCCGCCGCCATAGTCGGTCTTGGTGTTCAGGTAGTAGGCTACGACCGTGCAGCGCCCGTCGAGAACGCCGTGGATGCCGGCCATGATCTCACCAGTCCAGGGGAAGTCCGCCTCGTAGCTCATCACCGCAAGGACGGTACACTCCCCGCCGCCGGCCGGCCGGGCCGCCAGCAGGGGCAGGACCGCCAGTGCGGCGATGAAGAAGCGCCACGAGCCCATGATCGCCTCCCGGTCGCGTTTCAGGTCCAGGAAGGATGTTACAAAAATAGCACCATCGTGCGCCAGGCGCAAGCCGGTGGCTGATTTCCGCGTAGTGACACACCTCCCGCCGCTCCGGGCCGGTGATGATCGTCCCGGTTGTGTCGCATGACAAAGAGGATGACAGGGCAGGCCAATTTCGTCCGCGGCTTTTTTACAAACCGAAGCAAGAATCAAACCAGAGGGATCTGGCCGGTGCCCTTGACGCGCGCCAGGATCGGGCCGCCCGGCCTGCCCACCAGCTCGATGACCGCCGGCAGGAAAGCCTTGATGACCTTGGCGTTGGTCGTGAAGTGGCGGGTCACCCGGGCCAGTCGCAGATGGGACGTGCCCGCGGCCAAGGCCATGGGCAGCAGGAGCTGGTCTGACAGGTAGTCGTCCACCGAGGCCCCGCCGGCAAGGACCGCCAGCAGCTCGTCCGCGGCCTCGTCGGCCACGCGCTCGGCGGGCTTGCCGCGCTCCCCCAGGGCCGTGGCGCAGGCCCGGCCGGCGCTGAACACGGCGCAGAGGAGGAGCATGGTGCCCCTGTCCAGTGCCGGCAGCTCGGCGAGCTCGATGTCTGCCGCCGGGCCGTGGTCGGCCAGCCGGGCCTCGGCCCGGCGTTTCTGGCGCTGGGCGATGTGGCCGGGTAGGCCGCCGGCGATGAGCGACAGGCCGCTCAGGCCTAGCACGGCGCCGCGCTCCCGCCAGTCGAGGGGCGCCAGTGGCCGGGACAGAGGCTCGACGGCGCAGCGCACCCGGCCGCCGCCCCGGGGGTAGAAGCCCGCGGCCGGCAGCCAGGCCCGGGCGGCAAGGCCCATGGCGGCCAGCGCCGGCAGGTAGCAGCGCTCGAGGTAATGGAACGTGGGGCTGTGGGGCACGTGGCTGCCGCCGGTCAGGTTGACCTCGGATGGGGAGCCGGCCAGGGCCAGCGGCAGGAGCACGGTCTGCGAAAGGAGCCCGGTGGCCCCGGCCGTGCCGATGTCGAACCGGTAGCGGCCGGGAGCGAGGCCGGCGGGTACGAAGGTTATGCGCTCCGAGCGCAGTTTTGCGTCTTCCAGGCGGGCCCGGCCGATGGCGGCCGCGGCCAGGACGCAGGCCAGGTGCTGGGGCGCGAGCCCGGGCCTTTCGCGGCCGGCGCGGATGTCATGCAGGCGAAAGGGGATGCGGGTGATGAGGGATAGGCTCAAGGCCGTGCGCAGGATTTGTCCGCCGCCCTCGCCTTGCGAGCCGTCCAGGTCGATCATGACCCGATCATGACCCGATCATGGGCCTTGGCCTCAGTCGATCTTGAGGAAGCGGTACCGGGCCAGCTCCTCGCGGGTCCACAGCGACAGGCCGGCCCGGGTGCCGACGGTCTCCAGGGCCAGGATGGCGTCGGGGTCGGTGAAGGTGATGCGGCCGGGCGTGCCCGCGGCCTGAAGCAGGTCGATCAGGTGGGCGCAGAGCCTGCCTTCGACCTCCGGGGTCTTCAGCCGGCCCTTGAAGCCCCGGCGATGGAGCCGGATGTGGAATGCCTTCCCGGCCAACTGCGGGGCGAACGCGGCCACGGCCGGCAGGCTCTTGTCCTCGAACTCCTCCACGTCCTGGAAGGTGAAACTCGAGCTCACCGTGATGACCGAGGCCAGGGCCTCCTCGGCCGCCGGATGGAGTTCGGGCAAGCGGTCGAGCTCGGCCATGAAGGCCGCCGGGTCGGCCACCTGCATGACCACCAGGTTGTAGAAGGCCGTCTTCTCCACCTCGCCGTAGTTGCGCAGGATCGCTACGCCCTCGCGGTAGGCCTGGTTCTTGAGCGTGGCGACCACGTTCCATTCCATGTGTGTTTTCCGTCCGATGGGGGAAGGCCCGGGGCCGGCGGACCGGCCCCGGGGGAAGGGTGTCAGGCGATGGGCTCCACGGTCGAGGCGCGCAGGCCCTGCTCGCCCTGGACCGCAGTGTAGCGGACCTTGTCTCCGACGTGCAGCTTGCCAAAACCGTCGGCCACAACGCTCGAGCGGTGGAAGTAGATCTCGGTGCCCTCGGCGGTCTCCAGGAAGCCGTATTCCTCGGGCGAGATGAGCGTCTTGACCACGGCCTCGGGCGGGGCCTCGTGGCTCTTCACATCGCCCCGGCGCTTGCGGGCGAAGTCCTCGATCAGGCGCTCGGCGGCGTTGAAGGCGTCGCGCAGGGCGACGTAGATGTCCTCGTTCTCCTGGCGCTTGATGACGATGTCCGGGCCGGGGACCGTGATGTCCAGGCGCACGTTGTAGCGCGAGCCCTTCTGCGAGTGCTTGGGCGGGGACTCCAGGACCACGCTTACGGACATGACGCGGTCGAAGAATTTCTCCAACTTGTCGGTGCGCTTGCGGATGAAGCTCTCGATGGCTTCGGTCAGCTCGAATTCGCGGGAGGTGATCTGGAGGTCGATGCTCATGGCTGCTCCTTCTGTTTAGGGATGCTGCCGGCCGTGAGGGCGAGTCCTCACGATTCAAAACTAGCCCAAAATCAGCCGGCCTGCAGCATATTTCTTGGAGCGCTTTAGGGCCTGTCGACATTAATCGAGACTTATGCTATTCTTCTCTTTAGGAGGATAGCAATGGACCGAAGACACGCCCTTAGAGAAGATCAATGGGAAAAAATCAAGA
>DIXN01000042.1 GCA_002428705.1 Desulfovibrio sp. UBA6079
GGACAGGTGCGGCGAAACTCCTGTTTAACATAGTCTCGCATTGTGGATTACAGAAAGATATAATTAAAAAAATTGCTGAGGACAGAATATCATTCAATACATCATGGCTTGATAGCTTTGTCACCATTCAGGACAATGTTGTCCGGCTAACAGAAACAGCGAAAGGCAAGGACGATAGCAAACTAAAGCGCCAGTTAGACGTTGCATTTTCAGGCCATAAGATAGCAATTTATCGTATCATTGCAGTTAAATGCGACACAAATGACTGGTTTATTTATTTGTCTGCCCACATTGACAAAGATGGGAATGATATCTTTTCGATATATAGCGACGCTGAGATAAAAGACATTAGCAGCAAACTTTACCACTCCATTCTAAGAGACAAATACCGCATGGCGATGTCAGGCTGGGAAAAAGTAGTCCACGAACTAGCGTCACCCCTTGATTTTATATACAGCAATAGCGATTTTTTAATATTTTACCTCTCGAGCGGTGATGTCGATGAGCAATTGAAAAATAAAAAGCTGAACGATTTTAAGTTAATATCTAATTTGCTTATCAACAGATTGCACCAATACCGATTTGCATTCGCTGGCACGGAAAAGTTATCTGTAAAGTTAGAATTTTTTGATTTATATGAAATTCTTAAGCCAATAACCCATTTATGGCATCATGAAGCGACAAAAAAAGGGTTAACTTTTTTATATGACGACATCAAAACATTGCCAGCTATATATTCCGACAAAGAATTACTACAATGCATTTTATTCAATATAATCTCAAACGCAATTAAATATTCATATAAAAACAATGATATTAAATTTTCAGGTGAAGCATCAAAAACAGGCGGTTATTCAATTAAAATAATAAATCGAGGAATCAAAATCGATCCAACGGAGCGTGAACTGATTTGGAAATTAAGCTATAGAAGCTATGCTGCGAGAAAAACTGACGCCAGAGGTATGGGTGTAGGGCTAAGTGTATCTAGGGAACTAGCAAGATTGATCAATGCTTCCATATCGCTATTAGATGAAACTGGCGATTATACTATTTTTGAAATAAAATCAAAGGGCAAAGGCAATGTCTAGAGGCAATGTAATAATTGTTGACGATGACTATATCACCGTTGAAAACCTCGAAAAATATTTAGAAATTAGAGGATTTTCAGTTGCCACTGTTGATACAATAGAAGAAGCCCTTGAAACGTTACGAGGCGCAGCATTTGATGTCATATTTGTTGACATAATGCTACCTCCTGGAGATATCTTTACAATTGAAGAAACCCGCGACGGACGTTATACTGGTTTAAAATTTCTTGAATTGATCCATATGCGCAAAGCAGTCTTCAACATATCCGACTCCACCAAAATATTCATGATAACAAATTGGCGCGAAGAGCCACAAGTTGAATCATTTTCCAAACAATTTGGGTTTAAGATACTAAATAAACCACTTGAAATTTCAACAATTGATAGGATATTGGAGATATGAATACATCACAATTATTCATTGATTCGATATCAATAATTTTAGCCATAATCACCTTGGCCTTGACCATCGTTACTGGTTACATTGGATACCTATCTATAACATTCAAAAATCAGCTTAATACTGCTATCGACTCGAAATTTCAAAAAATAGAAAAAGAGATCGGCGAATCAATAAATGTGAAATTAAAGCTAGTTGACACCGCTGTCAGCTTAATCGGGGAGACCATCAGCAAAGGCAAAGGAGTTTCGAAACAAAATGACTCTCTATACCTACTGACACACATCATTCGCTTAACATCGGGCAATGACCGTGAAATTAAACTAGCTTTACGTGCAATTGAAGGTTTTGGCTCTAAGGTCATCCCTTTATTACCTCACATTGAGAGGATAAAAAATTTATACAAATGGTCTCAGGAATCCCATCAAATTTACGATGAAATATTTACTAAACTTTGTTCTACGCATGAATAGATTGACACTACGCATTTCTCTCAGGACATTTGAATAGCTTTTTTTAAAATTACTAAACGCATACTTGACTTCATCCTGAATGACACAGCATTACCATACAACAAAGCATCATCTTTTTACCTCTCATCTTCAACAAATCTCATATCTCCGTTGGCAACTTCACATCCGTGGGCGGGAGGGCTCGTCTCTCCTTGCGAGCAGCATATTTATTCCCTTGACTGTCAGAGAGACCACAAAGATGATGGAGGGACCGTTGGGCGGGCATGATTACGTCCGCCTCCGCCGATCCGATTGGATATCGCTCTCCGCCCGGCTTTCCGCCTCACCCAACGAAAACCCCTCGCCCGGCCATCCAATAGACCAAACGAGGAGCTTTCATTCGCGACCTTAGGCCGCGTTGATGACTACTTCTCCTTCAACAAATCCCTTATCTCCCTCAACACCTTCACATCCTCCGGCGGCTCCGGCGGCGCGGCCGGCTTTTCCTCTTCCTTGCGGGCCAGCATGTTCATGCCCTTGATGAGCAGGAAGATGGCAAAGGCGATGATGGTGAAGTCCACGATGGTCTGGATGAACTTGCCGTAATTGAGCGTCACGGCCTCCACGCCGTCGGCCGCGGGTTTCAAGGTCACGGCCAGGCCGGAGAAGTCCACCCCGCCGACGAGCAGGCCGATGGGCGGCATGATCACGTCGGCCACCGCCGAACTGACGATCTTGCCGAAGGCCGCGCCGATGATGATGCCCACGGCCATGTCCGCCACGTTGCCGCGCATGGCGAAGGTCTTGAACTCCTTGAGAAATCCCATCGCCGCCTCCCGAAGTTGACGTTTCCGGCCAGGGCCGGGGATTTTCAGCCTTCCTCACCATACAACGCATCGCCAGCGGACACAAGGCCGGGGGACGTTGTCACGCATCCGTCACACAACTTGTCTAGTCTCGTTCGCGCTGACCGGCACGTCCCGGGCGGAGGCACACCAGCCGACCCGGCAACCGCCGGCAAAGGAATGGACGGCATGACGCTGACCAAAGAGGAAAAAGGACTGCTGACCATGATCGGGCGGTTCGGGAACCTGAACCGCTACGGCGGGCTCATGCCCTGCCGGCTGGTCGAGGCCTGGTTCGAGGACACGGCCGAAAAGCTCTACCTGAAAGGCTGCGTGGCCCGGGTCTGCATCCGGCCGACCGCGGGCCTGACGACCAAGGGCCTGGCCCTGACCGACAAGGGCCGCGAACTGCTTTCCGCCAACTAGTTCCGGCCCGCCCCACCCAACCTCTCAATGCGCGCAAGCTCGCCACGCACGTGGACGAGCCTGCGCACCGCCGTCTGCGCGGTGAGCAGCAGGTAGACCCCGAGCCCGACCCACAGGATTCCCTCCCGCGCCCCCGGCCACAGGGCCAGCAGCAAAGCCCAGCCCAGCAGGTAGAACATGCGCGGCGCCCGCTCCATGAGCCCGACCTCGCAGGCCGCGCCCAGGCCCTGGGCCCGGGCCTTGGCGTAGCTGATGGTGAAGGTCGCGGCCAGGGCCGCGAACATGAGCGCCCCGGACCAGACGAGCTGCGGCCCGTGGTCGAAGAGCAGCCAGAAGCCGAGCAGCGCCAACGCGTCGGCCAGGCGGTCCAGGCAGGAGTCGAGGAAGGCGCCGTAGCTGCTCTCCCGGCCCGTGGCCCGGGCGTAGAGCCCGTCCGTGGCGTCGGCCAGGCCGGTGAGGGCCAGCGCGGCGAGCCCCAGCCAGGGCGAGACGAGAAAGGCCGGCGGGATGGTCGCGGCCAGGATGAGCCCGAGCACGGTCACGCCCGAGGGGCTGAGCCCCAGGCGGGTGTAGAGCGGCAGGACCACGCGCGAGGCCAGGGCCGCGAACAGCCGGACGGGGACGGAGTCCTTCAGGCTCATGGCGGCCTTCAGCTTCCGCCCCGGCCGTGGATGAAGTCCTCGGCCAGGCGGTAGGCTACGTCGTCCGGGAACTGCGCGGGCGGGTGCTTCATGAGGTAGGCGCAGGGGCCGGGCAGCGGGCCGCCCTGGCCGCGGGTAAGGGCCAGCTTGCAGCAGCGCACGGCGTCGATGGCCACGCCCGCGGAGTTGGGCGAGTCCTCCACCGAGAGCCTGAGCTCCAGGTTCATGGGCACGTCGCCGAACAGGCGGCCCTCCATGCGGATGAAGGCGATCTTGTTGTCGTGCTGGAAGGGCACGTAGTCGCTCGGGCCGACGTGGATGTTCTCGTCCGCCAGGCGCTCGGCGGCCACGGCCTGCACCGCCTCGGTCTTGGAGACCTTCTTGGAGACGAGCCGCTCGCGGTTCAGCATGTTCAAAAAATCCGTGTTGCCGCCCACGTTCAGCTGGTAGGTGCGGTCCAGCGCCAGGCCGCGCTTGTGGAAGAGGTCGGTCAGCGCGCGGTGGACGATGGTCGCGCCCAGCTGGGATTTCACGTCGTCGCCCACGGCCGGCAGCTTCTTTTCGGAGAAGCGCGCGGCCCAGGCCGGATCGGAGACGATGAACGCGGGCATGCAGTTGACGTAGGCGCAGCCCGCGGCCAGCGCGCACTCGGCGTAGAAGCGCGCGGCCTCTTCCGAGCCCACCGGCAGGTAGCTGACCAGGACCTCGGCCCGGGCCCGGCGCAGAACGTCCACGACCTCCTCCAGGCCCGGCTCCGGGGCCTCGGCCGGGACGTAGGTCCGGGCGGGATCGAGGCCGAGCATGTGCGGCGAGAGGCCGTCCAGCACCCGGCCCATGCGCACGGCCACGCCCATGGCCGGGATGTCCGGACAGAAAACCTTGGTGCAGTTGGGCGGGGCGAACAGGGCTTCGGAGACGTCCCGGCCGACCTTGCGCGCGTCTACGTCGAAGGCCGCCACGACCTCGATGTCGCCCGGGGCGTAGCCGCCGAGCTGCCAGTGCATGAGCCCGACGGCGTCATGCGCGCTCTTGCTTCGATAGAAATGGATGCCCTGGATGAGGGAGCTGGCGCAGTTGCCCACGCCGACCACCGCGATTCCGATGTTGTTCATCAACCGTCAGACTCCGTTTGCGAGGCCCCGCCGGCACCGATCGCGCGCCGGCCCCGGGGCTGCAAACCGGCGCACATTCCAGTCAATACCGGCATTCCGATGAAAAAACAACGCGGCCCGTCCCGCAGCCCGCTCCCTAGAGCGTGAATGCGCGCGCGAAGCCGCCGATCATGGCCTCGAAATCGGCCCGGGCCGGGACATCCTCCTCCAGGCGGGAATAAAGCTCGACCTCGACGAAACCGTCCTGGCTGGCGATGAGCACGTCCTGGCCGGCGAGCAGCTCCCCGCTGTCCACGTCGAGGCAGGTGTAGGCCAGGCGGACCAGCTGCCGGTCCGGGTCGGCCCGCACGCTCGCCACCGTGTACTGCTGCTCGTCGTCGAAGCGCATGCCCACGGACTCGGCCAGGCGCTCGGGCTCGGCCAGCAGGCGGGCAAACGTGGCCTTGGCCCCGGGTCCCTCGGAGACGCTGAACAGCAGGAAGGGGAAGCCGTTGCCGTCCTCGGGCTCGTCGGACACGCCGGGCAGCCAGAACGCGGCCGCCGGCGGCGCCTCCATGCCCCCGGTCAGGCTCCCGGGCGCGCGTTCCCAGCCCGGGGGCAGCGTGAAGCGCAAGCCGGAAAGGACCACGTCCTGCGGCCCGGGCGCCGGCGCCGGCACCGGGGCGGGCGTAAGCGAAGGAGCGGGCGCCGGGGCGGTAGCGGGCGCGGGCGCCTTGGCGCAGGCCGCGGCCAGGGCCAGCAGGCAGAACAGGGTGAACATCGCGCGGCGGATCATGGCAGCCTCCTCGTAACCGGATTCCCGATTCTGGCCTTGTACGCCGGAACGCCGCAGCCCACAACTGCGAAACCGGCCGTCATCCTCCGGCGGCCTCACCGCAGCCCTTGCCAAGAGCGGCCCGGCGGCATACCTCTGCCGTCGGGCCGCCTATGCTCCTCTACGTCCACGTCCCCTTCTGCCGCGCCAAGTGTGCCTACTGCGCATTCGCCAGCCAGCCCCTCGACGCGTCCGACATCGAGCCCTACCTCGAGGGCCTGGCCGCCGAGGCCGCGCACTTCTCCCGCGCCCTCTTCCGGCCGGCCATGGACACCGTGTTCATCGGCGGCGGCACGCCCTCGCTCCTGCCCGACTGGGCCCTCGAGCGCCTCGTCTCCACCCTGCGCCGGCACTTCGAGCTGCCCAAAGGCATCGAGTTCACCCTTGAGGCCAACCCGGACTCCGCCGACCTGCCCAAGCTCGGCGCCCTGCGCGAGCTCGGCGTCAACCGCTTAAGCCTCGGCGTGCAGAGCCTGAACGACCGCACGCTGGCCCTCCTCGGCCGCCCCCACACCGCGGCCCAGGCCGTGGCCGCCGTATCCGCCGCGCGCCTGGCCGGGTTCAAGAACCTGAGCCTCGACTTCATCTGGGGCCTGCCCGGCATGCGCCCCGCCGCCTGGCTCAAGCAGCTGAAAACCGTGGTCGAGGAGCTCAAGCCCGAGCACCTCTCCTGCTACAACCTGACCCTGGAGCCCGGCACCCCGCTGGCCGCCGCGGCCGACGCCGGCAGCCTGCCCCTGCCCTCCGACGACGAGGACGCCCGCTCCTTCCTCTACGGCTCGCGCTTCCTCTCCGAGCGCGGCTACCTGCACTACGAGATCTCCAACTTCGCCCGCATGGGCTTCGCCTGCCGCCACAACCAGGGCTACTGGCAAGGCCGCGACTACCTGGGCCTCGGCCCCTCGGCCGTGTCCACCATCGACCATATCCGCCGCGAAAACCCCAAGACGCTCACCAGTTGGCTTTCGTCCATCGACGCCAGTCGCTTCGACTCGCACACCGAGACCCTCGACCCCGCCACCCGCCTGCGCGAATATGTCATGCTTTCGCTTCGCACCAGCCGCGGCCTGTCGCTCGCCGCCTACCGCAGCCTCGCCGGCCGCCCCTTCACCACCGGACGGGCCGCCATGCTCAAGGTCCTGCGCGAACACAACCTCATCCGCCTGACCAAGGACACCCTGCGCCTGACCGCCGACGGCATGCTCGTCTCCAATACCATCATCAGCCGCCTCCTCGACGCCGACCTCCCCCAGGATTGACAACCACCCCCTTTCCCCGCATGCATCGCCTGACGGGATGCTGGGGCGCTGCCCCAGACCCCGGCAGGGGCTCTGCCCCTGCCCCCCGCAAGGGGGGATAATCCCCCCTTGACCCCCTAGCTTTGCCGCGATGCAGCCCGGACGCGAAGTCCGGGCTGCATCGCGGCAAAGCCGGGGAGGTCCAGGAGGGAAGCATTCCCTCCTGGTGGGGGTCCAGGGGGCAAAGCCCCTTGGCGGGGGTCCGGGGGCAGAGCCCCCGACTCCCGTCGGGAGGACCTATGAAGAAGGGCAAATGGCGGCTCAAGGTGGCCCAGGAGTTCAGCGCGTCGCATGCCATCCGGGATTACAAGGGCAAGTGCGAGCGCCTGCACGGGCACAATTTCGGGGTCGAGGTCGAGGTCGAGGGCGACCGGATCGACGAGCGCACGGGCATGCTCATGGATTTCACGGAGCTGAAGGCCGAGCTCCGGGCCGTCCTCGAGGCCGTGGACCACAGCCATCTGAACGAGTGTCCGATGTTTGCGGACTCGAGCCCCAGCTCGGAGAACGTGGCCTTGTACATCTATACGGAGCTGAAGATCCGGTTGAAGCCGCACATGGTCGACCTGGTGCGGGTCACGGTGAGCGAGAAGCCGGGCCAGTCGGCGACCTACATGGAGGTCTAGGTGCGGCTTCTCGTGCAGCGCGTGAGCCGGGCCGAGGTCCGGGTGGGGGGCGAGGTGGTCGGGTCCGTGGGCCGGGGCCTGTGCGTGCTGGCCGGGTTCGGGCCCGGGGACGACGCGGGGCTGCCGGGATCGAGGTTGTGGGACAAGGCGATCGAGAAACTTCTGGACCTGCGGATATTTCCGGATGCGGACGGGAAATTGAACGTGGGCTTGCGCGAGTATGGCGGCGGGCTGCTGGTGGTCTCGCAGTTCACCCTGTATGCCGACCTGAAAAAAGGCCGGCGGCCGTCGTTCCACCTGGCCGCGGCGCCGGATGTGGCCGAGGCGCTGTACGGGGCGCTGGTCGCGGACCTGTCCGGGCGCATGCCGGGGCTGGTGGCGGCGGGGGTGTTCGGGGCGGAGATGGAGGTCGAGCTCATCAACTGGGGGCCGGTGACGATCATGCTCGACACGGCCGGGCTCTAGGCAATTCTTTCGGATCGCGCTACGGTCGGGGCAGGCGGGCGATACGATGATCGAGATGGTTTTGCAGGCGGGAGCCGGGGTGGTGCCCGGCCGGAAGCTGGCCCGGGCCGCGGTTTGCTTCCTGAACGAATTTCTGGCCGACGAGAATCTGGTCCACGACCTGGACCTGGCCCTGACCGAGGCCTGCGCCAACGTGGTCCGGCATGCCTATGCCGGCCGCGAGATCGGCGACGTGCGCATCCGGCTGGCGCTTAGTCCCGGGGTCGAGGTCCGGCTCGAAGTCACGGACTGGGGCGTGGGCTTCGACACCAGGCGCTGCGATGCCAAACCCGCGCCTTCGGACGAGGGCGGGCGTGGGCTGTTCATCATCAAGAATCTGGCCGACGAGATGCACGTCTCCTGCGGAGGAGGCAAGACCGTGGTCAGCCTGGTGAAGAAGGCCGGTCCGACGGCCTGGAAGCCGTGCGAATAGGCCGGGCGGGCGGGACGCCGTGAGCCGCGAGGCGTACCTGGCGGAAGGCCTGCGCGACGCGGCCGGCCGGCTGTGCGATGTGCGCCTGAGCGTGGCCGGCAAGGTCCGGCACCTGGCCGGCCGTGGCGGCTTGGCGGCCGAGCAGGCCGCGGCGGACAAGGCCCTGGCCGCCGGGCCGGGGCTGCCGGTGGTGCTGGGCGCCGGCCTGGGCGCCGCCGTCGAGCGGCTGCTGGCCACGACGGGCGGACCCGTGGCCGTGGTCGACCGGGAGGCGCCGATCCTGGCGGCGAGCGGAGTCCGGGAGCGTTTCGCCGGCGAGGCGCGGGTTTACTGGTTCGACGATCCGGACCCGGAAAGGGTGCTGGCCGCCCTGACCGCCTGGCAGGCGGAGCACGGCGGCGCGCCGTTCCGGCCCGTGGCCCATCCGGTCTATCTGCGGCTCGACCCCGACTATTACCAGCTTCTTTCTGCGCGGATCAAAGCCGCGGCCAAGGCCGACTTCTGGGGCCGGGCCAGGTATGCCAAATTCGCCGGCGGCCCGCCCCGGGTGCTGCTCCTGACCACGCGCTACTTCATCATGGGCGAGCTCATGGCCGCCTTCGGCCGCCTGGGCGTGCCCCACAGGCTGCTCGACATCGGCCCGGACGCGCGCGGCTCGGCCGAGTTCATGGAGACGCTGCTCACGGCCATCCTCGAGTTCAAGCCCGATTTCGTGCTCACCGTGAACCACCTGGGCGTTGACCGCGAGGGCGTGCTGGCCGGGCTCCTGGAGCGGCTCTCCCTGCCGCTGGCCTCCTGGTTCGTGGACAATCCGCATCTGGTCCTCTCGGTCTACGAGAAGCTGGTCACGCCCTGGACCGCGCTCTTCACCTGGGACGCCGACAACCTGGAATCGCTCAGAGCGCTGGGCTTTGCCCACGTGCACTACCTGCCGCTGGCCGCGGACACCGCGCGCTTCGCGCCCGGCCGGGAGGGCACTGCGCCGGCCGACTGGCGGGCGGACGTCTCGTTCGTCGGCAACTCCATGGTGCTGAAAACCGAGAAGCGCCTGGAGGTGTCCGATCCGCCGGAGGCCCTGCGCCGGGCCTACCCGGAGCTGGCGGCCGAGTTCGGAGCCGCGAGCGAGCGCAGCGTGGTGGACTTCCTGCGCCACCGCCATCCGGAGCTGTTGCGCGAGTACGAGACCCTGGGCAGCCCGGAGCGGCAGCTGGCCTACCAGACGCTGGTCACCTGGGAGTCCACCAGGCAGTACCGGGCCGAGTGCCTGGCGCGGATCATGCCCTTCCGCCCGCTGATCGTCGGCGACCCGGGCTGGAGGCAGACCTTTGCCGGCGAGGGGATGACTTGGCGCTGGCACCGCGAGCTCAACTACTACCAGGACCTGCCGGCCTTCTATCCCTGCTCCAAGGTCAACTTCAACGCCACCAGCCTGCAGATGAAGGGCGCGGTCAACCAGCGGGTCTTCGACGTGCCGGCCTGCGGGGCCTTCCTGGTCACCGACCACCGCGAGCAGCTCGAAGCCCTGTTCGTGCCCGGGAGCGAGGTGGTCTTCTACCGCGAGCCGGGCGAGATAGAGGAGCTCGTGCGCTTCTACCTGGCAAACGACGCGGCCCGGCGCAAGGTGGTCGCCGCGGGCCGGGCCAGGGTGCTGGCCGAGCACACCTACGACCGCCGCCTGGCCCAGCTGCTCACGGTCATGCGCGAGATATACGGATAGGGGCCGCATGGAGCGCCTGCCCGGCCCGGTCTGGTCCAGGTTGCCGTTCGGGCTGCGTGTGCGGCTGCTGGCGGCCTCGGGCGGCAAGGACCACGCGCTGGCCTGCGGCCGGGGGCTGGCGGCGGCGGCCGGGAGCGAGCCGCGGGCGGCGCACGCCCTCCTCGGCCTGGCCCTGTCCCAGTTCATCCTGGCCCTGGAGGCCGATCCCCTGTCCGGCGGCCTGGCCGGGCTGGTCGCGGACCTGGGAGGGAAACTCGGAGCCTTGAAGGAGGGCGAGATTGCGGCGCTCACGCCGTTGGTCCGGGCCTGGCGCGAGCCGGCGCAGATCGCGCGCTACCGGGAGCTGGCCGCCGAGGGCGACCCGGAGGCCGTGGCTGCCTGGCTTACGGCCACAGAGAACGGCGAGCCCGGCAACCTGTTCTTCCCCCAACAGCGGCTGCAACTCGCGCTGAGCCGCGGGAATTGGGAGGCGGCTCTCGGTTTCCTCGACGACCCGCGCCTGGCCGGGCTCCCGGCCCTGCGCGCGCGGCTGGCCGGGGACGTGCATTTCCTCAGGGGCGATTTCGCCTCGGCGGAGAAGGACTACCTGGCGGCGCTGGCCGCCTTCCCCTTCCTCCAGGCACGTCTTCGTCTGGCCGAAGTCTACCGCCGCCAGGGGCGCGCGGACGAGGGCCTGGCCCTGCTGGCCGGATTCGCCGCGGAGCACCCCTGGCACGTGCAGGCCCGGCTGCGGCTGGCCGCCCTTGCCTCCGGGCTGGACCGCGCCTCTTCACCTCCGACCGGGAGGACCGTGGCCGGGGTCTACACCTGGAACAAGGCCCGCGACCTGGCCCGGTGCCTTGCGGCCCTGGCCGGGAGCGACCCCGGGCCGGACTCGGTGCTGGTGCTGGACAACGGCTCCACCGACGAGACCCCGGCCGTGATCGCGTCGGCCGCGGGCCGTTTCCCCGCCGGGACTTTCCGGGGTTTGCGCCTGCCGGTCAACATCGGCGCGCCCGCGGCCCGCAACTGGCTGCTGGCCGAGCCCGAGGCCCGGGCCGCGGACTTCGTGGCCTTTCTCGACGACGACGCCCTGGTGCCGCCCGACTGGCTCGGCCGCCTGGGCGCGGCCGTGGCCGCCCACCCCGAGGCCGGGGTCTGGGGGGCGAAGATCGTTGAGGCCGCCGCGCCCTGGCGATTGCAGTGCGCCGACCTGCACCTGGTGCCGGCCGCGCCCGGTGGCGACCTGCCCTTCGACCTGCCCGCGCCCTTCCTGCAGGAGCTCGATTTCGGCCAGTACGACTACCTCCGGCCCTGCGCCTCGGTCACCGGCTGCTGCCACCTCTTCCGGCGTGCGGTGCTGGACGCCGCCGGCGGCTTCGACATCCGCTTCTCGCCCTCGCAATACGACGACCTGGACCACGACCTGCGCCTGTGTCTGGCGGGCCGCCTGCCGGTCTACACGGGCATGCTGTCCGTGGGCCACGTGAAATCCACGGGCCTGGTTGCCGTGGCCCCGGGCGGCAATTATTCCAGCGGCCGCGGCAACCGCCTGAAGCTGGCCTGGAAATATACGCCCGAGGAGATTCTCCGGATCATGGAGCGCGATCTTGCGGCCATGAGCGCCGAGGCCGGCGCCTAGAGCGCCAGCTCCCAGCGCTCCTCGGCCATCTCCCGGCCGAAGAGCATGGCCCTGGGCCTGGTCTCCAGGCAACGGAAACCCGCGGACTGATACAGCCGCCGGGCAGCGGGCAGGATGTCCAGGGTCCAGAGGAAGACCCGGGCGAAACCCTTGGCCCGGGCAAAGGCCAGGGCGTGGTCGAGCAGGCTTCGGCCCAGGCCCCGGCCGCGCTGCCCGGGCTCGACCAGGAACCAGCGCAGCTGCGCCGCCTCGCCGGAGGCGACCATGGCGATGGAGCCGAGCGGCGCGCCGCCCGCCGATGCGATCCACAGCCGGCTGCGGGCCTGGTCGGCTTCCAGGTAGCGGGCCAGCCCGGCGCAGACGTAACGCTCGAAATCGGCATCGAAGCCGTATTCCTGGTGGTAGAGCCGGCCGTGGCTGGCCAGCACGTAGCCCAGGTCGCCGGGTCCGTTCTCGCCGATGACCGTCGCCGGCTGGCTGCCGGCCGCGCCGAGGGCCTCCTCGATGGTCTCCATGGCCCGGGACAGCTCCCGGCGCGCAGGCGCGCCGAGGGGAACGAGAAGCCCGGCCGCCTGGGCCTCGGACCTGGCTTCGAGGGCGCGCATGGCCACGCTGCCGGCCGCGGTCAGCCACAAGCCGGCGCTGCGGCGGTCCTCTCGCAGGGTCGCCTTGCGCACCAGCTCGCGGCGCATGAACCCGGCCAGGATGCGGCTGACCTGCCCGGGGTCCATGGCCAGGCGCGCGCCCAGCTCCGCGGCCGTCACCCCCGGGGAGCCGTCGAGCTCGAAAAGCAGGCGGGCCTCGGTCAGGGTGAACGGCCCGCCCAGGAACTCCTTGCCCAGGAGCCCGAGGAGCCGGGTGTAGAAGCGGTTGAAACGCCGGAAACGCGCGATGTCGCTGTCCATGGAGGCCCTGCCTTGCAGCTGATGATTGACTTAGTCAATGACATATTTTTGACTTTGTCAAACACAAACTCGCCGCCGGCTTGACAGCGGCCCTCCTCTCCCCCATGACCGGTGAACGGACCACCGCCGATGCAACCGATCCTCATACTCCAGATGCAGCGCATGGGGGACCTTGTCCTGACCTTCCCCCTCATGCTCTGGCTTACGCGCCGCCACCCGGGCACGCCGCTGTGGGTCGTGGGCGAGAAGGCCTTTTTCGAGACGCTCTACAAGGTCGGCCCGGAAGCGACCTACTTCCCCTGGGAGGCCGCGGACAGGCTGGCCCGCGAGTCCTTCTCCCTGGTCGTCAACCTGTCCATCCGCGACGAGGCCGCCCGCCTGGCCGGGCGGGTGAGGAGCGAAGCGGTCCTCGGCCCGGTCGTCGAAGCCGGCGGCAGCCGGCGCGTCCACGGCGACTGGCAGCTCTACCGCGCAAGTTTGGTCAACGCCAACCGCCACAACCGCTACCACTGGGCCGAGCTGAACGCACTCGACGCCGTCCCGGCCGGGGACATCGCGGCCACGCGCTGGCCTCAGCCTCGCCGCCTGACGGCCAGCTCGCGCTCGGTGGGCGTGTTCCTGGGCGCGAGCGAGGCGGCCAAGCGGCCGGACACGGCCTTCTACGAGGCCTTGTGCCGCGAGCTCACGGCCCGGGAGCTCGTGCCCGTGCTCCTGGGCGGTCCGGCCGAGGCCGAGGAGGGCGCGGCCCTGGCCCGGCGCCTGGGCCGGCCGGTCCTGTCCATGGCCGGGCGGCTCAAGCTGAACGAGCTGGCCCTGGCCGGCCAGACCATGGGCCTGCTCGTCACCCCGGACACCGGCCCCATGCATCTGGCCGCCTGGACCGGGCAGCACGTCCTCAACCTGTCCATGGGGCCGGTCAACCCCTGGGAGACCGGACCCTACCAGCCGGGCCACGCCGTGCTCCAGGCTGCTGCGAGCTGCGCCGGCTGCTGGAGCTGCGCAAGGCCCTCCCCGCGCTGCCGCGAGACCTTCTCCCCCGCCCGGGTGGCCGCGCTGGCCCGCGAGCTCATCCGCGGCGGGCCGGAACGGGCCGCCCGGCTGCGCCTGCCCGGCCAGGCGCTCCTGACCTCCGGCCGGGAGCTGCACGGGCTCTATTCCCTGGCCACACCCGAGGGCTTCGGTTCGGGCGCACGCGAGCGCCTCGGACTCTTCTGGCACGCCTTTTTCGGCACGCGCTTCGGCGCCCTGCCTCCGGGCGCGGCGCGAGACAGCTGGCAGGAGCTGCGCGCCGCCCGGCCGGAGCTGGCCGCGGCCATGCAGAAAGCCCTGCCATCTCTCGCCCGGCCCCTCGGCCGCTCGCTCTCCGGGGGACTCGCCGCGCCCCTGCCCGCGGGCTTCTGGCGCGCCCTGCCGCCGGCCCTGCGGCCCCTTGGCAGCTGGCTCGAGGTCTACCTGGCCAACGCCGACTACGCCCCGCCCGCCCGGGTAGCGGCCGTGCGCGCGCTGGAGGAGGTTTCCGCCCTGCTCACGACGTAAGCGCCCGGGAGCGGGCGGACGCTCCAGACTCCATGGACATTTCCCCGCGCTCGGCATAACTTGCATGACATCAGCCCACGTTTTACGCCCGCCGGAGCCGGACATGGCCCGAAAGACGCCGACGACGCCTTTTCCCGCGCCCAGCGCCGACGCCCCGGCCGGGCTTGCCGACGCCATCCTGGCCGAGGCCCCCATCGGCGTCTTCCGCTCCACCGTCGAGGGCCGCTACCTCTACGCCAACCGCTACCTGGCCCGGCTCACCGGCCATGCCACGCCCGAGGACATGCTCGCCGCGGTCAGCGACATCGCCGGCCAGGTGTACGTGGACCCCGGACGCCGCGCCGCCTTCCTGGCCCTGCTCGAGGCCGGGCAGCGGGTGACCGATTTCGAGTACGAACGCCGGCGCACCGACGGCTCATCGTTGTGGGTCGCGGTCAGCGCCCGGGGACTGCGCGACGACGCCGGCCGCCTCTGGGCCCAGGAGGGCTTCGTCACCGACATCGACGCCCGCAAGCGGGCCGAGGCAGAGGCCGGCCGCCGGGGCCGGATCCTCGAGGCCGTGGGCTTCGCCGCCAAACGCTTCCTGGCCGCCGCCGACTGGGCCGACTGCCTGCCGGCCGTGCTCGAGCAGCTCGGCGCCGCGGCCGAGGTCAGCCGGACCTATGTCTTCGAGAACGTCCAGCACGCCGACGGCCGGCTGGCCATGAGCCAGCGCTTCGAATGGTGCGCGCCCGGCGTCGCGCCCCAGATCGGCAGCCCGGAGCTCAAGAACCTGCCCTACGACGGCCCGGGCACGGAGCGCCTGGCCAGGACCCTGCCCCAGGGCCAGCCGTTCGGCGGCCTGGTCCGGGACCTGCCGGCCGAGGAGCGGGCCGTCCTCGAGCCCCAGGGAATCCGCTCGATCCTCGTCGTGCCCATCTTCGTCCAGGGCCGCTGGTGGGGCTTCCTCGGCTTCGACGACTGCCGGAGCGAGCGCGGCTGGTCTGATCCCGAGCTGGAGTCGCTGACCGCCGCCGCGGGCATCATCGGCGCCGGCCTGGACAAGGCCCGGGTGCTCGCCTCCCTGCGAAAAAGCGAGGAGCTCTACCGCTCGGTCATGGAGGCCGCGGCCGACCCCCTGCTGGTGACCGACGCCGCCGGCCGGGTGACCTTCCTCAATCCCGCCTTCCGCCGGACCTTCGGCTGGAGCCTGTCCGAGCTTCTGGGCCGGGTGCCCGAGTTCGTGCCTCCGGCCGAGACGCAGCGGGCCGAAGGCCTCATGGACCGGGTCCTCGGCGACGAGACCGTGCTCGGTTTCGAGACCCGCCGGACCACCCGCGACGGCCGGACCCTGGAGGTCAGCGTGAGCGCCGCACCGGTCCGGGACGTTGGCGGCCGGACGGCCGGCATGGTCGCCTCCCTGCGCGACGTGACCGCGGCCAAGGCGGCCGAGGAAGCCCTGCGCCGCTCCGAGGCCAGGCTGCGGAGCTTCCTCGAGAACATCCAGCTCATCGCCGTGCGCCTGGACGAGCAGGGCCGGGTGGCCTTCGCCAACGAGTTCCTGCTCAGATCGACCGGCCGCAGCCGCCTGGAGGTCCTGGGCCGGGACTGGTTCGAGCTGTTCATCCCCGAGGGAATCAGGGACCGCGTCCGCGAGGTCTTCCGCCAGACCCTGGCCCGCGGCGAGACCGGCGTCTTCACCCACTTCGAGAACGAGATCCTGGCCAAGGACGGCCGGCGGCTGACCATCGCCTGGAGCAACGTGGCCCTGAAGGACCATCGCGACCGGATCGAGGAGATCGTCTCCATCGGCACCGACATCACCGCCCACCGCCGGGCCGAGGAAGCCCTTAAGGAGAGCGAGGCCAACCTGCGGGCCATCCTCGACAACACCGAGGACGTGGTCCTGCGCTTCGACCGCCAGGCCCGGCACCTCTATGCCAACCAGGCCATCGAGCGCTACCTGAGGCTGCCCCCCGAGGAGGTGCTGGGCAAGACCCAGCGCATGCTCGGCCTGCCCGAGGCGCACTGCCGGCAACTGGAGTCCTGGATCGCACGAGTCTTTACCTCCGGGCTGCCCCTGGAACGGGAGTTCCAGTGGCCCGCCGCCGCCGGCCAAGTCGTTTTCAACCTCCGCCTCTTCCCCGAGAGCGGCGAGGACGGGGCGCTGCGCTCGGTCCTGGCCTTTGCCCGCGACGTCACCGCCCAGCGCCGCCTGGAGAGCGATTTCCTGAACCTGTTCAGCCAGATGGCCGAGGGCGTGGCCCTGCACGAAATCATCCGCGACGCCGACGGCACACCCGTGGACTACCGCTTTCTGGCCGTGAACCCGGCCTTCGAGCGCCTGACCGGGCTCAGGGCCGCGGACATCCTCGGCCGGACCGTGCGCGAGGTCCTGCCCGCAACCGAGGACTTCTGGATCAAGACCTACGGCCGGGTGGCCTTGAGCGGCCAGCCGGCCCGCTTCACCGGCTTCAGCGGCGCCATCGGCCGCCGCTTCGAGGCCTCGGCCTACTGCCCCCAGACAGGCCAGTTCGCCGTGGTCTTCAGCGACGTCACCGACCGCAAGAAGATGCTCGACGACCTGGTCGCAGCCAAGGAGCGGGCCGAGGCCGCCAACCGGGCCAAAAGCGAGTTCCTGGCCAACATGAGCCACGAGGTGCGCACCCCGCTCTCGGGGCTCTTCGGCATGCTGCAGCTCGCCCTGGGCACCGAGCTCACGGCCGAACAGCGCGACTTCCTGACCACGGCCCTGGCCACGGGCAAAAGCCTCCTGGCCATCCTGAACGACATCCTCGATTTCTCTCGCATGGAGGCCGGGGCGCTGTCCCTCGAGGCCCGGCCGTTCGACCTGCGCGCGAGCCTCAAGGTGGTCCTCGACAACTTCCGCCTGGCGGTCGAGGAGAAGGGGCTTTCGCTCCTCCTCGAGGTGGACCCGGCCCTGCCGCCGGTGGTCGTCGGCGACGAGGGCCGGGTGCGCCAGGTCCTCTTCAACCTGCTCGGCAACGCCATCAAGTTCACGCCCGGCGGCAGCATCACCCTCGAGATCCACGCCCTGCCGGGCCGGAGCGCCGGCGAGCTGCGCCTCGTCCTGGCCGTCTCCGACACCGGCATCGGCATTCCCGACGACCGGCTCGCCGACATCTTCCAGCCCTTCACCCAGGTCGACGGCAGCTACACCCGCCGCTACCAGGGCACGGGCCTGGGCCTGGGCATCGTCAAACGCCTGGTCGAACTCATGGCCGGGACCATCGCCATCGAGTCCGAACCCGGGGTCGGCACCACGGTCCACTGCACCCTCGCGCTCGGCGCCGGCATGGGCCTCGAGGCGCCCGTGGCGGCACCGCCCGCGGCCGTGCCGCCCGCCCTCGGCCCCCTGCGCATCCTCCTGGCCGAGGACGACCGCCTGAACCGCCTGACGGTCAGCCGCCTGCTCCAGAACCTGGGGCACGCCGTGACCTGCGTGGAGAACGGCCGCGAGGCCGTGGAAGCCGTGGCCGGCGGGGAGTTCGACTGCGTGCTCATGGACGTGCAGATGCCCGGCATGGACGGCCTGGCCGCCACCCGGGCCATCCGTGCCCTGCCCGGAGCCGGGGCGGGGACGCCGGTCATCGCCCTGACCGCCCACGCCCTGAAGGACGACCGTGAGAATTTCCTCTCCCAGGGCATGAACGGATACCTGTCCAAGCCCTTGGACCGCGAGGAGCTGATCCGCGTGCTGGCCGGGATACGCCGGCCGGAAGCGGACGGGGGCGCCGGATAATCCGGAGAGCTTGAGAAAGACCGCCACGAGGGGGGGAGACTGGGCTGTCAGCGGGCGGCCCAAGGGCTCATCGACGTGTCCTGCGCCCGGGAGCGCAGCCCGTTTCCCGGCCTGGCCGACCCCTCGGTCGATCGTTGCCTCCGTGGCGCTCAGCCCTTCACCAGACCTTCACCGGCGAGCTTTCCGCCAATGAAGAAGTCCCCGGCCGAGGGCCTGGGGACTTCGCATCTTTTCTCACCTTCATCGGAATCTTGATTCGTTCCCTATTCCTCGCGCTCCCCTCTGGCCGGCGCGCAGGTGACGGAGCAGAGCACCCGATCGAGCTCGGCCATGTCCACGGGCTTGGCCAGGTAGCCGTCCATGCCCGCGCCCATGCAACGCGCCTTGTCGTCGGCCAGGGCGTGGGCGGTCACGGCGACGATGGGCAGCGCCGACCAGGGCGCGCCCGCGGCCCGGATGCGCCGGGCCGTCTCCAGGCCGTTCAGGACCGGCATCTGCAGGTCCAGGAGCAGGCAATCGTAGGCCGTCTGCGCCAGGGCCTCCAGGGCGGCCTGGCCGTTGTCCACGCAGGTCGCCCGGTGGCCGAGCTTCTTCAGCGCCAGGCTCAGCGAGCGCTGGTTGACCCGGTCGTCCTCGGCCACCAGGATGCGCAGATTCCGGCGGCCGCGGCCGGCGGGCACCGGGCTCTCGGGCGCCGGCCGCGGCCTGCTGCCGTCGTCCTCGGCCAGCGCCAGGGTCAGGTGGACGGTAGAGCCCTCTCCGGGCTCGGACTCGATGGCTATGGTCCCGCCCATGAGCGTGACCAGGCGCTTGACGATGCCCAGGCCCAGGCCCGTGCCGCTGTACCGGCGGGTGAGCGAGGCGTCGATCTGGGTAAAGGGCTCGAAGATGGTCGCGAGCTTCTCCGGGTCGATGCCGATGCCGGTGTCGGCGACGGAGAGGCCCAGCCGGACCTCGCCCTCGCCGCGGCCGTGGGGCAGGCGCCAGGCGCTGACCCGGACCTCGCCCTTGGGTGTAAACTTGATGGCGTTGCCGACCAGGTTGAAGAGAATCTGGCGGATGCGGCCCTCGTCTCCGACGATCCGGCCGGGCACCGAGGCATCGACCTCGAGCCGGAAGGTCAGGCCCTTGGCCCGGGCCTGGGGGGCGAAGACCTCGGTCATCAGCCCGAAGGCCGCGCGCAGGTCCATGGGGCCGGGCACGAGCTGGGTGCTGCCGGCCTCCATGCGCGAAAAATCAAGAATGTCGTTCAGGATGACCAGGAGGTTCCTGGACGAGCCCACGGCAGTCCGGACGTACTCGGCCTGCTCCGGGTCGAGGTCCGTGGTTTTGAGCAGCTGGAGCATGCCGTAGATGCCGTTCAGCGGCGTGCGCACCTCGTGGCTCATGTTGCCCAGGAACTCGCTCTTGGCCCGGCTGGCGGCCTCGGCCGCCTCCTTGGCCGCGACCAGTTCGGTCTCGGCCTTGAGCTGGGCGGTGATGTCCCGGGCCGTGCCCACTGTGCCGATGAGCCGGCCGTCCGCGGCGAGGAGCGGCGACTTCTGCACGTCCAGGGCCAGATAGGCGTTGTGGACCAGTCCGTCCTCGAGGAAGCGGCCGGGGGTCCTGGTCGCCAGCACGCTGGCGTCGGAGTCGAGGCACAGCTCGCCGAAGGTGTGGCGGAAGCCCATGGCCCGCTGGCGCTCGGCGAAGAAGAGGTCGGTGCGTCCCAGGACCTCCTCGCCGTCGGCGCGCAGGAGCTGCTCGCGGATGGCCTTGTTGGCGAAGATGTAGCGGCCGCCCGTATCCTTGGCCCAGAGCATGTCGAGCATGTTGTCGGCCATGGCCATGGCCAGATTGCGGAACTCGGCCGAATCGCGCTCGCCGGCCTTTGCGGCGGTCGCGGCGGCTTCGGCCTCGGCCGCCTTGCGCCCGTTGACCGCGGCCTCGGTCTCCAGGGCGCGGACCCGGGCGGCCAGCTCCTGGACCAGGCGGCGGTCGTTGTCCGCGCGCTCGCGCAAGGCGCCGGCCGCCAGCCCCAGGCTCAGGACCCGGGCGGCCTGCAGGGCCAGCTCCAGGTCGGCCGGAGAAGGCGCATCAAAGCCCAGGTCGAGGACCCCGAAGGTCCGCTCCGCGTCGCCCACGGCCAGGGCCTTTCCCCTGGCCGGCCGGCCCGGGGGCAGGAAGGCCGGATCGAGCGCCGGCGCCAGCTCGCGCAGGGTGGACAGAACGAGGTCCGCGGCCGCCGCGGGGTTTGCGGCCTGGACAAGCAGCGCTACGAGCCCGAGAAGTGGCGATGACGGATCAGCCTGCATGGGACACTTCGCTTGTCAATGGACTGCACGCGGCATGCGCCCGGCCTTTCGGCGGCCGAGGCTCTTAACACTGTATTCCACATACGCCATTTTCCGCGGCAATGGAATACTGGTTTCTGTGTATGTTCAGCCCTCGCCGCCCTCGACCTTGCGCGCGCTCGTGCCCGCCGGCTGGCGGTACCAGCCCGGATCGCGGCCGTAGTCCGTGAGGCCCTCGCGGATCTTGATCACGGTCATCATGCCGCCCATCTCGATGTTCCCGTAGGGTCCGACGCCAGCCATCATGGGCGGGGTGTTGGCCGGTCCCGGCATGTGCCGGGCGTGGTCCTGCATCGCGGCCATGCCCTTCCCGCCCATGGCCATGTAGCCGGGCAGGAGCTTCTGTATGCGCTCCTCGACCCCGGTCTGGTCCACGCCGAGCATGTTCCTGATCTCGTGGGCCATGGCGCCCATGGTGTGGTGGGACTTGTGGCAATGGAAGGCCCAGTCGCCCGGGTTGTCGGCAATGAACCCGATGTCGCGCGTGGCGCCCACCGGCACGAGCACCGTGGTCTCGGGCCAGCGGGCGCTCGCCGGCACCGGTCCGCCGTCGGTGCCGGTCACCCGGAAGTTGTGGCCGTGGATGTGGATGGGGTGCTCGTCCATGCTCAAGTTCCCCAGGCGGATGCGCACCCGGTCGCCCAAGGCGCAGACCAGCGGCTCGGTGGCCGGGAAGACCGTGGAGTTGAAGGTGAAGGTGTTGAAGTCGAGCATGACCGCGGGGTCCGGGCGCGAGGTGCCGGGGTGCACGGCGAACTCGTGGAGCATGATGGCGAAATCCCGGTCCACGGGCTCGGGTGCGCGCGGATGGATGATGAAGAAGCCCATCATGCCGAGCGCGATCTGGACCATCTCGTCGGCATGCGGGTGATACATGAAGGTGCCGTGCTGGCCAAGCGTGAACTCGTAGGCGTAGGTCTCGCCGGGCCTGATCTGGGGCTGGGTCAGGCCGCCCACCCCGTCCATGCCGTTTGGCAGGAGGATGCCGTGCCAGTGGACGCTCGTATGCTCCGGCAGGCGGTTCTCGACCAGGATGCGCACCCGCTCGCCCTCCACGGCCTCGATGGTCGGACCGGGCGTTACGCCGTTGTAGCCCCAGCAGGCCACGGTCAGGCCCGGGGCGAACTGCCGGGCCACGGGCTCGGCCACCAGGTGGAACTCCTTCACGCCGCCGCGCATCCGCCAGGGCAGGCTCGCGCCGTTGGGGGTCACCACCCGGCCGCCGGACTTGCCCGGTGCGGCCGGTGCGGGCTCGGCTCCGGACGCGTGTCCGGCGTGGTCCTGACCGGTGTGCGTCTGGGCCGCGGCCGGACCGCCCACCGCGGCGCCGCCGGCCAGGGCGGCCAAGGCGGCCATGAGGCCTCGTCTGGTCAGCATCGCTGCTCCTTGTCGCCTTTACTGTGGATGACGGCCCGAATGGTCGTGGCCGGCGCCGTGGTCCATGGCCGGCGGCGCCGGGGGCTGCGGCGCGGCCAGCTCCGCCGGCGGTTCCGGATCCGGCAGGCGGCCGCCGGCGGCCCGCCGGAGTTCGGCCGAAAGCGTCCAGTAGTCGCCCAGGGCCGCGAGATAGCCCTGGTAGGCGTCGTATTCTGCCGCCTTGGCCGCCAGCAGTTGGTCGTAGTCGGCCAGCATGAAGTTGTAGTGTCTCTGCCATTCGGCCACAAGCCGCTCCTGGCTCGGCAGGATGACGTCGCGGTAGCGCTCGGCCACCCGCCGGGCGATGAGCAGTCGGTCGCGCAGCTCTCTCGCTTCGGAGCGCGCCGTCACGGCCAGGCCGCGCGCCCGGGACAGGGCCGCGCGCAGGCGGCTCTGGGCAGCGGCGATCTCCGGCTGGCGCTGGGAGAAGAGCGGCAGCTCGACGGACAGGTTGGGGCCGACGAGCCACTGGCCATCGGGCTCCTTCTCAGCGTCCAGGCCGACCTCGACCGAGGCCAGGAAGCGCCAGTCGATGCTCACCTCCAGGGCCTTGGCCGCGAGATCTGCGGCCTTCATGGCCGCGGCCAGGTCCGGCCGCCGGGCAACGGCCAGGGCCTCGATCCCGGACAGGTCCGGCTCGGCCGGCGGCAGGGGCGAGAGTTCCTCGGCCGTGGTCCAGGCCGCACTCGCGCCCCACAGGCCGAGAAGCCGGGTCAGGGCCTCGCGCGCGGTAGCAAGCTCCATGCGGCTTGCGGCCAGGTCGAGCCCCACGGACTCGGCGTGGCTGCGTTCGCTCTCGAAGGTCAGCGCGCTGACGTTGCCCGCGGCGTGCAGCCGGCCGGTCAGGGCCAGGGAGGCGCCGGCGGCCTCGGCGGCCAGCCCGCGCACCGCGGCCTGGCGCTCGGCCACCAGCACCCGGACGTAAGCCGCGCGGGTCTGCCAGGCCAGGTCCATGACCTCGGCCACGGCCGCGAACCTGGCCTGCTCGAACTCGGTTTCGGCCAGGCTGGTCCGGGCCGGGATGAGCAGGATCGAAAGTAAGCTCTGGGCGATCTCGAACTCGAAATTGGTACCCAGCGGCGCAGTGTCGGGGAAGCGCGCCTGGCCGAAGAGCACGGGGTTGTCGGGCAGGCCGGCGGCCACGACCTCGGCCTGGGCCAGGCCCAGGGTCTCGAAGCCGGCCTGCAGCTCGGCATTGTTCACCAGGGCCACGGCCACGGCCTCGTCCATGGTCAGCCCGCCCTCCAGGCACTCGGCCACCCGCCGGTCGCGGCCGGCCCGCCCGGAATCGTCGCGCGCCCAGCCCGGGGCGGGCTCGCCCCTGGCCAGCGCCTCCCGCTCAACCTCGGGAAAGCCGGCCGAGGTGGGCACCGTGGCGCAGGCCGGCAGCAGCCCGGCGAACAGGACCAGGAGCCCGAGGAGCGCGCCGCGAACGGTGCTCATGGCGCATGCCCGTCGTGGGCGTGGGCCGCGGCCGCCGGGGCCGGCGGCGCGGTCGCGGACGGCGAAGGCACGCTGAGCGCGGCGAAGGGATCGGCCGGCGGGCTCCAGGGCGCCGGGGCCGCTGCCGGGTCGGTGGGCCCGCCCCCGGCCCAGTCCAGCGGCCGCTCCTTGGGCGCGCACCCGGCCAGGGACAGCGCCAGACAGCAGACTGCCAACACGCGCAGCATGGACCTGCCTCCCGTTTCGGTTGACCAGCTCACGTCTCCGGCATCTTACACCAATGCGCCGTCCGTGCAACGCACCCACACTCCTCGACCGAAATCGTTCAGGCCCGGAAAAAACTGCCCGCCGGCAGCCGTCATCTTCTCGTCATATGTTGAAATCATTAGTTAAATTTTCTTGGCATGGGTTTTGTTATCCTTCTGGGCAGAGGAGTCCCAGCCATGAATATTCTGCCGTTCTTCGCCAACATGGGTCAGACCGCCATCGCCGGCACCTCCGGCACGGGGGCCAGCGGCGCGACCTCGTCGGGCAGCTCGTTCGCCGCCATGCTCGGCACGAGCGTGAAGGGCACCCTCGGCGCCAAGTCGGCCGCAACCGCGGCTGCGGCCACGGCCCAGGGCAGCCAGACGGACGCGAGCGACCAGGACGCGCTGCTCATCGCGGCCTTGAAGAAGGGCATCTCGCGGCTGACCGGCAAGCAGGAGCTCCCGGTGCAGAACTTGACCTTGAGCGACGAGGAGCTCGGCCAGGTGCGAGAAGCCCTGGCCGGACTCGGCCTGCCCGAAGCGGACATCGACGAGCTGACCGAGAAATACGGCGGTCAGGGCTGGGTGGATTTCCTGCAGCGCATGGAGCTGGCCCTGGGCCGCCTGCGCGAGCGCAGCCCCGGCGTCTGCCTGACCTGCGAGGAGCGCTCCCGGGTCCAGACCCTGTTCGAGAAGATGGGCTTTTCCGCCTCCGAGGCCAATGGTCTTATGGAGGACGTGCGCTCGGGCAAGTTCGAGAAGGTCCTCTCCGCGGTCCAGGAGCGGCTGAAGACCCTGGCCGACGACGAGACCATCTCCCTCGACGGCGCGGACCTGACGCTTCTCGGCCAGTACATGCGCCTGCCGGCCGAGGACGCCGAGCAGCTCGGCCAGATCGTCGGCCAGGCCGGCCGCACCGAGTTCAGCGCCTCCGAGGTCAAGGCGGCCATGAGCCTGCTGCAGAACGCCGTGGTCAGCGAGAAGGAGAACATCGGCCAGGCCACCCTGAATTTCCGTTTGACCATGGCCCGCATCCTGGACGACGCCCTGACCCGCTCCACCGGCGAGGGGCTCGTCGATTCCGACGCCAAGAAGCTCATCCTGGCCGATGCCGACAAGCAGGCGGCCAAGGCCATGGGCCTCAAGGTCGGCGCGGGCAAGGACGAGGAGGCCGCGCAAGCCGACAGCCTGCTGGCCAAGACCAAGAGCCAGAACGCCCAGGCGGGCGCGGACCCGAATCAGCTTCTGGCCAGGAACGCGGCCCAGGCGGCCGGCGAGAAGTCCGGCGGCAACGGCGAGAAGCCCGAGGACCCCTGGCAGAGCTTCTGGGAGCGCATGACCCGCGGCAACGCGCAGACCACCGACGGCGGCCTGGCCGCCGAGACCCAGGCCTTCGTCAAGGCCCAGGCCGGCACGGACGCGAGCCAGACACAGGCCCAGACCCAGACGACGACGAAGACCGCCTACACCCCGCAGGACGTCCTGAACCAGGTCGAGACCGGGATCTACAAGAGCCTGGGCGAAGGCAAGACCCAGCTGAGTCTGCGTCTCGACCCGCCGGAGCTCGGCTCGCTGCACATCCTGCTTCAGGTCAAGGGCAACGAGCTCAAAGCCGTGGTCTCCACCGACAACGCCGACACCACGCGCATCCTCTCCGAGCAGATGGTCCAGGTCCGCGAACACCTCGAGGCCCAGGGCATCAAGGTCTCGGAGCTGGAAGTCCAGACCGGCCTGCCCCAGGACGCCCAGACCCGCAACTGGCAGGGCACGGCCGAGCACAACCAGAGCCAGGAAGAGGCCGAGATGAACCTTATGCGCCAGCGCCTGCGCAACCTGAGAGGCGCCTTGACCGACTCCGGAGGAGTCCTGGCCGCCGAGGCGGCCGTCGCCGCCCGGACCTCGGCCACCGGCCTCGACCTCTTCGCCTAGGAAACAAACGCCATGTTCAACTACAGCGACTACGTCAGCTCCAAGGTCGACAGCTACGCGCCGACCACGACCACCGAGGCCTCCAAGTCCCTGGACAAGGATGCCTTCTTAAAGCTCCTGGTCGCCCAGCTCGGCAACCAGGACCCCATGAACCCGGTGGACGACAAGGAGTTCACCGCCCAGCTGGCGCAGTTCTCGAGCCTCGAGCAGCTGACCAACATCAACGAAGGCATCGGCGACCTGATCGACGGCACTTCGCGCCAGGAGATGCTGACCGCGGTCAGCTTCATCGGCAAGAGCGTGCGCGCCGCCGGCACCTCCATCAGCAAGGAAGGCGCTACGGCCAGCACGGTCTACTACGCCATCGAGTCGCCGGTTAAGAACATCTACGTCAACATCTTCGACTCCTTCGGCAACGTCGTGCGCACCGAGGAGCTCGGCCAATCCCAGGCCGGGGCCTTCGAGTACGTCTGGGACGGCAAGGACTACAAGGGCCAGGACATGAGCGACGGCGTCTACACCTTCTCCATCGCCGGAGAGGGCGTGAACGGCGAGGCCGTCCTGGTGGCCACCGAGGTCTCGGGCATCGTCTCCGGCGTGGCCAGCTACGAGGGGCACCACTACCTGCGCCTGAAGGACGGCCGGGTGGTGGACATGCTGAACGTGACCGAAGTGGTCAACCCCGAGGCCTCGGACACGACCGGCGAAACCACCGACCCGACCACCGACCCGACCACCGATCCGACTGCCGACACCGGCAGCGACGACCAGACCGATCCAACGGCAAACCCGTCCGGCGCGTAAACGCCGGGGCGACATCGAGCGAGCAGTCAAGGAGGAACCGTCATGAGTTTAACCGCGTCCATGTTCTCGGGCATCACCGGGCTCCAGGCCAACGGCGAGATGATGTCCATCCTGGGCAACAACATCGCCAACATCAACACCATCGCCTTCAAGGGCTCGAAGATGTTCTTCGAGGACATCATCAGCCAGGATGTCCCGACCTCGGCCGGCGTCGGCCAGGTCGGCCGCGGCGTGCGCATCGGCGCCATCTACTCCGACTTCTCCCAGGGCTCGTTCGACAACACCAACGAGGCCACGGACCTGGCCATCGGCGGCGACGGCTTCTTCATCGTCAAGGCCAAGACCGAGGAGGCCTCCTACTTCACCCGGGCCGGCAACTTCCGCTTCGACAAGGACGGCTACCTGGTCGACCCGCACGGCTACGTGCTCCAGGGCTGGCAGATCGACACCTCGACCCAGAGCCAGCTGGCCGTGACCGAGAACACGGTCAACCAGAACGGCGGGGTGCGCATCGTCGGCACGCCCACGGACATCAAGATCGGCAACTTCCAGTCGCCGCCCCAGGCCACCGGCCGGGTGACCGTGGTCACCAACCTCGACTCCCAGGAGGTCAGCCGATCCAACCCGAGCCTGACCGGAAGCGGCCAGTTGGACCAGCCCTTCTTCGCCATGATCCAGAACTGGCGCGGCGACGACACGGAACAGCCCATCGGCGAGTCCCAGTACGGCTACCAGTCGACGATCAAGGTCTACGACGACAACGGCACCTCCCACGAGCTGACCGTCTATTACGACCAGGTGACCATGTCCAACTCCGGCGGCCGCAAGGTCTGGGAATACATGGTGACCATCCCGCCCAGCGAGGACATGCGCTACATCGACCTGGACGGCGACGGCGTCATCACCGACAACGAGCGCGTGCGCAACTCCTCGGCCGCGGGCCTGCTCATGTTCGGCACCATGACCTTCAACGCCGGCGGGCAGGTCGAGAACATGTCCTCGTTCACCCTGACCTCCAACGCGCTGGTCAACGGCCCCCATCCCGGCGAGTTCAAGAACCTGTCCAACTGGTCCATCGCCGAGTTCAGCGAGAACGGCTACCCGGTGTTCATCGGCAACTTCCTCGGCGTGTCCAATGCGAGCTTCCCGGACCAGGACAACGTCAACAACAACAACGTCAAGATCGAGCTGAACCTGGGCCTGCGCAACCAGACCACCACCTTCGTCACCTACGGCAGCCACACCACCGCCGGCTCGTTCTACGAGCTGCCCCCGAACGGCACCACGCTGGACCTCATGCCGCGCTTCGAGCAGCCCGAACGGGCCGCCCTGGCCACGACCTCCTATTCCACCAGCTCCACGACCATCTTCCAAGCCCAGGACGGCTACGCCCCGGGCTTCCTGCAGAACGTGTCCGTGGACCGCGACGGCGTGCTGACCGGCCGCTACTCCAACGGCCAGGTGCTCGAGCTCTACCTGGTCACCCTGGCCGACTTCAACAACGAGTGGGGCCTCAGGCGCGACGGCGGCAACCTCTTCACCGAGACCCGCGAGTCCGGCCCGGCCCTGACCAACCGCCCGAACACCGCCGGGCTCGGCAGCATCGTCTCCAACTCCCTCGAACAGTCCAACGTGGACATGGCCACGGAGTTCGTGAACATGATCACCACCCAGCGCGGCTTCCAGGCCAGCTCCAAGGTGATCACCACCACCGACTCCATGCTGAACGAGCTGATCCAGCTCAAACGCTAGTGTCGCGTCCTTCAATTAAAAAGGTCATGGAAGACGCGACACTTCGGGCCACCGAGAGGTGGCCTCGCCGCTGCAAGCGGCGTGAGCAAGCCGAAAACCATGTTTTTCGGCTTGCGATCCTGCTCGAAATGCTTCCTTTGAAATATCTATGCATTTCGAGGACGTCACACTAGACACGCCTCCCGACTCGCTCACACCGGCTCCGGCCGGGCCGGCCTGACGAACCGGCCCGGCCGCCCGGGACAGGCGCCCGATCCTCCCGGGCGCCTGTTGCTTTCTCCCGCCCCGGGCAACCCGCGCACATTCGCTTTGACATTTCCGCGCATTCCGATATCAAACTATAAGTAGTCTCGGCCTTTTGCGATACGCGCGCATGCGTATTGCACCGGGCGCGGCGCTGCGGTGCAAGCTGCCCGGACCCGGGCGGCGCGCTCACCAGGGTATCACGCGGGCCATCCTCCCCGGCGCATGACGCGCCGTGGAAAAGCAGCCCCGCAAGGAGTATGACCATGTCCCCGCGCAGTTGCCTGACGTTCGTGGCCGTCCTCGCGGCCGTCAGCGTCCTGGCCGGGTCTTCGCCCGCCCAGAACCTCCCCAAGGAAACCTACATGTCGGTCCTGGCCCAGGACTTCAAGGCCGTCATGGAGCAGGACGCCAAGGACAAACCGGCGATCATGGAGCGCCAGAAGAAGCTCCTGGAAAGTCGCTACGACCTCTCCGACAAGTCCTCGGGCGAGATGATGTCCGGCGGCCGCAAGGCGGTTCAGGCCGGGGTCCGGGTCAAGCCGCCCTCCGGCGCGAGCTTCGAGAAGCTGGCCGAGATGACCCCGGAGGAAATCAGGGACAAGGGCCTCTTCCCGGCCGGCTTCCTGCCCCTGCCCCACGCCAAGCACGCAACCGGCGGCCAGGTCTTCCCCAAGGTCCAGATCGACGCCATAGCCAAGGCCGAAAAACGCGACCTCGCGCGCTTCGACGTGGACTTCGACCTGCCCGACCACCTGACGCCCGAATTCCCGCCGCCCCTCTTCCTGACCACCCGGCCGGACCTGGGCGACGTGTCCAAGGGCCAGCAGCTGACCATCAAGAACTACTACGAGCTGCTGGAAGGCATCCTGACCCCGGTGCAGATGGAGGGCCTGCGGCTCCTGCTCACCCCCTTCCCCCAGCAGCAGTTCAACCAGACGAGCGACCGCAAGGTCATGGAGCCGAGCCTGGGCGTGACCTGCCTGGACTGCCACGTCAACTTCCACACCAACGCCACCTTCCACCTGAACCCGGACACCCGGCCGCAGCCGGTGCGCTTCCGCATCGACACGGTCAGCCTGCGTGGCCTGTTCAACCAGCAGATCCACGGCTCCAAGCGCTCGCTGCGCTCGGTGGAGGACTTCACCGAGTTCGAGCAGCGCACGGCCTACTTCGACGGCGACCAGGTCATCGCGGCCAAGAAGGGACTCTTCCTGCCCGAGCGTAGCGCCCAGGTGTCGATGATGGCCCAGATGCAGAACATGGTCGACTTCCCGCCGGCGCCAAAGCTCGACGGCGTCGGCCGGCTCGACCCGAAGAAGGCCTCCAAGCAGGAGCTCCTGGGAGAGGAAGTCTTTTTCGGCAAGGGCAAGTGCGCCACCTGCCACCCCGCGCCCTTCTACCTCGACGACAAGATGCACGACCTGAAGGTCGAGCGCTTCTACAAGCCGCAGATGATCAGCGACCAATGGATCACGGCCGAAGGCCCGATCAAGACCTTCACCCTGCGCGGCATCAAGGATTCCCCGCCCTACATGCACGACGGCCGCTGCCTGACCCTGGAGGACACGGTCGAGTTCTTCAACATGGTCCAGGGCCTGAAGCTGACCGAGCCGGAAAAGACCGCCCTGGTCGCCTTCATGCGCCAGCTCTAGCCTTCCCCCGGCGCCCCGGACCCCGTCCGGGGCGCCCCCCTCCCTCCCCGCAGCTGCCACCCGGCCAGAGCCCGCCGCCCCTTTCCTCGCCCCTTTGTTCTCCGCTCTGCCTCGCCTGACGTCAGCCCGCCGACGGACCACGCGGCAAAATCCGCCGTCTGCAGCGTCGGCAACGCCGACAAAGGCGGAAAACAATCACTCAATATATTGAAATAATTCTCATAAATTTCATTGGCACCACCTTTGCTTCAACCCGGGCAACCCATGGATTGGCAGTTGAACAAGGAGGTTTTTCCATGTCTTTGATCATCAACCACAACATGATGGCCCTGAACGCCAGCCGGAATTTGGCCGGGGCCTACGACGACCTGAGCACCTCGGTCCGGCGCCTGTCTTCCGGCCTGCGCGTCAGCACCGCCGCCGACGATGCCGCCGGTCTGGCCATCCGCGAGCTGATGCGCGCGGACATCGCCGCCCTCAACCAGGGCGTGCGCAACGCCAACGACGCCATCAGCCTGATCCAGACGGCCGACGGCGCGCTGCAGGTCATCGACGAGAAGCTCATCCGCATGAAGGAGCTGGCCGAGCAGGCGGCCACCGGCACCTACAACTCCGACCAGCGCCTGATCATCGACTC
>DIXN01000026.1 GCA_002428705.1 Desulfovibrio sp. UBA6079
ATAGGTGCCGTTTCGTTTGGCTCCATTCCCGCCGCACCGGGGGCAGATCACGCCCTTGGCGAACTTGGCTTCGCGGAGGTCCGGCAATAGCTCGGCCAACACCTTGTCGCGGCCGACCAGCCGTTCCAGCGTATCCAGCAAATATCGCCGATCTTCCGGCCCCAGGTCGTCCAACGCCGTGATGATGTCCTGCAGGTCCATAACCGTCCTCCTGGCTGGTCCTCAACCAAGATTAATTATGCCAGGAGGTTATGCGCAAAGCAACAATTTTTACGAAAAGCGCCTTCAACAAAATGGTTTCCAGCCTTCCCCCGGTCCTCGTCTAGTTCACGGTCCGGGCGATGCTTTTTCCGGCCTGACTGGCCGGATGCTCACCCTCTCAGGCCAGCCCGGACAAGGACAGGCCCGCGGCCAGGGTCACGGTCAGAAGCATGAGCAGCAGACGACGCATGATGGCCTCCTTCGGGTTCGGTCCGGTCTGAAAGGGCAGGGCGGGGCCCGCCGGCCCGGGCGGATCGAGGTTGGCCTGAGAACGCGAGGGCGACGAAGAACAGAAGCTGATACGTGCTGGAAAAGTGTGCCAGGCGGACCCTGCCTCCCCCCGGCGGAGGGAGGTGTGCGCTGGCCTATCAGTTTCGGACCAATGATTTGGTCCATCATATACGGAAAAACGATGGCATGCGCAACCACGGATCGCAGTCCGGTCCGAGGATCGCGCCGTCCGCCGCGCGAATGACCGCGAGGCCCGCACCTGCGAGCCCCGGGACTTCGGCTACTGCTTCTTCTCCTCCTCCATGGGTGTTTTCTCCTGCATTTTCTCGCCGGTCTCCTCCATCTTCTCGCCGGCCTTCTCCATGGTTTCCCCGGTCTTCTCCTTGGCCTGCTCCATGGACTGATCGACGGTCTTGCCGGCCTTCTCGGCCGGACCTTCCTCCCGTTCGCAGCCAAGACCGGCCAGGGTCAGGCCCGAGGCCAGCAGGGCGGACAGAATCATGATGGCGATGCGTCGCATGTGCGCCTCCCGAGGTTTGAAGTGATCAAAACAGGATGATGGCTCCGGTAAACAGACCGGCAACGAGGATGATCAGGAAGACGGCGATGAAGATGAAGAACAGGAGCTTGGCGATGCCGGCCGTGGCGGCGGAGATGCCGGTGAAGCCGAAGATGCCGGCGAGGATGGATACGACCAGGAAAAACAGGGCCAGTCGCAGCATGGAGCCTCCTTGCCCGCGCCGTGGGCCGCTTCGGTGTGTGCAAGGGAGCGGCGGACGGCGGACGGGATTTTGCCCAGCCTATACACCGTCTGCAGGCTTCTGGCAATGCTCGATGCATTTTTGAAGCGTCCGATCGAGCCGATGGGATCGCGACCGGACGATGCGGCCATGAAGAGGGGGTGCCGCGGGATCAGGCCGCGGCCAACCTTCGCCTGCTCGTCTCGCTGATGGCTCGCCGGGCATTCCCTGATTTCAAGCGGAGGGGATCGGCTGAGGATCAATTAAGACGAAAGCGGCCATGAGAGGGGTAAGGCAAGATCGACCGGTCGGTTGCGGCCGGGCCACGGCTGCCCCAATTCACGTTTCACTTTGTCGGTCGCCCGTTTCCGCTTCTGCTGGGAGAGCGGGGAGGGTTCAATCGGACTCGTAAACGGCAGACCGGCCGCAATGCTGCCGTCAGAAGCCGCTCTGCAGGGCACGATCGGACACCCGGCTGACGCCTCCGTCCTTTTCGTCCTTACCGGCTGATTTTTTGCGGAAAAAACGGGCGCGAACCGGGCTCAGGCTTCGGCCATGGCCAAGAGCAGAAGCCCCAGGGCGAAAATCACCGGCAGGAGGTAGAGGCCGTGGATCAGGGCGCGCCGGGCCAGGTGCGCGGCCCGCGCGGACAGCGACGCCGCGGGCGTCTCGACGTGGAAGAAGCTCTCTCCGGCCCAGGACTCGACCCTCGGCTGGTGGCGCACCTCGACCAGGGCCGGCAGCTCGGTCTCACGCAGGCGCTTGCCCGCCAAGCCGGCCATCTGGTCGGCGACCTGCGGCTCCACCAGGCCGGCTTCGGCCAGCTCGCGCACGGCCAGGCTCGCGGCCACAAGCTCCGCGTGGCCCATGGGTCCGGCGATGCGCGCGGCGATGGCCGCACGGACCCGCTCCCGGTACTCGGGCCCGGGCAGCCGGTGGCGCGTGAAAGCCAGCTTCAGCTCATTCAACTGGTCGACCAGATCGGCCATGACCTCTCCGTAAACGGGTGTATGACATTCCCGTATTTCCCAGCGTGGTACCAATATATAGCCTTCCGGCCGCCACGGCAAGGACCTATGCGGCGACCGCCGGCCCGTCCGGCCCCCTGCATGCGGGCTGTAATACATCAACGGTTCGGATCAGGCGGGCGCATCACGCGCGATGCGTTCAGGGTTTATTTTGCCCGGGTGATATTGACATGGCCATTTTACCCGGGTACAACCGCCGCGGACATCAACCAGGGAGTAGGCAATGAACCAAGGATATGACCGGCAGTGCACGGCATTTGCCGGCTCCATGCGCATCGCCAGCGGCGGGCTGGCCGAGGTCGCGCTCGCGGCCAAGGCCGTCTTGGACGCGGGCGCGGCCGAGCCGGTGCTGATCTTCGACCATGCCGACAGCCGGCCGGTGGAGGTGGATTTCCGGGGCTCGGCCGCGGACGTGGCACGCCGTCTGGAAGCGGGCCGGGCAGAGGCCGCGGCCGCCGGAGAAGACCAGGGACCGCGCGGCCCGGGCCGGCCCAGGCTCGGCGTGGTCGGGCGCGAGGTCACCCTCCTGCCGCGCCATTGGGAGTGGCTGAACAGCCAGCCCGGAGGGGCTTCGGTGACCCTGCGCAAGCTGGTGGAGGAGGCCCGCCGGGCCTTGGCCGGGAAGGAGCGCCGGCGCCGGGCGCAGGATTCGGCCTACCGCTTCATGACCGCCATGGCCGGGGACCTGCCGGGCTACGAGGAAGCCTGCCGGGCGCTGTTCGCCGCCGACGGCGCGCGCTTTGCTGCCGAGGTCGTGGCCTGGCCGCAGGACGTCAGGGAGCACGCCCGGATGCTTGCCGAAGACGCCTTCGGCCCGGACGCCGGGTGCTGAGGGCGACAGATCCGGCCCCTGCCGCCGGCGCGGGGGCCGGCCGGGTCTAGGCCCGGCTGATCTGGCGGACGAGAGCGATGTTGGCCCGCTCGAGCATGCCCGGGATGAGGAAGGCGTCGATGAGCCACCAGACGCCGAGCACCAGGAAGCCGATGTAGCCGATGGCCACCACGGACAAGAGGATGGACAGAAGGCAGATGACCAGCATGCCCATGGCATAGCTGGCCTTCAGGTAGAAGCGGTGGGCGCCGAAGTAGCCGAGGAAGAACCACAGGACGTAGGCGATGAAGGCGCTCTTGCGCGCGGCTTCGTAGAGCAGGCGTTTTTCCAGGTCGGAAGCCTCGGCCATGGGGTCCTCCCGGCGGTCGTTGGCGTGCGCCGCGCGGCGTCCCGGCGGCGGTTCATCGTTATCGCAGAAGCCGCAGTCTGGCAACGCCTCTAGGCCTGCCTCAGCTCGCGAGTCACCGCCAGGTTGGCCCGGGCGACAAGGTTCTGGATGCAAAACCGTCGACCACCCACCAGACGAAGCAGGCGAGCACGCACAGGCCGCCGAGGATCAGCAGCCCCCCGCCGCCGAAGATCGAGGCGATGAGCAGGGACATGGACGCCACGGTCAGCAGGGCCATGCCCACTCCGCCCGGCGAGCCCAGATAGAAGCGGTGCGCCCCGAATCCGCCGAGGAAGAACCACAGGGCATACGCCACCGGAGCCTTCTTCAGGCTGGCATCGAGCAACATCTCCCGCTCCAACGCATCGAGACTCGCCATAGCCCGCTCCCTCCCGGATTGCAGAAAAGCCGCCGCGAATGGGTAAAACGATAGGCGAGGGGCGAAGGGTTGGCAAGAGGGCGGGGGGCGCGCCTTAGTCGTCGAGTAGCATGAGCCAGGGAGCGGGCGGGGTGACGATGAGGTTGAGGCCATTGACCTCAATAGGTGTTCTGGACTCATTGGGTGGTTTGACCTCACCCAGTTGCAAGTTGGAATTGTCACCCCAGGCCCAGACCTTACCGTCCTGGGCAACGGCAAGGGTGTGCCGGAATAGTGTCGAGACTTTCGTTACCGGCGGCAAGCCCCAAACTGGCATCGGTTGATAAATGCTCTGGCCATCATCTAGTTGGCCGAAATCATGGTTCCACCATGTCCACAATTTCCCGTCCGATGCCACAGCGAAAGAGGAATCATAGTTGGCCGAAATATCGATGACGTCGGAAATTTCGATTTGTATCGGTGTATGATCTAATGCCGTCCATTGCCACACGGTTCCATCACGTTTCAGGGCCAGAAAGGCATGAGGTGCAACTGCGATGATATCAGTCAATCCCTCTAGTCTCTCAGGAGTAGTCATGCTTAAATTCCAATGCCAGACATTGCCATCAACATCTACGGCAATGGCTTCATCATAACTCTCTGAAATTGCAATTGTCTGAGGCAATTGATCAATCTGAACGGGATCGCAGTGAACGTAGTTGCCATCAGCCCCCCGACCATCTCCCCCTCTCGACCAGACTCTGCCGTCAGCGTCAAGAGCCAGATCAAAATCAAGTCCCGTGACCGCCTCAACGATCACAGGCAGGCCGGCGACTTCTTCCAACACCCGATAGTTAGACCCGGAACAGAAGTCGCAAACATGCCCTCTACCCCATGACCATACTGCTCCAGCTGAATCGACAGCGAGCATGTTGTCAGACCCTGCCTCTATTGAATTTATAACAGGAAGATCGGGAATGGCCTCGGGTTGCCAGCGACTCCCGCCACCGCCATCACCCAATTGACCACTATAACCGTCGCCCCATGCCCAGACGCGCCCATCAGCGCCAAGAGCCGAGCTGAAGCCACTACCTGCAGCCACATCCACGGCATCGGTTATCTCCGGCACCATTATTGGTTCTGTTTCAGTTAGAGAAAAGCCAAGACCGAGTTGATCTGAATAGTTGGCGCCCCAAACGAGAATGGATCCTTGCTTCTTCAGAGCCAAGCTGTTGTATCCACCTGCGCCGATAGCGATAACATCATGCAAGCTGTCAAGTCGAATTGGTGCATCGTGTCCAGGGTACGAATCGTCTCCGAGTTGGCTACAAGAGTTGTCACCCCAAGCCCATACTGTAGAGTCCGATGCCAAAGCCAGAACATGAGTGGTACCAGCACTTATTTCCTTTATATTCTTCAGGTCGGTCAGCGGGGTAGGTCTTGAGCTGCTGTCCTGGCGAGATGAAATTCCAAGCTGGCCGCGATCATTTGCTCCCCAACCCCAAACATTTCCATCCGCACTAAGCGCTATGCTGAAACTTGGACCTGCGGAAATGGCGACAATATTGGTTAACCGAGGTACGGGCACAGGCTTTCTTCTGTCATCGGTGCTGCCGTCCCCGAGTTGGCCGTGATCATTTTCTCCCCAGGCCCAGACCGTACCATCTGATTTCAGAGCCAGACTGTGAGTGTGCCCAGCCGCGATGGCAATGACATCATTCAAATCTGATAATTGAGTCGGGGACGTAGCAATTAAAGGAAGCTCAATTCCCAGTTGGCCATTCCCATTATTACCCCATCCCCAGACAGTTCCATCCTTTCGTAAGGCCAATGTGTAGGTAGAGCCAGAGGCAATCGCTGTTATTTCTTTCAGATCGTTCAGCTTGATTGGTCTTTTGATTGTAAACTCTACTGAGTTGGTCAAAGTCCAGTAGGTATTGTCCCCCCAACCCCAGATTTCGCCATTCTCTGTCACGACCAGGAATCGTGCCCATCTGCCACAGACAACGGCCCTTGCTGACGGCATGTCTTTAACATGACGGGGTTTTGCGCGATTCACTGCAGTGCCGTCATACTGCAGGTAAGCACCGACACCACCCCAAGCCCAGACCGAGCCGTCGGATTTGAGGGCAAGGATTGATCCGTTCCCCACAGAAACCTGCGGCTTCACTCTGGCGGCGAGTCCGGTGCCGTCGGCGCAAAACAGGATGAAAATGGCACCAGCGAGAATGACGGCATGAGTGCAGCGCATGTTTCCAGCCCCCCGAATGACATAGAAGGTGATACAATATAGCCCGATCCGTGGCAAGCTGACTCCGGCATGATCGACGAAACGGTCTTTCGGCGGCAAGACATTGCCACGCTCCAATGCGGACGGTCTCGGGTGTTGCCAAGGCCGATGCGGTTGTCTCCCCCCTTCCCCCACCCCCCTCCCCGATGTTATGACCCTACCCCATGCCCCCACCTCCCGATGCCCCCGCCTCTCCTGGCGGCTCTTCCTCGCTGTCCTCGCTGCGCATCGAGAAGGCCCCGGCCGCCGTTTTTGCACGCAAGCGGCGGCGCAAGTGGCCGTGGATCATTCTCATCCTTCTTCTCCTCATCGGCGGGCTCTGGTTTTCTGGCGTCCTGACCCCGGCCGTGCCCGTTACGCCGGCCACGGCATCGCTCGTCTACCCCGCGCAGACCTTCACCGTGCTGAATGCCTCGGGGTATGTGGTCGCGCAGCGAAAAGCCGCTGTCGCGGCCAAGATCACCTCGCAGCTCGTTGAACTGGCCGTGGAGGAAGGCAGCCGGGTGACCAGGGGGCAGGTGCTGGGGCGGCTGGAGGGCATGGACGTGGCGGCCGGCGTGGTCCGGGCCGAGGCCCTGGTGGCCGCGGCCACGCGCCAGATCGCCGCCGCCGAGCGCCGCGAGGCCGAGACCCGCGCACAGCTGGTCGAGGCCGAGCTGACCTACCGCCGCTACACCAAGCTCGTGGCCGCCGACGTCGCGGCCCAGAGCGACCTCGATGCCGCCGAGTCCGGCTTCAAGTCCCTGACCGCCGAGCTCGCGGCCCGCGCGGCCGAGACCCGCGCCGCGGAGTCCCAGCTCGACGCCGCGAACGCCGCCCTGGACGAGGCCCGGGTCAACCTGTCCTACACCGAGATCACCGCGCCCTTCGACGCCGTGGTCCTGACCAAGGACGCCGACGTCGGCGACATCGTAACCCCGCTCGGCGCCGCCGCCGGGTCGAAAGCCTCGGTGGTGACCATCGCCGACATGTCCACGCTCATGGTCGAGGCCGACGTCTCGGAATCGAACATCGCCGGGGTCAAACCCGCCCAGCCCTGCGTCGTCCAGCTCGACGCCCTGCCCGGCGAGCGCTTCCCGGGCAAGGTGCACATGATCGTGCCCACCGCCGACCGGGCCAAGGCCTCGATCATGGTCAAGGTCGCCTTCGATACGCTCGACGCGCGCATCCTGCCCGAGATGAGCGCCAAGGTCGCCTTCCTCTCCCGCGAGCCGAACGAGGCCGAGCGCGCGCCCCTGCTCTGCGTACCGGCCGCGGCCGTGGTCCGCGAGGACGATGCGGCCTTCGTCTTCCGCATCGTGGACGGCCGCGCCGCGCGCACGCCCGTGACCACCGGCCAGACCCTGGGCGACCTCATCGAGATCGCCTCCGGCCTGACCGCCGGCGCCCAGGTGGTCGTCTCGCCGCCCAAGGGCCTCGCCGACGGCCAGCCGGTCAACCCCCGCGAGGGCTGACGCCGTGGCCGAGGCGCCGCTCATCATCATAAAGGACGTGGTCAAGTCCTACCGTCGCGGCAACCAGACCCTGCCGGTGCTGACCGACATCGACCTGACCGTGCCGCGCGGCGCGTTTCTCGCCCTCATGGGGCCATCGGGCTCGGGCAAATCGACGTTGCTCAACCTCATCGCCGGCCTGGACGCTCCCGACTCCGGCGAAATCGTGGTCGACGGCCTGACCGTATCAGACCTGACCGAGTCCGACCTGGCCCGTTGGCGCGCCGTCCACGTCGGCTTCATCTTCCAGTTCTACAACCTGATCCCCGTGCTCACCGCGCTCGAAAACGTCGAGCTGCCCCTGCTCCTCTCCGGGCTTTCCCGCCGCCAGCGCCGCGAGCACGCCGAGAATGCCCTGGCCCTGGTCGGCCTGTCCGACCGCCTGGACCACTACCCCGCCGAGCTCTCCGGCGGCCAGCAGCAGCGCGTGTCCATCGCCCGGGCCGTGGTCAGCGACCCGACCCTGATCGTGGCCGACGAGCCCACCGGCGACCTCGACCGGAACTCGGCCGAGGACGTCCTCAACCTCATGGAACGCCTGAACCTGGAGCTCGGCAAGACCATCGTCATGGTCACCCACGACCCCCACGCCGCCCGCCGCGCGAGGACCATGATCTACCTGGACAAGGGCGTCCTGTCCGATGCTCCTCAAAATCCTCTGGCGTAACGCCCTTCGCCACCGCCTGCGCACCAGCCTGACCGTGGCCGGCATGGTCGTGGCCATCCTGTCCTTCGGGCTCCTGCGCACGGTCATCGACGCCTGGTATGCCGGCGTGGCCGCCTCGGCTGCCAACCGCCTCGTCACCCGCAACGCCATCAGCCTCATCTTCCCCCTGCCGCTGTCCTACGCCGCCCAGATCCGCGCCGTGGACGGCGTGCGCCTGGTCGCCCTGGGCAACTGGTTCGGCGCCTACTACCAGGACCCCAAGAACTTCTTCGCCAACTTCGCCGTGTCCGCCGACTCCTACCTGGCCATGTACCCCGAGCTCGTCTTCCCCGAGGCCGACAAGGCCGCCTTCATGCGCGACCGCAAGGGCGCCGCCGTGGGCGCCAAGCTCGCCACGCGCTTTGGCTGGAAGCTCGGCCAGACCATCGTCCTCACCGGCACCATCTTCCCCGGCAACTGGGAGTTCACCCTGCGCGCCATCTACAAGGGGCGCGACCGGACCGTGGACGAGACCATGTTCATCCTCCACTGGGACTACCTGAACGAGACCATGAAGGAGCAGAGCCCCCACCGCGCCGACCAGGTCGGCTTCTTCATGATCGAGGTGAACGACTCCACCCGCGCAGCCGGCATCGCCCAGGCCATCGACGCCCGTTTTGCCAATTCGCGCGCCGAAACCCTGACCGAAACCGAAAAAGCCTTCCAGCTCGGCTTCGTGGCCATGAGCGAAGCCATCATCCTGGCCATCCGCGCCGTGTCCTTCGTGGTCATCGCCATCATCCTGGCCGTGGTCGCCAACACCATGGCCATGAGCGTGCGCGAGCGCCGCCGCGAATACGCCGTGCTCAAAACCCTCGGCTTCACCGGAACGCAGATCGCCGGCCTCATCTTCGGCGAATCCCTGGTCATCACCGCGCTCGGCGGCGCGCTCGGCATCGCGCTCACCTTCCCCGCGGCCCAGGCCTTCAAGGCCGCCGTGGGCCAGTTCTTCCCCATCTTCAACGTCTCGCGCGAAACCATCCTGCTCGACGCCGCCGTCAGCCTGACCGTCGGCCTCCTCGCCGCCGCCGCCCCGGCCTATACGGCTGCACGGGTGAGGGTGGCGCAGGCCCTGCGCAAGCTCGGGTAGGGGGGGATGCCTCCGGCGGGCAAGGGGACGCTGTCCCCTTGCATCCCCTGCCAGGAGGGAATGATTCCCTCCTGGACCTCCCCGGCTTTCGGTCCTGAGCCTGGCGGGGAAAGACCCCTCCAGGCTCAGAACCTCAGACGAGCGGGTACACGAGGACATCCCTGCCCTCTTGTGGGTCAGGAAATCGATCGAAAATCGCAAAGCCCCAATAAAGGGAAGATCGTCAGCCCGGGCGAGTTCCCGGGCCTTCGACCGAACGCCGATCCGATCCGTTTTCACCCTCATCGGCATTTTTGATTTTCTCAGGACATGGCGTCCACGGTCCCTCGTGACGAACATGGCTCGCCCTTCGTCACCAGGCTGAAAATCGAAACCGGCCTGGGCTCGATGCACCGGCCGGCTTCGATTTTAGACTGCGGGGTCAAGGGGATCGCTCCCCTTGCGTGGCATAGGTGTGGGTCTATGTATAAGGAGGGAGAAAGGCCTTGCCCATGGACGATATTCTCTCTCGCCTGGCTTTCACTTGACGGTCGGGCGTGCTAGGCAGGTTCGGGGAACATCTTCTAGGGAGGCTCTCATGTCTCACCGAAATCCGTGCCGTTGGATTGTGGTCGCTGTCCTGTTGACCGTCATGGGCCTTTTCGACGGCATCCATCCCGTTCGGGCCGAGAGTGACGCCTGGCGCCTGGAGGCGCGCATTATCGACCGAACGGCCGGTTCCGCTCGGCTGTCGCGCCATGCGTCCACGGGCCTGGTGCGCTTCCTCGATGTGCAGGCAAGCGGTGGTTTCGCCGTGGCTGACGGCCTGGCGGGCGTCAGCGATCCGGGAGAAGCGGCGGCCCGGGCCTTCATGTCGGAGTACGGGCCGCTTTTTGGCGTCGAGGACCAGGCCCGCGAGCTCGAGTTCACGCGTTCCCGGCAGGATGGCGACGGTGCGCGGATCGCGCGTTTCCGCCAGAGGCTGGGAGGGATTCCGGTCGTGGCCGGCGAATTCGTCGTGCGCAGCGGGGAGTCCGGCGCGGTTTTCACCGTGGCCGGCGAGGCCGCCCCTCGCCCGGCCAGGGAGCCGGCGTTCGCGCTGGCCCCGGACACCGCCCGGGGCATCGCCGTCAAGGCCACGGCCCGTCGCGAGGGCGTCGAGCCCGAGGCGCTGACTGCTTCCGAACCCGAGAAGTGGCTCTACAATCCGGCGCTGCTGGGTGCGGGCGGCAACCTGACCTTTCCCGTCTGGCGTGTGGAGGTTCTCGGCGGCGAGTACGGGCGCATCCGTGAGCTGGTCCTGGTGGATGCCGCCAACGGCGCAGTGGCCCTGGTCTTCAACCAGAATCCCGACGCGCTCGAGCGTAACGTCTACGACTGCGACAACGACTACCAGAACTGCCCCCTCGAGCTGACCGAAACCGACCTGCAGAGCTCGGTGACCGACGCCGTGAACGCCTTCAACCACTTCGGCGACGCCTGGGACTACTACAATTCGATGCACGGCCGGGACTCGATCGACGACACCGGCATGCTGATCAAGGGCTGGGTCCGGGTCTGCCCCCCCGGCGAGTCCTGCCCCTTCCACAACGCCTTCTGGAGCGGCGGGGGAAAGGAGATCGTCTTCGGCGAGGGCTACCCGGTGGACGACATCGTCGGCCACGAATACACCCATGGCGTGACCCAGTTCGAGTCCGGGCTGTTCTACTGGATGCAGTCGGGGGCCATCAACGAATCCCTGTCCGACATCTTCGGCGAGTTCATCGACCAGTGGAACGGCACCGGCGGCGATACCGCCGCCGACCGCTGGCTCATGGGCGAGGACCGCGGCGGCTACTTGCGGAACATGGCCGACCCGCCGGACCGGGGCGACCCGGACCGTATGGGCAGTACCCTGTACGCCTGCGGCCCGCTCGACAACGGCGGGGTGCACACCAATTCCGGGGTGGGCAACAAGGCCGCCTACCTGATGACCGACGGCGACACCTTCAACGGCAAGCTGGTCAACGGCATCGGCCGCCAGCGGACCAGCATCCTCTTCTACCAGGCGCAACGCGACTACCTGACCTCGGGCTCGGATTACGCCGACCTGGCCGACGCCCTGGAATCGGCGTGCGACGGACGGGTGGGCTTCATTTCCCTCTATCCGTTCACGACCTGGACCTGCAACCAGGTCCGGGTCGCGGTGGCCGCGGTGGAGATGCGCAGCCAGCCCACCGGCTGTCAGGCGCCCGAGGCGCCGGTCTGCCCGGGCGGCCCGGGCTCGGTCCGGCGCCAGATCTGGCACGACGACTTCGAGACCATGCCCTACTGGGCGCAGAGCATATACGCAGGCGCCGCCACCGACATCTGGACCGTCGGCGCCCTGGGCGACGCGGCGGGCGGTGTCCAGGCCCTTCACGGCTACGCCTATCACGACGTCTCGGATTCCGCGGCGGTCATGAGCACCTACGTCAACATCCCTCCCGACGGATTCCTGCACTTCGAGCATTCCTACGATTTCGAGCGCGACGAATGGGACTGCTTCGAGGGTGGCATCCTCGAATACCGCGTATCCGGCCTGCTGTCTGCGTGGCAGGACGCCGGCCCGCTCTTCACCCACAACGGCTATCCGGCCTGGATATCGTCCTACGCGCAGGACAATCCGCTCGGCGGGGACGATGCGTTCGTCGGCTCTTCCAACGGCTGGATTTCGAGCCGGGTGGACCTGCGCAAGCTGGCCGGGAAGAACGTCAAATTCCGCTTCCGCATCGCCACGGACAAGACCTATTCCACGGCCACCAACCACCTGGGCTGGCATATCGACAACGTGCGCATCGTCGAGTGCCGGCTATGCAAGATGCCCTGGCTCGGTCTGTTCCTGGAATGATCCCTTGGGCTAGACGGCCAGAACCACGAACTCCACCCCCGGTAACCTCCTGAAGTGGATGCCCTGCCTGACGCCGGCGAGGCAGGCCTCGGGGTCGGTGACGCGGCAGCCGGCCAGGGTGTGGATGCCGAGGTCGAAGAGGCGGGGCGTGAGCGGAGTGGAGGGGCCGAGGAGGATGGTGGTGCAGGTTTTGGGCAGGAGGTTCAGGAGGCCCGCGAGGCTGCCGTTGACGATGCTCGAGGCGGTGATGGCGGCGAGATCGGTCGCCGGCAGGATGTCGGCGGCGGCGGAAGCGGGCAGGTCGCCGGGCCGGGGGTTCAGCTCCAGGACCTCGAAGGTCTCGAAGACTTCGCGCATGGCGCCGACGAAGGGGAAGTGGCCAACCACGGTCACGCGTTTGCCATGGCCGTGTTTCAGGATGAGTTCCTGGGCCTTCACGCCGCTGGTGACGGCGACGGGGGTCAGGCAGGCGTTGGCAGCGGCCAGGGCGAAGGCCCGCTCCTGGGTGCTCGGGGTGGTTTCGGGCAGGCGTCTCGCCAGGGCGAAGGCGTCGGCGTTGTCGATGGGCCGGGGGTCGGGGTCGCGGTCGGTGCGCGAGGCGAGCCCGGTGCGCCAGCCGGAGACGGCGGCCATGAGGGGGCCGGCCAGGGCGCGGGCCAGCGGCCGGGGAGTGGGGTCGAGGTCGGCGACGATGGCCGCGAGAAGGGTGGCTTCGCTGACGGGGGGCATGATGGAAACTCCTTTGACTTCGCCCGGGAAGGCCTTATGACATGCGGCGGTGCTCCGGTGGACGTGGCCGGGGCGGGGCTTTATTTTTGCAGCGAATTGAAGTAGGCACAAGAGCTTCTTTCTACACCGGCCCCGGCGACGCGGCCTACGGGCGGGGCAATTTCCCACGGAGCGAGCCATGGACCAAAAAGACATCGAGTATTTTCGCAAGTACCTGAAGGACGCCCTCGACGACATGCTCAAGCAGGGCGAGGCGACCATCGAGGACATGACCGGCAGCGTGGAAAATTACGCCGACCCAGCGGACCGGGCCACGGCCGAGTCCGACCGATCGTTCACCCTGCGCCTGCGCGACCGCGAGCGCCGGTTGATCAAGAAGATCCAGGAAGCGCTGCAGCGCATCGAGGACGGCTCCTACGGACTCTGCGAGGAGTGCGGGGAGGACATCGGCGTGCCGCGCCTGAAGGCCCGGCCGGTGACCACCCTGTGCATCAAGTGCAAGAGCCGCCAGGAAGAAGAGGAGACCCTGCGCGGCGACTAGCCCGCGGGGTAGCCTGAACCTCGGCCAGTTGTCCGGTCGGCTGGGCATGGCCGCCGGGTGGTTCGATGGACGCCCTGTTTTTCAAGGCCCTGGCCGGCGAGCTTACCCCGCTCCTGGCCGGCGCCCGGATCGACCAGGTTTCCGGCCCGGCTCCCGAGGCCTGGACCGTCACGCTTTTCGGCCCCTGCGGCCGCGTCCGCCTGCTGTTCAAGCCCGACCGTTCCGGCGGGCTTTTGTTTTTGTCCGCGCAGAAGCCGGAGAACCCGGCCGCGGCGCCGGCCCGGGTGATGTGGCTGCGCAAGCGCCTGGTCAACCGCCGGATCATGGGCCTGGTTGCCGACTGGCCGACCTTGCGCCTGGCCGCGGTTTTGTCGCCGGGCGAGGGCTCGCACCTGCTCTTCGACCTGCGCCAGGGACTGAGTCTGGAAAAGGCCCTGCCCGATGGCTTCGGGGCCGAGCCTGTCTGGCCGGAGCTGGATGAGGTATTGAACGATCCCGAGGTTTTCCGCCGCGCGCCCCAGGTCTCGCCGGGCCTGAGAAGGGCGCTGGCGGCCCGGCCCCGGGCCGAGGCCGAGACGCTCTACACGACACTCAGGGCAGGGAAGGGCGGGCTGTTCTATCTGGCCGAAGCCTCCGGCCGGTTTCCGGCACCGACCTGCTGGCCGCCGGCCGAGGGCAGGCCGGCGCGAGAGTTTGGCAGCGCCATCGAGGCCGCGGCCGCGGCCGGGGAGCCGGCCTTCTATGCCCATCTGGCCACGGTCCGCGAGGCGCCCGAGGCCAAGGCCGAGACCCGCCAGCGGAAAAAAACCGCGCGCATTCTCGAGCGCATCAAGGCCGACCGGCGCCGGCTCGAGGGGCTGGCCGCCCTGCAGGTCCAGGCCGAGGCGCTGCAGGCCTCGCTTTGGCGGCTCACCGGCCAGTCGGTGCCCGAGTCCGCTACGCTCGATCATCCCGAGGCCGGGCCGCTGACCATCGCTCTGAATCCCCATCTTTCCTGGTCCGAGAACATGGCCGCGCTTTTCGCCCAGGCGGCCAAGGGCCGGCGGGGGCTGGCCGTGGTCGCGGCGCGCGAGGCGGCCATGGCCGGGGAGCTGGCCGCGCCGCCGCCCGAATCGGCCGCGCCCAGGCCCGAGCCCGAGCCGGCCACCAGCCAGGGCGGGGCGCTGCCCCGGCGTTTCGCCGGCCTGCCCGTGCGCGCCTATCGTTCCTCCGACGGTTTTCTCCTCCTGCGCGGCAAGAGCGCCAAGGCCAACCACCAACTGGTTTCCGCCGCCAGGCCTTTCGACCTCTGGTTCCATGTGGCGGGTGGTCCGGGCGGCCACGTGCTCCTGGTGCGCGAGCATCCGGGGCAAATCGTGCCCGAGGGCTCCCGGCGCGAGGCCGCGGCCCTGGCGGCCCTGGCCAGCCCGTTCAAGGACGCGGGAAAGGCCGAGGTCATCTGCGCGCTGGCCCGCCACGTGCGCAAGGTCAAGGGCTTCGCGCCGGGCGGGGTCCGGGTGGACAAGCTCGAAGAAACCCTGGCCGTGACCTGGCCGGACGACCTGGAAGCGCGCCTGGCGGCGGCCTTTGCCGGCGGACCCGGACAGCGGCCCGGCCCCATGGACGCGCCCGGCAAAAATGATTAGAAGTACGCCGAGATGCAAGAGGGGGCACGGTACACCAAACGGTTGGAGTTCGACGATTCGAACCTGGCCGGCGAGCTCTTCGGCCCGCACAACCAAAACCTGGCGCGGATCAGCGATCAGAGCGGCGTGACCATCGACAGCCGCGGCGCGACCCTGACCATGACCTCGGATTCCGAGGAGAAGGTCAACGCCGCAGCCAAGCTCATGGCCCAGCTCTACGGCCTGATCAAGTCCGGACGGGACGTATCCGCCCAGGACATCGACCTCGGCTGGCGCATCGTTGCCAAGGGTGGTGAGGCCATCGACGACATCTTCGGCGACGTGGCCCTGGCCGTCTCGCCCAAACGAAAGATCCACGCCAAGAGCGCCAACCAGAAGAGCTATCTCGCGGCCATGCGCGAAAGCGACCTGGTCTTCGGCGTCGGCCCGGCCGGCACCGGCAAGACCTACCTGGCCGTGGCCATGGCCGTGGCCGCCATCAATGAACGCCGGGTCAAGCGCCTCATCCTCACCCGGCCGGCGGTGGAGGCCGGCGAGAAGCTGGGCTTTCTGCCCGGCGACCTGGCGGAGAAGATCAACCCCTACCTGCGCCCGCTCTATGACGCGCTCCACGACATGCTCGACTTCGGCAAGGTCCAGGACATGCTCGAGACCGGGCGCATCGAGATCGCGCCGCTGGCCTTCATGCGCGGCCGGACCCTGAACGACGCCTTCATCATCCTGGACGAGGCCCAGAACACGACCCCGGAGCAGATGAAGATGTTCCTGACCCGGCTCGGCTTTCATTCCAAGGCCGTGGTCACCGGCGACGTGACCCAGATCGACCTGCCCGGGCATGCGCCCTCCGGGCTCATCAATGCCCGCAAGGTGCTTGCCGGCATCCCGGGCATCGCCTTCATCGACTTCAGCAAGGAAGACGTCATCCGCCACCCGCTGGTGGGACGCATAGTCCAGGCCTATGAAAATTTTTCAGCGCCAGACGCAGCCGCCGATCGGTAAACCCCAGCCGGCCCGCAAGCCGAAGCCCGACGGCGAGAACCGCAGCGGGCTGATGGCCCTCTTTGCCGTGCTGCTCGTGGTCTCCGCCCTGTCGGGCCTGCGCTTCGACCGGCCGATGAAGGTCTTCGTGGCCGGCGAGATCGCCACCCAGGACGTGACCGCCGACCAGGACCTGCTGGTCGAGGACGTGGAATCCACCCATTCCAAGCGCGAGCAGGTGGCCCAGGCCCAGCCCCCGGTCTTCGACCTCTCGGCCGTGGCCGCCGAACACCTGGAGCGCGAGCTGGCCGAGCTCTTCAGTCTGATGAACGCCACCGACGAGAAGAGCGCCGACGAGCTGACCATGCAGCTCGAGGACCGCCTGAACGCCGAGGTCCGCTCCTTCACCTTGAGCATCTGGCGCTCCGAGGAGTTCCAGAACATCGTCCTCGGCCCGGTCCTGCCCTGGCTGAAGGACTACCTGGCCAAGGGCGTGTCCGCCGAGAAGCGGGCGCTCCTGACCTACAAGAACGGCATCGTCCTGCGCGACCTCGCCTCCGGCCGCGAGCAGCTGGTCACCGGACTTACCGAGGTGAAGGACAAGACCGACCTCTTCGCCGACCTGGAGGTCCTGCTCCAGCGCGACCTGAAAGCCCCCTTGCGCATACGAAAAGCCCTGGAATCCTTACTCGCCCCGATCCTCTCGCCGAGCCTGACCCTGAACCAGGAGACCACCCAGGCCCGCAAGCGCGAGGTCATGGCCGCCGTGGAGCCGGTCTACTACCAGATCAAGAAGGGCGAGATCATCGTCCGCCAGGGTGGGCGCGTCGGACCCGACCAGCAGATCAAGATGCAGGCCCTCTACACCCAGCGGCCGAGCTACTTCGACCTGGCCACCTCGTCGGGCGTGCTGATCATCGGCACGCTCCTCGTGCTCGGCATGTACCTGGCCTACTGGCACACCTTCTCCCGGGTGAACAGCGACCGCGACGGCTCCATGCTCGCCCTCGTCCTGCTGCTCTTCACCCTTGGCGCCAAGATCCTGGCCGTGCTGCGCGGGCCGCTGGCCGACGCGCTCGTCTTTGTGCACATCCCGCCGGAGCTTTTTGCCTTCCTCATGCCCGTGGCCGGCGCCATGGGCGTGCTGGCCCTGTTCTTCAGCTACATCGTCTGCTTCTTCGCCTGCCTGCTGCTGGCCTTTGCCTGCACCGCCATGGTCGGCGGCGGACTTGACCTCTTCACCTACTACTTCCTCGGCGGCCTGTTCTACACCTTCTTCATCAAGCGCTCCCAGAGCCGCAGCGAGATGCTGGCCACCATCTTCCCGCTGCTCGGGGCGAACCTGCTGACCTTCGCCGGAGTCGGCCTCATCCACTACCACAGCCTCGCCGCCCTGGGCGAAGGCCTGGCCGCCGCGGCCCTGAACGCCGCCCTCTCGCTCCTGACCGTCTTCGGCTTCTCGCCCATCGTCGAGATGCTCTTCGGCTATACCTCGCGCTTCCGCCTCATGGAGCTCATGAACCTGGAGCAGCCGCTCCTGCAGGAGCTCATGGTCAACGCCCCGGGCACCTACCACCACGCCCTGGTCGTCTCCAACATGGTCGAGGCCGCGGCCCGGGCCATTGGCGCCAACGCGCTCCTGGCCAAGGTCGCCGCCCTCTACCACGACATCGGCAAGCTCAAGAACCCCAACTACTTCATCGAGAACCAGTTCGGCGGGGCCAACAAGCACGACAAGCTCACCCCCTCCATGTCCGCGCTCATCCTCACCTCCCACGTCAAGAAAGGCTCGGAGCTGGCCCGCGAGCACAAGCTCGGACCCGAGCTCAGCGACCTCATCCAGCAGCACCACGGCACCACCCTCATCAGCTTCTTCTACAACAAGGCCCAGGAACAGGCCGAGGCCAAGGGCGATGGCGAGATCCGCGAGGAGGACTACCGCTACCCCGGGCCCAAGCCCCAGACCAAGGAAGCCGGCCTCATCCTGCTGGCCGACGTCATCGAGGCCTCCAGCCGGACCCTCATCGACCCCACCCCCAGCCGCATCAAGGGCCACATCCAGAAGCACATCCGGACCATCTTCAACGAAGGCCAGCTCGACGAATCCGAGCTGACCCTGAAAGACCTTCACCTGGTCTCCGACGCCTTCCAGCGCATCCTGACCGGCATCTTCCACCAGCGCATCGAATACCCCGAGCAGAAGCTCGACGAGGCCAAGCTCGCCGGCTTGAAGTCCGCCAAGCCCGCCGAGACCGAGGCCAAGCCCAAGCCCGCCAGGCCCGAGCCCCTGGCCGGCAGCCTGAAGGTGGTCAAGTGATCCGCCGCCGGGCGGGCCTCCTCGCCGACCCGGCCTTCCCCCTCTCCCGCTCGGAGCTCTCCGCCCTGGCCCGCACCGTGGCCCAGGCCCTCGGCCTGGACCCCGAAACCCTGGCCGTCGAACTTGTGGACGACGCGGCCATCGCCGAGCTGAACGCCCGCTTCCTCGGCCTGCCCGGCCCCACCAACTGCCTGGCATTCCCCGCGGACTCCCCCGGTCACCTCGGCGACATCGCCCTGAACGCCGACGCTCTGCCCCGCGAAGCCTCCCTCTACGACCAACCCCCCCGGGCCTACACCGCCCGGCTCCTGGCCCACGCCATGCTCCACTGCGCCGGCCTCGACCACGGCCCCGACATGGAGGCCATGACCGAGGCGGCCGTGGCCGCCGTGGGCGGGGAGGAGTAGGCGGGAGAGGGGAGGCCTGCCGGCAGCCTGGGGGCCGTGGGCCCCCAGACCCCCGATCTCGGCCGGGCGTTTTGACCCGGCGGCCAAGGCCCCGCAGGGTCAAAACGCCCGGCCGGACTGGCCAGTTTGGGGACGTTCGGGAACCCGGAACGGTCGGCGGAAGAGAATCACGAAGAGGCCATGAGGCGGGGGAGGGGGGCCATGCGCGGTCCTTGGACTCTCCCGTGGGATGGTCCTGGCAGGCGGTGGGATCTGAACACCCCCCGAAGTGACGACGCGCGGCCCGTGCCCCTCCTCTTCACCCGCACTGGCGTCTTTTCTTTCATTGATCGCCAGACCGGCGAGGGACATGCCCGCCCTTCGTCACCAAGCTGAAAATCGAAGCCGGCCGGTGTTCTTCGCACCGGCCGGCTTCGATTTTCAGACTGCGGGGTCAAGGGGGGTCAGCCCCCTTGCGGGGTGCAGGGGCAGCGCTCCTGCCCGCCGGAGGCACTCTCCGCGCCGCCGGGCGGTCGTCAGTGCTGCGGGCGGAAGACTCGGTCCACGACGTAGTTGCCGACCTGGCGCCCCTGGGCGATGCCTCTGGTCTTGTCGAAGCGCCAGTGGATGCCCAGGTAGATGCGGCTCTGGCCGTTCTCGTCCTCGGCCTCGGACAGGGAGTCGTAGCTGCGCGGCAGGTATGGTCGGACATTGCCCTCGTTGTCCACGGTCACGCCGTTGTACTCGTCGGAGACGAAGGTGAAGGCGATGTCGTCGGTGCCGTAGAAGCGCCGCAGGACCTGGAACAGGGCTCCGCCGAAACCGGCATGACCCGAGGGGTAGGACGGGAAGGGCGGGGTGAAGTTCGGTCCGCTCAGGTTGCTGGCCGGGGCGCCCAGCGGGGTGAAGGTCACGTCGCCCTTGGTCCCCGGGTTGCGGTCGCCCTTGCCGGTCGGTCCGGTGCGGGGGTCGGCCTCGCGGATGCCGGTGACCGGGCGCCAGAGGTCGAAGTGGTATTTGGACTCCCAGATGGCGATGGCGGCGTCGGCCATGGCCACGTTGATCAGGGCGAAGAGCCGGCACAGCTCCATGCCCTCGGTGCCCCTGGCCTCGGCGATCTGGGCCGCGATCTGATTGTAGAGGCGCGGCGGGGCGCAGAGGCTGGGAGTGCCGTCGTAGGCCCAGAAGAAGCCGATGAAGGCCTGCTCGTCGGTGCGGATGGTCGGGGTCGTGACACCGTCGCCGCCCAGGACCTTGACCTCGTTGAAGGCCGAGGCGTAGGCGGCGCTTTGCAGTGCCGGGGGTGGGGGCGTGCGGAACTGGCTGGCGCTGCGCAGCACGAAGGGCCGCACCTCCTTCCAGTAGGCGCCGAGGGCAAGGGGGCTCAGGCTGACGGGGTCCTGGCGCCAGTGGCCGGGCTCGTTGCTGGGGAAGTAGTTCACCCCGATTAGGGGCTCGGCCCGACTCGATCCGTCGTTTTTGCGTAGGGCCAGGATGGCCGCCGCGGCGGAGCGCCCGGCGGAGATGCCGGCGTTTTTGGCCTGGCCGGGGGGAATCTGGCGCAACTCGCCGGCCAGTTGCGCGTGGAGTTGCGGAGCCTGCGAGGGGAAGAGCGCCACCAGGGCGTCGTGCGCCGCCTGGGCGGCGGCTGCGCGCATGGAGGCCCAGTGCGGCACGGCGCGGATGCCGGTGTAGCCTTTGTAGCCGCCGGCAATGGCGTTGACGGCGTCGAACATGGCGATGTGGGCGATGGCCATGGCCCGGCTGGCCCGGCAGGGGCCGAACTGCTCGCCGAAGACCCGGGTTTCGCCCGAGGCCACCGGGGTATGGTCCAGGCCGCTGGTGTCGATGCAGACCTCGTTCCAGTGCCGGATCCAGGTGGTGAGGCCGGCGGGGACGTTGCCCAGCCGGCTGGGCGCCGGCCGGGCCTGGCGGTTCGGCTCGTATCTCGGCCCCAGGGTTTCGTGCAGACCCTTGAAGCCGCGATGGGTCCCGGCGGCGGCGCGGTCCGTAGCCGTGGTGCGGTCCGGGTTCTCCGAGGCCGCGACGGACAGGCCCGGCGCACCGAGGATCAGGGCCATGGCCAGTGTGAGAACGGAGAGGAGGTGTTCCCACCGGCGGCAGGCAATCGCGGCCTGCCCGGGAGCCAGGGATGTTCTGTTCGCATTGTGCATGGGCTGCCTCCTTTCGGTGAACAAGATTGTAATGCTGTTCACGAATATTTTCCCACAGGCAATGAAAATTCCTCACGTAACCCGTGGATGTCATATGTGAACCGGTGCGAGCGCAGAGGAGAGTGCAGATGTATCGCGGAAGTGATGCCGAAGTTGCTTCAGAGATCGGATGATTTCCAGTCAGAGACCGGATTGAATCGGACCATATCAGAGATGAATCATTTGGCAAGAGACATTCTCGCGACGCGAGCCAAGGGTTTTAGGGAAAGGGATGGGGGGCCGGGGGAAGGGGAAATCCCTTTTGCCCAATGGGGTTTCCCCTTCCCCCGGCCTTCGGCAGCGATTGACGTGGCTGCTTTGATCCTCTAGGCCTCATCGCCATGAGCACCCTTGTCACCCTGCGCGGCGTCAGCAAGGCTTTCGGCGCCCGCCACCTGTTCACGTCCATTTCCCTGGCCATCTCGGATAAGGAACGCATCGGTCTGGTCGGCGCCAACGGCTCGGGCAAGTCCACCCTGCTGAAGATCATCGCCGGGCTGGAGTCGCCCGACGCCGGCGAGCGCGTCCTGCGCCAGGGTGTGCGCATGGCCTACGTGCCCCAGGCCGACGCGTTCGCCCCGGGTTTGCGCGTGCGCGAGGTGGTGGCTGCGGCCCTGGCCTCGGTCAGGGGCGGCGCCCTGACCGAGGCCGAGACACTCTCCCGGGTCAACGTGGTCCTCGGCCGCATGGGATTTAACGATCCTGAGCAGCCGGCCGAGCTGTTGTCCGGCGGCTGGCGCAAGCGTCTGGCCCTGGCCCGGGCCATGGTCACGGAGCCGGACCTCCTGCTCTTGGACGAGCCCACAAACCACCTGGACCTGGGCTCCATCCTCTGGCTCGAATCGTGGCTTGGCGTGGCTCGCCTGGCCTACGTAGTGGTCAGCCACGACCGCTATTTCCTGGAGAACGTCGCCGGGCGGACCATCGAGCTGGGCAGCGCCTATGCCGAGGGCTACCTGAGCGTGAACGGCCCCTACAGCCTGCTGCTCGAGAAGCGGGCGGAGGTGCTTGCCAGCCAGGCGGCCTACGAGCAGAGCCTGGCCAATCGGGAGCGCCGGGAGATCGAATGGCTGCGCCGCATGCCCAAGGCCCGGGCGACCAAGGCCAAGGCCCGCATCGAGGCCGCCGGGGCGCTGAGCCAGGAGCTGGCCGAGACGCGCGGGCGCAACCGATCCCAAGGCAAGGCGCGGATCGATTTCACTGGCACCGCGCGACAGACCAGGCGCCTGCTGGTGGCCGAGGGCATCGGCAAGGGCTTTGGCGGCCGCACGTTCTTCTCGGACCTGGACATCGTCCTCTCGCCCGGGGTGCGCCTGGGGCTGGTGGGCGGCAACGGCTCGGGCAAGACCACGCTGCTCAAGGTCCTGGCCGGGGAGCTGGCCCCGGACGCAGGCCAAATCCGCCGCGCGCCGGATCTGGCCGTGGCCAGCTTCGATCAGAAGCGCGAGCAGCTGGACCCGGAGCTGAGCCTGCGCCGGGCCTTTGCGCCCGCCGGAGACGCGGTGGTCTACCGCGGCCAATCTTTGCACCTGGTCAGCTGGGCCAAGCGCTTCCTCTTCAAGCCCGAGCAGCTCGACCTGCCCGTCCGGCTCCTGTCCGGCGGTGAGCAGGCCCGCCTGCTCATCGCCCGGCTCATGCTCCGTCCGGCGGACGTCCTTCTTCTTGACGAGCCGACCAACGACCTGGACATCCCCACCCTGGAAACCCTGGAAGAGAGCCTGATGGATTTCCCCGGCGCGGTGGTGCTGGTGACCCACGACCGCTCGCTGCTGGACCGCGTCTCCACCGTGCTGCTGGGCCTCGACGGCCGGGGCGGGAGCGAGGTGTATGCTGACTGCGCCCAGTGGGAGGCCGATTTCCTGGCCAAGGAAAAGGCCGCAGCCGCGCGCTCGGCGACCTCCACGCAACATGCGGCCAAGCCTTCCGGCGCGGCCAGGGCCGTAAAGAAGCTCAGCTACAAGGAACAGCGTGAATGGGACGGGCTGGAGGCGGCCATCGAACAGGCCGAGGCGGAGCTGGCTCGGTGCGAGGCCGCGCTGACGGATCCGTCCGTGGCCTCGGACGCGCCGAAGCTCGCGCTGCTCCTGGCCGAGCAGGAAGCGGCCAAAGCCGAGGTCGACCGCCTCTACGCCCGCTGGGCCGAGCTCGAGGCCAAGCAGGCCGGCTGATTCCGGGGGAAGAAAATCACGAAGATGCCATGAGGTAAGGGAGAGGGGCAGTCCTTATTGCGGTTCCCTGACCCCGCGCATTGTGCCGCACCAAACCGACTGTGGTGTCGGAACAGTCCGCTGATGACGCATGGGTGGTGTTGGATAAGGCGCACGGCCCTTGGCCCGCACCCTTCCGGCCTCTCTTTACTCTCACCGGCTGCCTTTCCGGCTTTTCGGCAACGATCCACCACCGTCCGGCCCTTCGCCCGCCCCCACCTCTTACTCCCTACAGCAGATGCTCCAGCTCCGCGGCGGCCACGGGGTGGAAGATGGCCAGGAAGCTTAAGATATGGGCGCCATAGAGGCTGGCGGCGCGGTGGGGGGCGTCGGCCAGGAGGGCGGCGAGCACGCCGCCGAGGGAGTCGGTGACGCCGTACTCCCCGGCCAGCTCGGCCTTGCGCAGGTACCAGTAGCGCAGGCAGACGTTGTGCAGGTCCTCGAGGGCTTCCTTGAGGACCTGGTTGCCGGACAGCTCGCCGATGGTCTCGTGGAACTGCTGGTCGAGGCGGATGACCCGGTCGTGGTCGCTGGCGTCCCGGGCCTGGATCAGGTCTGCCACGATGGCGGCCAGCCGGGCGAGGCCTTGGGGGCCGGCGCGCAGGCCGGCCAGGACCAGGGCGGTCTTCTCCAGCGGGATGCGGACCTCGAAGATGGAGCGGACGGTCTCCTCGTCGATGGGCGCGACGACGATGCCCTGGCGCGGCCGGATGACGATGAGCCGCTGGTAGCTCAAGCGTTGCAGGACCTCGCGCAAGGGGGTGCGCGACAGCCCGAAGCGCTCGGCCAGCTCGCGCTCGTTCAGCGCCTCGCCGGGTTTGAGCTCGCTGTAGATGATCCAGTCCTTGAGGCAGGCGTAGACGTCCTCCTTGCGCGCCCGATCGGGCCTGGCCGGAGGCGTCCGGGCCGGCGACCTGCTCACGGGAAGAGGCTCCGGATGGCGGCGAGCTCCCGGGTCAGGCCCAGGGCGACCATGAGCTTGATGCGGGCCTTGTTGCCGGGCAGCGCGCCGCCGAGGATGATGCCCTTGCGGGCCAGCTCCCCGGCGCCGCCGTGGTAGCCGTAGATGGGCCAGACCCCGCCCTGGATGCAGCGCGAGGTGAGCACCACGGGCAGGCCCTCGGCAAGGAGCGGCTCGAGGGCGTCGGCCACGGCCGGGGGCACGTTGCCGGCGCCGAAACCCTCGACCACCAGGCCCTTGGCGCCGTTTTCCCGGGCGCAGGCGATGAACCGGCCGTCCATGCCCGGGCAGAGGGAGATGAGGTCCACGTTGGGCTCGATGGCCGAGGTTTTCAGGACCTTCTGGCGCGCGGGCCAGCGGCTCAAGTGCAGGACCTCGCCGGCCACCGAGCCGAGGGGTCCCAGGCCCGGGGCGTCGAAGGCGTCGATGGCCATGGAGTGGGTCTTGGCCACTTCCGAGGCGGCGTAGAGCCGGTCGGACATGAGCACGACCACGCCCGCGCCGGGCGGGCATTCGAGGCAGGCCAGCACGGCGCAGTAGAGGTTCCTGAGCCCGTCGTAGCCGAGCTCGTCCAGGGAGCGCATGGAGCCGGTGACGACCACCGGCTTGTCCGAGTCCACGGTCAGGTCGAGCATGTAGGCCGTCTCTTCCATGACGTCGGTGCCGTGGGCGACGACCGCGCCGCAGACGTCGTCCTCGGCGAGCATGGATTGAACGTCCCGGCCCAGGGCGAACATGCGCTCGGGCGTCATGTTGGAGCTCGGCACGTCGGCCCAGGCCACGGGCGTCAGGCGCACGCCGGGGATGGACGGGGCGAGCGCGGCCATGAGCTGGTCGAAGGCCCCGGCCGGGGCCACGTCGCCCTCGCCGGGCCGGCCGCGCATTCCGAGCGTGCCGCCGGTGAAGAAGACGGCCACCCGGCCCGCGGGCCTATTTCTTGGCATAGCGCCAGCCCTGGGCGTCCATGCGTTTCACGTAGTCGACCACGTAGTCCACCAGGACCTTCTTCATCTTGTCGCCCTTCTCGGCCGTGCCTTTTTCCGGGGCGCCCGAGGCGCCGTGGTCGGTCAGCTCCTCGAAGTTCCAGATGAGCTTCACGTCGCCGAACATGTCCGGGATCATGCCCTTGGCCCGGCTCATGTCCACGAGGTCGGGCACGATGCTGAGGGCGATGGAGGTCTCGCCCTCGCCGCCGTGGCCCAGGCCGTCCCAGACCTCGAAGGTGTCCTTGGGCAGGAGCTTGCCGGCGGTGACCCACCAGGCGTCGAGCACGGCCACGGCCAGGTCGGGATGCTCGACCTTCACGTCGCGGGCGGCGATCTCGATGGGCGCGATGTTGCCGTCGTGGCCGTTGATCACGATGATCTTCCGTATGCCCCAGTGGACGAGCGAGGCCATGACCTCTTTCAGCACGGTGATCAGCGTCTGGTTGGTCAGGCTCACGCACATGGGCTTGTGCCGGTAGTGCAGGCTCATGCCGTACCACAGGGGCGGCACGACCACCGTGTGGTCCAGGCGCTCGGCCACGGCCCGGGCGATGTCGTAGCTGACGAAGGTGTCGGTGCCGAAGGGCAGGTGCTCGCCGTGGCTCTCGCACGAGCCCACGGCCAGGATGGCCTTGTCGATCTTTCCCTCGGTGAAGGAGTGCTGGTTCAGTTCCTCGAGCTTCACGCGTTTCATGGTGTCACCTTGGCTGGGCCGGCCCGCGCCCCGGAGCGCGGGCCGGCATTGAGGCTAGTTCTTGGGAGTCCAGATTTCCTCGACCGCGTAGGCGCCGTTCTTCACGCTGATGACCGACACGGGCTTCAGGGGCACGCCCGAGGGCCGGGTGTAGGAGATCTCGCCGGTCACGGCCTTGAAGCCCTTGGTCGCGGCCAGGGCTTTTTGCAGCGGGCCCTTGTCCGCGGAGCCGGCGCGCTTGATGGCGTCGGCGATCAAGTCCACGGCGTCGTAGCCCAGGGCGGCGAAAGCGTTCTCGGGGTCCTTGCCGTACTCCTTCTTGTAGGCCGCGATGAAGGCGGTGACTTCGGGACGGTTGTCGCCGCGGTAGGTGTGGGTGGAAAAGTAGACGTCGTTGGCCAGCTTGGGCCCGGGCACGGTTGTGACCAGCTCGGTGTCGAAGCCGTCGCCGCTGACGATGGGCAGGGTGAGGCCTGCCTCGCGGATCTGCTTCACGGTCAGCCCGGCCTCGTTGGGGATGGCCGAGACGAAGACCGCGTCGGGCTTGGGGCTCGCGTTCTTCAGCCGGGCGATCTGGGCCGAGAAGTCCTTGTCGCCCATCATGAAGAAGTCCTCGAGCACGACCTTGCCGCCGCGCTCCTCGATGCGCTGCTTGTAGAACTTCGACAGGGCCTTGGTGAAGTCCATGGAGTTGTCGGTCCAGATGGCCACGTTCTTGGCTTTGAGCTTGTCCACGGTGTAGTCGGCGATGGCGAACGACTGATCGTCGTCGCCGAAGGGCACCATGAACATGCAGTTGCCGACCCATTTGGGCAGCATGGGGTGGGTGGCGCCGGAGGTGACGAAGGGGATGCCCTTGGCCTGGAAGAGGGGGGCGGCGGCCATGACGAAGGTCGTGTCGCCGTAGCCGATGCCCGCGACCACGTCCATGGACAGGGCCTTCTTGGCGCCGGTGGCCGACTCCTGCTGGTCGGTCTTGGTGTCGATGCCGACGACCTCGACCATGCGGCCGCCGAGCAGCCCGCCCTTCTCGTTGATGAGCTTGGCGGCGAGCTTGGCGCCGTTCAGGGCCGGGGCGTCGATGGAGGACATGCCGCCGGTCAGGTTGTAGAGGCCGGCGATCTTGATCGGGTCCGCGGCCTGGGCCGCGCCGGTCATGGCCAGGACGAGGGCCAGGACGAGGGCCAGGGCGAGCAGGGGAAGGATGCGTTTCATCTGATGACCTCCTGTATGCCGTTTGGGGTGTCAGGGTGCGCTATTTTCGAACAACCGCGCGAGCAGGCGCGGCTCCTCGCTGCCGAAGAGGCCGCGGGGGCGCAGGACGAGGCAGACGATGAGCCCCAGGGCCATGACGATCTCGGCCAGGCCGTAGAGCTCGAGGGACTCCTCCACGGGCTTCAAGGCCTCGGTGAAGAGCGAGATGCCGACCGCGGCGAGAAGCGAACCGGTGACCGAGCCCGAGCCGCCGATGACCACCATGGCCACGATGGTGAAGGCCATGAGCAGGGAGAAGGAGCCCGGGGTGATGGCGGTGATGAGGTGCGCCCACAGCCCGCCGGAGACGCCGGCAAAGAAGGCGCCCACGGCCAGGGCCAGGATGCGCGCTCTCGCCGCCGGGATGCCCAGGCAGCGCGCGGCCAGCTCGTCCTCGCGCACCGCGAGCATGGCCCGGCCCAGGGAGGAGAATTTGAGGGCGTAGGCCACGTAGAGCGTGACGACCAGGACGGCGTAGACCCACCACAGGTCGGTCAGCGGGGCGAGGCCGTTGAGGCCCAGGGGGCCGCGGGTCAGCCAGTCGAGGTTGACGATGAGCACCTGGACGATGATCAGAAAGCCCATGGTGGCCACGGCCAGGTAGTGGCCCTTGAGCCGCAGGACCGGCAGGCCGACGAGGCACGCGGCCAGCACGGCGGCCAGGCCTCCTGCGGCCAGCGCCGGGGCGAAGGACCATTCGGCCGAGGCCAGCCAGGCCGGCAGGTCGGGCAGGAACATCTCCTTGCGTCCGGGGGGCAGGACGAGCAGCGCCGTGACGTAGCCGCCGATGGCCATGAAGGCCGGGTGGCCGAGGGAGAAGAGGCCGGTGAAGCCGTTGGTGACGTTGAGGCTGACGGCCAGGACGGCGGCGATGCCCACGAAGTCGAGGATGGACAGGTAGTAGTCGCCGCAGAAGGCCTGGGCCAGGGCCACGAGCCCGGCCCCGGCGGCCACGGTGCAGAGGGCGGCCAGGCGCAGGGTCGTCCGGCTCATGCCCGCTCCTCCGTGCTCGTGCCGAAAAGCCCGTTGGGCAGGACGAGCAGGATGAGGATCAAGGTGCCGAAGACGAAGGCGTCGCGGTAGGGGGCGTAGACCGGGGGCAACAGGCCGACGAACAGGACTTCCGACATCCCGAGCAGGTAGCCGCCGAGGATCGCGCCCGGCACCGAGCCCACGCCGCCGATGACCGCGGCCACGAAGGATTTGAGGCCCGGCACGTAGCCCAGCAGGGGGTCGATCTGGCCGAACTTGCCGCCCCACATGAAGCCGGCCACCCCGGCCAGGGCGCTGCCCATGACGAAGGCCGCCATGATCGTGCGGTTCACGTCGATGCCCATGAGCCGGGCGGTGTCCAGGTTCTCGGCCGTGGCCCGCATGGCCATGCCGAGCCGGGTCTTTTTGATGACGAGCATGAGCCCCGAGGCCAGGCCCAGGGCGCTGGCCACGATGGCCAGGTCGATGACCCGGATGTTCGCGCCCAGGAGCCGGGCCGGCGCGCTCAGCCAGTCCGGGCAGACGAAGTTGCGCGGCTGGGCGGTGAGGATCAGCACGCCCAGGTTCTGGAGCATGATGGATACGGCCAGCGAGGCGATGAAGCCGGTGACCTGGGGCGCGCCGCGCATGGGCCGGAAGGCCGCGCGCTCGATGATGAGGCCCATGCCCCCGCCGGCGGCCAGCGTGGCCAGGGCCACCAGCGGCAACGGCAGGTCCAGGGCCTGGACCAGGCCCAGGGTGACGAAGGCGCCGATCATGACGATGTCGCCGTGAGCGAAGTTGATCAGCCGGATGATGCCGTAGATCATGGAGAAGCCGATGGCCACCAGTGCGTACATGCTGCCCAAGGTCAGGCCGCCGACGAGCAGATCGGTCAGGTAGCCGCCGCTCACGCCGCGCTCCCCAGGTAGGCCCGGCGCACCTCGGGGTTCTCGGCCAGTTCGCGTCCGGTGCCGGACAGGACGATGGCCCCGAGTTCGAGCACGTAGGCCCGGTGGGCCAGCCCCAGGGCCATGACCGCGTTCTGCTCCACCAGGAAGACGGTCGTGCCCGCGGCGTTCAGCTCCGCGATGAGGGCGAAGATGCGCGCGACGATGAGCGGGGCGAGCCCCAGGGAGGGCTCGTCCAGGATGAGGAGCTTCGGCCGGTTCATGAGCGCCCGGGCGATGGCCAGCATCATCTGCTCGCCGCCGGACAGGCTGCCCGCGGCCTGGTGGCCTCGCTCGCGCAGGATGGGGAAAAGCTCGAAGGAGCGCTCGAGGTCGCGGCTGATGCCCTCCTTGTCGCGGCGCAGGTAGCCGCCGACGAGTAGGTTCTCGCGCACGCTCAAGCTCGAGAAGACCTGCCGGCCCTCGGGGCAGTGGCTGATGCCCGCGGCCACGATCTTCTCCGGGGCCAGGCGCGAGAGATCGACCTGCGGGCCGCCGGGCTCGGGCTGGTAGACGACGGCGCCCGAGGTCGGGCGGATGAGGCCGGAGACGGTGCGCAGGGTGGTGGTCTTGCCCGCGCCGTTGGCCCCGATCAGGGCCACGATCTCGCCCCGGCCCACGGCCAGGGTCAGCCCCTTCAGCACGTGGGTCCGGCCGCGGTGGACGTGGATGTCTTCCAGCCTAAGCATCGGCGCCTCCGGAGCCCAGGTAGGCCGCGACCACGCGCTGGTCGGCCTGCACCGCCGCGGGCGGCCCCTCGGTCAGCAGCCGGCCGTGGACCAGGACCTGGACGCGCTCGCACAGGCGCATGACCAGGCCCATGTCGTGCTCGACCAGGAGCACGGTCAGGCCGAAGCGGTCCCTGAGCGCGCGGATGGCCTGCCTCAGGCCCTCGGTCTCGCCGGGGTTCAGGCCCGCGGCGGGCTCGTCCAGGAGCAGGAGCGTGGGGCCGGCGGCCAGCGCCCGGGCGATCTCCAGCCGGCGCTGGTCGCCGTAGGGCAGGGAGCCGGCGGGCTGCTCCGCCGCAGCGGACAGGTTCATGATCTCGAGCATCTCCCGGGCGCGGGCGAGGATGGCCGCCTCCGAGGCCCGGGCGCCGGGCAGGCGGAAAAGCGTGGGCCACAGCCCCCGGCCCAGGCGGCGGTGGCAGGCGGCGCGGACGTTATCGAGCACCGAGAGCGCGGGGAAGAGCCGGATGTTCTGGAAGGTGCGGCCGATGCCCGCGGCCGAGCCGGCCTCCGGTCCCCTGCCGGCGATCTCCCGGCCGCCGGCCCGGATCGAGCCGGAGGTGGGCGCGAGCACCCCGGAGAGGAGGTTGAAGACCGTGGTCTTGCCCGCGCCGTTGGGACCGATCAGGCCGACGATCTCGCCCGGGGCCAGGGACAATTCATAGTCGAGCACGGCCTGGACACCGCCGAAGCGCTTGGAGAGGCTCGCGACCTCGAGGAATGGGGCGTTTTCGTTCTGCACGTGGTCACCACTGGGGCCAAGGTGCAATTTGTGGTATACCAAGGCCGAGGGCCGGTCAATCGCGTGACCGGGTCACGGCCGGGGACGAGCCCGGGGCAAGGTCCGGAAAACAGCCACAATTCATGCTTTATAGAAAAGCGCACCGGGCGCCAGGAAAGCGGGAAAGGAACCTGCGCCTGGCGATTGCCGCGGGTCCGCGGCCCATTTTGACAAAGCCGCCGGGTTCGGACACCATCCGCGGGCGAAGAGAGGGGAGGAAGAGGCCATGAAGGTGAAGAGGGGGACGCCTGTTGAAACGGCCTCGGAGATCGCGCTGATCCGTGCGCCATGCATGGTTTGCGGTTTCCGGAAGGACGCAGAGGGCGCAGCTCTCTGACCGGGGTGTCTGATCCAATGCCGGTTTATGCTGCCGGCGGTCGGGGTCATGACAGGGCGCCGGACCTCGGTTCGCCGTTGGCTGTCCTGCCGGCCGCTGGTCGGCGCGGATCGCCGGGTCATTCCAGGTGATGCCGGATGTCGCTGCCCCCGCCTTTCCCCTCACCGGCGGCGTTTTGCTTTCGATTTGAGGCTTTTTCAGCCATATACCGGATCGTCATGTCGCATTCCACCCGTGCCTCTGCCCGGCAACGACACCTGCCATGCCCGACACCGACCTGTTGATCCTCGGCGCCGGGGCCTCGGGGCTTCTCTGCGCGCTCACCGCCGCGCGGCTGGGGCGGCGGGTGGTGGTCGTGGACCACGGCCGCGAGCCCGGGGCCAAGGTCAAGATCGCGGGCGGCGGGCGGGCCAACGTGACCAACACCTCGGTCGGCCCGGAGAACTACCTCTCGGAGAATCCCCGCTTCTGCGCCTCAGCCCTGGCCCGGTTCGGTACGGCCGAGGCCGTGGACCTGGTCCGCTCCTGCGGGCTTGCCCTCGAGGAGCGCGAGGCCGGCCGTCTCTTCCTGCGCGAGCCCGGGGCCGAGCTGGTCGCGGCATTGGTCCGGGCCTGCACCTCTCTCGGCGTGTCTTTCCTTCTCGGCCGTGAGGTCAGAAGCGCCTGCCGCGAGGGGGCGGGCTTCCGGGTGGAGACCTCGGCCGGGGCGGCGCGCGCCGGCCGGCTGGCGGTGGCGCTCGGCGGCCCGGCCTGGGCGGCCTGCGGGGCCACGGACGCGGGCTACGCCCTGGCCAAGGATTTCGGCCTCACCATCGTCGCGCCCCGGCCGGGGCTGGTGCCGTTCTCCATGCCCAAGGGCTGGGAGTTTGCCGCGCTCACCGGGATCAGCCTGCCGGTCAGGATCGGCTGCGGCCGGGCGGTCTTCTCCGACCAGCTGCTCTTCACCCACCGCGGCCTGTCCGGCCCGGCCGCGCTGCAAATTTCGAGCTACTGGCGGCCGGGGCAGGAGATCGCCGTGGACCTTCTGCCCGGGCAAGACCTGGAGGCCGAGCTGGCCGCCGTCACCCGGGGCGGGCTCAAGGTCAAGAACCTCCTCGCCGGCCTGCTCCCGGCCCGTCTGCCGGCGCTGCTCCTCGGCCCGGAGGCGTGCGAGCTGCCCGTGGCCGGCCTGGGCGCGGCCCGGCGGCGCGAGGTCGCGGCGAGAATCCATGCCTGGCGCATCGTTCCGGCCGGCACCCTGGGCCTGGCCCGGGCCGAGGTGACGCTGGGCGGCGTGGATACGCGCGCCGTGTCCTCCCGGACCATGGAGGCGAGCGGCGTGCCCGGGCTCTTCTTCTGCGGCGAGGTCCTGGACGTGGCCGGCTGGCTCGGCGGCTACAACCTGCACTGGGCCTTTGCCAGCGGCGCGGCCGCCGGCAGTGCGCCGTAGCCTGGATGCTTTCCTTTGTGCCGGTTTCACGGCATGGTGATGGCGACGGCGTGACAAAACTGTCGCTGCACCTCGACCGAAGGAGGGTACCCGCCATGCTCGTGAAGGACTGGATGACCAAGGGCGTCATGAACCTCGGCCCGGACACCTCGGTCATCGACGCCGCCGAAATACTGCGCAAGAAGAACATCCGCCAGATGCCGGTCATCGACGCCGGCGGCCGGGTGGTCGGCATCGTCTCCGACCGGGACGTGCGCGACGCCATGCCCTCCAAATACCTGCCCGGCGACGGCGCCGCGGCCGGGGCCAGCCTGGCAGCCCTGAAGGTGAACGAGATCATGACCCCCGAGCCGCTGACCATCTCCCCCGAGGCCGCGGTGGAGAGCGCCGCCGAGCTCCTCCTGCGCCACAAGATCGGCGGGCTGCCGGTGGCGGGCGAGGACGGCAAGCTCGTCGGCATCATCACCGAGGTCGATGTCTTCCGCTACCTCTCCCACGTCACCGGCCTGGTCCGGGGCGGCATCCAGCTCGTCTTCCTGCTGCCCGACGTCCCCGGCTCGGCCATTGACCTGCTCGGCCGCCTGAAGGACGAAGAGGTCCGCCTGACCTCGGTCCTGACCTCCTACGACGGCGTGCCTGCCGGCATGCGCAAGGTCTCCATCCGGGTCCAGTCCGCCGGCCGGCACACCCTGCAAAGCCTCATCGCGCTGCTCTCCGACAGCTACCAGCTGCTCTATTACGTGACCGACGGCCAGGCCGTGCATCTGTAGCGCGGCCGGCTTTCCGCACGGCCTTTGCGTTTGCCAGGCCGCGGAAAGTATTCTATTTCTCCCTTTCAATGGGACTGCTGTCCGAGCTTCGCCCGCCCCCATCGGGGCGGGTGATCGGACTGCGTGCAACGCATGGAAATCATCGATAGCATAACGGCCTATCTGACGCGCTCCGGACGTCTGCCCGGGCCGTTTTCCGTCGCCTTCCTGGCGGCCGGGGAGTACAATGCCAACTACCTGGTTGAGGACCAACGGGGCCGGCGGTTCGTCCTGCGCCTGAACCACGGCAGCCAGCTCGGGCTTGCCGACCAGATCGGCTACGAATATACGGTCCTGAAGGCCGTGGAGCCCTCGGGCGTCACCCCCCGCGCCCACTGGTTCGACCCGGCCCCCGAAGGCCTGCCCGGCGGCGTGCTGCTCATGGACCATCTCCCCGGCCGCCCGCTCGACTACCGCACCGACCTCTCCCGCGCCGCGCGCATCTTCGCCCGCATCCACGCCCTGGCCCCGGCGCAAGGCCTCATTCGTCAGGCCGACCCGGTGGCGGCCATCGCCGGGGAGAGCTGCGCACTCCTCACCCGTTTTCCCGACCACCCCATGCCGGAGCTGCGCGACCGGCTGCTCGCCTACCGCGAGGCCGTGCTCGACCTCGGCCGGCGGCACGGGACCGATTTCGCGGCGGAGCCCCCGGTCATGGCCAACACCGAGGTCAACTCCGGCAACTTCATCCTGGGTGACGGCGGGGACTTCCTGGTGGACTGGGAAAAGGCCGTGGTCAGCGCCCGCTACCAGGACCTGGGCCATTTCCTGGTGCCGACCACCACCCTGTGGAAGACCGACGTCACCTTGTCCCCTTCGGAGAAACGAAGCTTCCTGGCCGCCTACCGTGAAGAGCTGACCGCCCTCGGCGCCGACGCCCCGGACCTGGAGCGGCTCACGACCCTGACCGGGGTCCTGGAACGGACCATCGTCCTTCGCGCGCTCGCCTGGTGCCACATGGCCTACTACGAATACACGCGGACCGCGCGGGCCATCGCCAACCCGGCCACCCTGGCCACCATCCGCCGCTTCCTGGAGAACGCGCCGTGCTTTGTCGGCTAGAGGGCATCGCCAAATCCTTCGACGGCCGGCCCGTGCTTTCGGAGGTGAGCTTCGACGTGGCCCCGGGCGAGATCGTGTCCATCGTCGGGCCGTCGGGCGTGGGCAAGACCACGCTGCTCACCCTCATCGCCGGACTTGCGACGCCGGACGCCGGGCGCATCGTCTTCGACCCGCCGCCCGGAAGGCACAACCCGGTCATCCTCGTCTTCCAGGACTGGCTCCTTTTTCCGCACATAAGCGTCTTCGACAACGTGGCCTTCGGCCTCAAGGCCCGGGGGCTGCCGCGGGCCGAGGTCAAGCGCCGGGTGGCCGGGCAGCTCGACTACTTCGGGCTTTCGGACAAGGCGCACGACTTCCCGGCCGAGCTCTCGGCCGGCCAGAAGCAGCGCGTGGCCCTGGCCCGGGCCCTGGTGGTCCAGCCGGCGCTCCTGCTGCTGGACGAGCCGTTTGCCAACCTCGACCGCAACCTGCGCTTGTCCACGGCCGCCTTCATCAAGGCCACCCAGCGCGCCTTCGGCATCTCGCTCATCGCCGTGACCCACGACCTGGAGGAGGCCTTCGCCATGTCCGACCGCCTGGGCGTCATGCTCGGCGGCCGCCTGGCGCAGCTCGGGAGCGTGGCCGAGATCTACCACCGGCCGGCCAGCCTCGAGGTTGCCCGCTTCCTCGGACCGGTCAACCGCATCCCCGCGGCCCTGGCCCTTGAGCTCGGCGCCGCCTGTCCGGGCGGGGAGGGCGCCGAGGTCTTCGCCCGGCCCGAGGGCTTGACTCTCACCCCCGATCCTGCCGGCCCGGCCGAGGTCCTGGAGCAGGTCTTCGCCGGCCACTATATCGTCTACCGCGTGCGCCTGCGCGGCCGGGAGCTGACCGTCTACAGCCTGAGCGACGGCCTCGTTCCAGGCGACCGCGCGCGCATGGCCTGCCATGCGAGTTTCACCCACACGGAGGAACCTTCATGAGAACCGCCCTGAGCCTCGCACTCCTGGTCCTGACCTTGGCCCTGGCCTGCTCCGAGCCGGAGAAAAAGCCCGAGGCCGCGCTCCTCGACCAGGATTTCGCGGCCGTGACGGCCAAGGCGAAAGGCCAGACCGTGCGCTGGTACATGTACGGCGGGTTCGCCCACGTGAACGCCTGGGTGGACGGCTACGTGGCCCCGGAGCTGAAAGCCCGCCACGGCATAACGCTCGAGCGCGTGCCCATGGACGCGGCCGTGTTCGTGAACAAGATGCTGGCCGAGAAGGCCGCGGGCAAGGCCGAGGGGGCCATCGACCTCTTGTGGATCAACGGCGAGAACTTCAGGAACACCATGGAGGCGGGCCTGCTCTTCGGCCCGTTCGCCGACAAGCTGCCGAACTTCAAGGCCTATGTGGACCCGGCCGGCGCGGCTTACGACTTCGGCTACCCGGTCAAGGGTTATGAGTCGCCCTGGGGCCGGGCCCAGTTCGTCTTCGAGCACGATGCGGCCCGCACGCCGACCCCGCCCGAAAACGTCGCCGCGCTCAAGGCCTGGATCCTGGCCCACCCCGGGCGCTTCACCTACCCCATGCCCCCGGACTTCACCGGCTCGGCCTTCATCCGCCAGCTCTTCTACGCCCTGACCGGCGGGTACGAGCAGTACATGCAGGGCTACGACCAGGCCCTGTTCGAGAGGAACGCGCCCGCGCTCTGGGCCTGGCTGAACGAGATAAAGCCCGCCCTGTGGCAGGCCGGACGCAGCTACCCGCGCGATTCTGCGGCCCTGGACACGCTCTTTGCCCGGGGGGAGGTGGATTTTTCCATGAGCTACCACCCCTCCCACGCGGCGAGCAAAATACTCGAAGGCACCTACCCGGCCACGGTACGCACCTTCGTGCCTACCGACGGCTCCCTCTACAACACCCACTTCCTGGCCATCCCGGCCAACTCGCCGCACCAGGCCGCGGCCATGGTCGCCGCCGACTTCCTGCTCTCGCCAGAGGCCCAGCTGGCCAAGTTCGACCCCAGGAACTGGGGCGACTTCCCAGCCATCGACGTAAACCGCCTGCCGGATGACTGGCGCAATAAATTCGCGGACCAGGACCTCGGCCCGGCCACGCTGACCCCCGCGGCCCTGGCCAAGGTGGCCGTGCCCGAGATTCCGGCCCGGTACCTGGAGCTTCTCGAGGCCGGCTGGGAAGCAAACGTCCTGCACAGGTAGCACGTGGATCGCCGGGCCGCCCTTTCGCTTTCGCCCGCGGCGTGCCCGCTGGCCCTGGTGTTGGCCGGGCTCGGGCTGACCGTGGCCCAGTCCTTCGGGTTCTTCCTGCCCGTGCCGGCGGCGGGCGGGAGGTTCGACGGCTATGCGGCGCTCCTCGCCCCGCACCTGGTGGCCAGCTTCGCCTTCAGCGCACTCGTCGCGCTCGCTTCCGTGCTCCTCTCCCTGGCCTGCGGCACGCTCATCGCCTGGCGCATCTGGCAGCTCTCTCCAAAACTCAAGCCCCTGGCCCTGGTCTACAAGGTGCCGCTGATCCTGCCGCACATCGCCGTGGCCTTCATCGTGCTCATCGTGTTCAGTGGGTCCGGGGTGCTGGCCTCCGCCGGCCACGCCCTGGGGCTGGTGGCCACCCCGGCCGACTTCCCGGCCATCCTTTTTTCAGGCAACGGCCTGGGCCTCATCCTGGCCTACGCGCTGAAGGAGACGCCCTTCGTCACGCTCATGGTCCTGGCGCTCCTCGCCCGGCTCGACCCGCGCCTGGTCCAGGCCGCGCGCATGCTCGGGGCCTCGGGCACGCGCGTCTTCTTCACCATCGCCGTGCCCCACGTACGCCCGGCGCTGGAGGCCTCGGGCATCATCCTCTTCCTCTACGCCTTCGGCGCCTACGACATCCCGGCGCTGCTCTCGGAGTCCTCGCCGGGCATGCTGTCCATCACCGTCTTCGACCTCATCTTCCAGCGCGACCTCGCCTTGCGGCCCCGGGCCATGGCCCTGCTCGTGGTCATGTTCCTCTTCGCCGCGGCTTTCATCTGGGCCTACGTGCGCCTGGCCGCCAGGCTCTCCAGCCGGGAGCGCAAGCTGTGAGGGGAGCGGGCCGCGACCTGGCCTTCCTGGCCTTTCTCGCCCTCATTTTCGCCGGGCCGCTGGCGGTGCTTACGGCCTACGCCTTCGGCTCGGTCTGGGCCTTTCCCGACCTTTGGCCCCGCCGCTTCGACCTGAGGGCCGCAACCTACGTCCTCTCCCAGGCCCGCGAGCTGGGCGCGAGTCTCGCCTCCTCGGTGGGCTACTCCCTGGCCACGGCGCTCGCGGCCTTCGTCTTGTGCCTCGCCCCGGCCCGGGTGCTCGCCCGCCAAAGCTTCGCCGGCAAGCACCTGATCGAGGGCCTGCTCCTGGCCCCGGCCCTGGTGCCGTCCATGACCTTCGCCCTGGGCGCCCAGACGCTGCTCATCCGCCTGGGGCTGTCCGACACATGGCCGGGCGTGGTAGCCATGCTGACGGCCATGAGCTACCCCTACATGCTGCGCGCGCTCATCGCCGGGCACCAGTCCTTCGACCCGGCCTACGCCGCCTGCGCGATGAACCTCGGCGCCGGCCGGCTGCGCACGCTCATAAGCGTCGAGCTGCCGCTCATCCTGCCCGCGGCCCTGGCCGGCGGCACGGTGGTCTTCCTGGTGGCCTTCTCCGAATATTTCCTGGTCTTCCTGGTCGGCGGCGGGGCCGTGCCCTCCTTTGCCGGCGCGCTTTTTCCCCTGCTGACCTCCTCCAGCCACTCGGTCGCCGCGCTGCTGACGCTCGTCTTCCTGGCCGTGCCCCTGGTCCTGTTCGCGGCCATCGAGTTGTTCGTGCGCAGGAAGTACCGGCGGATGGGGTTGTGAACGGGAATCGACAGAGGAGAGGAAGAGCCGCGAAAGAAGAGGTGTGGGGTCACGCGGTGGTCTGCGGTCCGCCCGTGGGATCGGTACGCGCAGGCCGCGAGGACAATTGGCCGCATTTCGGTCCGCATGACCCGGCATCCGGGGTGACTCTCCACCACTTCACGGCCTGCCTTTCAACCTGCCCGCGCGCCACGGGCAATCGCGCCCGTTCCGCACGACCATGACCGGCGGCTTTGTCCCTCTCCCCCCTTCATGGCCTGCCTTTCCTCTTCCCCGGCCCTTTCCTTCCGCCCCCGGCCGGGCTAGAAGGCGGCCATGGCCCCTGATTCCCTTCGCGCCCCCGTCTCCCTGCCCCCGGTGCGCATCCTGCTGGTCGACGACGTGGCCGACAACCGCGAGCTGGTGCTGCTCTACCTGAAGGGCCAGCCGGTCAGCGTGGTCGAGGCCGCGGACGGACGCGAGGCCGTGGAGCGCTTCGCCGCCGGCGGTTTCGATGCGGTGATCCTGGACATGATGCTGCCGGTCCTGGACGGCGTGGCGGTCATGGCCGGCTTCCGCGAGATCGAGGCCGCACGGGGCTGGCCGCCCGTTCCCGTGCTCGCCGTTTCCGCCGGGGCCTTTCCCGAGGACGAAGCCCGCAGCCTGGCCGCCGGCTGCAACCGCTACTTGGCCAAGCCCGTGTCCCGGGCGCGGCTGCTCTCGGTGCTGGCCGAGGTCCTGGGCGGCCCCCAGGCCGGCGCTCCCGCCGGGTCGGAGCCGGGGCCGCCGATAGCAGGAGGGGGCGCAGCCGGCGAGGACGATTCGACCGTCACGGTCGCCGCGGAGCTCGCCCCGCTCATCCCCAGGCTCATGCAGAGCCTGGCCGAGCTCTCCGCCCAGGCCCTGGATGCGGCCGCGGCCGGCCGGGCCGAGGAGATCCGGCGCCACGGACACGCCATCAAGGGCGCGGCCTTGTGGTACGGCTTCACGGCCCTTTCGAAGTTGGGTGCGATCATGGAGCGGCAAGCCGCGGCCGGAAACCTCGCCGCGGCCTCGGCCGCGGCCCGCGACATCCTGGTCCTTTTGCCGCGGCTGAGGATCGTCTACCGGGACGGTTGAGGCGGATCAGTTCAGCACGGCGTAGATGTCGGCCGGGCGGAAGTCCTCGGGCACGGCGAAGGCCGCGGGCGGCAGGCCGGCCTTCTGCACCGAGACCGCCTCCCAGAGCTCCACCGGCCGGCCCTTGGGGTCGTATTCCACGGTCTTCAGCACGAATCCCCGGGACATGAGCTCCATGACCCCCACCGAATACTTGGGCAGGTCGGCTCCCGGGGGCAGCATGGCCCGCCACATGGCCATCATCCTGGCCGCGTCGAACTCCTTCTCGATGCCCAGGTTTTGGGCCAGCCACAGGTCCTCGACCTTGCGGCCGTCTCGGGTCAGCTCGAAGCGCTTGGCCGCGTGCCCGGCGATGGCCCCGGCGTCCCTGGTGGCCTTCACCGCGTACTCGTGCTTCGGGCCGCCGGCGGCCATCCTGTCCATCATGGCCGCCATCTTCTGGCGCAGGGCCTCGCGCTCCAGGGGCGGCAGGGCCTCCAGCTGGCTCTTCACCGAGGGGTCGGCGGCCGGGTCCAGGGTCGCGGCCCGGAACTCCTCGGGCGTGCCGCTCCAATAGATGCGCCTGGCCGGCTTCATGAAGGTCATGAGGCCCCGGCCGGCGTCGAAGACCGAGACCAGGCCCTCGGCCTCGGTCAGCCAGACGTTGTCCTGGATGCGCGTGGTCCGGCTCTCGCCCCGGGCGCTCTTCTCCTCGATGACCCAGCCGGCGAGGGCCGCGCCCGGAGCCAGGAGGCACAGTGCCAGGAGGAGCAGGGTGGCCTTGGCCGCGAGAAAGTGGGTGCTCATGGCCGGAAGATATAGGCCCGATGCCGCGGCGAGGCAAGGCGGCGGTGCGTGCGGCGGCCAAAAGCCTTTACAAGGCCCGGCCGGCCGGGATAATGAGAAATCTTTTTCAACGCTCGGCTCGGCGGCGCGGCCGGCCGGGCAGGCGGAGGCTGCCATGACCAAGAACTTCCTGTCCATCCTCGACCTGACCACGGGCCAGGCCAACGCCCTCGTGGCCCGGGCCAAGGCCATGAAGGACGCGGACCACCGCTCGAACCTCCTGGCCGGCAAGGTCCTGGTCATGCTCTTCGAGAAGGCCTCGACCCGCACCCGCATCTCCTTCGAGGTCGCCGTGCGCCAGCTGGGGGGCACCACGGTCTTCATGACCCCGGCCGAATCCCAGTTGGGGCGCTCCGAGCCCCTGCGCGACACGGCCCGGGTCATCTCGCGCTACGCCCAGGGCATGATCGTGCGCACCTTCGGCCAGGAGAAGCTGATCGAGCTGACGTCCTTTTCGTCCGTGCCCGTGGTCAACGCCCTGTCCGACCGCTACCACCCCTGCCAGGTCATGAGCGACATGCTGACCATGTACGAGCTGACCCCCCGCCTCTCGGACCTGACCGTGGCCTGGGTCGGCGACGGCAACAACATGGCCCATTCCTTTGTCAACGCCGCCGCGCATTTCGGCTTTTCCCTGCGCCTGGCCTGTCCCGAGGGCTTCGACCCCGATCCGGACATCGTCAACGCGGCCCGGGCGCGCGGGGCCAAGGTCGAGCTGACCCGCGACCCGCACGAGGCCGTAACCGGCGCCGACTACGTGAACACCGACGTCTGGGCCTCCATGGGCCAGGAGGCCGAGCAGAAGGCGCGCGAAAAGGCCTTCGCCGGCTACCGGGTGGACGCCTCCCTCATGGCCCTGGCCAAGCCGGGCGCCAGGTTCCTGCACTGCCTGCCGGCCCACCGCGGCGAGGAGGTCTCCGAGGAGGTGCTGGAAGGCCCGGCCTCGGTGGTCTTCGACCAGGCCGAGAACCGTCTGCACATGCAAAAGGCCATTCTCGAATGGCTGTTCAGCGAGGAGTAAGCACATGAGCGAGATTCAGAAGGTCGTCCTGGCCTATTCCGGGGGCCTGGACACCTCCGTCATCCTGAAGTGGATCATCGAGCACTACCGCTGCGAGGTGGTGACCTTCACCGCCGACCTCGGCCAGGGCGAGGACCTGTCCCACGTGGAGAGCCGGGCGCTGGCCACCGGCGCGACCAAGGCCTACGTCGAGGACCTGCGCGAGGAGTTCGCGAAAGACTACATCTTCCCCATGATGCGCGCGAGCGCGGTCTACGAGGGCCGCTATCTGCTCGGCACGTCCATCGCCCGGCCGCTCATCGCCAAGCGCCAGGTGGAGATCGCCCGGGCCGAGAACGCCCAGGCCATCGCCCACGGCGCCACGGGCAAGGGCAACGACCAGGTGCGCTTCGAGCTGGCCGCCGCGGCCCTGGACCCGGCCATCGTGACCATCGCCCCCTGGCGCGAGTGGGACTTCAGGGGCCGCGCCGACCTGGTGGACTTCGCCCAGAGCCGGGGCATCCCCGTGCCGGTGACCAAGGAGAAGCCCTACTCCTGCGACGGCAACCTCCTGCACCTGTCGTTCGAGGGCGGCGAGCTGGAGGAGCCCTGGAACGAGCCCGGACCGCACACCTACCAGATGTGCGTGCCGCCGGAAAAGGCCCCGGATTCGCCCGAGATCGTGACCGTGGACTTCGAGGCCGGCAACCCCGTGGCCGTGAACGGCACGGCCCTCTCGCCGGCCCGGCTCATCAAGGAACTGAACGACCTCGGCGGCCGGCACGGCGTGGGCCGGCTGGACATGGTCGAGAACCGCTTCGTGGGCATGAAATCGCGCGGCGTCTACGAGACCCCGGGCGGGACCATCCTGAACGTCGCCCACCGCGACCTGGAGGGCCTGGCGCTCGACCGCGAGGTCCTGCACCTGCGCGACTCGCTCATCCCGCGCTACGCCGCGTGCGTCTACAACGGCTTCTGGTTCAGCCCCGAGCGCGAGGCCCTGCAGGCCCTGATCGACCAGACCCAGGAGCGGGTCACCGGCACGGTGAAGCTGAAACTCTACAAGGGCGGGGTCTGGGTGCTCGGCCGCAAGTCGCCCTGCACCCTCTACAACTCCGAGCTGTGCAGCTTCGAGGCCGGCGGCACCTACAACCAGGCCGACGCCGTGGGCTTCATCCGCTTGAACGCCCTGCGCATCCGGGGCCACAAGGCCCGCAAATAGGGGACGGATCATGGCCGAAAAGAAGCTCTGGGGCGGACGGTTCGCGGGCGGGCAGGACAGGAGCGTCGAGGCCTACACCGGGTCCATCAGCTTCGACCGCCGGCTCTACGCCCAGGACATCCGCGGCTCCCAGGCCCATGCCCGGATGCTGGCCAAGGTCGGCGTGTTGACCGCGGACGAGGCCAAGGCCATCTGCGACGGCCTGGACCAGATCAGGGTCGAGATCGAGCTCGGCGCCTTTGTCTGGCGCGAGGAACTCGAGGACGTGCACATGAACGTCGAGGCCCGGCTGACCGAGATCGTCGGCGAGGCGGGCAAGAAGCTCCATACCGGCCGCAGCAGGAACGACCAGGTGGCCCTCGATTTCCGGCTCTACGCCGCCGAGGCCGTCTGCCGCTGGCAGGAATGCCTGAAACGGCTCGTCGCCACCCTTGCCGCCCGGGCGGCCGAGCACGCGGACACGCTGCTGCCCGGCTGCACCCACCTCCAGCCGGCCCAGCCGGTGAGCCTGGCCCAGCACCTCCTGGCCTACGCCTGGATGTTCCGGCGCGACCATGAGCGCCTGGCCGACGCCCGCAAGCGCATCGAGGTCAGCCCGCTCGGCGCCGCGGCCCTGGCCGGCACCACCTATCCGCTCGACCCCGCGGCCGTGGCCGCCGAAGTTGGCTTTTTGTCCATCTTCGCCAACAGCATGGACGCGGTCAGCGACCGGGATTTCGTCATCGAGCCTTTGAGCGCAGCAGCCATGATCATGATGCACGCCTCGCGCCTGTGCGAGGAGCTCATCCTCTGGGCCAACCCGGCCTTCGGCTTCGTCAAGCTCCCCGACGGCTACGCCACCGGCTCCTCGATCATGCCCCAGAAGAAGAACCCGGACGTGGCCGAGCTCATGCGCGGCAAAACGGGGCGGGTCTACGGCGACCTGACCGCGCTGCTCACCTTGATGAAGGGCCTGCCCCTGACCTACAACCGCGACCTGCAGGAGGACAAGGAGCCCTTCTTCGACGCCGACGACACGGTCACGGGCTCGCTCGGCCTCCTCTCCGGCATGATCAAGGCCCTGGGCTTCAACCCGGAGCGCATGGCCGCGCTGCTCAAGAAAGGCTATCTGAACGCCACAGAGCTGGCCGACTACCTGGTCGGCAAAGGCCTGCCCTTCCGCGAGGCCCACCACGCCACCGGCCGGGCCGTGGCCTTTGCCGAGAACAAGGGCGCTGGCCTCGAAGATTTGAGCCTGGACGAGCTCAAGCAGTTCTCGGACCTGATCGACGAGGGCGTCTTCACCGTGCTCGACTACAGGTGCGCCGTCACCCGCCGCATCACCCCGGGCTCGACCGGGCCGGCAAGCGTGGCGACACAGCTGGCGACGCTCAAGGACTGGCTGGAGTAAGAGGTGGGGGCGGGAGGAACCTTTTTGGCAAAAGTCGCTCCTTCCCGTGTGCGACTTTGACGAATCCCCAGCCAATTCAGGTTATTAGTTAGGTGCAGTCAGTCCTGCCTTGGTCGTTGTGTGAGGGTTCGATGTGTGATTTCCGTTCGAAATCGCGACTGGCCTGTTCGAAGACCTTCATGGCGCCCCGTTCGAGGGCGCGCAGGCGTTTCAGGTAGCGCCTGGTGGACTCGCGGGACTTGTGGCCCAGGACCCGCTGGATGGCCGCTTCTTCCACGCCTTCCTCGTCCAGGAGCGAGGCCCCGGAGCGGCGCAGGTCGTGCAGCCGGAAGCCGTCAAGGCCCGCGCGTTCGCAGAGGCTCGGCATGAGCTTCCGGCGCTTCTTGTACGGCCCGGTGACCATTTCCCCGGCCTTGCGGTCCCTGTAGGTGTGATGGAAGACCTCGGGCCGTTCGGGATTGCGCCGGGCGAACCTGCGGGTCAGGACCTCGCGCAGCTTTTCGGTCAGGGGCAGGGTGCGCGGGGTGAGTTCGCGGGACTTGCGCTTGCGCGTCCAGAGCGTGATGGTCCCGGCCTTGAAGTCCACGTCGTCCCATTCCAGCCGATTGATTTCGATGCTGCGGGCCATGGTTTCCCGTGCGCAGACCAGGTAATCCCGGTCGTCGGGCCTGGCCACGGCGCCGAGCGCGTCCAGATCCACCGGTGTCGGAACCTTTTTTCCGACCGACTTGCCGGTCCGGGGGAACGGCTTCATGAATTCCACCGGATTGTCCGTCACCAGCCGGCGCTGGGGTTCGCGCGCCCAGCAGAACAGGGCCTTCAGCTGCGAGAGATCGACGTTGGCTGCGGTCGGCGAGACCGAGTTCTTGCGATCCACCAGATAGGCTTCGACGGCCTCGAAGTTGATGGCGCTGACGGGCACGTCGCCGAACCTGTCGAGCCAACGCTTGGCGCTGTACCGGAAGTTGTCGTAGGTGGACGAGGCGTAGTCGTAGTTCTTCATGAAATCCAGCCGGTTATTCAGAAGTTCCAAGAAGCCCGTGACGGTTTGGACGGTCTTCTTCCTGCCGGCGGTCAGTTCTTCGCGCATGGCCGCTTCGGTGCGTTGTGCCTCCCTCTTGGTCGTGAACCAAGCCTTGGTGTGCCGTTTCTTTCCGAGGGTGAAGTCCACCCTCCAGCCCTTGCCGCGTTTGAAATACACGCTCACGGAGGACCTCCCGTGGGGGGAAGAACAGGGAGCCTCCGAGCTTCACGCCGCCGAGCGCCTGCCGGTGCCGATAGACCCAGCTGGAGCTCTTGCGGAAGAAACGGGCGGTTTCTTCGACTGTCATCGTATCATGAGAAACAACGAGGTCAACAGCCACGTCCCTATCCTTCCTTGTGGAAAGGGTTCATGGACGGGACGCCCGCACCGCTACAGGCGCTGCCGCAAGTTTTTTGGTCCCCTGAAAGGGGGGTACTGACGGTGCCCCACGCACCCATGGCAAGGGTTCGTGAGATGACGACACGGCCGTTTCTCGGCCGGAAGGGACATCCCAGCCCCCCCCAAACCAGTCCGGACTGGATGTCCTCTCGGACTCTCGCCGCCATTCTGCTCGGATTGGACGCCTGGGTCACAACCCAATCCGGACTGGATATCCTTTCAGACAAAAAAATTTTGTCCTCTATGTGGGGACCCGCTGGCGGATCGAGTCGATCTCCTTGTCCTTGAGCTTCTCCGTGGGGATGCGCAGCGCCCTGAGCATGGTGTCCACGTCGAAATCGACCAGCAGGGTCCCCTGGAACATGAAGGCCGCGCCCGATTCCGCGCCCCCCGTGCCGGAGATCTTGCGGCCGTTGACCTCGATGTCGTTGCGCGGGCGGAAGGCCGCATCAGGCAACCCCAGCCGCTTAAGGGCCGTGACTGTGGGCGCGCAGAGCCGCTCAAAGAGCGGCTGCGTGGGCAGGGACAGGCCGAAGAACGACTTGTCGGCGTAGATTTCCCAACCCAGTTGGTTCTCGTCGAAGTAGAGGGCGCCGCCGCCGGTGATGCGACGATTGATGTCGATCGAGTTCTGTCGGCAATAGTCGATCCGTATCTCCTCACGGACGGACTGGTGATATCCGACGAGCACCGTGCGCGGCTTGAACTGGAGAAACCGGAGCGTGTTTTGCGACCGGATTTCCCCTTTCATCTCCATGATAATTTGATTGAGGCACATGTTGTCCGCTGCCGTCAACGAAGATGTATCGAGAAGTCTCCAGGTCTGCATGCAGTTCTGTCGTCCGGATTGAGTCGTTTCAACGTGGTATTACACAAGTTTCATCAGGAAATATGGGCATATGAAATATGGATGCTTCTTGGACCGCGGTTTATGTAACGAAAATTGAGTGATTGCCGGCATGACAACAACATCGTCGCCTTGCGGAATTTGTGCACGCTTCTCGCGTTGATAGCAAATCAATTGATTTTTAAATGCAATCGATCTGATCGATCGCTTGTCCGGTGGAGTGCCGGGGCGGGCGCGGAACCGGCGGCGGGCCGGCAAAATAAAGCCGCCGGCCCGGAGAGCCGGGCCGGCGGCAGCGTCACACCAGCTTGAGGCAGGGGATCAGGCGATGTGGTGCTTGCGGATGATGTCCTGATGAAGGCGGCCTGAGATGTAGAGCCCGGTGGCTGAGATCGCGTTGTCGCAGGAGTCGAACACGGGCACGCCGGCCTCGAGCAGTTTGCGCCGCAGGGGGGCGTAGGGCTCGCCGCCCCCGACCACGCAGATGATCGGCTTTCCGCAGGTCCGGAAAAGCTCGACGGTCCGGTGCAGGATCGAGCCGTCGGCGTTCATGTCGTGTTTCGGGCCAGTGCTTCCGTCGAGGGTGCGGGTCTCCGGGGACAGCGGCGTCAGGCTGGCCACGATGGCGTCCACGTTGGCATCCCGGGCCAGCGCCTCGATGGCCACGGTATGCACCTCGTCGTCCGCGCCCGGATTGATGTCCAGGGGGTTTTTGACGTTGACCAGGGAGGCGAGCTTCTTGGCCTCGATGATCTCGCTAAGGGTGCGGCGCGTCTCTTCGGAGAAGGCTGCCAGGGAGAGTTGATAATCGTCGGACTGCAGGGAGTCGGCCATGCCCACGGCCTCGAAGCCGGCTCCGCTCAACGCGGCGATGCGGCTGCCCCCGATGGGCTTGTCGTGGAGCAGGGTGGCCATGAGGAAGAGGGCCTCGAACTGCTGGAAGTTGTTGGCCACCATGGCTCCGGCCTGGCGCAGGCAGGATTCGCAGACCATGTAGTCGCCGGCCAGCGAGGCCGTGTGGCCCGAGGTCGCCGTCTTGCCCTCCGGAGTGCGGCCGGCCTTGTAGAAGATGACCTCCTTGCCTGCGGCCACGGCCTCCCGGACCGCCCGGACGAAGCTCAGCCCGTCTAAGTCGTTGAAGCCCTCGGCGTAGATGGCGAGGATTTTCACGTCGTCGCGGTCCTTCATGTACTGCAGGGTGTCGCCCAGCGTCAGGTCGGTCTGATTGCCCATGGACAGCAGGTAGGCGGGGTTGAGCAGCGGGCAGTGGCTCATGGTGTAGGCCATGAACGCTCCGCTCTGGCTGATGTAGGCGGATTTGTGGACCTTGAGGTCGCGGTTTTTGGCCAGCTTGGCTTCGGGAAGGAACCATGTGTCGTACCGGCCGGGGTGGGAGACGATGCCCATGGAGTTGCCGCCCAGGAAGACGGGCCCGCCGTCCTCGGACCGATGGCTTTCCCGGATGCGGCCGACGATCTGTTCCGCGAGCTCCTTGCTCTCCTCGGTCTCGCCCAGTCCGCCCGGGATGAGCAGCACGGACTTGGCGACCTTCGCGTCGATCACCCCGGTCACCACCTCCGGGACCATGGCGGCGCCCACCGCCACCACCAGCAGATCCAGCGGCGCTTTCAGCGCGTCCAGGCCGGGCACGCAGGCCACGCCGTCGATCACGGCCTCCTTGGGGTTGACGACCACCAGCTTGTCGGCCGGGAACCCCTGGGCCAGGATGTTGGCGAGAATGATGCGCCCGAAGTTCATCCGCGTGCCGGACACGCCGATGACGCCGATGCGTTCGGGCTGCAGGAGGTTCTTTATCTTGCGGATCGGTCGCGCGGGGAGCAGCACCTCGGGCCGGGAGAACTTGCACAGGCCGTCCAGCGGCACCATGCGGTAGTCGGTGAAGGCGAAGGGGTTGATCTCCAACTCGTCGATCACGAACGGCGCCCCGGGATTGACCGGGGAGAAGTGCTTGCCCAGCTTGATGAACGCGGCAAAGCATTCGATGAGCTGCTCGTCGGTGACGATACGTTTCTGGCCGCGGCTCAGGCCCGAGGCCTTCTTGTAGGAGATGGTCTTTCGATAGAGCTCGAAGAACGTCTCCGCGTCGGTCATTTCCGGGGAGGCGGCCACCACGGCCTGGCCCTTGCGGAAGCGCTCGGCGAAGACCTCGGTGTCCGTGCCCCCGACGCCGCTGCTGACAATCATGCCGAACTCCCGGGTGCGCCGCAGGGCCATGATCAGCTCGTTGCCGAAGGCCTGGGAATCGGGCGGCATGAACTGCACCATGAGCACGCCCCGGATGTCGTCGACGATGGCGCCGTACAGGGCGTCGCCCGCCAGCCCCTTGTATTCCTCCGGCGTGTATGCCGGGTTGCGCTCGATCCAGGCCCGGTAGTTCTCCGGGACCTCGTACATCATGCGGCGCCAGGCTGAGCGGATCGTGTCCGGGTTGTTGGCCACGATCTTCACGCCGCCGACCTCGGTCTTGTGGATGATGGTCGGCGAGACGATTTTCATGACGACCTTGTCGCCGGGCAGAACGGACAAGGCCTCGTCCAGGTGGCGGATCCCGCGCTGCAGGAATCCGTATTTCGGCGTCGTCTCCGCGCCGATGTTCTTCAGCAGCTCATAGACCTCGTACTCGAAAAGGTAGTCGCGGCCTTCGTCGGCCGCCTGCCTGAAGATCTCGGTGATGTTCTCGAGATTGACATTGCTCGGGATGGGGCTTCTGGCGACGGGCATGGGATGCATTCCTTCCTTCGGTTGCGACCTGCGCGGGCGCGGCGGACCGGAGCGGTCCGCCGCGCCCGCGACAGCAGCGGTTAGACCAGTTCGCGTCCCGCCTGGAACGCCGCATGGTTCAGGGTCCAGATGGCCGGCTTGGGGCTGACGCTTTTCAGCGCCGTGAGCCACAGCGCCTCGGGCAGCATGGAGAAGGGCGTGAGCTTGCTGAGCGTCCCGATCATGACCACGTTGGCGCAACGTCCCGTGGGGTCGCCCAGCGCCAGCGCGGTCTTCAACACATCCACGAAGAGGACGTCGTAGCCCTTGAGCGCGGTCTCGATCTCCCCGCGCGTGGGGTACTGGCCGGGAGCCACGTTCGGCGGCAGGATGGCGGTTTCGGCCAGGAGCACCCGGCCGCCCGGGCGGAGCATCTCCACGAACCCCGGCTGGAAGACCTCGCTCATCTCCATGCTGATGAGGCAGTCCGCGGTGCCCGGCAGCAGCACGGGCGAGTTGACGCGGCCGCAGCTGAAGGTGGAGATGACCGGGCCGCCCATCTGGGCCATGCCGTGGGTCTCGCCCTTGACCACGTTGCTCGTCCCGTAGCCGGCCAGGAAGGCCAGCTGGGTCAGGACGCGGCCGAAGAAGAGGTTGCCCTGGCCGCCCACGCCGCGGATGGCCACGGCGAGCTTTTCCGGCAGCTTCACCCGGCTCATGTCCGGCGCGGCGATATCCATGGGCGCGGCGGGCAGCTCGACCCGCGTGGCAGTCGCAGTCCTCTTCTCCTCCAGCCGGACGATCTCGATGGCGTTCGCGGGGCACATCTGCAGGCAGGCCGGAGCCTCACCCACGCAGCCGGAGCACAGGTTGTTGAAGCTCGGCAGCCCTTCGGCGTCGCGCTGGATTCCGGGGCACATGTCGCACATCCCGCAGCGCTTGCAGAGCTCGGCGTTCACGCGCAGTTTCTGGCCGTACTTTTCCTTGGGCACCTTGCGGATGCAGACGCCCTGGACAACGACGGTGGTGAACTCGCCGTTTTCTGCGTCCTTCAGTGCCTGCCTGAGGGTGTTGCGCAGCCCCTTGCGATCGTAGCCGCTGACCGTGGCCACCTTGGCGCCGTGGGCCTCCAGGGATTTGACGAGGTCGAAGGTGTTCGGCTGCCCGGCCAGGTTGACCGGGGAGGTGGGGCCGGGCTGGCCGCCGGTCATGGCCGTCCAGTTGTTGTCCAGGATGACCTTCACGCCCGGCACGTGCCGGAAGAGCGTGTTCCGTGTGCTGTCCATGCCGCTGTGGCACTCGGTGCCGTCGCCGAGAATGCTGAGGCACTTGGCGGCCTTTTCCGGGTTGCTCAGCACGTAGCCGGCGCGCTTGGACTCGCTGGCACCCATGGCCAGGCAGGTGTCCAGGGTGTTCATGAAATAGAGCAGGGTGTTGCAGCCGATGTCGCCGAAGCAGCTCTCGACCTCGCCCTTCTTGCGCATCTGGCCCACGGTGAGGGCAAAAAGCCGGTAGGGGCAGCCGGCGCAGATCATCGGCGGCCGGGGAACCGGAGCGCGGTCGAGGCCCTTGGTGGCGGAGGCGAGGCCAAGGCGATCGGCGATCAGGGCCGGTGTCCACTCGGTGGTCACGTCCGTGGGCTCCTTGCCCTTGACGTTCAGGCCATGGCGCTGCAGCTCCTCCTGCACGAAGCGGTAGCCGTCCTCGAAAATGAAGACATCACCCTCGATCGCCTGGCAGAACTCGGCGATCAGCTTCATGGGCAGGGGGTTGGTGAAGGCTAGGGAGAGAATGTCCATGTCCACGCCCATGGCGTCGCGCACCTCGCGGACGAACAGGTCGTTGGCGCCGTAGGTGATCACGCCGAGCTTGCCCGAGCCCTTTTCCCAGCGGTTCAGCGGGCTTTTCTCCACCAGTTCGGTCATGGCCGGCAGGCGCTCGCGCAACGTCCGCTGGTACCCGGCGCGGGCAATGCCGGGAAGTGCGCAGAAGCTTTTGAGCGACCCGGACATTTCCGCCCGGGGACGCGCCTTGATCGGCGTCAGGCGCACCAGCCCCTCGCTGTGGCACAAGGTGCCGCTGGCCAGCACCACCATGGGCGTTTTCAATGCACGGGAGATCTCGGCGGCGATCTCCGGGGCCTCGTGCAACTCCTGGTGGTTGCGCGGCTCGAACACGGGCGTGAAGCAGCTGCGTATGGTGTAGCGCGGATCGACGAGATGCTGCGTGGAGCTGGGCGTGAAGTCGGAGGCGATGTAGTAGACCAGCGCGCCGCGCGGCTCGTTGAAGAACGCGCCGCTGGTGAACACGTCCGCGGCCTGGAAGAGGCCGGGGATCTTCATGGTCACCACGCAGTCGTCGCCGGCCAGGGTGTGACCCAGGCCGACACCGGTGCTCACGGCCTCGTTGACCGACCAGCCCACGGTGATCAGGTTCTGCACCTGCGACAAACCCTTGTCGATCACTTCTGTGCTCGGCGTGCCGGGATAGCCGTCCGCCGAGTGGATGCCGGTCCGCACGCAGCCCACGGCGAAGGCGATGTTTCCCTGAAGCACGTGTGCCGTGCCGGTCTCTTCCGTGCAAAGACGCTGCATAGAGCTCATCGGTCCTCCTGGATCATTCAATGTTTTACACTTGAGCGCGGTGCGGATGCCATGCTCAGTGTTGTTACTCTCTCTGTTGTTGCATGTCGGTCGGTTATGCGGGCAGCGGCAAACTCTGCGTGCCGAGTCATGATGTTTTCGCCAACAATGCATTGTTGCAACGGCCGTTGTCTGGATGCTTGGCGACCTCTTGTCCTGCGATGATTATTGGGAATCGTGCTGATCGTCAAATCGATAAATTTTAGGTATAGATTGATAGAATCGATAAATTTAGTATGCTGGATGCTTACGAAGCCGTATCTCGATCTGCACACGGAAACTGTGGCGCGAGATTGCCACTTATGGACACGAGCCACGTGAGATGGCGCGGCGGGCCTCGACGCGGGCCGTGGGCGACCGGACGCCCCGTTGCTGGGGCGCCCGGTCGGCGGGGAGTCGGTTCTCAATGTGCATGGTCTTTTACGCCGTCACGGTTGTCGCTTGCGTCGAAGACATCATCGAAAAGAGACTCCGCCTTATCCGTTACTTCAGGAGGCTGTCCGCGGGCACGTAGTCCATACCGAAAGCCTCGGCCACGCCCTTGTAGGTGACGTGGCCGTCGACCACGTTCAGGCCCAGCTTGATGGCCTCGTTCTCCTTACAGGCCTTCTTCCAGCCCTTGTTCGCGATCTCCAGGGCATAGGGCAGGGTGGCATTGGTCAGGGCCATGGTCGAGGTCTTGGCCACGGCGCCGGGCATGTTGGCCACGCAGTAGTGGACCACGCCGTCCACGATGTAGATCGGATCGGTGTGCGTGGTGGGTTTCGAGGTCTCGAAGCAGCCGCCCTGGTCGATGGCCACGTCCACGACCACCGCGCCCTTCTTCATGAGCGGCAGCATGTCGCGGGTCAGGAGCTTGGGCGTCTTGGCGCCCGGGATGAGCACCGCGCCGATGACCAGGTCGGCCGCGGGCAGGAGCGTTCGCACCTGGGCCGGGTTGGACATGAGCAGGAAGCAGTTGGCCGGCATGACGTCGCTCAAGTAGCGCAGGCGGTCGATGTTGTTGTCCAGCAGGTAGACCTTGGCGCCCAGTCCGCAGGCCATCTTGGCCGCGTTCACGCCGACGATGCCGCCGCCGAGCACGACCACCGTGGCCGGCTCCACGCCGGGCACGCCGGCCAGCAGGATGCCGCCGCCGCCGTTGGCCATCTCCAGGTACTTGGCGCCCTCCTGCACGGCCATGCGGCCGGCCACTTCGCTCATGGGCATGAGCAGCGGCAGGGAGCGGTCCTTGCGCTGGATGGTCTCGTAGGCGATGTTCACCGAGCCCGACTTGAG
>DIXN01000060.1 GCA_002428705.1 Desulfovibrio sp. UBA6079
AAGGTGAAGGGGGAATTTGAGCTATGGTGTCTGACCCACAACCTGCTCAAGCTCTACCGGCACGGCCTCGCTGGCGGGTAGGACACAGAACCAGGCCGAACCGAACCAGCCACCCGGCGGAAAGACGGGCAAGGAGCAGCAAACGTGCGTCCCGGGTAGGCAGGCAGCAGTCGCTTATCGGGTGAGAGCCTCGACTACGGGGCCGTCACGCAACAGCCCGATAAACTTCGCAGGACAAGCTCATAAGTCTTGATTAATGTCGACAGGCTCTAGGAAATGGTATTATCCCAGCCCTCCGGCCGATGTGCTGGCGGTGCGGAATGTACGGAAATAGGCAGATTAGAGCAGGGCGGCGATGGGTCTTGGTAGAAACAAGGCAAAACTCGACAGCCGGAAATGGAGCACTGAAAGGGGCTGGCCGGTGCGTGTCGTTGGGCAGGCCGGTACGGGACAGGGTGGGCTGCCGCGATCATTCCGGTCTTCGGCCAGGCCAGGACAATTCCCCCTTCCTGACGTTTTATATGTTTTTGGCGGCGCCTCAGGCCCTGGGCCAGTACATCGAATCCCGGATCGCGGCGAGCAGGCGGCGGATGTCCGCGGGGAAGACGTGGCCGATGGTGCCGATGCGGAAGCAGTCCGCGCCGCTGACCTTGCCCGGGTAGATGACGAAGCCCCGGGATTTCAGCCCGTCGTAGAAGCGGCCGAAGTCGTAGTCCGGGTGCTCGGGGCTGAAAAATGAGGTGATGATCGGCGACTGCCAGGCGGCGGGCAGGAGCGTTCGGAAGCCGAGGTCATGCATGCCGGTGACGAGAAGGCGGCGGTTCTCGACGTAGCGGGCGTGGCGGGCCGCGATCCCGCCCTCGGCTTCGAGCTCGGCGAGAGCCTGGGAGAAGGCCCGGACCGTGTGGGTCGGCGAGGTGAAGCGCCACTTGCCCTGCTGCTCCTCCATCACCCGCCACTGGTCGTGAAGATCGAGCGAGAGGGAGCGGGACCGGCCGGCCAGGCTTTCCAGTATCTGGCGCCGGGCCAGGACGAAACCGAAGCCGGGCACGCCTTCGAGGCACTTGTTGGCGCTGGAGACGAGAAAATCCGCCCCCAGGGCGGCCAGGTCCATGGGCATGCCGCCGAAGCTGCTCATGGCGTCCACGATGAACACCCGGCCGGCGTCCTTGACCGCCCGGCCGATGTCCGCCACCGGGTTCAGCATGCCGGTGGTCGTCTCGCAGTGGACCACGGCCACGTGGCTGATCTTCGGGTCGGCCGCGAGGGTCTTGGCCACGAGCCCGGCGCAGGGCGGCTGGGTCTCGCCGAAGTCCACGAGCACGTGGTCGATGCGCAGGCACTCGGCGATCCGGGCCATGCGCTGGCCGTAGTGGCCGTTGGCCAGGACCAGCAGCCGGCCGCCGGCGGGCAGGGCCGTGCCGAGGGTGGCCTCCACGCAGAAGGTGCCGCTGCCCTGCATGAGTACGGCCGTGTACCCCGGCTCGGGCGTGGCCAGGGCCACGAGCCGGGCGCGGATGTCCTGGACGAGCTCCTTGTAGTCCGCGTCCCAGGTGCACCAGTCGCGCAGCATGGCGGCCTTGACCGTCTTGGACGTGGAGAGGGGGCCGGGCGTGAGGAGAATGTACGGGTTTTCGGGCAGGCAGGAGAGGTCCATGGGTGCTCCTCGGGTCATCGGCCTAGACTGGCCTCGACTTCGGCCAGGGCCGCATCGACGATGTTGAGCGCGGACGCCAGGTCGGCCTCGGCGATGGTCAGGGGCGGGGTCAGGGTCAGGATGTTGCCGTGGGAAACCTTGAACGACAGGCCGCGGGTCAGGCAGGCGTACATCACCGCCTCGGCCGCGTCCGTGGCCGGGGTGCGGGTCGCGCGGTCGGTGACCAGCTCCACGGCCAGGGCCAAGCCCAGGCCCCGGACCTGGCCGACGAGGGGATGGCTTAAGGTCATGGCCGCAAGCCGGGCCAGGGCCTCGGCGCCGAGCCGCCGGCTGCGCTCGACCAGGCCTTCGTCCGCGAGGACGTCCAGGGTGGCCAGGGCCGCGGCCGCGCCCACCGGGCTCTTCTCGTGGGTGTAGTGGCCCAGCGCCCGGTCCGGGGCCAGGTCCAGCTCCGGCCGGGCAAGCACCGCGGCCAGGGGGAAGATGCCCCCGCCCAGGCCCTTGCCCAGGGTGATGATGTCCGGCCGCGCGCCGAAGTGCTCGCAGGCCAACATCTCCCCGGTGCGGCCCAGGCAGACCGCGGTTTCGTCGAAAATGAGCAGCGCGCCATGACGGTCGCAGATCTCGCGCACCCGGGGCCAGAAGCCGGGCGGCGGCAGGTGCACGGCCGTGGCCCGCACGGGCTCGGCGATGATCGCGCCGACGTCGCCCTCGTGCTCCATGACGTAGGCGATGAACTCGGCGCAGCGCAGACCGCAGGCCGCGCAGTCGCCGCCCGGGTTCAGCCGGCAGCGGTAGGGCTCGGGCGGCGGGACGAGGCTCGCGCCGGGAAGGAGCGGGCCGGAGCCGGAGCGGAACAGGGCCTCGCCGCCGATGGAGATGGCATCCAGGGAGGCGCCGTGGAAGCTGTCCCAGAAGGACAGGGTCTTGAACCGGCCGGTGGCCTGGCGGGCGAGTTTGAGGGCCAGGCCCACGGCCGTGGTGCCGCCGGGGGTCAGGAGCACCTTGGCCCCGCTTCCTCCATCGCCGGGAAAGAGCCCGGCCAGCCGCCGGCCGAGCTCCGCCGCCGGGCGGTTGGCGTAGCGCCGGGGGCAGAAGGGCAGCGCGTCGAGCTGGGCCTTGACCGCCGCGACCACCCTGGGGTGGCCGTAGCCCACCTGGTGCAGGCTGTTGCCATGGAAGTCGAGATAGCGGCGGCCGTCGAGGTCGGTCAGATGCGAACCCGCGGCCCCGGCCAGGGTGTTCAGGCAGGGCGTGGACAAGGACTGGCGCAGGAAGACGGCCTCGTCGGCCGCCAGGAGCGCGCGGGCCTCGGGGCCGAGGTTGGCCGCCTGCCAGGCCGCGCGCCGGGGCGAGGCGTTGGCGTCGCCCTCGGCCGGCTCCGGGGTCGCCGGCTTCTGGCCTAGGCGCATGGGCTCTCCCCGTTTGCGGGCAAGGGCAGCTCGCCCGCGGCCAGGCGCGACTCCACGTCCTCGATGACCACCGGCAGCTCCCAGACGCCCTCGATGACGTAGTGGGCGCCGGCGGCGCGCAGCTTGTCCGCGGCCAGGTCGAGCCGCACGGCCAGCTCGGCCGGGTGCAGGGCGGCGGCCTGGTCGGCGGTCAGGCCCAGCTCGTTGCCGGTGCGGGTCACGGCCACGGTCCACATGCCAGCGTTCAGGCCCTCGTGCACGTCGATCACCGTGTCGCCGACCTTGAGCATGGCCTCCATGGGGTGCACGCCGAGGTGCATGGCGTTCAGATAGCACATCCAGGGCCAGGGCCGGCCGGCGGGAACGTCCGAGGAGCAGGTCCAGAAGTCCGGGCTGTAGCCGTACCCCGCGGCCGCGGGCACCAGAACCTCCATCATCGGCCGGGTGTAGCCGGTGCTCGAGCCGACGGCGATGCCCTGGTCGCGCAGCAGGGCGACGGTTTCCGGGAGTCCCGGGACGGGCTCGGCGTGGTTGGCCACGGCCCGGACCATCATCGGCTCGGTGTCGGCATACAGCGCCTCGACGTCGGCCTCTCCCGGCAACCGGCCGAAGCGGTCCAGCCATCTGGCCGTGATCGACGGCAGGGCGAGCATGCCCCGGATGTGGTCCTTTTTCATCAGGCCCATGAAAGGTCTGATCTCCTCCAGCCCGACGGGCAGGCCGTAGGCGGCAAAGACCTCGCCGAAGACGGCCATGGGGCCGATGGAGCCGTGGTCCACGGCCGTGCCGGCCCAGTCCAGGACCACGGCCCTGACCGGGCCGCGGTAGCGCGCAGTGCGAATGAAGACGTCCATGTTTTTTCCTTTTTCAGCGTTTGGTCCAGGCCTGGGTCCGGCGGCGCACGCCGCGCGTGGCCAGGCCGTAGAGGATGCGTACGCACAGGTTGGCGCCGACGATGAGCATGGACATGGCGCAGGCCGGGGCGATGTCACCGGCGTCGTCCATGTTGGCCACGGCCACAGAGGCCAGCGGGATGTCCGCGGAGTAGAGGAAGATGACCGCGGAAACCGTGGCCATGGAATTGACGAAGTAGTACATGGCGATCTCCAGGATCGCCGGCAGGCAGAGGGGCACCGTGACCCGCATGAAGGTGCGCTGGAAGGGCACGCCCATGGACTGGGCCACGGTCTCGAACTCGGGGTCGAGGTTCTTCAGGGCCGTGGTCGCGGTGAGGAAGCTCACGGAATAGAAGTGGACGACGTTGGCCAGGACCAGGATGCCCATGGTCGCGTAGAGGAAGTTGAAGGGATTGGGCAGGTGCACGCCGAGGATGGACCAGCCCGGGGCGTTGAAGAAGAAGATGTAGGCAAGCCCGATGACCAGGCCCGGCAGGGCCAGCGGCAGGAGCGAGAGGAAATAGGCCGACCGCCGCAGGGGCGCAAGGCCGCGCGTCTTCTCGATCAGGTAGGCGCTGGCGAAGGTCAGCACCGTTCCGGCCAGGGCCGAGAGGGCGCTCATGGCCAGCGAGTTGGCGAAGGCCGCCCAGCCGCCTCCGCCGATGCCGCTGAAGACGTAGTGGCCCAAACCGAGGCTCAAGTCGTAGGGCCAGACCTTGACCAGGGAGGCGAAAAGTCCAGTGGCGTAGAAGCCGGTGATGGCCAGGCAGACGAGGGCCACGAAGGCCAGCATGAGCGCGTCGCCCAAACGGTTCGGCCGAGGCGCAAGGGGCACGGAGCGGGCGGCGATGAGCGCCACCTGGCGGCGCTGCACCAGGCGGTCGGCGATGAAGGCGACGACGGCCGGCAGGAGCAGAACGACGCTGACCACCGCGCCCATGACGAAGTTCTGCTGGCCGATGACCTGCTTGTAGATGTCCGTGGCCAGGACGTTGTAGCCCCCGCCCACGACCTTGGGCGCGCCGAAGTCGGTGAAGGCCAGGATGAAGCAGACGAAGGCCGCGCTGACCAGGCCGTAGCGCACCGAGGGCAGGGTCACGGTGAGGAAGGTCCGGAGCCGGGAGGCCCCGAGGGAGGCGGCCGCCTCGTAGAGCCGGGCGTCGGCCGCGCCCAGGGCGACCGAGAGGATGAGCACTGCCTGGGGGAAGGTATAGACGGCTTCGGCCAGGATGATGCCCAGCGGGCCGTAGAGGTCGACGTCCAGGCCCGGCAGCGCGCCGAAGAAGCCGCGGGTGATGAGCCCTTTGCGGCCGAAGAGGTAGACCAGCGCGATGCCGTTCAGCAGCGTCGGGGCGAAAAGCGGGGTGAGCGCCAGGGTCTTGAACAGGCCCTTGCCCGGTATGGCCGTGCGCGTCAGGCCGTAGGCGAAGGCGAAGCCGAGGCTGACCGAAATGGCCGTGGTCGCCAGGGAGACGGCCAGGCTGTGGCCCAGGGAGGCGCTCAAGCTCGGGTTCTGGAAATAGTGCAGGAAGTTGTCCAGACCCACGAAGCGGCCGTCGGCGTCGGCCAGGCTTTTGGACAGGAGCGTGGCCAGCGGCAGGACGACCACGACGCACATCCACAAGCAGACCAGGAGCATGAGCGCGCGTCGCGTCCAGGCCTCGAGGTCCAGGGCCGCGGCGGGCAGCCTGGAGGCGGCCGCGATCCGGACCGAAGCGGACTCAGGCATGGCCGCCGTGGGTCGCGGGGTAGATCCGGATGCGCTCGGGAGGCAGGGTCAGGGAGACGACCATGTCCTCGCGCAGGCCGAGACGCCGGAGCGTTTCGGTGGAGACCTCGGCCTCGATCAGCGGCCGCTCCTCACCGTAGAGGACCAACTGCAGGGTCAGCCGGTAGCCGGCGCCGCGGTACTCCAGGCCCTGGACTTTGCCGAGCACGACGTTGGCCCCGGCCTCGCCGTTGACCCCGAGGAGCACGTCCTCGGGCCGGATGGCCACCGTGGCCTTGGCGCCCGGCGGCAAGCCGCGGCCGTCCTCGGCGCTGAGCACGAGCGGCCCCTTGCGGAAGGTGCCGCCGGTCACGCACTGGGCGTCCGGGATGAAGTTCATGGAGCCGATGAACGAGGCCACGAAGGGGGTCGCCGGCCGGTCGTAGATCTCGTGGGGGCTGCCGTCCTGGACCACGCGGCCGCGCTCCATGACCAGGATGCGGTCGGCCATGGTCAGGGCCTCCTCCTGGTCGTGGGTGACCATGATCGTGGTCAGGCCGAGACGGCGCTGGAGGCGGCGGATCTCGCCCCGGAGCATGACCCGGACCTTGGCGTCCAGGGCCGAGAGCGGCTCGTCCAGGAGCAGGAGATCCGGGGACAGGGCCATGGCCCGGGCCAGGGCCACGCGCTGTTGCTGGCCGCCGGAGAGCTGGGCCGGGTATTTGCGGCCGTGGCCGGTCAGCCCCACCAGCTCGATGAGCTCGTCCACCCGCCGGGCCTGGCGGGCGCGATCCATGGTCCGGCCCGAGAGGCCGTAGGCCACGTTCTGGGCCGCGGTCAGGTTGGGGAACAGGGCGTAGCTCTGGAAGACGATGCCCACGTTGCGCCGGGAGACCGGCAGCCTGGAGACCTCGCGCCCGCCGATGTGGATCTCGCCCCCGGTCTGGGGTTCGAGGCCGGCGATCACCCTGAGGAGCGTGGTCTTGCCGCAGCCGCTCGGCCCCAGGACGGAGATGAACTCCCCCCGGGCGGCGTTGAAGCTGACCCGGTCCAGGGCCGTGAACCGGCCGTAGGCCTTGCCCGCCTCGACCACCCGCAACTGGGGCCTGGCCGCCTGCCGTTCGTTCTCCTCCATGGCCTGACCCTGGGGGCGCCCGGACTCTCCGGGCGCCCGCCCTTTTGCATCCGTTATTTCGGCTCGCTTTTCGCGTCGTAGCGCCTGGACCATTCCTCCAGGATCCGTGCCCGGTTCTTGGCCGCCCAGTCGAAGTCGTTCTTGACCAGCTGGGCCTCGGGCTTGGCCGGATAGCCCTCGGGGATTGGAGCGCCGGTGGCCACGGAGGTGATGGGGTAGACCTTGGCGTACTCGGCCATGACCTCGGGACCGACCGCCCAATCGAGGAAGACCTTGGCCGCGGGCTTGATGCTCGCCTTCTTGACCAGGGCGTTGGCCTCCACGTCCCAGCCCGAGCCCTCCTTGGGGAAGACGGTCTGGACGGGCTCGCCTTTCTGCTTCTGCATGATGCCGCGGTAGCCGAACGAGATGCCGATGGGCAGCTCGCCGGCGCCGGCCATCTTGCAGGGCTTGGAGCCCGAATGGGTGTAGCTGGCGATGTTCTGGTGCAGCTTGTCCAGGTACTCCCAGCCGGCCTTCTCGCCCTTCAGTTGCAGGATGGCCGAGACGGTGAGAAAACCGGTGCCCGAGGAGGCGGGGTTGGGCATGCTGATCTGGCCCTTGTACTCGGGCTTCAAGAGATCCTCGAAGGAGGCCGGCGTGGGTAGCTTGAGCTCCTCGATCTCCTTGGTGTTCACGCAGAAGCCGGTCATCCAGGCCTTGATGCCCACCCAGTGGGGCGGGTTCTTCGCGTCGCGCATGAAGCCGCGGACCTTGTCCAGGCCCTTGGGCGCGTATGGCTCGAGCATGCCGGCCTGATCGGCGAGCATGAGGCTGGTGGCCGCGGTGCCCCAGACCACGTCGGCCTGGGGATTGTCCTTCTCGGCCAGGAACTTGGCGGTGATGATGCCGGTGGAGTCGCGGACGATCTTGACCGTGATCTCCGGATGGACCTTCTTGAACACTTCCAGGTAGCGGGGGATCTCGTCGTCCTCGAGGGCGGTGTAGACGAGAATCTCCTCGGCCCGGGCGACCCCGCCCAGGGCCACGGCCGCAAGGACCACGGCCAACAGCAGCGCGCGCGACAAAAGCTTCATGGTACACCTCGTTTTCGATTGCAGGCCTGCGACAGGATGCCCGCCCAACGAAGGCCCGGCGGGTTTCATCGTATCCTATCGCGCGTAGCGTGACGCCTGCGTGACTGCAATGCGACAAGCCCGAGGAGGACGGAACGGGGAAGCCCGGGCGTAAGCCCGAGGGCAATGGGGGGGCGAGGTCCGCGAGCGGCTCGACGGCCCGACCTCGGCCCGGCGTGGTTGTGAACGAAAAGTAACCCCGGCTGCACTGTTTTGTAACAAGCAGGGATTACTCAAAGGCAACTAAGCTGAAAAGCATTGAGCGATGGTGCCCTGATATGAATCACTATCTGCATGCCGTTCCCGGGAGAATCCGGGTCAAGACCCCGCTCTTCAAGCGCAATCCCTATGCTGCCGCCGAGGCCGTGTCCTGCGTCGAGGCTCTTTCGGGGGTGCGCGAGGTGAGTGTGAACGCGATCACCGGCAGCATGACCGTGCGCTACGATCACTGCCTGCTGGACCAGGAAGCCATCCTCGACCGCCTCGAGGAGTGCGGATGCTTCGACCGTAACAAGGCCGTGGGCCTGAACGAGCGGCTGCACACGGCCACGACCCAGGCCGGCCGCATGGTCGGCAGGGCGCTTCTCAGCCAATCCCTCGGCCTCGTGCTCGACGAGGCCGGCCTGTCCTTCCTGGCCGTGCTCATCTAGCCCGGCCGCCCCCGGCCACTTCCCGGCCGGCGTTCGAAGATCTCTTTTCCCCTTTCGGCGGCCTCCCCGCCCGGTTCACTCCACCGCGATCCTGCGCGCCCGGCGCGGTGCCGGCTCGGCCTCGGCCTTGGCTGCGGGCCCGGACTCGGCCAGGCACTCCTCGATGAGGACCTTGAGGCCGAGCAGGAGCTCCAGACCGGCCCGGCGGAAGTGCTTGGCGCTCTCGCCGCCCTGGCCCGCGAGCCGCTCCTGCAGGGCGCACAGGGGGCAGTGCGGCGTCTTCGGCGTGTCCTTGGCGGCCTTTGCCTTGCGGCCATCAGTCTTTTTCGCCATCGTCGACCTCCCCTGCGGGCTTGAATTCGACCACCAACCATTCCCCGCTCTGCCTGGCCCGGACCGGCTCGGCGCCGGCGAAACTGCGCGGCAGGCCCACGTGCCGGCGCACGGCCCCGAGCTGGACTACCAGCTCCAGGCCCGAGGCGTGGACCGAGAGGGTGTTCTTGTCCGCGGCCGGCAGCCGTAAGCGCACTTCGAGCCTGCCCCCGCGCTTGTTGAAACGCAAGGACCGCTCGGTCTGGGTCACGGCCAGCGGGTCCGTTCCGTCGTAGATCAGGCCGCCGAGGGCGAGCAGCGCCTCGTGGCCCAGGGGTTCCGGCGCCTGGCGCGGGACCTCGACCACCGGCAGCGGGGCGAAGATGCTCCGGGCCTCCTCCAGGTGCCGGCGCTCGCTCTCCAGCCAGGCCGGGTCCAGGCCGGCGCAGGCCGGCAGGACGCGGTTGACCAGCACCATGTCCACGGTCAGCCCGAAGAGGCAGAAGGCCACGTAAGCCCGCTGGGTTTCCTTCAGCACCATGCGCTCGGCGTTGGCCACCAGCCGGACCGAGGTCCGGCGCGGGTCGGTCAGCACCCCGTCCACCCCGGCCAGGCGCTCGGTCAGCCGGGCGAGGCTTGCAAACCAGGCCTCGCCGGGCAGGGGCACGTCGGTCAGGCGCCGGGCCAGCGGCCGGGCGAGCTTCAGCAGCGAACGCTCGGCCGGGCCGATGCGCCGCCGGTACCAGTCCAGCGCCGCCGGCAGGCTGACCACGCGCATGCTCTCGGCCGTGGGCGCGCAGTCGAGGATCAGGGCCTCGAATCCGCCTTCGTCCAGGGCCTCGGCCACACTGATGAGCGCCGCGACCTCGTCCATGCCCGGCAGGAGCGCCACCTCCTCGGCCAAGAGCTCGTCCAGGCCGGCGGCGCCGAAGAGCGAGCGCAGATAGGTGTGGACCTCGCGCCAGTAGACCTCCAGCACCGAGGCGGCGCTGACCTCGCGCAACCAGAGGTTGTCCGCGACCTTAACGCAGGCGTCGCGGCCGGCGGTCTCGCCGTTCAGTCCGAAGGCGTCGGACAGGCTGTGGGCCGGGTCGAGGGAGACGACCAGGGTCCGCCGGCCGAGCGCCGCGCTTTTTGCTCCGGCGGCCGCGGCCATGGTCGTCTTGCCTGTGCCACCCTTGCCGGCATAGAGGAGGATGCGCATCGATCGGTCCCGAGCTTGTAGGTTCGCGAAGCCGGTATAGCCGGAGGCATGTCGGCGCAATCCGGCCGTCAGTCTGACATGAACGAAAAATGCCGAGCGGGCAAGCCTGGAAATCCGTAGACAAAATGTAACTTATTGTTCATATACTCGTAACTTGGAAAAGTGTCCGCTCGACCATGTCCGGTCGGCGCGACGCGTATGGCACGGCTGGACAAGACACGGAGGCCGCGATGGGACTCTTCGACGACGGGCGCAAGCTCCTGGCCGGCGGGGCCATCGGCCTGGGGGCCATCGTCCTCGCGCCGGTGGTGGCCGGGGTGGTGGTATCGCTGGGCAAGCCGCTCCTGAAGGCGGCGATCAAGGGCGGGATTCTGCTGGCCGAGAAGGGCAAGGTGGCCGCGGCCGAGGCCGTGGAGACCATGGAGGACCTGGTGGCCGAGGCCAAGGCCGAGCTGGTCGCCGCAGAGGAGAAGGCGCATGGCGGAAAAGACCCGCAAGCCGCCACAGACCAGCCTGCCTAAGGCCCACCTCAGCCACGCCGGCAAGAGCCGGCTGCGGCTCAAGGTGCCCGGCAGGCAGGGTGACGCGGACTATTTTTCGACCCTGGCCTCGGTGCTGACCACCGAGCTGGGTCTCCTCTCGGCCACGGCCAACCCGCTGACCTCCGGCGTCCTGCTCCTGGGCGAGGGCCTGCAGTTGGCCAAGCTGGCGGAAGTCGGCCGGAAGAAGGGCCTCTTCCACCTGGGCGAGGATGCGGCGCGAAACCCCTCCGCCCGGCACAAGAGCCTGCCGGAGCTGGCGCTCATTCCGCTGAAGAAGGTTGACGACGCCCTGGGCGGGCTGACCGGCGGCTTTCTGGACCTGAAGGGCCTGGCCTTCGCCGGGTTCCTCGGCACGGGCGTCTACCAGCTGGCCAAGGGCCGCTTCACCCTGCCGGCCTGGTACACGGCCTTCTGGTACGCCCTGGGTCTGGCGGCCATGTACAAACTGACCGCGGCAGCGGAGCACCGGGACGACTGATCCCGGTTCATCCATACAAGCAGGCGAGGTGCATCATGGAAAAGAGCAAGAAGGAACACCCGGCTCCCGAAAAGGCGAAAAAGGAGGCCATGCCCATGGCGACCGTGCGCGATGCCGGAACCGAGGTCAAGGAGAGCCTGGTCGGAGCCATCGGCGGCGTGACCGAGGTCGAGACCGAGCTCATGGGCTTTGCCCGGACCACCGTGGACCAGACCCTGGACGTGGCCGGCGCGGTGGTCCACCAGGGCGTGCGCACGGTCAAGTCGCTGGCCGCGGAAACCATGGACGCCGTGGTCGGCATCGGCACCCAGACCGCGTCCTCGGCCCAGAAGATCGCCTCGGCCGTGATCCAGGGCGCCTCGGCCGTGGGCGGCGAAGCCATCGGCGCGGCCGGCACGGTCGCGGGCACGGCGATCAAGGAGATCTCGGTCGTCGGCAATGAGCTGACCAAGCTGCTCGTCAAAACGACGCACGGCAGCATCAATGTCGGCCAGGACATCGCCGTCGCGGCCACCGGCGCGATCAAGGTGACCCTGGTCGGCGGCGTGGAGGCCGTGGACGCGGTCGGCACCGCGCTCATCAAGTCCGCCCGGGGCCTGCTGCTCGGACTGGTCGGCGGCGCCAAGGAGGTCCTCTCCGCGGCCCTGCCGGCGCAGAAGACGGCCTAGGCACGAGTCGGCCGACGTGTCCCTGCCGTCACTCGAGGGAGGGCGGGCGCGCCGCGAGGCAGGAAACCTTCCCGCCTCGCCGGTCACGCCCGTCCATATCCTGGTCTACGGTCGCGCGCGCTTCAAGGTCGAGGGCCTGCGGGATTCGCAGGCCCTGAAAGCGCACCTGGAGCGTGAGCTGGCCCGCAACCCGGCCATCAAGCAGGTGAGCGCCAGCGCCACCACCGGCACGATCCTGGTCCAGTACAACTCCGGCAACGATGCCGCCAGCATCGCCGGCCTGGTCCTGGACGTCATGTCCGGCTTCGGGCTCAGGGCCGACGGTCCGGCCGGGGCCGCGGCTCCGGCCGGGGCGCCCCCGCCGCCGGCCCTCGTTGCGGATGACGAATCCGTCGCCTGGTATCGGCTGACGGCCGCCCAGGCGCTGAAAAAGCTGTGCACCCGCGCCGGGCAAGGCCTCACCACCGAGGAGGCCGCCCGGCGGCTGGCCGAGGAGGGCGGCAATCTGCTGCCCGAGGAGGAGCCGCGCTCGGCCTGGTCCATCTTCGCCGGCCAGCTGACCTCCCTGCCCGTGGCCCTGCTGGCCGGGGCCGCAGGCCTGTCCGTGGTCACCGGCGGCCTGCTCGACGCGGCCGTCATCCTCGGCGTGGTCCTGGCCAACGCGGGCATCGGCTTTGTCACCGAGCGCGCCTCGGAGCGGACCATCACGGGTTTGAAGCGCCTGGTCCATCCCACGGTGCGCGTGGTGCGCGGCGGCCAGGCGGTCAGCGTGGCCGCCGGCGAGGTGGTCAGCGGCGACATCCTGGATCTCACCCCGGGCTCCTACGTAGCCGCGGACTGCCGCATCATCGAGGCCCTGAACTTGAGCCTCGACGAGTCGGCCCTGACCGGCGAGAGTCTGCCGGCGATCAAGACCGCCAAGCGCCTGGGGAGAAACGTCCCGGCCATCGCCGACCGCATCAACATGGCCTACATGGGTACGCTGGTCACCGGCGGTCGCGGCCGGGCCGTGGTCACGGCCACCGGCCCGGCCACCCAGCTCGGGCGGCTGAAAGCCATGCTCAAGGAGGCCGAGCCGCCCGAGGCGCCCATCAAGCGCCAGCTCGACCGCACCGGCAACCAGCTGGTCAAGCTCTGCGGGCTGCTTTGCTCCGGGGCCTTCGGCCTGGGCCTGCTGCGCGGCATCCCCTTCCTCGAGATGCTGCGCCAGGGCGTCTCCCTGGCCGCCGCGGCCGTGCCCGAGGGCCTGCCCGCCGCGGCCACCACGACCTTCTCCCTGGGGGTCAGGAACATGCGCGCCCACCACGTGCTGGTCCGCGGCCTGTCCGCCGTGGAGACTCTGGGCGCCCTGCAGGTGGTCTGCTTCGACAAGACCGGGACCATCACCGAGAACCGCATGGCCGTGCGCGCCGTGGTCGCCGGCAACGGCCGGCTGGAGGTCGAGGACGGCCGGACCCTGGCCGGCGGACCGGCGCGGCTGGCATTCGCCGAAGAGGCCGACCTGCCGCTCCTGCTCAAGGTCTGCGTCCTGTGCAGCGAGGTCGAGGTCGGCCCCGGCGAGCCCGAAGGCCCGCCCGTGCTCACCGGCACGCCCACCGAGGTGGCCCTGGTGCGCCTGGCCGCGGGCCTGGGCCTCGACGTCCCGGCCCTGCGCGCCGGCCATCCGCTGCTGGCCGTGCGCCAGCGCAGCGAGAACCGCCTGTTCATGAGCACCCGGCACCGCTGCCCCGAAGGCGGCGGTCTCCTCGCCGTCAAGGGCAACCCCGCCGAGGTCCTGGCGCTGTGCGACCGCGCCCTGCGCGGCGCAACGGTCCTCCCCCTGGACGAGGAGCGCCGGGCCGCCATCCAGCTCGAGAACGAGCGCCTGGCCGGCGAGGCCCTGCGCGTCCTCGGCCTGGCCTATGCCCGCAACGGCGACGACAAGCCCTGCGCCGAGAACGGGCTCACCTGGCTCGGCCTGGTCGGCATGGCCGACCCGGTGCGCTCCGGGGTCGGCGAGCTGGTGGACGTCTTCCACCGCGCCGGCATCGAGACGGTGATGATCACCGGCGACCAGTCGCCCACGGCCTATGCCGTGGCCCGCGAGGTGGGCCTGAACCCCCGCGGCCCGCTCAAGGTCCTGGACGCGAGCGACATCGCCGACATCGAGCCGGAGGTGCTCACGGCCCTTGCCCCCCAGGCCCACGTCTGGTCCCGGGTCAGCCCGGCCCACAAGCTGAAGATCGTGAAGGCCCTGCAGGCCGCCGGCAAGGTCGTGGCCATGACCGGCGACGGCATCAACGACGCCCCGGCGCTCAAAGCCGCGGACATCGGCGTGGCCATGGGCGGCTCGGGCACGGACGTGGCCCGCGAGGTGGCCGACGTCATCCTCGAGCGCGACAACCTGGAAACCATGGTCATGGCCGTGCGCGACGGCCGGACCATCCACGAGAACATCAAGAAGTCGGTGCACTTCTTCCTGGCCACCAACTTCTCCGAGATCATGGTCTCCCTGGCCGCGCTCATGACCGGCGGCGCCGCTCCGCTCTCGACCATGCAGCTCCTGTGGATCAACCTCATCTCCGACATCTTCCCGGGCCTCACCCTGTCCCTGGAGGCCGCCGAGCCCGACGTCATGGACCGCCCGCCCCGCGATCCGGCCGCGCCGCTCTTCTCCGGCGCCGATTACAAGCGCATCACCCTGGAGTCCGGGGTCATCAGCGCCGGGGCGCTGGCCCTCTACTTCTACGGCCTGGCCAGAGGCGGCCCGGCCAAGGCCGCGACCCTGGCCTTCCAGAGCCTGACGCTCTCCCAGCTGCTGCACGCCTTCTCTTGCCGCTCCGAGCGCCATTCGCTATTCTCGCCCGGCCGGCTGCCCCGGAACCGTTGGCTGGACTTCGCCGTGGGCGGCTCCATCGCCCTGCAGATCCTGACCTGGTTCGTGCCCGGCCTGCGGGGCTTTCTCGGCCTCACCGCCTTCGGCGTGCTGGACGGCCTGCTCGTCGCAGGCGCTTCCCTGGGCAGCCTGGCCGTGAACGAGGCCACCAAAACGCGCCGTCGGGAGGCACCATGAGCAAGGATTTCATCTTCGTGTCCGAATCGGTGACCGAAGGCCACCCCGACAAGCTCTGCGACCAGATCTCCGACGCCATCGTCGACCACTACCTGCGCCAGGACCCGGCGGCCTACATCCGCGCCGAGTGCGCGGTTTCCAACTCCATCCTGTTCATTGCCGCGCGCTTTGCCTCGACCGCCAGCGTGGACCTCTCCCACCTCGCCCGCCAGGTCATCGCCGGCGTCGGCTACACCACGGGCGAGTTCAACGCCCGCTCCTGCTCCGTGCTCTCCACCATCCAGGAGGTTGAGTCCGGCCTGCGCCAGGAGATCGATGAGGCGGCGCTTTCGGACAAGGACATCGAGCGCCTGACCGCGCAACAGCAGGTCACGGTCTTCGGCTTCGCCTGCGACCAGTCGCCGACCCTCATGCCCCTGCCCATTCACCTGGCCCACAAGCTCTGCCGGCACCTGACCCGGCTGCGCACCGAGCACGTTCTGCCCTGCCTCATGCCCGAGGGCCGGGCCCAGGTCGGCGTCGAATACAAGAACCGCCGGCCCAGGCGCATCCACAGCGTGGCCGTGGTCACCTCCCACGACGATGAGTTCGCAGTCGACCCCGAGGCCCGCAAGCGCTGCCAGGACGTCTCGCGGGAGATGATCCAGGAGGCCTTCGCCGACGAGGAGCTCCGGCCCGACGCCAAGACCGAGATCATCATCAACCCCGGCGGTCCGCTGCTCTTCGGCGGCCCGAGCGTCCACCCCGGCCTCACCGGGCGCAAGAACGGCGTGGACACCTACGGCGGCTTCGCCCGGCACAGCGAAAAGGCGCTGAGCGGCAAGGATCCCATGCGCATCGACCGCACCGGCGCCTACGCCGCGCGCTACGCGGCCAAGAACGTGGTCGCCGCCGGACTGGCCGCGGAGTGCGAGGTCCAGCTGTCCTACTCCAAGGGCCAGGCCCGGCCGGTCAGCCTGGCCGTGGAAACGTTCGGCACGGAAAAGATCGCCGTCGAGGACATCGCCGCCCGCGTCAGGAAACACTTCGACTTCCGGCCCGCGGCCATCCTTCGGGACTACGACTTGCGCCGCCAACCCCTCGCCCACCCCAAGGGCTTCTACCAGCTCCTGGCCGCCTACGGCCACCTTGGCCGCGCCGACCTCGGCCTGCCCTGGGAACGCACGGACAAGGCCGCGATGCTGGGGTAGGCACCCGGTTGTCAATCCCCTGATTCGCCGCCGAGGAGAGCCGGGGCTACGTGCGCTGGCTGCGGCCCGAATACCGGAACCCCGGCGGCGCCACGGCCGAGGAGCTGGTCCTGGAGGCCGCGACCGAGACGCGCGCCGCGCCGGCGGCCAGGGCCGCCTGGCCGGCCAGCCTGCCGGCCCAGGTCCAGGCCGTGGCCGCGAGCCTGGCCGCTCAGGACGGCCCGACCACCCCGGACCGCCTGGCCCGGACCTTCGCCCGCGCCCGCGCGGCCAAGGTCGCCGAGATACTCGAAGCCCTGGCCAGCCTGGGCCAGGCCCGCAAGCTCCCCGACGGCCGCTACGCCCGGGCAGCGTAGGGCTTCGACTAGCCAAAATCCGTGGATACATCCGGCATTATCGTGGGCGAAAGCCGGCCCGCTGCCGCGTACCTGACGCGCGCGGCCGGCGAAGCGTCTGCGCGTTATCGCTAGAATTTTTCCTCCCCTGTCCCGTCCGCATGCGCGCTCCAGGGATGTTCGGCCAGGGGGGTGTAGCCGTCCCTGCGGGCCAGCATCTCCAGGGGGAGCATGGCCAGTCCGATCCTAGCCCTGGAGGGACCGGGGATAACCCGCATGGGGCGAAGCCCTTGGCCAGGTACTCCTGGCGCGTCATGGGCCGGGGGGCCTCGGCCACGGCGAACTTGTGGTACTTGGCCGGATCGTCGGCCACCAGGAAGAACACCGCCACCGAGGACGTGTTCAGCAGCTGGGCCGCCGGAGCGGTCTTCTTGACCGCGGCCAGGCGTGTCTACCCGGCTTGGCCGAGGGGGCAATTGGTCCGTCTATCCCGCCGACTTCTGCCCGGCGATCCTGTTGATCACCTCAGCAAGTTCCTCCAGGCCGACGGGCTTGGCGATGTAGTCGTCCATGCCGTCGGCCAGGAAGCGTTCGCGGTCGCCTTTGAGGGCATGGGCCGTCATGGCCACTACAGTGGTGTGCTTTCTGTCCGCTCCGGCCTCGCCGCGCCGGATGGCCTGCACGGCCTCGACCCCGTCCATCTCGGGCATGCTGACATCCATGAGCACGAGGTCGAACGATTCCTGCCCTAGCTTGTCGAGGGCCTCCCGACCGTTCTCCGCCGTCTCGACGGCATGCCCGTTCATCTGGAGGAGTGTGGCTGCAAAGAGCCTGCTCGCCGCGTTGTCCTCGACCAGGAGGATTCTGAGCCTGGGCATCCCCGGTGGAGGCCGGGGGGTGGTTGGCTTACGATCCAGCTCCGCCTGCTGCTCGGCCAGCGGGAACTCGGCGGTGAAGGAGAAGGTGCTGCCCTCGCCCACCGTGCTCTCGGCCCAGATGCGCCCGCCCATCATCTCGACCAGCCGCCGCGAGATGGACAGCCCCAGGCCCGTGCCGCCGTAGCTGCCGTGGTGGGGATGGTTGATCTGGTTGAAGGCCTCGAAGACATCCTCCAGCCGGTCCTGGGGAATGCCGATGCCGTCGTCCTTGACCCTGAAGAGGAGGCGGACCGAGCCCGCCCCGGCCGGCTGGGGGTCCGGGTCCACGGCCACCCGGATCGTTCCGCGCTTGGTGAACTTGATGGCGTTGCCGACGAGGTTGGTCAGCACCTGTCGCAGACGCCCCTGGTCGCCCACGAGCCGGTCGGGCACGCCCAGGCCGACGGCATGATAGAAGGTGAGCCGCTTGGCCTTGGCGCTGGCCTCGAGGGTCTTGAAGGTGAACCCCAGGCTGGTGCGGAGGGAAAACGGCTTGGACTTCAAAACAACGGTTCCCGATTCGATCTTGGACAGGTCCAGGATGTCGTTGATGATCTCGAGCAGGGTCTTGCCGCAATCCCTGACGTGGTGGAGGAATTCGCGGGCTTGCGGCGGGATGTCCTGCATGAGGGCCAGTTCGGTCATGCCCAGGACCCCGTTCATGGGCGTCCTGATCTCATGGCTCATGTTGGCCAGGAACTCGCTCTTGGCCCGGTTGGCCAACTCGGCCGCGAGTTTGGCCTGGTGCGACTCTGCTTCGGCCTGCTTGCGCTCGGTGATGTCGCGCCCGACTGACTGGATTTCCAGCATCGCGCCGTTCGCATCGAATAATGCGCGGTTCACGAACTGCATCCAGCGCATGCCCCCCGTTCTGTCGAACACGCGGTTTTCCAAGACCACCACCGGAGTGGCGGGAGAAAGGCGGCTGATCTCCTCCTGGATGCGCTGCGCGTAGTCGGGGTGGGCCAAGGACTGCCAGTTGGTGCCGATAAGCTCTGCACGGTTCTTTCCGAAGAAGCGGCAGTAGACGTCGTTGACGAAGACGAGCGTTCCGTCAGGCTTGAAGCGGGCGATGGTCTCTGTCTGGTCCTCGACGACGCTCCTGTACCTCGCCTCGCTCGCCCGCAGTGCTTCCTCGACCCGCTTGCGCGCGGCAATGGAGGCGAGCAGTTCCTCGGTCTTCTTCTGCTCGCGCAAGTCCGTGATGAGCATGGAGACGAGCGGCATGTCGTCGCCGCGCAGGGCGCTCAGGGACAGGATGACCGGGATGTCCCGGCCATCGGCCGCCGCGAGCATGACCTCGGCCTTGGCCTTGCCCTGGGCGCCTTGACCGAGGAGGGCGGCGAACCGCTCCTGGTCCTGGGGCGAGACGAATTCACCGAAAGCCCTTCCCTGGAGGTGGGGCAAGGGGGACTGGAGCAGGTCGGAGAGGTTGGCGTTGGCGAACAGGACCAGGCCGCCCGTGTCCATGGTCACGGCGGCCTCGCTCATCTGCTCGACCATCACCCGGTAGACGTGGTCCGCTCCCTTGAGGGTGAAGACCTGGTCGCCCTGGGGACCGGAGGCGATGACCGCGTCGACCTCCCCGCTCCGGATGGCCCGCAGGGTCTCCTCGGCCTCCTCGAGACGGGCGCGAAGATCTTCGACCTCACTCCTCATGTCATCTCCCCACGTGCCGTCCATGTCCGCCTCGGCTTAGTCCTTGAGCTGGATGTCGAGCCCCTTGAGGATACGTTCTTCGTCTGTAAGCCGCCCGATGAATTTCCGCAACGGCAGCGGCAATTCCTTGACCAGGGTCGGGGCGGCGATGACTTGCTGCGCCTTGGCCAGCTCGGGGTGCTGGTAGATGTCGATGACCTCGATCTCGTAGCGGCCCTTGAGATGTTCCTCGCAGAGGTTCTTGACGGCCGAGATCGACTCCCGGGACCTGGGCGTCATCCCGGCCACGTAGAGGCGCAGGACGTACTTCTGGTGGCCGCGATCCTGGAGGGCCTTCTCGAAATCGTCGGCGCGGTTGGTGGGTTCCTTCATGCTGTGCTCCCGCCGCTCATTTGCTGTCGCCAATACGTTCGCAAATCTCCAGGCCGACCAGGACGCGCTCGGTATCGGCCAGGGTGCCGATGATCTTCCTGATCGGCGTGGGGAGCTTCCTGATCAGCGTCGGGATGGCGATGATCTGGTCCTGATTGGCGAGATGGGGGTTCTCGATGAGGTCGATGACCTCGACCTCGTACCTGCCCTTGAGGTACTCCTCGCACAACTTCTTCAGGTTGGCGAAGGCCTCCAGCGACTTGGGCGTCTGCCCGGCGACGTACAGGCGCAGGCGCCAGAAGGCCTTGGCGTCGTCGCCCTGGGCTTCGAACCCGGCCTGGGTCGGGGTTTCGTTCTCTGTCATGGCCTGTCCTCGTGGGGGTGATTGCGGTTCTTCGCGGCTCAGTCGACCTTGCGGATGCGGGCCATCTCGGCCCGGTCCGAGGCCAGTGCCGTCTCCTGGGCCTTGGCCTCGGCTCCGACCACCGCCAGCTCATCGTCCATGGTCACGAGGTCCTGCCTGAGGGCCGCCAGCTGGGCCTCGAGCGCGGCCCGCCTGGCCTCCAGGGTGCGCTGCCGGCCCTGCAGTTCCTGCCTGCGCAAGACGCACTCCTCCCGCTCCCGCGCCTCCTGGGCGGCCCTGGCCGAGCCCATGAGCATGCCCGTGGAACCGAGGTAGGCGTCGGTCAGCTCCAGCCCCTTGCCGGAGAGGACGAACTCGCGGACCTGGTTGGAATGTTCCATGCCGCGGGACTTGAGCACGAAGAGCGCCCGGTTGCGCTCGCCGTTGGTCTCGATGTTGCGGAGCAGAATCCAGGTGTCCATGAGCGAGGAGATGGTGGTCTCGGTATACTCGCCGGCGACCTTGCCGGAGGTCAGGTCGGTGAACATGGTGGTGATGTTGCGACCCTTGAGGAAGTCCACGAACCGGGTCAGGATCGATTTGACCTGGTCCTCGTTGCCGGCCATGGAGAGGTTGGAGATGGGGTCGATGATGACCGTCCTGGGCGCGCTCTCCTTGACCAGGTTGAACATGGTCAGGAGGTGCATCTCCATGCCGAAGGTGGTCGGCCGGGCCGCGTGGAACTTCAGGCAGCCGGCCTCGACGTGCCGGTCCAGGTCCAGGCCCAGGGAGCGCATGTTGCGGACGATCTGGCTGACCGGCTCCTCGAAGGCGAAGTAGAGGCACTTGCCGCCCCCGGCGCAGGTCGCCTGGGCGAAGGCCGCGGCCAGGCTCGACTTGCCGGTCCCGGCCGTGCCCGAGACGAGGATGCTCGACCCCTGGTAGTACCCCCGGCCGTCGAGCATGGTGTCCAGGCGGGGGATGCCCGTGGGGACCCGCTCGCTGGAGACGGGATAGTCCAGGCCGATGGAGGTGATGGGCATGACCGAGAAGCCGGTGTCGCCGATGAGGAAGGGATATTCGTTGGTGCCGTGCAGGGAGCCCCGGTACTTGACGATCCGCAGCCTGCGGGTGGAGATGTCTTCCTTGACCCTGACGTTCAGGTCGATGACGCAGTCGGAGACGTACTCCTCGAGCCCGTAGCGGGTCAGGGTCTTGTCCCCCCGCTCGCCGGTGATGATGGCCGTCAGGCCCTTGTCCTTGATCCAGCGGAAGAGGCGGCGCAGCTCCGAGCGCAGGATCAGCTCGTTGGGCAGGGCGGCGAAGAGCGATTCGACCGTATCCAGGACGATCCGCTTGGCCCCGATGGCATCCACGGCCCCGCCCAGGCGGATGAACAGCCCCTCCAGGTCGTATTCCCCGGTCACCTCGATCTCGCTCCTCTCGACCTGGATATGCTCGATGAGCAGCTTGTTGCCGGCCTCGAGCTTGCCCAGGTCCCAGCCCAGGGAGGCGACGTTCTGGGCCAGTTCCTCGGGCCGCTCCTCGAAGGTGACGAAGACGCCTGGCTCGTCATGCAGGGTGGCCCCTCGCACCAGGAACTCCATGCCGAACAGGGTCTTGCCGCAGCCCGGCCCGCCGCAGACCAGGGTGGGACGGCCCTGGGGCAGCCCGCCGCCGGTGATCTCGTCCAGCCCCTGGATGCCGGTCAGGCATTTCGGAAGCTGCCCCTCGAGCTTGATCGCCGAAGAATCGTCACTACCCATCCCAGGGAACTCCTGCTGTTGTTTCGGGTATCATGGCAATCCACAAAACCATCACTGAAACACCCTGAATATGCAAGTGGTAATCATTAAATTCGCTTCGGCGGAATCGAGGCCGGGCCAGGGGGTCGACACAGGCCGATGGCCAAGCCGCGACAATGGTTCCTCGTGCGCCCGTAATGGACCAGAATAAGCCGTTTCGCATTGTACACCGCCGCACCGGCCACTACCTGATCCTGACACTCAAGCAGCTGAAGGCCAGGATCAGGCGCAGTCACGTCAGCCACTCGGTGCAGCTCTGAAGGCTCGTCCGCCGGACGCCGACACCCCGCCCGCGCGGGGTCTCGGTGCTATAGCCCCCACCGGCTCTTCTTCCCCCCAGCTCTCGGAGCCGGAGCAAAAATCTTCGCGTCCCCGTCGTCTTCGCCGGCATGGCCCACGGCATAAGCAAGGGCCGGGAGTCAAGGCTGGCCAGCGCAGCGCAGCCGCAAGCTCCGGTGCGATGGCCGCATTAACCGCCTGCTCCCCCTTTCCCGGTTTCTTGCGATGCCTTCAATTGCCTGCATCCCGGCCGCGAACGGCACGGCCCTGGTGCAACTCGCATCGATATATTTGATCGCAATGCATAGATATTATCAATTGATTCTATTTGATATATCAATGCATCTCGCCCATATTGACCAATATTTCATCACCCTGAGCCGGGAAAAGCATTGTGTCCATCCAGCGACCCGCCATCTGTCGTGTCTGTCTGCAGAGCTGCGGCCTGCTCGTCTCCAGGACCGACGGGAAACTGAGCATTTCCGGGAATCCCGAACATCCGGTCTCCAAGGGCTTCATCTGTTTCAAGGGCAAGCAGTTCGGCCACGTGCACGATGCCCCGGACCGGCTGACAACTCCGTTGCTGAAATGCAAATCCGGCTGGAAGGCCGTCTCCTACCCCGACGCCCTGGACCTCATGTGCGAGCGCTTCGAGACGTCCCGCCGGGCGTATGGTGCCCAGAGCGTGGCCATCCTGAAGGGCGAATCCCTCAAGCACCAGGAGGTGACGAACTACATCCACCACCTGGCCCACGGCTTCGGCACGCCCAACGCCATGTCCATCGGCAGCCTGTGCCAGAATTCCCTGGTCATGGCCCACACCCTGACCTACGGCGGCATCCCCGGCCCGGAATACGACCGGACCCGCAGCGCCATCCTCTGGGGTTGCAACCCGGCCGAGTCCATGGAGTGCACCTTCGCCCGGATCAGGCGGGCCAAGGCCGAAGGGCTGAAGGTCATGGTCGTCGACCCGGCGCGTACCCGCACGGCGGCCATCGCCGACCTGCACCTGCCGGTCGTCCCGGGGACCGACGGACGCCTGGCCCTGGCCTTCATCAAGCATTTCTCGGAAACCGCCGGCCTTTGCCCGGAGGCACAGTCCTCGGTCGGCTGGGAGCGCATGCGCGACGAGCTGGCGGCCGTGCCCCTCGACCGCCTGCTGGCTCCGACCGGCATCTCCGCGGCCCTGTTCGACCAGGCGGCCGCGTTCATCCTGGAGAACGGCCCCACCTGGATCAAGGTCGGCCTGGGCCTCGAGTTGCAGCCGGCGGGCGTGCAGACCATCCGGGCCGTGGCCTGCCTGCAGGGGCTCATCGACCCCGCGCGCCGGACGCTCAAGCCCTGGGGGCGGCTGAAACCCCTGCCGGGCCGGGAATCCTACCCCCGGATGCCCCCGGCCGTGGGCGAAACGGAGTACCCCTGCTTCATGGCCCAGAAAGGCGAGGGCCAGGCCATGCGCCTGCCCCGGGCCATACTTGAGAATGATCCCTACCCGGTGCGCAGCCTGTTCGTGGCCGGCGCGAACCCCATGCTCACCTTCCCGGACCCGGTGCTGTTCGAAAAGGCGCTACGAAGCCTCGATTTCCTGGCCGTCTTCGACCTGTTCATGACCGAAACCGCGCGGCTGGCCGATCTCGTGCTGCCTGCGGTCACCCATCTGGAGCACGTGGAGCTCCACGACTATTTCAAGTCCGGGCACCCCTGCCTGGGCCTGGTCCGGCCCGTGGACGTCACCGGCAAGGGCCAGGCAATCGCCACCGTGATCCTGGAGATGGCCAAACGTCTGGGCCTGCGGGAGCTCTTCCCCTGGGACTCGAACGAACAGGCCATCGCCGAGCGCATGCGCGGCAGCCCCGTCAGCTACGAGGACCTGGCGGCCAGCCCCTCGCTGACCGTGCGCTACGACGCTCCCGAAGGCGGACCGGGACCGGTGATCCGCTTCCACTCCGACGCCCTGCACGAGCATGGACTGTCCGGCATCCCGGGCCTGGAGAGCCTGGCCAAACCCCTGGAGCCGGATGGCGACTATCCGTTCTTCCTGTCCACGGGGGACAAGCTCGCGGTCTACCAGCACAGCCAGTTCAGGAACATTCCCCGGTACCGGCGCCTGGCGCCCGGGCCGACGCTCGACATGCATCCCCAGGCGGCCTCCGGGCTCGGCCTTGCGGACGGCGAGGCCGTGGTCGTCTCCACGCCCTGGGGCCGGCTCGAGGTCTGCCTGGCCTTTGACGACGGCCTGCGGCCCGACTGCCTGCGGCTGGTCCACGGCTGGGCGCAGGCCAACGTGAACCGCCTCGGAGCCTACGACCATCTCGATCCCGTTTCGGGCTACCCCTGGCTGCGGGCCATGCCGGCCCGGATATGCAAACGCGAAGACGCGGCCGCGGCGTCATGAGCCGGAATCGGAAACGGACCATTTTCCCCGGGCAGGGCATGGGAGCGGCGGGCCGTGGAACTTGAGATCGCCGGACTGTCCAAGACCTTCGCCATGAACGGCCGGGGCGCGGTGAGCGTGCTCGACAACATCTCCATGGACATCGCGCACGGCGAGTTCCTGTCGATCATCGGTCCCAGCGGCTGCGGCAAGACGACCTTCATCGAGATCATCGCCGGGCTCCAGCAGCAGACGGCCGGGACCATCCGGGTGGACGGACGGCCCAGGAGCGAAAGCGGCTGCAACTGCGCCATCGTCTTCCAGCAGTACGGCCTGTTCCCCTGGCTGACCGTGCGCAGGAACGTGGAATACGGGCTGAAGATCCGCGGGATGCGCAGGCGACGGCGACGCGAAGTCAGCGACACATTCCTGCGCATGGTGCACCTGGACGGCTACGAGGACTACTATCCCCACGAGCTCTCGGGCGGCATGCAGCAGCGCGTGGCCCTGGCGCGCTCCCTGGCCAACTCCCCGGACATCCTGCTCCTGGACGAGCCCTTCGCCGCCCTGGACGCCTTCACCAAGGAGAGCTGCCAGCAGGAGCTCCTCGGCCTCTGGCACGGCACCGGGCTGACCGTGGTCTTCGTCACCCACGACGTGACCGAGGCGGTCTATCTCTCGGACCGCATCGTGGTCTTCGCCGGCAAACCCGGCCGCGTGCTGGACACGATCCCGGTCGACATCGCCCGGCCCCGGTCCATGGACGTCCGGCTGAGCGACCCCTTCCGCGACATCGAGCGCCGGGCAAGGGCGGTCCTGGCCCAGGCCCGGACCTGCGGCGAGGCGCAGGCGACATGAGTGCCTCCCGTCTGGGCAGGCGTCTGGCCGCGCTGGCGCGCAAGCTCGCCCTTCCCGCAGCGGTCCTGGTCCTGTGGAGCTTCGCCACCGACTTCTGGAAGATCCACCCCATCATCCTGCCTGCGCTCGACCAGGTGCTGGAGGATTTCGGCACCTACGGCCTGAACGGGGTGCTGGCGGCCCAGAGCGCGGCCAGCCTGCGCCGCTGCCTCCTGGGCTTTGTCCTGGGCTCGGCCGGCGGCATCGGCCTGGGGATCGTTCTTGGCTGGTACAACACGCTGCACGACTATTTCGACGTGGCCATCAACTTCCTGCGCTCCATTCCCAAGACCGCCCTGGCGCCCCTGTTCCTGGTCTGGTTCGGGTTCGGCGACCTGCCCAAGGTCCTGCTCGTCGGCCTGGCCAGCTTCTTCTACACCCTCATCACCACCATCGAGGGCGTGAGCAACGTCGATGCCCTGCTCATCAAGTCCGCGCGCTCCATGGGCGCAAGCAGCCGCCAGATACTGACCACGGTCGTCCTGCCCGCGGCCATGCCGGCCATGCACGCCGGGCTCAGGCTGGCCGCGGCCACCTCCCTGGTGGTCCTGGTCACGGCGGAAATGCTCTCGGGCAACGACGGCCTCGGCTACCTGCTCGAGCAGGCCCGCGGGGGCCTGAACATGAGCACCATGTACATGGCTCTCATCGTCCTTGGGGTCATCGGCTTCAGCCTCGACTGGTGCGTCCGGTATTGCGGCAGGAAACTCATGCCCTGGCGGAAGGGAAAGACCATCTCCACCTAACCTGCAAATCCCAGAGGAACGGACTCATGAAAAAACGCCTCGCCACCGCGCTGCTCCTGGCTGCCATCCTGTGCCTCACGGCCGCGGCCTCTCTTGCCGCAGAAGGCCGGGAAAAGCTGCGGCTCGTCTACTACCCGACGGATTTCCTGCTGGACGTGGACGTGGCCCTGGAAAAGGGCTTCTTCGACCAGGCCGGCCTGGACGTCGAGCCCATGGACGTCAAGGGCGGCGGCTCGGTCTACCTGCCCATGCTCATGCGCGGGGAGATCGACGCCTGCTTCACCTCGTCGTTCTCGGCGCTCACGGCCATCGACAAGGGCATCAAGCTGGTCCAGGTCTGCGGCGTCGGCAACAGGCCCTTCACCTACTATGCGCTCAAAGACAGCCCGGTCAACTCCATCAAGGATTTCAGCGGCCACGTGGTGGCCAACAAGCCCAAGCCGGACGGCCCCTGGCTGGCCCTGACCTACGACCTGGACAAGTTCAAGGTCACGCCCAAGATCATCGACATGCGCGACGACACGGACCGCGTCACCGCGCTCATCTCCGGACAGGTGGAGATCATCTCCGGCACCTCCTTCGTGGAGGCCTTCTACGGCAAGCAGGTCAAGCTGGTCCACGAGTGCACCGCCGGCAAATACATCCGCAACGGCAGCGGCTGGTGGTTCAACCCCGACTTCCTGGAAAAGCATCCCGAGGCAGCCCGCCGCTTCGTCGCGGCCCTGGCCATGGCCCGCACCTACATGAGCGAGCACAAGGATGAAGCCGCGGCCATCCTGGCCCGCAAGCTCGAACTGAAGGTCGAAAACCTCCAACAGCCGCTCGACCTGCCGGTGTTCGACAACCCCCCGGTCATCTACAAGTATGGCCTGCGCAAGACCGCCGAGATCATGAAGCAGTATGACCTGCTGCGCGAGATTCCGGATGTGGACCCCTACGTGGACGGCCGCTTCGCCAAGGTCATCGACGTGGACTATTGAGGCTGAAAGATGACAATCCGAAGCCCCACCTCTGGCAGGCGGGGCTTCGGATTGTCATGCCGGAGGAGATTGATCGAGGCAAGCCGGCGCATCCCGGACGGATTTATGTGGCTGGCCTTGTCCGCTACGGATGAGCGGTCGGGACCGCACCTCGCTGCCAGCCCGCCGGGAGGGATGTGGCAGGCGGTGCGGGCTCGGTGATCGGCTTACCCGAGCGCATCCCGACAGAATGTCATTCCCACGCTCGGGAGGACCGACATTGAATCGTCTCGGCCTCTAACGTCCTTCATGCCAGATGCCGCCCATGTCTGAAGGAAATGATTGCCCGGCGATAAAAAGCATGCCCGGAAAACCGTTTACCTCGACCAGGAGGCATTGAAGGCTCTGGAATTTCTAAAAGCCCACCACCCCGGAAAAGGCTAGAAGTTTTCCACCGCAATCTTGAGCCTGTCCTGCGAAGTTTGTCGGGCTGTTGCGTGACGGCCCCGTAGTCGAAGCTTTCCCCCGACCTGTGACCGCCTCCCGTCTACCCGGGACGCACGTTCGCTGCTCCTTGACCGTCTTTCCGCCGGGCGGCTGGATCAACTCGGCCTGGTTCCGGGTCCTACCCGCCAGCAAGGCCGTGTCGGTAGAGC
>DIXN01000070.1 GCA_002428705.1 Desulfovibrio sp. UBA6079
GCCCACTTCCCGTAATGTTCAGGCAAATCTCTCCAGGGAGCCCCCGTCTTTGCAATCCACATGACGGCATCGATAAAAAGTCGATTATCGGCCGCTGTCCGTCCTTTGTCCCCTTCTTTGCCTGGAAGTGCATTCTTGATTTTTTCCCATTGATCTTCTCTAAGTGCGTGTCTTCGGTCCATTGCTATTTTACTAAAAAGAAGAATAGCATAAGTCTTGATTAATGTCGACAGGCCCTAATCCCTATCTGCTTTTGGGATTGAAGAGACGTCTGTAGAGCCTGTCTGATGAACATTCATTCAGCTCTTGAGGCGGAGCCGTCTTTCTGGTAATTTGTTCTTTTGAGACCGCTGCACAATCCGCAGATTCAAGCTTCTCTGCTGATTTGACCGGCTTTTTTTCGCGCGTCAGACCATCCCTATCTGCCTCTTCGGCCCCTTTCGGCCTTGTTTGACAGGAGTTTCGCCGCAAGTTCTCAAATTTCCGCAACAAGTTCTGCAAAATTAAGATGTTAGGCGGAAATTTTCTGTAAGACCCCCTCGGCGATTTCGTAGCCGAAGGCCTTAAGGATGAGGGCTTGGTCTGTTGTCGGCTCCTCTATCAGCCTGAGGGGCTTTCTCTTGGCGGCATGCCAGCAGAGGCAGGAATGGAGCCTGCTCATCCGCTCCATTGCCGTGGCCGCGGTGATGTCCAGGCCTGCGCGGCGAAGCCTGAGTTCGATGAGGCGCAGGGAGCACAGGGCCGCGATGCACGACAGGATGTGGCACCTGATCTTGTCGTCGATGATATGTCTGATCGGGAGCATGGCCACCAGGTCGTCGTCCTTGGTCTGCCGGAAGGTCTGCTCCACGATGGACCTGTCCAAACTCGCCTGGACGATCTCGTCCGTGCTCCAGTCGCTCCGGTCGGTGATGATGATGTTCTTGCCGAAACGGTCGATGTGCCGGCCGATCCGGTAGTGGTTCTTGCGAAACCCCATGCCCGGCCGGCCGTCCTCGCACTCGAAGCTCAGCTCGTAGAGGTTCTCCGGCAGGTGCAACTCCTCGCAGGCGGCCTCATAGCACTCGGCGATCTTCTCCTGCTTGCGCCAGCCGGGCGCGCCCATCGACACACTGGCTGGCCCAAAACTGCACGGCAGTGGGCCGGGCCTTCGCCAGGCTTCTGGAGGGGATTTGATCGCGCCTGGGGGGCGTAGGCGGAATCAAGGGGATCTCAGTCACCGTGCGGCCTGGACGCTGGGAACCGGTTGTCGGGGCCACAGCCCAACCGGCTCCCCCGCGAGGCAAATGTAGCTTGCGGCAAAGGGCCGCGTCAAACGGCTACCGGCAATCCCGTTCCCCTACGCCGCCCTGGCGTAGCGGCCGTCGTCGAGCTTGCGGGCCTGACCCAGGCTGGCCAGGGCTTCGAGTATCTCGGCGTCTCCGGACGATCTGCCCGGGTGAAAGTATGACAAGCGACCCAAGCCTTTGGTGCCCTCCTCATTGTGGACGAATCTCTTTAATGTGATAAAATATTAAAAAGTTCCTCCGCCTCCCCCCGCCCCCCCCTCCACCTCTTCAAAAACTTCTGGCTCGACACGTCTTGAGACTACAGGCCACTGTGTCGTCGACGAAATTCCTGGAAAAGCGCGCAACCTCGGGCTACCCTAGCCCAGGACAGAAGTTTTAGGAGGGGTGGATGGGGTGTGGGGAAGGCGGGGAACCCTTTTCGAAAAAAGGGTTCCCCGCCTTCCCCACCTCCCCTCCCCTCCCCAGCCCACTCCAAGGAGGGTCCATGATCGAGCTTACCCGCCAGGCCCTCGCCGCCTATCTCGAAGAAGTCCACGGCCCGGGGACCGAGCTTTTGGCCGCGGGCGACATCGGCTCGCTGGACGAGGCGGGCATGAAGCGCTTCGGCTACGGCAAGCCGCTGCTGGTGCGCTTCCGCGCCGGCGGTACGGTGCAGGAGGCGGTCGTCTCGGTGATGAAGGGCGACAAGTACGGCCACCAGTTCTACTGGGACCGGGCGGCCATCCTCATGTTCCAGCACGAGACCAGCGGGCGGCTTCCACGCCACGTGAAGTCCCTGGGCCTGGGCTACGTGGACGAGGCGAGCCGGCTGGTGCCCCTCGGCCGGCCGCAGGAGTTCTTCATCGTCAGCGAGAAGCTCACGGGCTACGACTATTTCAAGGACCTGGAGCGCATCCGCAACAGCGGCGAGGCCGGCGCGGGCGACCTGGAGCAGGCCCGGGCCTTCGCCCGCTGGCTGGCCGAGGTCCACGCGCAGAAGAAAGCCGACCCGGACCTCTATTTCCGCCGGGTGCGAAACCTCATCGGCTCCTCGGAGTGCATCATGGGCCTGGTGGACGAGGCCTATCCCCAGCCCTATCCGCAGTTCCCCGCGGGCCGCTTCGCAAGGCTCGAGAAGCGGGTCATCGACTGGCGCTGGAAACTCAAAGGCTACGCCCACCGCCTGAGCGCGGTGCACGGCGATTTTCATCCCTGGAACGTGCTCGTGGCCGGACCCGGCGAGCCCGAGGCCTTCCGGGTGCTCGACCGCAGCCGGGGCGAATGGGGCGAGCCGGCCGACGATCTGGCGACCATGGCCATCAACTACGTGCTCTTCGGGCTGGACGGGAAGGCCGCGCTGCAACCGGCGCTAAGGGGCCTGTACCAGGCCTTTTTCGAGGAGTACCTGGCGCGCACCGGGGACGATGAGGTGCTGGAGGTGATCGCGCCTTTCTTTGCCTTCCGCGGGCTGGTCATCGCCTCGCCCGAGTGGTATCCGGGCCACGCGCCGGAGGTCCGGCGGGGGCTCCTCAACCTGGTCGAAAACGTGCTCGAGGACGAGACCTTCGCCTGGCAGGACGTCGAGAGCTACATGAGGTGAGATGGTGAGCGGCTTTGCCCTGTGGTTCACCGGCCTGCCGGGCTCGGGCAAGAGCGCCGTGTCCAGGGCGGTCTGCGCGGCCCTGGAGGCGGCGGGCTACGGCGTGGCCTATCTGTCCATGGACGAGCGCCGCCGGGTGTACGCGCCCGTGCCCAGCTACACGCCCGAGGAGCGCGAGCGGTCCTACGAGCTGTTCGTCCACGAGGCCGAGCGCCTTGCCGAGCGGGGCGTCGGCGTGATCATGGACGCCACCGGCCACCGCCTGGCCTGGCGCCGGCGCGCGCGCGAGCGCATCAAACGCTTCGCCGAACTCCATCTGGCCTGCGACCTTGCCACGGCCATGGCCCGCGAGGCCGCGCGGCCCCAGGGCGGGGTCATGGCCGGACTCTACGCCAAGGCCATTGAGCGCAGGCAGAGCGGCCGGGAGTTCCCGGGCCTGGGCGAGGTCATCGGCGTGGACACGCCCTTCGAGACCGACCCGGGCGCCGAGTGCGTCATCGACGCCGCGCATCTGAATGTGGAGGAGGCCCGCGACGCGGCCCTCTCCTTCCTCGCCGGCTGGCTCGGGGACGAGACTTTACAGCCGGGCCAAAGCGCTTAAATAGAGCCCATGCGTTTTTGCATCCACACCTTCGGCTGCCAGATGAACGTGGCCGATTCGGACTGGCTGGGCCAGAGCCTGACTGCCATGGGCTGGGAGGCCTCGCCCGAGGAACAGGCCGACGTCTTCATCATCAACACCTGCAGCGTGCGCGAGAAGCCCGAGCTCAAGGTCTACAGCCTTATCGGCCGGCTGGCCGAGTTCATCGCGCTGAACCCGCGGGCCTTCGTGGCCGTGGGCGGCTGCGTGGCCCAGCAGGTCGGGACGAAGTTCTGGCAGCGCTTTGCCAGCGTGCGCCTGGTCTTCGGCAGCGACGGTCTGGCCGAGGTGCCGGAGGCGCTTGTGCGCCTGGCCCGCGAGCCGGGCTTGCGGCTCTCGCTTCTGTCCTTCCGCGAGGAGTTCGTGGAGCGCGCCCGGCCCGGGACCACGGCCGCGGTCCCGCCCCAGGCCTTCGTGACCATCATGCAGGGCTGCGACAATTTCTGCGCCTACTGCATCGTGCCCTACGTGCGCGGCCGCCAGAAGTCGCGCGCGATCGAGGCCGTGCTGGCCGAGTGCCGCGAGCTCATCATTCGCGGCGCGCGCGAGCTGACGCTCCTGGGCCAGAACGTGAACGCCTACGGCCAGGACTTGAACGGCGCGGGCGTGGGCTTCGCGAGCTTACTGCGCCGGGTGGCCGCCCTGCCGGGCCTCGACCGGCTGCGCTTCATCACCTCCCATCCCAAGGACATCGACCCCGAGGTCATCGCCGCCTTCGGCCAGTTGCCGAACCTCTGCCCGCAGCTCCACCTGCCGCTGCAGTCCGGCTCGGACGCGATCCTGGCGAGCATGGGCCGCAAGTATGACCGCGCGCGCTACCTCGAGGTCGTGGCCGGGCTCAGGTCCGCCCGGCCGGACCTGGCCCTGTCCACGGACTTCATCGTCGGCTTTCCCGGCGAGACCGAGGCCGACTTCGAGCAGACCCTGGCCATGATGCGCGAGGTGGGCTTCAGCGCCAGCTTCTCCTTCAAGTACAACGACCGTCCCGGGGTGCGCGCGGCGAACATGGAGCCCAAGGTGCCCGAGGCGGTCAAGACCGAACGCTTATCCCGCCTGCAGGCCCTGCAGGACGAGCTGGCCGCGGCCGACCGCGCCGCCCGGGTGGGCAACGAGGCCGAGGTGCTCTTCGAGGGGATGAGCCGCAAGCCCGGCGCAAGCGGCGCGTCCTATTCCGGGCGCGACCCCTGGGGCCGGACGGTCAACGTGGCCGGCGGGGAGGGAAACGATTTGACCGGGCTGCTGGCCCGTGTCAGAATCGACAAAGTCAAGAAACATTCCCTGACCGGAACCCTGTTGGGGGTGCCATGGTAGAAATGAAAGTGTTCGGCCTGGCAGTGGACGAGGACTCCCAGGTGCCCGTGCTCATCCTGAAGGATCTGGAGGAGAAGCAGGTCCTGCCCATCTGGATCGGCGCCACGGAGGCCATGGCCATCTCGCTCGCCTTGAACGAAGTCAAGCTTCCCCGGCCCATGACCCACGACCTGCTCCTGAACGTCTTCGGGGAGCTGGGGGCCAAGGTCCTGGGCGTCGCGGTCGTCTCCCTGGAGGACGGCACCTACTACGCCGAGATCGAGGTCGGCCTCGGCGAGGCGGTGAAGCGCATCGACAGCCGGCCCTCCGACGCCATCGCCCTGGCCCTGCGTGCCGGCTCGCCCATCCGGGTCAGCGAAGCGGTCTTGACCCAGGCCGCGCTTGGTGGCAAGGGCGGGGGCCAGCCGGGGCTATCCTCCGAGGACGCCGACAAATGGACCAGTCTCCTGGAGGGGTTCGACCCCGACGACAAGTACAAGATGTAGGCTCATGATCGATCTGCACACCCACTCCACCTTTTCCGACGGCGTGCTCATTCCGGCCGAGCTCGCCCGGCGGGCCAAGGCCGCCGGCTACGAGGCCATCGCCATAACCGACCACGCCGACGCCAGCACCTTCGCCCAGGCCATCGAGGGGCTTACCCGCCTGGCCGGCCCTTATTCGCCGCACATGGGCCTGGACATCTTCGTCGGGGTGGAGATCACCCACGTGCCGCCGGGGCTCATCCCGGGGCTCATCATCGAGTCCCGCGCGGCCGGGGCCAAGCTCGTGGTCGTGCACGGCGAAACCGTGGTCGAGCCCGTGGAGAGGGGCACGAACCTGGCGGCCATCGAGGGCGGCTGCGACATCCTGGCCCATCCGGGGCTGATCACCGAGGTCGAGATGCGGCTGGCCGCGGAGCGCGGCGTGTTCATCGAGATCACCACCCGGGGGGGCCACAGCCTGACCAACGGCCACGTCGCCGCCCTGGCCAGGCGCTGCGGCGCCCGCCTGGTGATAAACAACGACGCCCACGCCCCGGGCGACCTGGTGTCCCGCGAGCTCAGGCGCAAGGTGGCCCTGGGCGCGGGCTTGAGCGAAGAGGAATACCTCCGGGCCGAGGCCAACTCGAGGGAGCTTGTCTCCCGCCTGCTTTCGGCATAGGACTCGCTGCCGGCGCGGCCGGCGACGGACACATCTTTGCACCACGCGCACGCACCGTGTGCAAGAATCCTCACCTCGTCACCCCTGGCCGCAAACCGGCCCGACCCCGCGGCAGCGCCCCATCGAGGCCGGACGCCGTGGAGGAGCATATGGACGGACTTTTGCATGATGCTATGGATTTGTGGCGGAGATCAAGGCGGGCCATCGCCTTCACCGGCGCCGGCATCTCGGTGCCCAGCGGCATCCCGGATTTTCGCAGCCCCGGCGGGCTCTGGTCGCACTTCGACCCCCAGGAGGTGGCTTCCATCCAGGCCCTGCACGCAAACCCGACGGGCGTCTGGGAGTTCCTGCTCGAGGCCGTTACCATGTTCACCAGGGCCAAACCCAACCCGGCCCACCTGGCCCTGGCCAGGCTCGAGTCCTGCGGAAAGCTGGGGACGCTCATCACCCAGAACATCGACGGCCTGCACCAGGCCGCCGGCTCCAAGGACGTGGTGGAATTCCACGGGGGCTGCCAGAGATTCTATTGCATGCGCTGCAAACGTGAGTATGATCCGGCCGCGGCGGCCAGGTTGACCAGGAACGACATCCCGTGGCTCTGCGCCTGCGGCGGGCTCATCCGGCCGGAGGTGGTCTTCTTCGGTGAGACCATACCCCATGAGGCCATGCGCCGAACCGGCGAGGCCGTGTCCGAGGCCGACTTGGTGCTGATCGTCGGCACCTCCGGGGAGGTCGCGCCGGCCAACCTCATCCCGCGGCAGGTCAAGGCCGACGGCGGACACGTCATCGAGGTCAACCTCGGGCCCACGGCCTTCGCCGGAGTCAGCGACGTACGCTTCGACGCACCCGCCGAGGTCGTGCTGCCGGCCCTGGCCGACCTCGTTTGCGCCTAGACGGGGCTTTTTTTCGCCGGGCAACGCTCGAAAAGGAACAACAGGGAATGGAAACGGGCATTACGGACATCATCTGGCGGTCGTTGACCTCCTCCTCCTTCGTCGGCATGGCCGACATCTATATCCTCATCATCATGTCCATCTGGAGCTGGAGCATCATCCTCTTCAAGTTCTTCTCCCTGCAGAAGACCCAGCGGCGGACCGTCGAGGACTTCGAGGTCTTCCAGCAGGCCGGCGACCTGACCGAGGGCATGCGCATTCTCTCGGCCCGGTCGCGCTCCAGCGTCTACCGCGTGGGCCTGCACGCCGTGCAGGAGATCAAGCGCCTGGAGAAGTCGACCCTGGACCCCCGCCACCAGTCGGACCAGGCCATGGACAACGTGCGCCGCGCCCTCCGCCAGGGCGTTGGGATCGAGATGGACATGCTCGGCACCTCGCTCTCGTTTCTGGGCACCTGCGCCAACGCCGGCCCGCTCCTCGGCCTCTTCGGCACGGTCTGGGGCATCATGCGCTCCTTCAACGACATCGGCATGATGAAGTCAGCCAACCTGGCCGTGGTCGGCCCCGGCATCGCCGAGGCCCTGGTGACCACGGTCTTCGGCCTGATCGTGGCCATCCCGGCCTCGGTGGCCTACAACGCCCTGGTCTCCAAGCTCGGCAAGATCGAGACCGTGCTGGTCAACTACGCCGGCGCCTTCCTGAACCGCATGCAGCGGGAGATGTCCGTCAACGGGCAGACCTCTTGAGGACATAGACCGCCATGGCCTTCGATTACCGCTCCAACCGGGCGCCCCTGACCCAGCTGAACCTGACGCCGCTCCTCGACACGGCGTTCTGCCTGCTGATCATCTTCATGGTCTCCGCACCGCTCATGACCCAGGGCGTGGAGGTCGAGCTGCCCCAGACCCGCACCGTGCGCGAGCTGCCGGCGGACAAGGACCATCTGGTCCTGTCGGTGAAGAAGGACGGCACGCTCTACATCGACGAATACAAGGTCGAGCTCGACCAGCTCGAAGGCCACCTGAAGAAACTCGTGGCCGACCAGAAGAAGACCCTCTTCCTCATGGCCGACAAGGAGGTGCCCTACGGCACCGTGGTCACGGTCATGGGCGAGATCAAGGCCGCCGGCATCGACAAGCTTGGTGTGGTCGCCGAGGAGAAGCGGGAGCCGGCCAAGAAGTAGCTTTCGCGGACACGCCATGCGCCTGGGCAGCCTTTTCGCCTCCATATTCCTGCACGCCGTCGTGGTCCTCACGGCCCTGTTCTGGACCTCGTCGCAGCACGTGCACATCCGGCTCGACATGCCGGTCTACGAGGTCGAGCTGATCGACCTGCAGAAGCTCTCCGCCGGCCCGCAGAAGAGCGCGCCGTCGAGCGCCCCGGCCGCCAAGCCCGCGCCGGCCCCCGAGGCCAAGCCCGTGCCCCCCGTGCCCGAGGTCAAGCCGGAACCCAAGCCCGAGCCCAAGCCGGAAGTGAAGACCGAGCCGAAACCCGAGCCGAAACCCGAGCCAAAGCCCGAGCCGAAACCGGAGCCCAAGCCGGAGCCCAAGCCCCAACCCAAGCCGGCGCCGCCCAAGCCTCAGGACATCAGCCCCAAGGACACGGCCAAGCCCACGGTGAAGAAGAAGCCCGAGCCCACGCCCCAGGAGGTCATGGCCGAGGCGCTCAAATCCGTGAAGCAGAACGTGGCCAAGAAGGAAAAGACCGAGAAGCAGAGCGACCAGAGCGCCTACAGCAAGGAGCTGGCCGCGCTGCGCTCGCAGGTGGCCAAGGAAGGCGCGGCCTCGGGCGGCAGCGGCGAGGTCGGGGTCTCGGGCGCGGTCCAGGTCTACGCCCGGATGATCGAGCAGCTCATCAAGCAGAACTGGCGCTACCCGAACGTGAACCTCTCGGCCAACCTGGCCTGCACCGTGGAGATGAGCCTTAATGCCGACGGCACCATCACCGCCGCGCGCTTGGTGCGCGGCTCCGGCCGGGCGGACTTCGACGGCTCGGCGCTGAAAGCCGTGACCGAGACCGAGAAGGTGCCGCCGCCCCCCGGCGGCGGTGCGGCCTTCAAGACCATTGAGATCAATTTCAACCTCCAGGAACTCGCGCAATGACCAAACGTCCCGTAGATCGTCCCTGGCTGGCCCTGCTCCTGGCCGCCGCCCTCGCCCTTTGCGCCCAGGCGGCCCAGGCCCAGCGGATGACCATCGACATCTTCGGCCCAGGCCAAGCCAAGGTCAACATCATCCAGACCCAACCCCTGCCCCTGCAGGAAGGCCAACCCCTGCCGGCCGTGTCCGCGCAGCTGCGCGAGCGCATCGACCGGAACCTCGGCTACCTGCCGTTCCTGCGCAAGGTCATGGCCACCGACGTGATCGGCGGCGACCGGGTGAACGGCCCGACCGCCGCCGGCATCGACTTCAAGCGCTTCCAGCTCTCCCGGGTGGACCTGGTGCTGACCGCCGGCTGGCGCGAGGGCAACCCGAGCGGCCTGGCCGACGTGGAGCTTCGGGCCTACGAGGTCTTCACCGGCAGCCTGCTCCTGGGCAAGGCCTACTATGAGCTGACCCCCAAGCACGTGCCCGAGGTCGCCGACCGCTTCTGCGCCGAGCTCATGCGACTGCTCACCGGCAGCGGCGACTTCTTCAATTCCCAGATCGCCTTCGTGCGCAAGGAGGGCAAGTCCAAGAACATCTGGGCCGCCCGGCCCACGGGCGAGGACCTGCGCCAGCTCACCCGGCTCTCCGGCATCGCCATGTCGCCCTCCTGGTCCTTCGACGGCACCACCCTGGCTTTCACCTACGTCGGCGAGCGCAACCACAGCCTTGGGATCCTGCGCCTGGGCGACGACAAGCCCAAGCTCGTGAACTTGAACGGCAGCTCGGTCATCAGCCCGACCTTCCTGCCCGACGGCCAGCTGGCCGTGACCATGGACGCCGGCGGACAGCCCGACATCTTCCTCCTGAACGGCAGCTACAAGGTCGTCCGGCCGCTGGTCGAGAACTGGGCCATCGACGTCTCGCCGAGCTTCGACGCCAAGGCCGACAAGATGGCCTTCGTCTCCAGCCGCCTGGGCAACCCGCACATCTTCCTCCAGAACATGCGTACCGGCGAGGTCAACCGCGTCACCATGGAGGGGCGCTACAACACCGAGCCGAGCCTTTCTCCGGACGGCCGGCTGCTGGCCTTTGCCCGGGAAATGGCCGACGGCGAGCACCGCATCTTCTTCCACGACCTGGCCACGGGCATCGAGCGCCAGGTGACCTTCGGCCCGGGCAGCGACGAGGACCCCTCATGGGCGCCGGACGGCTACTTCCTGGTCTACGCCTCCAACCGCACCGGCCAGTACAAGCTTTACCTGACCACCCGCCACGGGGATTCCTCCATCCCCCTGGAAACCGGCTCGGGCGAGGCCAAATCCCCTGCCTGGGCCAAGCTTCCCCTGTCAAGCGGGTCATGAAAAATATTTTACATCACCCAGCGCTCGGCCACAGCCGGGCTTTTTGCGCCGACTAGCAGGTTTTGTCCAAAGCCGGCACTTGATTTTCACAAAAATCAGGGTAGAGCAAAGGACTGAATTGTCACGTGAGGCAAGCTTGATCATTCCATTCAACCCACAACAACCGCATTACGCACGCAAGAAAGGGAGGAACACATGAAAACTGCTTTGCGCTTTCTGTTGTATGGCACTTTGTGCTTGGCTCTTGGCCTGACCGCCTGCGCCAAGAAGACCGTCACTGACACTTCCGCTGACATGAGCAAGGCCAAGGTCTCCGACGACGACGCCGCCCGCCAGCGCCAGCTCGAGGAAGAACGCCGCCGCCAGGCCGAGCTCGAGGAGCAGCAGCGCCGCGCCGCCGCCATGGCCGCGGTGAAGCAGGAAGTGGCCAACATGATCTTCTTCGACTTCGACAAGTACGACCTCAAGCCCGAGGCCCGCGAAGTCCTGCAGAAGAAGGCCCAGATCCTGAAGGACAACTCGGTCCTGAAGATCATCATCGCCGGCAACTGCGACGAGCGCGGCACCGAGGAGTACAACCTGGCCCTGGGCGAGCGCCGTGCCCGCGCCGCTTACGAATACCTGGTCCTGCTCGGCATCGAGGCCGGCCGGATGAGCATCGTCAGCTATGGCGAAGAGCGCCCGCTCGACCCCGGTCACGGCGAGGCCGCCTGGTCCAAGAACCGCCGCGACGAGTTCACCATCGTCCAGTAGTTCCGGTTTCCAACCCCCCGAAAAAAGGCCCCCGGTTCACCCCGGGGGCTTTTTTTTGCGAAGGCGACAGGCCGCCGCGCAGGGAAGAGGAATCAAGACGCCGATGAAGGTGAAGAGGATCGCCGAAGCCGGCGCGGTTCCGAGTTGCAGACCGCCCGCTCCAGCTCCGGCGCAAGGCTGAGCCAAGCGGCTGGGGTCAAAGACCATCCCCCGGGACGCCGCGGCGGGGTTTGGCAACCGCGCGTGCCTCGACCTTGCCAGGGCCAAGCTTTCGTTTCGATTGCGCCCCATGCCGGGGCAACGCCCCGGAGGCCGGCTCTCACCCCCCTCCTGGCCGCCTTTTATCCCACCCCTCTACCCCCAGCAGGGCCAGGTCACGACATTGTTGACCAGGGCCAGGGCTGCGGCGGCGTAGACCCCGGCCAGGGCGTCGTCGAGCATGACCCCGAAGCCGCCGGGCAGCCAGCGCTCCGAGGCCCTGACCGGCCAGGGCTTCAAAATGTCGAACAGGCGGAAAAAGGCCAGCCCGGCGATGAGCCGCCAGATGTCGAGCACGGCGAAGGGGGCGAGCGTCAGCCACTGGCCCAGGACCTCGTCGATGATCACCGCGCCCGGGTCCTTGGCGCCGAAATGGGCCTCGGCCTTGCCCGCGGCCCAGGCGCCGACCAGGAACAGGACCGCGAGCACGACCAGCCGGCCGGCCCAGCCGAAGGACAGAAACAAGAGCGGCGCGAGCGCCACGGCCAGGATGGAGCCGACGGTGCCCGGCGCCGGACCCATGCGCCCGAAATGGCCCAGGGTGGCCAGGGATACGCCCAGGGCCGACAGCGGGTCGTCCGCCGGCCGGCCGGAATCATTGCGGGAGGAAGAATCCATGTCGCGCTCCGTCGCGTTTGCGTACAGATCACCTTGCAGGAGACGCGAACGGTTGTGTCACGGCCGGCGGCGGCAGGCAAACGAAAACGGCAAAGGGGCATGATGCGAGGGAGGCGTGAACCCATGGAAGGACGGAGAAGGCGGGAAGGCAGCCGGCGAGGGTGAAGAAGTGAGTAGATCAGCGGCCGCGCGATATCCAAGCCGGCCGGAGCGGCGCAATGGTGGCGGTCAGAGGACCGCGCACGGCCCACCCCATGCCTCCCCCAACCTCATGGCTTCTTCGCTTTCATCCCGACCGACCTTCCGGCTACCCAGCCATCCCCAAACGGGCCGCTCGGCCGGGAATTTCGAGACGCCAGGGACTTGGCCGCCGGCTTGAAAGTCCCGGCCGAACTCGGGGGCTCCGGGAGGCTCGGCCCACCGGCCGCCGGAGGCATCTTCCTCCCCTCCCCGCCTTGCCTCGATTGACATCAGCCCCGGCCGGTCGTAGCCAATGGCCGTCCGGCCCATGACCGCATGATACCAGGAGTCTTATCCGATGCTCGCCATCCACGACCTGCCGCTTTTCGTCCTCTCGGGCGTGCTCTTGAACATCTGCCCCGGCCCTGACACGCTCTACGTCGTCAGCCGCGGCGGCGCCCAGGGCTGGCCGGCGGGCGCGGTGGCGGCGCTGGGCATCGCCTCGGGCTGCGTGGTGCACATCCTGGCCGCGGCCCTCGGGCTCTCGGCCGTGCTCGCGGCCTCGGCCACGGCGTTCTCGGCGGTCAAATGGGCCGGCGCGGCCTACCTGGTCTACGTGGGCCTTGGCATGCTCCGGGCACGGGGAAGCGGCGCGGACAGCGGGCGGGTGCTGGCCACGGCCTCGCTGCGCACCGTGTACCTGCAGGGCTTTTTGACCAATGTGCTGAACCCCAAGGTGGCCCTGTTCTTCCTGGCCTTCCTGCCGCAGTTCATCGTTCCCGAGGCGCCCGGCAAGGCCCTGTCCTTCCTCGTGCTCGGGGCCGTATTCAACACCACCGGCACGCTCTGGTGCCTGCTCCTGGCCTGGACCTCGGCCAGGGCCGGCGCGGCCTTTGCCCGCCGCGGGCGCCTTGGCCTCTGGCTCACGCGCTCGGCCGGCGCACTGTTCCTGGCCTTCGGCCTGCGCCTGGCCCTGGCCGATCGGGGCTAGCCGGTATCATCATTGCATATAGCCTGCCCGGCGGCATTTGCTGCCGGGAGGCCAACATGTACGTATCCGACGCCTTTTCATCCGAGGCCTATCGCCTGTGGGGGCAGGCCGCGGCGGCACGGCAGACGGCCGCCGGCCAGAGCAGCGCGCAGGAGGCAACTGCGGCGCGACCCGCGGACATCTGGCGCAGCCTGGCCACAGGCATCGACGTGCACAGCGCGACGCTGGACCAGTTGTCCCTGGTCAGCCAGGGGCTCTATGACTACGGCCAGATCAGCCTGCTCGACCACGCCACCCTGTCCTTCGACCCGGCCAAGGGCGCGCTCGGCGAGAGCGCCGATACGTACTTGACCGGCCAGGACGGGGCCGACGGCAGCGGCAAGCGCGACTGGGTGGCCGAGTTCGAGGCCAGGCTGACGGAGCATATGGAGGCCGGCGACTCGGCCTCGGCGGCAGTGGACCAGCGCGTGCTGGGCATTCTGCACCGCCTGGAGGCGGCCGCATCCGGCGGGGTGGACGTCAAGGTCTAGTGCGCGGCCAGCCAGGCGCGCAGCATGGCGAAAAACGGCTCGCGGGCCTCGGCCTCGCGCCAGGGTTCGTGCCCGCAGTGCGCCAGCTCCACATATTCGAGGCGCGCCAGGTACGGCGCAAGGCCGTCGCGGATCATGCCCCCCGGATGGGGATCGAAGTCGCCGTGGAGCATGAGCACCGGCGAGGTGACGGCCGCAAAGGCCGCCGGATAGGTCCCGCCCGCCTGCAGGCGCAGCATGTCCCGCCAGGTTTCCTCGTGGCCCGCGGCGTCCAGCCGGACGGGTTCCTTTTTTTCGGGCAGGAGGCGGTAGCCGTAGACCGGATCGAGCAGCCGGCCCATGGCCGCCAGGCGCTCCTCGGGCAAAGTCCCGTCCATGGCCAGTCTGGCCAGCTCGGCCCGGCCCGCGGCGCCGAGCCGCTGGTGCACGGTCAGCTGGAACCTGGCCCGGGCCTCGGGATCGAAGGTGCCGCAGCCGATGAGCGCGAGCGGCCCGGCCGACTCGGGATGGGCCGCGGCGTAGGCCAAGGCCAACATGGCGCCCCAGGAGTGGCCGACGAGCGCCGGCCGGCCGTCGCAATGGGCCTGGATGACCGCGTGCAGGTCGGCCACGTGCCGGGCCACGGTCAGCGGCGCTCCGCCGCTTGCGCGCTGCCAGGGCTCGACGACCCGCAAATCGCGGCCCAGCTCCCGGGCCACGGCCGCCAGGCTGCCGGGGGCGCCCGGCCCGCCGTGGAGCGCGACCAGCAACGGGCCGGAGGTGCCGTGACGATGGACGGCGATGGGCGCGTCGGCAGTCATGGTTTCAGACGCCTCCGTTCGGATGAATTTTCCGCAGCTTACATACGCCCGAGGCATACGACCGGCAACTATCGGAGATGAAAAATCAGCATTTGACGCCGCGGCCCGAGGCGACTAAACGTTGGCCTCCACTCCCCGCGCCACGAGCGCGAACGCCCCAGGAATTCCCATGCCCAACCTCCTTCTTCTCATTCTGCTGACCGCCTTTCCGGCGCTGTCCACCGACATGTACCTGCCGGCCCTGCCCACCCTGCAGCAGCTCTGGCACATCTCCATGGCCCAGGCCAACATGTCGCTGATCGCCTTCTTCGCCGTCTTCAGCCTCTTCCTGCTGGTTCACGGCCCGCTCTCCGACCGCTTCGGCCGGCGGCCGGTGCTCATCTGGGGCATCGCGCTCTACGTGGCCGGCAGCATGCTCTGCGCAGCCGCCCCGTCCATCACCCTGCTGGTCTGCGCGCGCATCGTCCAGGCCGTGGGCGCGGCCGCGGCCGCGGCCCTGGCGCTGGCCCTGGCCAAGGACCTCTACGAGGGCATGGAGCGCCAGAAGGTCCTGGCCTACATCGGCGTGCTCCTGCCGCTCTGCCCCATGGTCGCGCCCATGTTCGGCGGCTGGATGCTGCAGGTCATGTCCTGGCGCACCATCTTCCTTTGCCAGGGGCTTCTCGCCCTGCCCGCGCTCTACGGGACCCTGCGCCTGAAGGAGCCGGTCACGGTCAAGACCACGGGCGGGGCTCTGTCCGTGATGAAACGCTACGCCGTGGTGCTGCGCAACCGCCGCTTTCTGGTCTACACCTTCTCCTTCTCGGTCATGGTCATCGGCTTCTCGGCCTTCATCGCCGGCTCGGCCGACATCTACGTCAGCGGCTTCGGCGTGAGCGAGCAGGTCTACGGCCTGTACTTCGGCTTCAACGCCCTGGCCCTCATGCTCGGGTCGCTGCTCTGCTCGCGCCTGTGCGTGGACTTCTCGCCGACGCGCATCCTCCACTTCTCGCTTGCCGGCATGCTGACCTCTGGCGCGGCCCTCGTCCTCACCTCCGGGGCCACGCCGATCCTCTTCGCCCTGCCCATGTTCGGCATCTCCTTCTGCCTGGGCTTGAGCCGCCCGCTCAGCAACCACATGACGCTGGAGACCGTGGACACGGACGTGGGCTCGGCCTCGTCGCTTCTGACCTTCGTCTTCTCCACCTGCGGCGTCCTGGCCATGACCTTCATCTCCCTGGACTGGGACTCCAAGCCCGCCATCATCGGCCGGATGGCCATGGCCGGAGCGGCAGTGCCCCTGGTCTCGCTCCTGCTTACCGGCCGGCGCGGGCCACACAAGGGCTAGGGCCTGTCGACATTAATCAA